>JAXMNQ010000087.1:0-15840 GCA_034670345.1 Paracoccaceae bacterium | reverse complement strand
AAACGCCGGGGCTGAGGCCCGCCACCACGATCGTGTCCACCCCCTGTTCGAAATCGAGGATCTGGTCGCGCATGGCGCCGACCACGGTTTCGGCAATGCTGCGAAAGACGAAGCTGTCGGCATCCTGCCCGCCGGTCAGCAGGTCGAGGCCAAGACCCCCGGCAAGGTCGTCCTCACCGGCGCGACCGCGCAGGATGTCGTTGCCAGAGCCGCCTTCGAGCACGTCATCGCCGTTGCCGCCGTCGAGGATGTCATTCAGCGCACCGCCGTCGAGCAGGTCCGATCCGTCCTGCCCGACAAGGATGTCATTGCCCGCCCCGCCCAGCAGCGTGTCGTCCCCGGCATTGCCGTTCATGGTGTCGTTGTTGTTGCCGCCGGTCATGCTGTCGTTGCCGGCGCCTGCCAGGATCAGATCGTTGCCATCGTCGCCGGACAGCGTGTCGTCGCCGTCGTTGCCGATCAGCGTGTCGGCGCCCGAACCGCCGGTCATCTCGTCGTTGCCGTTGCCGCCCAGCATACTGTCGGCGCCATCGTTCCCGAAGAGCAGGTCGTCGCCGTCGCGCCCGGCGATCAGGTCGTCGTCCGCCCCGCCGAACAGACGGTCGGTGCCCACACCGCCAAGCAGCGTGTCATTGCCATCGCCGCCCTGGACATTGCCGGTGACCAGCCCCTGGCTGTCGAACCTGTCGGCGCCTCCGGCCAGCGTCACGTTCCCGTCGAGCGTCCCGGTGTTGATAACCACGTCGGTGCCCGAGCCGCCCAGGAATGCCTCTTGCCTGCCATAGACATAGCCGGAGTTGTTGAAGATCGACCCGCCGGTGTCGGATATCGAAAAATTGATCTCGACGCCCTGGTTGGAATAGCCGTAAATCTCGCCGGAATTGGTGACGCGGCCAGCGACCGTGCCGCTGGTCACGGCGATTCCGTCGGAATCACCGACCACCAACCCGGAATTGCTTACATCTGCGTTGGCGGATTCGTCGCTGCGCGCGATGGTGATCCCGTCGTTCCCGGCAATGATCGTTCCCGCGTTGACCACCTCGGCAGAGGTGCTCACCCTCAAATCGACAGCATCTCCGGTGGTGGATTGCACAAGGCCGTTCGGTCCGACGCTCATCGACACGAAGCTCGCACTGCTTTGGATCGCCGAAAAAGCGGATAGCGACGCGGTGATGGCCGACCCGTTCACGACAAGGTTGTTGGTGCCGTTCATGGCAATGGCCGTGTTGTCTGTCACGACCAGCTCGCCGTCCTTGGTGATGACGCCGGTTTCGAATGCGGTCAGGGTTTCGGCGGTGTTGTCGAATGAGGTGATGGTAAAACTGGGCATGAAAGCCTCCTGGAAATCGGTGTTGCAATGCCTGTTGCTGCGCAGATGGCAGCAGGCGACAGGGCCGGATCGGCCCGGATCGAGGCCGCCCGCCAGCCCCCTGGTCCGGCAATGCTATCGGTTGGACATGCGGCTGACAATAAATGCCCGGCGCAAACCGGTCAGAGCCCGAAGTCCTCCGCCGTCAGGCCGGTGACATTCGCCACCCGGATCTCGGCATCCGCCGTGCCGTCGCCATTGACGTCGAGTTGCACGATGGTCGAACCGGTGGGCGTTTCGAAGAGCCGCAGTTCCGGGTTGCCCGAGGGGGCGAAGGGCGAGGTGCCACGGAATTGTAATGTGCCCGCGGCCAATCCACTGAGGTCGATCAGGTCGACGCCCTTCTCGAAATCCAGGATCTGATCGCGCAGCGCGCCGATGCCCGCGTCGATTGTGGTCTGGAATACGAAACGATCCGCGCCTTGGCCGCCGGTATAGATGTCCAGCCCGTCGCCGCCGGTCATCCGGTCGGCGCCGTCACCGCCTCGCAACACGTCATTTCCTTGATCGCCTTCGAGGCTGTCCGCTCCGACGCCGCCGATGATCGTATCGTTGCCGCTTAGCCCCTTGACCAGATCATCACCGCCTCTGCCGTCGAGATGGTTGTTCTGGCCGAAATTGCCGACCAACGTGTCGGCGAAGGCAGAGCCGACCAGTCCCTCGATATCGCTCAGCACGTCGCCCGCGGCATCGCCGCCAAGGCCAGTGCCGGTCCAGAGGCGCACCGCGACACCGGCTGAGGAGCGCACGTAGGACGCAAGATCAAAGCCCTGATCGCCTTGCAGATCATCCGCCCCGGCGCCGCCGATCAGGGTGTCGTTGCCGCTGAGGCCCTTCAACAGATCGTCGCCGCCGCGACCGTCGAGGTGGTTGTTCTGGCCGAAGTCACCCACCAGCGTATCGGCGAAGGCGGAACCGACCAGCCCTTCGATATCGCTCAGCACATCGCCCGCCGCCTCGCCGCCAAGGCCGGCTCCGGTCCAGAGGCGCACGGCGACACCGGTTGCGGAGCCCATGTAGCAGGCCAGGTCAAAGCCCTGATCGCCTTGCAGATCATCCGCCCCGGCGCCGCCGATCAGGGTGTCGTTGCCGCTGAGGCCCTTCAACAGATCGTCGCCGCCGCGACCGTCGAGGTGGTTGTTCTGTCCGAAGTCGCCCACCAGCGTGTCGGCATAATCCGAGCCGACCAGTCCCTCGATATCGCTCAGCACATCGCCCGCCGCATCGCCGCCCAGGCCGGCTCCGGTCCAGAGGCGCACGGCGACACCGGTTGCGGAGCCTGCGTAGGACGCAAGGTCAAACCCGGCCTCGCCATCCAGCATGTCGGCCCCAGCGCCGCCGATCAGCGTGTCGTTGCCGGCGCGCGCTTCGATGCTGTCGTCGCCACCCAGTCCGTCCAGCACCTCGCCGCCATCGGAACCGACGATGAGGTCGTTTCCGCTGGTGCCCGTCGGGGCGGCGATGTCGACGATCTCGATCAGCAGCGGCGCGGCGGGGGCGCCGTCAAAGGCGGGATCTAGGCTGGAGAGCGTCGCGTTGATCACCCCGAACTCGCCCGGTTCGGCCAAACCGTCAAAGACCGCAATCGCCTGCAGGCGGATCACCGGATCGTCACCCGCCTCCAGCCTGCGGTCCACCGCGACACCCGGTCCGGCGCCCAGATCCAGATCGGCGTCCGGCGTCAAGGTGACAGTGACCGGCGCAGTCGCCCCGGCCAGACCTGTCAGGGTAAAGGTGACCTGCGTTGCCAGCCCCTCGGGCAGGGGGGCGGGCGCGGAGCCGGGAAGGAGCGCGGGCAGGGTGGACGTCGCTGCCGCCGGGGTGCTGACCACCGAAGCCTGTGACAGGAAGATGCCGCTGTCCAGAAAGCCATCGCGCAGATCCGCGACCTGGATCGTCAGCCGGTTTTCGCCGTCGATCAACGCCCCGGCAAAGGTCTGCGTCTTGGTATAGGCATCGGCGCGGATCTGGTCGGCCAGAGGGCCTGGTGTCCCAAGGCCCTTGTTGTCCGGGTTCAGGATCAGATCCGGATGCTGGACCCCATAGAGCGCGGGCATCAGGCTGGCCGCCGTCGTCGCTGCGCCGTCGGACAGGCGGGCCAGTTCGACGCCGTTCAGCTTGACGCTCCAGGTGTCGTTGAACTCGGACCCGGCGAATTCGGTCAGCTCTTCGGTGACGAGGGTGAAATCGAACATCAGGGTCGAGGCGGTGCCCGGCAGCACCTTGGTCGTGAACTCGTAGTCGAAGACCACGGTATCATCCACAGCCCCCGGCGCGCCGAAGTCGGTCGAGAGGTCCGACAGCGGTTCCACCCGCCCGCTGGAACCCGACAGGCCGGGCAAGACAGCCTCGGGCGATCCGGCTTCGGCGACGTAGATGTAGAGCGGGCCGTTGGTGTCGACAGCCTCGGTCAACTCGAAGGTGATGCTGCCGCCGTCGCCCAGCGAGAGCGAGGAATTGACCCCGCCTTGCTGGTAGTCAAAGCTGCCCAGTGTCGCCACCGCGTTGTTCACGATGCCATTTGTCGATCCCGACAGGGTGGGGGAGGCGACGCCGCCCACGGTGCCCGGATTGAATTCGATCCCGGCGGCGGAATAGTCGAAGACATCCAGCGTGGTCAGGGCGTTGAGGGTGGCCTGGCTGTCCGAAGATTCGAGCCGTGTGCGGCTGAGCACCACAGCGTCGATATCGGCACCCGAAACCGAGCCCGTCGTCAGGCCCAGCCCGGCATCCGACAGTGTGAAGGACCGCAGCCCGCCGATCAGGTTCGACACCTCGGCGCGGTAGAAACGCACGTTGGCGCCGACATCCGTACCGATCTCGACAAAGTCCAGCCCCGCGACCTGTGGGCCGAACGGGCCGCCGTCCTCTTCGTTGGGGCCCGCGACCTGTTCCACCTGGCCCGAGGACAGGACGATCCCGGTGCCTAGACCGAAGGGGTCGTTGCGAAAGACCCCAAAGCCGCGCGCGTCACCGGAAAGGGTCAGGCTGCCCTGGCTCAGATCGCCGCCACCGCCAAAGAAGGCGGTGATCAGATCGGTCCGGTCGGCGGTCTGGGTGATCCACGAGGGCGCCGGAGCGGCCTCATACGACAGGGGCGGGGCGATCGAGGCCATGGCCAGGGGCGCGGCGGCATCGAACAGGCCCGGGATCTGGCCGGGCTGCCAGAGCGGGGTGCCGGGGGTGGCGTATTGTACGGCAGAGGTGTTCAACGCAAAGCCGGTGGGGGTCTGCAACTCGGCCACGATATCGCGCGTGCTGCCCGCGCGCAGGATGCGCGTTACGCCGCCGCCGGTCTCCAGCGTGTAATCCGCAGCCGAGCCCGCCAGTTGCAGGACATCGCCTTCGGTGGCGTCGAAATCGGTGATGATGGCGCGGGCGTCCTGCGCGTCGGTCTGGCCGGGTAGGCGTCCGAGGTAGAAGGACTCGGCGGCGTTGACGGCAACCCCCAGGACAAACAGATCCGCCTCGGCGCCGCCAATCATCAAGTCGATCTCGTAGGGGTCCACCGGTTCGGTCGGAGAGCCCGACAGCACACCGCCGCTCAGCGAGGGATCGCTGCCCACCAGCACATCGGCGCCGTCGCCGCCTGTCAGGCTGTCCGACCCCGTCAGTCCCACCAGGGTATCGTTGTCCGCGCCGCCGGTGAGGTCGTCATCGCCGCGCTGCGCCTCGGCCATCTCGCCAGGGCCGCCCGCGAAAGTGCCCAGCACAGCGCCCCGCCAGGTGCCGTACAGCACATCGGCGAAATCGCTGCCGATGGCCTGGATCCGCTCGATATTGTCAAAATCCAGCGCGTTGGCGCCGTCGGTCGTGCGGAAGGTGCCCTCGGTCCCGGACAGGTAAAGCGCTGAATAGCTGCCCTGGCTGACCTGCACCGTGCCGCTGAGGGAGCGTCCGGCCTCGGAGCGGACGGCGGATCCGGCGGTGGCATAGTCCAGCACCATGGTATCGCCGCGCGCATCCAGCAGGTCCTGGAACACCGCGCTTGCCGCAAGATCGTAGAGCGGCGGCAGGCTGGTGGTCAGCAGGTCGACCTCGACGCCGAAATCCGCCCCGCCCGAGACCTGGTCTATGCCCAGCCCCGGCAGCAGGATGTCCGCATCCTCGCCACCGTCAAAGATATTGTCCGCAAGACCCGGCTGTTCCAGCCGGTCCTTGCCGAGCCCTGTGGCGACGTTGCCCAGCACCTCGAAGTTCTGCGCCACGCCGCCATTGGCCAGCCGAAGGTTGACGCCATCGGGCGCGGCGGCGCCCGCGACGACGGTCAGGTTCTGGGTGGCGGCGGAGAGGTCGATCTCCAGGATGTCGATCCCGCTGCCGCCGTCCAGGAACATCGGCCCGCCGCCCGGCACATCAAGACGCCAGCGCACAAGGTCACCTTCGCTGCCCGCGACGACCACATCCGCGCCGGTGCCCGCATCGATCACGTCGCCGCCGCCGCCCATGAAGAGACGGTCGTTGCCCGCGCTGGTGGTGACGGTATCGCCTTGCAGGGTGCCCCGGATCTCGAAGGTCGAAATGCCGGTAAAGCCGACCCGGTCCAGCGTGGTGATCCCGTCGGCAGCGAGGCGCTGAAAGGCGCCCAGGGCGGCGCTGCCGGTCATGCCAAGCCCGGTGTCGCCCTGCGACCAGTCCAGCAGCAGCCGGTCGGCGCCGGCAAGCCCCGCCACCGTATCGTCGGACCCTCGCGCCAGCCCGGGGTCGATCCAGTTCTCGCCCGCGTCGCCTTCGAGGTCGTCGCCGCCCGAGGTGCCGATCAGATTCTCGATCGATGTCAGCGTGTCGCCCTGCGCGGTGCTGCCCGTCCCGGTGCCGCTGTCCAGCGAAACGGTGACCTGGAAACCGTCGCTGTAATCGGCGGTGTCGCGGCCCGGCCCGCCGTTCAGGTCGTCATTTCCGAACCCGCCTTGCAGCGTGTCCCATCCGTCCAGCCCGCGCAGGGTATCATTGCCGACCCAGCCTGCGATGCGGTTGCCGATCCGGTCACCTTCCAGCACATCGTCAAAGGCCGAGCCCTTGAGGTCCTCGAACGAGCTGTCGGGGCTGGGCGGCGGTGGAGATCCAGCGGGCACATCCTGTGGAGCGATGGCCTGCTGGGTGAAAAAGCCGATCCGGAAGGCCGAGCCACGGTCAAGGCTGGCATCCACCCGCCCTCCGGCCTGGGTGAAATCCAGCAGGTCGCGCCCGGTGCCGCCATGCGCGCTGCCGCTGATCGCATAGGCCATGACGGTATCGTTGCCGCCTTCGGCCAGGATCAGGTCCGAGCCGCCGCGCCCGTCGATCAGGTCATCGCCCTCCAGCCCGCTGATCGACTCGCCGCCATTGGTGCCCAGCAGGACATCGGCGAAATACGAGCCCTGCAGCGCCTCGATGCTGCTGAGGATGTCCCCCTGCGCCGCGCCGCCGCTGGCCGTACCGCTGGCCAGGTCCACCTGGACCCCCGCGCGGCTGTCGAAATAGCTTGTGCCATCGGTGCCCGCGCCGCCCAGCAGCAGGTCCGCCCCTGCGCCGCCGATCACGAAATCATCGCCCGCGCCGCCCACGAGGGTATCGTTGCCGTCGCGCCCCGAGAGCGTGCTGCTTTGGAACGGATTGGCAAAGAGCCGGTCGTTGTGGTCCGAGCCGGTCAGCACTTCGATATTGCTCAGAACGTCGCCCAGGGCATCGCCCGAGATGCCGTGAAAGCTGACATTAGTGCCTCCGGTGATGACCACATTGAAATCCACGCCCGAAGGGCTGCCGGTATAGCGGACTTCGTCGGTGCCGGTGCCGCCGTCGATGCTGTCCGCCCCCGCGCCGCCGTCGAGGAAGTCGTTGCCGCCGTCGCCGTTCAGCACGTCGTCGCCGTCCTTGCCGTTCAGCTCGTCGTCGTCATTGCCGCCGGAGAGCGTGTCGTCCCCGGCCGCGCCCGCCAGCACGTCATTGCCCGCGCCGCCCGAGACCACGATGGACTGTGTCAGCGTGTCTTGCGCCTTGAGCCAGTCGTCAAAGGCGCCGAAATCGGCGGTGATCGTGTCGACCGGGCCTTCGCCCGGACCATCGCCCAGAACCTGCTGGAACTGCTTGTAGTAGAGTGTCACCGCGCCAGGGATCAGGCTGCCGTTCTCGTCGCGCGCATCACCGATGAAATACTGCTCGCGCTCGTCGGTGTCCGCCACGCCGTTGATGATCCGCATGGGGCGGTCCGGCCCCACATGCAGCGCCGCCGTGGTGCCGCCCACAAGATGCCCCAGCCCGTCGATGATGTTGGTCGGGGTGCAGCCATAGCTGAGGTCGGCGATGGTGGTGCTGACGATGGTGATCCGCTCGGTCTTGGAGAAAGGGCCGATCCCGACCGACAGCTCGGCAAAGATCTCGGCGTACATCGCCCCCAGAAGCGGGTCGAAGATGCAACCGCCCGCCACGTCGGACCAGCGCAGAAAGCCGTTGGCATTGCCCGGATCATAGCCCGGCTCGACCTCGCCGCCGGGCAGGAAGGCGCCGAGAAAGCCGGAAATCCGGCCTCCGGCCTCAGCCGAGGCGATGATGGCATCGACCTTCAGGCTGCCTTCGATGAAGCTGCTGGCCGAGGCCAGCGGCGCATATTCAAAGATCCGTTCCGCATCGCCCCCCGCCGGACCGATGCCCCATTCGCCGTCTTCCAGCTGGCGGGTGGTCAGATAGATCCCGTCCAGCGGGTCCAGCGTGGTCAGCGCCAGGGTGTCGTATCCGATGGCAAAGTCGAAACCAATCTGAGCGCCGCCCTCCAGCTCGATCATTAGCGGGCCGATGATCGGGATGGCCGCGCTGAACTGGCCTCCGAACAGTTGCGCGGGCAGGTCGTACTGGATTAGCGGCACGGGCGGGCCGCCGCCCGCCAGCTGGAACAGCACATCGACGATCCGCGAGGGGTCTTCGAACAGCGGAAAGCTGAAGCCTTCGTCATCGTCCAGGGTGATATTGCTGACGCCGCCATCGGTCTGGTCGGCCAGCAGGCCCTCGACCTCGTCCATGACGCGCTGAAACACCTCGTTGTCCAGGATCAGGCCCGAGAGTTGATCCAGTGGCGTCAGGCCGCCGTCCAGCGCCTCGGTAAAGGTGTCGATATTGCCCGAGGCGTCAAAGCTGAGCGAGCCGAGCGAGATCTGCGCATCGCCGTCCTGCAGGTCGTCCAGCGTCTTGAGAAAGGCCAGCACCTCGGCAAAGACCGAGACCTTCTTGTAGGCGTCGCCATTGTCGTTCGCCAGGAAATAGGCGCCGATCAGGTCGAGGAAGTTGAAGGTCCCGTCACCGGCATTCAGCAGATCCAGCGGGCTGCCGGGGGTATCGTTGATGAAGGAGGCGCCGCCGGGCACCGGGTCGGGCAGGTTCAGCAGGTCGAAGAAATCGTTAATGCCGGGGATCGGCTCGGAAATCGCGTCCAGGATGCTGCCCACCGCCCCGTCAAAGAGGAATTCGGTGATCGGTTGCAGGACAACGTCCATCTGATCCACCAGAGAGGCCAGGTCGACACCGATATCGGTGATCGCGATCTGCGGCAGCATCGCGGGCGTGGCGAGGTTCCAGTCCAGCTCGAACTGGGCGTAGAAATCCGGCAGGACGGGGGTGGGCAGGTCCAGCGTCACCAGCGGATCAAGCTCGAGCCCGCCGCTGATCTGGATCTCCAGATTGCCGGGCACAAGGTCCGGCATGTTGATGCCGAACTGGGCCGAAAGCTCGGGGCCTTCGTGGCTTTCCTCGACCGTGATGCCCAGCAGGTTGGGGCCAAGCGTGAGGTTTCCCTCATAGGCGGCGTCGAGATTGGCCTGGACCGAGACTTCCGGCGCCGCGCCATTGGCGTTGACATAGGCCACGGTGTCATTGGCGGGGGTGGCGCCGACCGCCTCGTATTGCAGGGTCACGTCCAGGGTGGCGTCGATGCTGCCATTCAATGTCACATCCGCCGAGAGCGAGGCGCCGGTGCCGCCCAGCGTCTGCGGCCCGGTGGCGATGGTGGCGCCGGTCGACAGAACGCGGGTGATGTGCAGATCGACGGTCGTTCCGTTCAACGCGGCGGTGACCCCGGGAACGGTGTTGGTGATCGCATCGGCAAAGGCTTGCGCCCGCAAGGCGGGATCGGCCAGACCGGCGGCGGTTTGTTGCGCCTGGATGATCTCGTCCCGAAATGCGTCAAGGCCAAGCGCCTCGATCTGATCGGCCAGGGCGGGGCCGACAATCGGTAAATTCTCGTCCAGCGCATTGGCCAGCGCCTGATTCGCCAAGTAGTCGAAAACCTGAGTCAAATCAGACGGAAATGCCATCGGAAAGTGCCTTGAACAACCGAGTGAATACAACTCATGATAGTTGAAATCCGAGATTCGGACAATGTGTCGTTTCAGGTGCTCAGGTCTTGGCAGGAAGATGCTGGTCTCTTTCTAGCCCCGGGCGGTAAGACCAGATCTCTGCGGTTGCGGATCAGGCTGGGATCGCCACTGCCTGCCTCCCGCTGGCAAAATGCCTCTTCGATCATCGGTCGGCGCGCTGGTGCAAGATACGCCGCGGAAAGCGCGAATAGGTGGCAAAGGGGACATAGCAGAAACAGCTAAGGGGTGTTTTGGTGATCTTTTCATCGGGCAGGTTGGGGAAGAACCGGAAGACGCTCGGCGCAATTGCTGAACTCCGATGGACGGGGTTCACTTGGTAAATTCATGGCGTTGGAAGGGCTGCATGGCGTTGTTGCACAACTCTGATGCCATAGGGTTCAATTCGCGATTCCATGCGGTTAGCCCGTAGAAGAAGGTGCTGCCGTCGGTCGCGTCAGAAGAAAAACTCCTCGGCTCTGTCGAAGGCACAGTCATATGGCTGTTCCCTCCCCGCAACCCTCGTGCGCGCCGACGGTGTCATGCCGAACTCTGCAGCGTAGCGGACCATGTTGGACATGGCCTTGTTGGCGGTGCCGACCAGCGGGTTCTGGATGGCGTTACCGCTCTGGGTCTTAATCATCAGGCCGTGGGTCACGGCATCGCGGTCGGCCATCCGGTCGAGGGCGCTTTCGGCTTGCACCCAGCGACCGTAGGCCTGGCAATAGGCGGCGAGTGCGGCACGGTCGATCTCGGACAGGATGCCCAAGGCGCAGAGCTGTGCACAAATCCGGCCCCACTCCGCGCGGGCCTCGTTTCCAAGGTGATCGGGCGGTTCCGGGCAAGCTGGTTGTGGCTGCGGTTCATCGGGATTGGCGCGGTCAGCGCGGTCGGTACCGGTGACGAGCTTCAGCCCGCTGGGTTTGGGTTTGCGTCCGCGCATCTCTCACCCCCGCTTCGAATTCTGGCAATGTGTGCGTTTGGTCCCCACGCCGGTCCCTGTCCGAAACCGGCAGGGATAGACCCCACCCCCCGGGATCAGCGCCAGCATACACAATGCGCCAAGCCATTGCCATCCCGTCATTTTTCGACAATGCGCGACATGCTCCGACACGCGGCCGGATGTTTCGGAGTGCCGTTACCTATCGAGGCACTATGGTGGTTCGAGACGCGCAACCCGGCTCAGCAGGTTCCGCACGGTCGAGACGTGCCAGCGCCCTCCGCGGCGGGTCCGGATGCCGCGGGCGTTCAACTGGTCGGCCAGAGCGCGCAGGGTTGTGTGGCCTTCGTTCCGGATGGCTGTGACCACCTCGCGCAGCTCCTCGGCGAAGGCGTCGGCATTGCGGCTGACGGATGTCATCAGCTATTTCGGGGCCTATTACTTCTGGATCCTGCTGACGCTGAACTTCCTGACCCGCGGCATGGTCGTTCCGATCCTCAACGACGTCAGCCAGCTTCTCTGCGCGATCCCGATCAGCCGTGCCGCCGTCACCGGCCTGTTCAAGCCGCATGGCCATCCCTTCTCGGTCACCGCGAAGGGCGGAGACCGCTCGAAGGTGGTGGTGCAATGGCGCCTGATGATGCCGTTCCTGATCGGGTTCGTCCTGACGCTCGGCGGGCTGCTGCTGGGCATCGTTTTCGATCAATTCGCCAGCTTCACCGCCGGCGACGGGAAGTGGGTCATCCTGTTCTGGAGCCTGTACAATCTGGCTGTGCTGGCTGTCACCTGCCTTGCATGTGTCGAGCGTCCGCGGAAGGAGCTTCACGTCAGCGACAAGCCGGAGCGTGCCGTGTTGTCCACCGACGGACGCCATCATGAGTTGTGGATCACGTCTCTGACGATGGACACGGTGCGTATTCGCGGCGTGCGGCTTCCGGTTCAGTCCCGGGGTCATCTGATAATCGACGACATACCCGGGCCGATCGAAACCTATGCAATCGCCGAGGTGGCCGACGGGCTTCGGCTGCAGCTACTGCCGACCGAGGCGCAGAGAGAGGCGTTCTTCGTCAAGTTCTACGCAGACGGCAACGAACCGGGCGTCACCGAGGTCAAGCTTCGCAACCTGGTCAGGGACATCTTCCGCGGCATCGGCCCGCGGCGGAACTGAACCGATCAGTAGGTATTGACGGACAACCCGAAAAAGACCTCATCTGCCTCGAAGCGATAACCTGCGCGCAGGCCTGCCGGCCCGTCGCCCAGACGATAGTTCACGGCCACGGAATGTTCGGAATATGTATCGCTGCCGCCCGCGGTCAGATCGACCGACAATCCACGGCCATTGCCGACCTGCACGAGGGCAAACCAGTCGTTCTGGATCGTGTTGTACTGCCCGGACAGGAAGACGAATCCGAAGCCCGTGGGCTCGTAGCGCTCCGCGATGATCTTCACGCCAGGCTCCACACCGCTGTCGGCATCGTTGTGGCCAAGGCTCGGTCCGATCTTGACGGTACCCAAGTTCGGGACGGCAACATCCCGGGTCACATGCACCCCCGCGCTCCAGCCGGTTTCATAGGCGGAGTAGTTCGCTCCGAAACTCAGTTTGCCGCGCGTCGCCGACAGAACCGCGTCGGAGGCCTGCGGCGTCAGGTCGAGCTGGAAGAACGTGCCATCCGCCTCGGCCCTCGTGGCAAGCCAGGGCAGGCTGCCGGTGAGGAACAGCACCAGGATCGCCGCCCGCATCGATTTCGTCGAATCGGTCAAGTCTTGCGCCTCGTCGGGCTTTGCCGCGGCGCTTCTTCCGGGTCCATTTCGTTGGCCTCGCCACCACTTGTCGTCGTCAGTGTCTCACCACTCTCCGGCATCCGCAACAACGGGCCGCGGTCGGTTTTCAACCTCTCGTGCAGGGCCAGAGTGGCCTGTATACGTGTCAGGGCATGTGACAGGTCAGACGCTTCGCGCGAACTGCGGCTTTCGCGCGGGTATTCAAGCTTTCCCTCGGCCATACCTGTCGCGGTGGCCACCAGATCTTCGAAGGGCTGCAGCACGATACGAGCGACCATCAAGGTGAGGGCCAGGACAAAGGCCGCCGCGATGGACACGGCGATGACCGAGCTTCGAAGCAATTGCGGCATCACGTCGATCAATGTGCTGGAATCCAGGACGGCAAAGACCCGCCAGCCAAAGTCGGGCAGTTCGTCGCTGATGAAGTTGGGCGAAAAGGCGTAGAGCCCCTGAACCGAATCCAGCAAACGGAACGTGCCGGGCGAACCACTTGCCAGCTCGGCTCGCGCCAGAATGGCCGGCGGCAGGCTGCTCGCCTGCGTCCGGGTGTCCAGAAGCGTGTCACCCTCGCGATTCTGCACCAGCACGTCGATATTCAGCTGCTCCTGAGCGCGTCTCAGAAAGCTCTCCACCCAGGCCATCCTGAGGCTGTAGACCAAAACGCCGGTGACCTCGTCGGTCTCGGGGTCCAGCACCGGGGTCGAGAGGTTGAGCAGTGACTGTCGTCTGTCGGGTTGGTCCCGTGCGAGGGCATCGCTGGCATAGACATTGCCCACGTTGGGTCGGCGGAGTCCTTCACGGAACCACCGGCGCGCGCTGACATCCTCGCCCTCCCGCAGACGGTTCGAGCCCGAGATGATCCGGCCGTCCAGACCAGCGACACCAGACCAAGCGACCTGCCCACCGGTCTGCGCGACAGCGTCCACGAAGTCGTCGATTTCGCTCTTGTCCGCGCCGCTGATATTGCGCGCCACGGCGTTCAGACTGGCCCACTCACGCTTCAACGCGGTATTGAAGCTGAGCCCGATGGCATCCGCCCCGCGCAGAGCAATGTCGTGACGAAGCTGCTGCTGTGCCAGTGAGCTTCGCTGCATGACAAAGTAGGCGACGAACAGGGCCGCGCAGAGAACTGATACCACCAGGGTGGCGGCAATCAATGAGATGGCCCTGGGCAGAGGCTTTTTCTGCGGTCTACGCATTCCGCTGGTCCTCATGAGTATCCTTCCTCCTACCCGAACCTGACGGCCATCTCGCCGGAAATCCTGGCACGGCGCGGCACTGCGACCGCCGTTCTATATGCGTTCCCATCATGCCGGTTTAGTGGCAAAGCGGCCAGCACGAGACAGATTTGCAGCGCGAGAAAAAGTCTTTCGGCGGGATCTTGCGACCAGCCTGCCTGCGCGTTTCAGGAACGCGGTCTCCACGCTGAGCCGAGGGTGGGTTGAAAGGGGCGTGGCGTCAAGGCGTCAAGCAATCAGGAAAGCAGTACCAGTGTCGGCTTTCATCATACCCGTGGATCAAGCTGACGGTAGCCGCGAATGTCCGTATCCCGCCCAAAATGGCTTGCCTTGGGGGAGGCGGCTGAAGCCCGCCTTACCTCAGTTCGGTGTCCGATAGTTGGGTCCGCGACAGGCCGTCAGTCACGACCTTTGACCCAAGCAGGGCCAGGTGATCTGGTCGCCGCATCTGCTCATCCCTCCCCGACACGCGACCAGAACCCAGATTTCCGGTGGTGCGCCTGTTTGAGCCCGGCAAGATATGTGGCGTGGTCGGCCATTTCGCCGGGGCGGGCGGCATCGGTATCGTCCGCAAGCAGGGCCAGTTTCCCGAGATACGTCGCGCCATGCCCATAGGCCTTGGACCGCGCGCGGGTCAGGATGTCGTCCAGAAGGGCCCGGCAGAGGATCGTTGTGGCCAGCGGATGATCATGCTCCAGAACCGACGCGACCATGGGCAGGATGTGCCAGTCGCCGCCGTCCCAATGGTCGGGGTGCATCACGATCAGCTTGGCCGCGAGCTCCGTCCGGGGCCAGTCCAGAAAGAACTGCAGAGCCGCCTCGGGCGCGGCCTGTTCCAAGGCATAGGCGTGGGCGCGGTCCTCCGCCTCGGCATCCTCGAAATCCGGCAATTGGGCGAGGTAGTCCCGCAGGATCCCGGCCGATAGGGTCGCCTCGAAACACCGCCAGCGCAAGGCCTGCGCGGCAGGTGCATTGCCCAGGGTCTCCAGGATGCGTGCCTCCAAGCTGACCCTATCCGGGGACATATCCCCCTCGTCCTCAACAAAAGCGTGCCGCCCCGGTTTCCGCACCCAGTCGAGCGCCTCGGCGTTACGCCTCGCTTCCAGAAGCCGTGTCGCGATCCCCAGCGTGTCCTGCATGTGCGGGCGCTTTTCCACCTCCAGCGCGATGAGCAAATCGAGATCCCCGCGTGCCCCGGCAATGGTCTGGCGCATCCCGGCCCATTGCGAGGTCATAGAATAGAACCAACCCTCGTGCGGGAGCGTCACCTCCTCGGCCTGCCGTTCGGCGATGGCGTCTTTCAGATCGGCATCCCAGCGCGCCAGGCTGTCTTGCGGCAGATACGGCGCAATGGCGACGGTGACATCGGCCAGATAGCCGTGCGTGCTTTCGCCTAGGGCACTCATGATCTTCTCTGGCAGCTGAGCCTTCTCCGCAGTCGTCAGTCGCGGTGCCAGGTCGCCGGTCGCGGCGATTGCGTGGTAATAGACGTCCTGAACACGGCCCGAGGAATCATCGACCCGTTCAAACACCTGCTCATGCGTTGCGATGAAGCGCAGCAGTCGATCCACCGCCAGCCCGGGCGCGGCGGCGCCCAGCTCGGAAGTCAGGGTATCGGTCAGGCTGCGCAGATCCTCGGCAAAGGCACGGGCCTTGTCCCATTCGACGAAACTCCTGGCCCGAGCCAGCCCAGAGAGCCGCCGGTCGACCAGCTTGGCAATGGCCTGAGGCCCGGACTTGCCGGCCAACGCCGCCTTGACCTGCCGCCGAAACCCGGAGTTGCGCTCTGCCTCGTCCAGCACCAGCTGCGCAAGCTTCTCGACACCGAGGTCTTTCAGCTTGTCAGTGGAAAGGGCGGGTTTGCGGGTCATGGGTGTGTCTCGGCGTTGAGTTCTCCGCAATGGTTCCTGCCTTGGATAGATCGTCGGGGCAAGGCTTGAGGCTTCAATGATGATTGTTGCGTCAGAATCCGGGGGGAGAGATCGGCACCTGCAGAGCTGGGTACAAGTGTCGAGGCATAAAGCAGACCTGGCCGTGATTGGCTTCATGGTATTGGAACCAAAGGTATGCGTCCGGTCTGACCGCTCTGATGTTGGGAATCCACGGCTGATAGTGTCCATTCTCGATGATGGACATTCTGAGGTACTCTATGGCGAGCAAGAAAGGGCAGAAGAAGCGGTTCTGGTCGGA
>JAXMNQ010000086.1:0-16478 GCA_034670345.1 Paracoccaceae bacterium | reverse complement strand
CGGGCAGCGTGGCGATGGTATCGTCTGACATGTGGCAGATCCCTTTCTCGGCTGAGAATGGACGGCGCTTCGACACCGCCATGATATGCCGCCCCTCAGGGCATCACCAACTTTCGCGCATTTCTCACTGCGGTGCGCATTCAGTGCCTGCTTTCAGATTGCCGCGTGGCGGCATACAAGGCGATATCCAGCGTCCGCGCCGACAGTCAGACCGATCCTGTCTCGTCCGGAAACAGATCCTGCGGGTCGATCCCGCGCATCTTGGCGCTGGCCCGAACCGCCTCTTGCAGCGCGCTGCTGCGTTTCAGCAGGCGGCGAAACCGGTCCTCGTCCAGTTCCAACAGGGCCGAGGGCGCAATCGCCCTGATCTCGGTGCGGCGCGCCTTCTTGGACAGGACGCCCATCTGCCCGAACATGTCGCCGCGCCCAAGACGCCATGTCTGACCGGCGCTTTCCAGTTCCACGGCCCCGGAGGCGATGAAGAACACGCTTGTGGCGGTGTTGTCCTTGCGCAGCAGGATCTCACCGGGGTCGGCGTGACGGGCTTTCAACGCCCGCGCCAGCCGTTTCAACGCGCCATCCCCGAGGTCCGCGAACAGCGGGAACTGCCGGACAAGTTCCGTTCGCCGCAGCGCGATATCAAGGCGCGGGCGCTTTTCCGCGGCGGCCCGGCGCTGGCCGATGTCCTGCATCAGCGAGGTATAGACCTCTGCGCCAACCAGCCCGTCCTCGCGCATGGTGGTGTATTCCCGTTCCTCCATCCGCAAGGCCGTCCGGCGGATGAAGCGGCGTTCCAACTGCTCGGAATAGCCCGGATACTGCAGCTGCAGACCCTCCAGCGCGGATTCCACGGATTCGATCCGCCGCGACAGCAGTTCGTGCAGCAAGACAGCGACGCGGCGGCCATGAATCCGGCGGATCCGGCGGTCGATGAAGCCGCCCAGGTCGCGCAGGATCAGCCGTTGCGACAGCAGCAGTTCAAACCGGTCCGCCGTCAGCCTGGCCAGCGGACGGGACATTCGGAACCAATTGTGCAGGATCGCGGCGGCCCGGAACCGGGATCCGAATTCGACGGTATTCCGCGCCGCGCGCTGATACCCGCTGCGGCCGCCGGTGCGCGCGCCTTCGATCAGGCGGTCGGCGTCGGACAAGACCTGTTCCGCCATTCGCGCCGAAATCGTCCGTTCCCGCACCCGCGCAAGGATGGTGTCGCGTTCATGCCCCGCCAGCGCGATCAGGCCCAGCGTGATGCGGTCCCGGTCGAGGATATCGGCGCTGTCCTCCGCCGTCTTCACCGACTGTTCCAGACGCTCGCCAAAGCGCTTGGCCTCGGATCGCACGGTCTCTCGGTTCAGCTCGTAGTTCTCGGTCATGCGTGCCACGTCCTCGCGCACGGTCTGCAGCGCCACGGCGACCACCTGGCGCGACAACGCCTCGTCGAGGGGAGACAGCCGGTCGAGGCCCAGCTTGCCGATCACCCAGCGCAGGGTCGTGCCCTGCACGATCAGGGTGAACAGAGTGAACCCGGTGGCAAGGATGCCGACAACGCGCTGGATCCCGTCCGGCACCCGGAAACTCTCGGTCACGGCCAGGGCCAGCGCCAGCGTGACCGCCCCCCGCAACCCGCCCCACAGGATGGCGATCCGGTAAGGGCGCTCCACCGCGGGCGAGAATCCCAGCAGTGTCAGCAAGGGTAAAAGGCCGGACAGGATCACCGTCCGCGCCGCGAATGCGGCGAGGATGACCACGCCGACCAGCATGAAATCCTCGGCCCGGACCTCTTCCAACAGGCGCGGGATCAGCAGCGCCGCGAGGATGAAGATCAGCGCCCCGGCCCAATGCGCCAGCACGTCCCAGACTTCGCGCAGGTTGGCCCAGGCCTGCGGCGGCAGGCGTCCCGGCCCGACAAGGTTCATCGTCAGACCGGCCACCACCACGGCGATCACGCCAGAGGCACCGATGCTCTGTTCCGCCCCGATATAGGCCAGGTAAGGCAGCGCCACCGAGACCGAGATCTGCGCCAGCTCATGCTGGCTGAACAGCGCCATGATCCGGACCGCGACCCGCGCCGCCAGCCAGCCCACAAAGGCACCCCCCGCGATCAGGACCGGGAACCGGGCCAGCGCGTCGCCAAGGCTGGGATCGGGAACACCCAGCATCACGAAGCCCATGAACAGGCCGAACAGCGCGATGGCGGCGGCGTCGTTCAACAGGCTCTCGCCCTCGATGATCCGCGCCAGCCGACGCGGGGCAGAGATCGACCGGAAGATGCTGACCACGGCGGAAGGATCGGTCGTCGACACGATGGCACCGATCAGCAGGCAGGCCGCAAGTGGCAGCGAACTGGCCCATGCCAGCGCATAGCCAACGCTCAGCGTGGCGACGACAACCGCCACCACCGCCAGCACGAGGATCGGCACCCAGTCGTCCAGCATCCTCCGCAGGTTCATGCCCAGCGTGGCCTGGAACAGCAGGGTGGGCAGAAAGACGTAGAGAAAGATGTTGGACCGGATCGGCAGGCCCAGGATCGCCTCGGCCACCGGGTTCAGGGCATCGGTCAATTCCGTCCGCAGGAAGAACGTCGCGGCAAGGCCGATCAGGATGCCGAGCACGGCAAGGATCACGCTGTAAGGCACTCGCAAACGCGCGGCGAGCGGTTCCGCCGCCGCGATAACAAGGAACAGGGAGGCGATGACCGTGGTGATGAGAACGATATCCATAAGCCTGAAATAGCGCGAAATTCTGGCGCTGGGAATCAGGCTTTGGCGCTATTGTCGGGACGCGTCCTCAAAGACAGCTTCGACCCGAAGCAGACGGTGGCGAAAACCGCAGTTTTGACCGGATTGCAGGAGGCTGCGATCAGTTGACCTGTCAAAACGCAGTCAGCCCTTCCAGCGACCTGGCGACAGCCGGCCCCGGTCGGATCCGGCCGTTTCAGCCGTTGGCTCGCCCCACGACGCCGTGGCATTGGCAAGGGCGGCAACCTTGCGCGACGCGATAAAACGGCTTGTCCGAAACCCGCACTGGCCTCATCTTCGCACCCAAACCGGATCAGGGAACCCAGCATGAAAACCAGCGTACCCTTGTGGCTTCTGGTGATTTCACAGGGCGTTATCAGTGCCGCTTCACTGGTGGTCGAAATCGTGGCCGGACGCATGTTGGCGCCGCATGTCGGCATGTCGCTTTACACCTGGACGGCGGTGATCGCGGTTGTTCTGGCAGGCTTTTCGGCGGGGCACTGGTGGGGCGGGCGTCTGGCCGAGAAACCCTGGGAAAAGGCGCTCGGCTGGACCGGCGGCGCGCTGTTGGCAGGCGGGGTGACGACAGCGGGGGCGGTCCTGATCCTGCCTGTTCTGGCCGAGCCGGTCCTGCGGATCGTGGCCCAGCCGGTCTGGGGCATCACCGGGCTGACGGCGCTGGTGTTCTTTCTGCCGTCGTTCTTTGCCGGGGTGCCTGCACCGGTCCTGGCGCAGATCGCTGTCACGACGGCGCCCAGAACCGGCCCCGCGCTTGGCGCGATGTTCGCCTCCGGCGCCATCGGCGCGATCGCCGGCACCTTGCTTGCAGGTTTCGTGTTCATCTCCTGGCTTGGATCGTCCGCGACGCTTGTTGTGGTCACGGTCGTCTACCTCGCCACGGGTTTCCTGTTCCTCTGGCTGGCGCGCGCGCGGGGGCGCGCCGTCGCCTTGGCCACGGGCCTTGTCGCGGTCGTACTCGCCGGGCTGGCGCTGGCCGCACCAGAGCCCTGCGACCGCGAAAGCCGCTATTTCTGTCTGCGGGTGGAGGATATTTCCGCCGATCCGGCCCGGCCCGTGCACCTGATGGTGATTGATCATCTGGCGCATGGCATCAGCGCGCGGGATCTGCCCTTGGTGCAGTTCACCGAGCACACCGCGATGCTGGACGCGCTGTCGATGCAACGCGCGCCGCGCCCGGATTTCACCAGTTTTCACATCGGCGGCGGCAATTACGCCGTGCCGCGGGCCTTCTCGACGCGCGGAACGGGTCCGATCACGGTGGCCGAGATCGACCCTGCGGTCACCGAACTCGCCGCCGAGGCCTTCTGGTTCGACCCCGATACGGCGACGATCCTTCACGAGGATGGCCGACGTGCGCTGCTGACCCGTCCCGATATGCGCTATGACATCATCATCGGCGATGCCTTCACCGATGTCGTCGTGCCGGTCCACCTTGTCACGCAGGAGTTCTTTCGCCTCGCATCGCAGCGGCTGATGCCCGAGGGCAGTTTCCTGATGAACGTGATCGACCACGAAGACAGGCTGCGCGCGCTGGCCTCGATCGTCGCCACGATGCAGACCGTTTTCCCGGTGGTCGAAGTCTGGACCCAGAGGGCGCAACCTGTGCCCGGCCAACGCATGGTGTTTGTCGTGGTCGGCGGCACGGCCCGCACACCTGTCGGCGCCTTCGTCACCGCCGCGCCCGATCAGACGCAGTTCGGCGCGCTCGACGACGCTTTGGTCACGCAACTCGCCGCATCAAGGGGGCAGATCCTGACCGATGATTACGCCCCGATTGATCGACTGATGTCGCGCCCGGATTGAGCCGCCCTCGCGCCCTGCCCTGCTCCGGCGCCATGCTTGCGGCGCCGGAACGGCGAGGTGTCAGATCACCACGCGTTATAGGACAGGTACTTGCCGGACATCTCGACCTTCACACGGTCGCCCTTTTCATGCGGCACGCGGGTCACCGACATGTCGAAGTCGATCGCCGACATGATGCCGGTGCCGAACTTTTCCTCGATCAGCGCCTTCAGCGTCGGGCCATAGACGCCGACAATCTCGTAGAAGCGATAGACGCAGGGATCGGTCGGCACCGATTGCTCCCAGACCTTTGTCGGCGCCTCTTCAAGGACCGACGCCGCCTCTTGCGGCAGCGCCATGACCGAGACCAGCGCCTCTGCCTTGTCCTTGGGGAAGCCGTTCATGCCCATGCAGGCCGAATGCGTCCAGACCGGCGACATGTCGATCTTTTCCGCGATTTCCTCCCATGTCATCCCGGCCTGTTTCTTGGCCGAGAGGATCATCATCGTCACGTCTTCCTTGGTCATCATTGTCGGCACCTCAAATGAGTCTTTCATTGCTTGTCTCCTCCTCTCACGGGGTCTCTTTGATTGGGGATGTCACAGCCCAAGCTCCGACAGCCCGGGGTGATCGTCCGGGCGCGGGCCTTGCGGCCAGCGGAACTTGCGGTCGTCCTCGGCGATGGGCACATCGTTGATCGAGGCATGGCGCACCGCCATGTAGCCAAGATCGTCGAACTCCCAGTTCTCATTGCCATGGGCGCGGAACCACTGGCCGTCTTCGTCGTGCCATTCGTAGCAAAAGCGCACGGCGATCCGGTTGGCGTCATGGGCCCAGATTTCCTTGATCAGGCGATAACCGTTCTCCGTCGCCCATTTGCGGGCCAGAAAGGCGCGCACCTCGGCGCGGCCGTTCAGGAACTCGGAGCGGTTGCGCCAGCGCGTGTCCGGCGTATAGGCCATCGCAACCTTGTCGGGGTCGCGGGTGTTCCAGGCGTTTTCGGCCATGCGCACCTTCTGAACCGCCTCCTCATGGGTGAACGGCGGCAGTGGCGCGCGCGGGGCATCTGCGGTCATGGCGCGCGTCCTTCACTCATTCACGGCGCGCAGCCGCGGCTCGGCCTCGGGGTCCGGATCCGCCTGCGGGGCCGCGGGCGCGGTCTTGTCGATGCGCACGGTGTCCGGCGACTGGGGCTTGCCGTCCGCCTGCTGCCCGGCCAGCTCTTTCGAGCGTTGGCCAAGGAAATGCACCAGGTGGTTGCGGATGGCGTAATAGTTCGGATGCTCGACGATCTCGGTCCGGGCGCGGGGCCGGGGGATGGTGATCTCGACCGATTCCGCAACCCGGGCAAAGGGGCCGTTGGTCATCAACAGGATGCGGTCGGCCAGCAGGATCGCCTCGTCGATGTCATGGGTGATCATGAACACCGTCTGTTCGGTGTCGCTCCAGACCTTCAGCAACTCCTCCTGGATCGTGCCCCGGGTCAGCGCATCCAGCGCGCCAAAGGGCTCGTCCAGCAGCAGCAGTTTCGGCTGGTTGGCAAAGGCCCGCGCGATGGAAACCCGCTGCCGCATCCCGCCCGACAGTTGCGAGGGTTTGCGGTGAACAACATCCCCGTCCAGCCCGACCTTGGCCAGAAAGGCCCGGGCGTGCTCTTCGACCCTGGCTCGCGACCAGTCGGGATACCGCGCCTTGACGCCGAAGGTCACGTTCTTCAGCGCCGACAGCCAGGGCAGCAGCGAGTAGTTCTGGAACACCACCCCCCGGTCCAGCGAGGGACCGGAGACCGCAAAGCCGTCCATCTTGACCACGCCGGAGGTTGGCTCTGCCAGCCCGGCGAGGATGTTCATGATCGTCGACTTGCCACAGCCGGAATGGCCGAGGATGCAGACGAACTCTCCCTTCTCGATCCCGAAAGAGGCCTCTTCGAAGACCGTCAGCTTGCCCCCTTGCCCGTCCGGAAAGGTCTGGGTCAGACGTTCGATGCTGAGAAACGGTTTGGACATTGTGCTGCTCCTTATTCCGCGTAGGCGACGGCGCGTTGCAGGACGCCAAAGGCGGAATCCAGCAACATGCCGACGACGCCGATCATGAGGATCGAAAAGATGACGGAGGTCAGGTCGAGATTGTTCCACTCGTTCCAGACGTAGTAGCCGATGCCGGTGCCCCCGACGAGCATCTCTGCCGCCACGATGACCAGCCAGGCGATGCCGATGGAGATGCGCATCCCGGTGATGATGGTCGGCGCGGCGGCGGGCAGGATCACGGTAAAGGCGGTCCTGAGACTGCCCAGTTCATGCGTGCGCGCCACGTTGACCCAGTCCTTGCGCACCCCGGCCACGCCAAAGGCGGTGTTGATCAGCATCGGCCAGATCGAACAGATGAAGATCACGAAGATCGCGCTCGCCTCTGAATCCTGGATGATGAACAGCGCCAGCGGCATCCACGCCAGCGGCGAGATCGGCCTCAGCACCTGGATGAAGGGGTTGAAGGCCTTGTAGGCGACCTGGCTCATGCCGATGAGGAAGCCCAGCGGAATGGCGACAAGCGCGGCCAGGAAATAGCCCGTCAGCACCCGGTAGATGCTGTAGCCGATCTGGATGCCGATGCCCTTGTCGTTGGGGCCCGCGTCGTAGAACGGGTTCGACAATTGCTCCCAGGCCTTGATCAGCACCTTGCTGGGCGGCGGCACCCCCGCCTTGGGCGCGCCGCCCCCGGTCAGGCGTTCGTATTCCGTCAGTTCCCCGGCGGCCTTCTGCGCCGGAATGGCGGCCTCCCAGATCAGGAGGCCGACCACCAGCATCACGACGGACAGGATCGCCGCGCGCTGGTTGGTGGAAAGGTTGTCCAACATGGATCAGCCCTTTCCGATGGCAAAGCTTTTGACATAGGCCTCGGGTTCGGCGGCGTCGAAGGTCTTGCCCATGATGGTATGCGACTTGTAGGTGACGTCCGGCGCCTCGTAGCCCAGATCGTTCATGATCTTCTTGGCGTCCGCCGCCAGATAGACCTGCTCGGCCACGGCCTTGTAATCGATGTCGTTCTCGATATAGCCCCAGCGCTTCATCTGCGTCAGGATCCAGACCCCCATCGAGTGCCAGGGGAAGGGGTCGAAATCAATCCGGTCCGGCACCTGTTTCACCTCGCCCAACCCGTCGGCATAGGTGCCGGTCAGTACCTGTTCGATCACCGGCACCGGCTGGTTGAGGTAGTTGGTCGGCGCAATCGCCGCCGAGATTTCCTTGCGGTTCGCCGGGTCCGAGGCAAATTGCGTCGCGTCGATGATCGACTTCAGAAGCGCGCCATAGGTGTTTGGCAATTCGGTCGCAAAGGACAGCGGCGCGGCGAAGGCGCAGCAGGGATGGCCTTCCCAGATTTCCTTGGTCAGAATGTGGATGAACCCGATGCCTTCCCAGACCGCGCGCTGGTTGAACGGGTCGGGCGACAGATAGCCGTCGAGGTTCCCGGCGCGCAGGTTGGCGACCATTTCCGGCGGCGGCACGACGCGGATCTGGATGTCCACATCCGGGTCCAGACCAAATTCGGCAACGTAGTAGCGCAGCAGGAAGTTGTGCATCGAATATTCGAACGGCACGCCGAAGGTGAACCCCTTCCACTGTTTCGGGTCGCGCTTGTCGAGGTGTTCGTTCGACAGGACAATGGCCTGCCCGTTGATGTTCTCGACGGCGGGCATGATGTAGGGCTCGGCCACCGACCCGGCGCCCAGCGTCATCGCCAGCGGCATCGGCGTCAGCATGTGACTGGCGTCATATTCACCCGACAGCGACTTGTCGCGCGCCACGGCCCAGCCGGCGGTCTTGATGACCTGCGCGTTCAGCCCGTGTTTCTCATAGAACCCCATCGGCTGCGCCATGATGATCGGGGTGGCGCAGGTGATCGGCACAAAGCCGATGTTCAGATCGGTCTTTTCCGGGGTGCCGAGGGTGTCGAGAATGGCCGCCTTGGCCTCGTTCATGGGAAAGACAGAGGCCAGCGCCGCCGCCACGCTCGACCCGCCCAGCATCCCCATGAAGGACCGCCGCCCGATGTCGCTGTGGCCGAATACAGAGCGGACAACGGCGCTTTCGACCGCGCGTTCCAGCATGTCATCCGACGACATGCGCGCCGGTTCGGCGTGGCCCTTGTCATGGCCATGGCCGGTCAGGCAGTTGTCGCAGCCGCAATCCGCGCCATGGCGCAGATCGGTTTTTGCCGAAAACGGATTTCCAAGACTCTTGATCGTCACGGTGACCTCCTGTTCTGAATGGTTGACATCAGGATGGCCGGGGCCGCGCAGCAAGAATAGCCTGCGCCTAATATTTGGGCATCGCATAAAATGTATTAAATAAAATGGCTTACCACCCGACGCATGATCAGGATTTTATGATTTTTCGTAATTTACGATTTTTCGTTACCCGCTTCTGCGCCGCGGCGATAGACTAACCCCATGTCGCTCGATCTTGTTCAACCCGATTCCCTGCTGCACGCCATTCCCCAGCCCGTGCTGATCCTCGACACGCAGCAGGATCGTGTCGTCGATTGGAACGCCGAGGCGGCGCAGCTGCTTGGCGATCGCCCCGACGCCAGGCCGAAACGGTTTTCCAGCTACCTGCAATCCGCCCTCTCGCATTTCGTCGTCTTCCTCGAGGAAATGGAACATCGCGGCACCAGCTGGACCCGCGACGTGCCGTTCCATTCCGAAGAAGGCCGCGCGCTGCGCTGCGAGGTGCACGCCCGCCCGATTGCCGAAAGGCCCGGCTGGGTGCTGCTGTTCCTGACCGACCTGCGCGCGCTGGACCGCCGGGCCGAAGAGGCGGCGGCGGCCGAAACCTTTCGCGCCGGGCTGATTGAATGGAAACGGACGGAAACCTTTTTTGCCGAGCTGGAACGCCAGAACCAGCTGATCCTGAACGCCGCGGGCGAAGGCATCTACGGCGTCAACGCCGAGGGCAAGACAACCTTTGTCAATCGCGCCGCGCAGGACATGCTGGGCTGGACCAGCGAGGACCTGCTGGGCAAGGACATCCATTCGATGATCCACCACCACCACCTGAACGGCGACCTCTACCCCTCTCAGCAATGCCCGATCTATCGCTCATTCCGCTTCGAACAGGTCAACCGCATCGAGGACGAGGTGTTCTGGCGCAAGGATGGCCGCCCGATCCGGGTCGAATATGTCTCGACCCCGATCTACGACCAGCAGATCCTCGCGGGCGCGGTGGTGATCTTTCGCGACATCACCGAACGCAAGGAAAACGAACGCAAGCTGCGAGACGCCTTGTCCGAGGTCGCCGCCCTGCGCGACCGGCTGGAACAGGAAAACGCCTACCTGCAAGAGGCGATCTCGTCCGAGCGGGCGCACCATGACATCATCGGAATCTCACCCGCCATCCGCCAGACCATCACGCGGATCGACCTTGTGGCCGAGACAGAGGCCACTGTCCTGATCTGCGGCGAAACCGGCACCGGCAAATCCCTTGTGGCCACCGCGATCCACAAGGCAAGCACGCGCGCCCGGCGCGCCCTGATCCACTTCAAATGCAGTTCTCTGGCCCCCGAAGAGGTCGAATCCGAATTGTTCGGCCAGGTGCGCGGCGCGCCCAACGGCGCCACACGCGACAAGGCCGGCAAGCTGGAACTGGCCCACGGCGGCACCCTGTTTCTGGACGATGTCGAGGAGCTGCCGGTCGAAATCCAGGGCAAGCTGCTGGCCGCGCTGCAAAACCGCACGGTCACGCGGCTGGGAGACACGCGGGAAAAGCCGTTGGACATCCGCGTGATCGCGTCGACGGCCCTGTCGGACACGCAGGCCCGGCGGTCGCCCCGCATCCGCGAGGACCTGCACCTGTTTCTCAACGTCTTTCCAATCAGTTGCCAACCCCTGCGCGACCGGCAAGAGGACATACCGCTGCTGGCCGCACACCTGCTGCGGCTGGCCTGCCGCCGCCTGAACCGCCCCGAACCGATGCTGACCGAAGGCGTCGTCACGCAATTGCAGTCCTACGACTGGCCCGGCAACGTGCGAGAGCTGCACAACGTGATGGAACGCGCCGCCATCGTCTCGCAGGACCGCAAACTGGTGATCGAAATGGCCCGCGCCGCGCCGGAACAGGCGCAAAGCGTCAGCTTCCGGACAGAATCGCAGATGCAGGACCTGGCCCGCGCGAACCTGATTGCCGCCCTGCGCGAAACCAACGGGCGGATTTCCGGCCCTTCCGGCGCCGCCGTGATGCTGGGGGTCAAGCCGACAACCCTGTATTCGCGCCTCGACAAGATGAAGATTTCACGCGCGGATTGGGGCTGAGGCCGCCCTCTTGAAAATCAGGTGGCATTTTGCTACCTTTTTTCGCTCAAAGGAGGCGCAAATGGCCCAATCCGTGAAACTCTCTGACGACGTCATGGCCCTTGTCCGCCGCGAGGCCGAGTTGCACAGCCGCTCTGTCGCCGGTCAGATCACCCACTGGCTGCGGATCGGCCGGGCGATCGAACAATCCGGCAGCTTTGACCATACCCGCATCACCCAAGCCCTCGAAGGCAGGCTCGACACCAAGCAATTGCACCCAGACGAAGAGGCCGCCTGGCTCGACGCCTTCACCGAAAAGATGGGCCAGCCCTCCAAGGCGGAACAGGCGTTTTTTGCCAAACGCCAGGCACTTGGCCGGGGGGTTGGTCTGGATGCCGGGGGCAACCTGATCCACGCCAGGGATGATCCTGCCACATGAGGCCCAGCCTCGTCCTCCTGGCCGGGCCTAACGGCGCGGGCAAGTCGACCCTCTACCAGACCCGCGTCGCGCCCAGCTTCGCGGGTGTTTTCATCAATGCCGACATCATCCAGCGCGATGAGCTGCAAGACCCCTCCCCTTCTGCCTCTTACGATGCCGCGCGGCTGGCCGAGGCGCGCCGGTCCGAACTGCTGGACGCGCGCCAGAGCTTTGCGACCGAAACGGTGTTCTCGCACCCCTCCAAGCTGGCGATCATCGAAACCGCGCGGGCGCGCGGCTATCTGGTCGTCGTGATGCATGTGGGCGTCGACAGCCCCGACCTATCCGTCAGCCGCGTCCGCGCCCGCACAAGCGAAGGCGGCCATGACGTGCCAGAGGACAAGATCCGCGCCCGCTTTACCCGCAGCTTGCCGCTGATCCGGGCGGCGGTCCTGCAGGCGGGTCGCGGCATGGTCTTCGACAACTCGCGCCTCAATCAACCGCCGCAACATATGTTGGTCTTTGCGCAGGGCCGCCTGACACAGGCCGCCCCGGCCTTGCCCCGCTGGATTCTGACGGCCTATGAGGTCGATCTGCTGATCTGAACAGCTCCCCTGCTCCGCCGAACTGACCGATTTCCGGCCCTGATTCTGGCCCCGACTCTGGCCCGAAATTCGACCGCGTGACAGCAACCGTCTCTTGCAACAGGTCGGTGCCACATAACCGGGGGCGCTCCGAAGTGGGGCTGAGATGCGCAGGCGCGCGGACCCTTCACAGCTGATCTGGATAATACCAGCGGAGCGAAGTGCTACCATGTTCATAGGCGCGCAAGTGTCACCGTATCCGATGACGTCCGATTTCATCGAGGTCAGCACATCCGGGCTTTCTGCCCTCACCCGCTACACGGACGACCTGCGGATCCAGACGAACGACATCTCGACCCTGATGGTCGGGGCCCCTGCCCTGCTGTTCGGCGCGCTGCCGATCTCTTTGCCGCCACGGCCCGCCACACCGAACACGCCACCATGCATGTCACCCTGTCGCGCGGCTGCCCAGGAGAGCCGGACGACCCGACCTGCCGTTGCCAGATTCTGGAGCACGCGCAGGACCAATCCCTGGCCGAGCGTAAGGCGCTGGCCAAGGGCGCCGTGACCGCGCGACCTTGCAGGTGGCCTGCATCGGGTTCGGCCTGTCGGTCCTTTTTGCCTTTGTCCTGTCCGTCCTGCTGCATTTCGCAGGCTGGCTTCGGCGCGGCCTGATGCCGCTGCTGATCGCCAGCCAGACGGTGCCCATCGTGGCGCTGGCCCCGCTGATGGTGCCGCCCTTCTGGCAGCGCAAACGGCCCATGCCGAAGAGGTCAACATCGCCCTCGACTGGACGCTGAACACCAACCACATCGGTCTGGTGGTGGCGCGGGGACATGGCTTTTACGCCGAGGCCGGGCTGGAAGTGGACGTAATTGCGATAGTCCAACTTTGTGCGCGGCTTTAATTTCTTGAACGCAACGCTTTCGTAATAACTGAGAAGCAGAGCCAAAAAATTGCGCTTGACCCGGATCGGCTCAAGGCCTTTCAGCAGGCGGTTTTAGTGGTCCCAGAACCGAGGGGTTCCGGGTTCTTATTTCATCATGACCGATTGCCCACGGGAATGGCGGATGAACCTCACTTAGCCCCGGCCAGAAAATACTTACTTGGGCAAGTCATTCTTGGTCATTACGCATCCTCAACTCACTGGACAGGAAATCGTCTGAGGCATTGCACTCAGTCATCCCCGCGTCAACGGTCAAACTGCCATCTGGCTCGATCTCACCTTTTACGCGACTCCACCCCGCCAATCGGGCCTCGTGGAGAGGCTCCGTCATCGTCCGTCGGGCACTGGTCTGGGCGCTGGGAGACGCCACCAGACTGCCCCTTGGTCACCACTAAAGCGTCCCGCCGAAAACCTGAATCGTCAGGATTCCCTTGAAGCCTGATCTGTGATTCATCGTTTCTGGGAGGATGGATCATGTCAGCACCTTTGCCAGACGCACTTCGGGTTCGGTTTCAGAATTTGATTGAAGAAGGGTTAAGTGGGCGGGCGGCGGCGTTGCGGTTGAAGCTTTCGCCTGCCACCGGAGCGCGTTGGGGTCTTTCAATCCGGCGCATCGGGCGGGCCTTGGCCGCGCCCCAAGGTCGCCCCCAAGGCAAGGGCAAGCTCGATCCTTACCGATCCTTTTTCGCGGAAGTCATCGCGCAGAACGGCGACATCACGATGCCGGAACTGGCGTCAGCCTTGCATGACGCGACCGGCGTGCGTGCACATCCGAACGCGATCGGGAAGTTCCTTCGCAAGCTCGGCCGCTCACACAAGAAAAGTCGTTGATTGCCACCGAGCGCCGTCGAACCAAGGTAACCCGCCCTCGATCAACCAGGCCGGCGCGGGCGCTTGCGTCACGCCGTCCGTGCAAACGCGGCAGGCATATTTCGGGCGCACGGTTTCTATCACGCGATACTGGGCCGGAATGATGTCGAGGCGCGTGCTGCGGTCTTCACCGATCTTGAGCATTTTCCCGCAGCCGCACGGGCATTCGAGGCTCGCGGGTTCGATCACCTCTTCTATGCTCTGCAGGCTGTCCGGAAGGTCCCGACTCTGGCGTTTTCCCTTCGCCCGGCTCGGACGGGGCTCCTCGTTCTCAGTCGACTTATCCAGCTTCTGCTCCTCAACCTCCGCCAGCGCCGTCTCGAGGTCCTCGAAGGCCAGTTGCCGGTCATCGTCGGACAGGTTCTCGGACTTCTTGCCGTAAAGCGCCTGGTTGAGTTCGGCGACCAGGTGCTCCAGCCGCCGGGTGGTCACTTCCAATTCCGCCACCCGGGCGGCCTGCGCCTGCAACGCCTCGAACGCCGCCCGGTAGTCCGGGGGGGAGAATTGACAGGTCGAGATCGGCGGAGGCAGGCATGGCTTCAGTTTAACCGATCGCCACGCCGCGCTGAATCGCCCCGGGTCTGTCGGAGACCGTCAACTTAAGCAAGGATGACGGTTATGACAAAAAGCAAAATGGCAAATCGCTACTCGCCTGTGGGCCGCACGCGTGCGGTCCGGATGGTGTTCGAGCATCAAGTCTCCTGCGATACGCAGGCGGGCGCGATCGCGGCCATTGCGCCGAAGATCGGCTGTATTCCCCAGACCTTGCGCGAATGGGTCAAGCAGGCCGAGAAGGATAGCGGCATGCGCGACGGCGTGACCTCCGAAGAACGGGATCGGATCAGGGCACTGGAACGTGAGGTTCGCGAGTTGCGCCAAGCGAATGAGATCGAGAAATGCGCGAAAGTTGGTGATGCCCTGAGGGGCGGCATATCATGGCGGTGTCGAAGCGCCGTCAATTCTCAGCCGAGAAAGGGCAGATCCGGTCATCCGGAATGGCATTCGCCGCTGCAGTCGCCACAACAAGACACGTCAATGGGGTAAGCGGAGGTGTCCAGTTGCAGATTTCAGGGGCGCCATGCATCGCTACCGCCTCTTGCTCAGCTTCGATGCAGAAATTCGCCTCCCGCGTGACCCACACCCGCCGGGCGAGGACATCTGCCGCGGAAAAAACTTCGATCTCGGGTCTGAACGAAAGGTCGGCAATCAGGCTGGACCTACCACCACCGCCAGAAGTCCGTCAAACGGCCCTCGCCGGAGGCATACGGAAATCCCCGGGTCCTGTTCAGAACCGCGGACACACCTCTGACCTACCCGTAGACCGTAACAGTTGGCTGTTGAGTCGGCGTTATGTTGCTCGGCTTTGCCAGGGCCGCGTGAATTGCTTCAGCAGGTTTCGGAGATCGACAACACTCGTCAGTTCTCCATTGGTCGGGTCGCCTAACTGAGCGTAGGCCTCTTCCATCAGCGACCTGCCGTCGGTCGAGGTGAATTCGTCCACCCGGCGCACTCCAGTGTCGATTGATTGCAGCCGCGAGACCGCCCAACCACAAAAGTGTTCATCACTTTCGACGACTATTATCGAGGAATCCCCGGTCAGATCGATCACTTTTTGTCCCAGGCAGATGGACAGGTCGAAGACGGGCATCAATCTCTTGCGATGCGTCATTTTGGTCATGTAACCGTTCGCCGATGCTTTACGAAGGCCGGGCGGAAGTCGAATGACCTCGACGACATCCTCGATGGGGATTGCGGCTCTGGCGCCGGCTTCGACAATCAAGAAGATCGACTTTCCGCCTTGTTTGGTTGCGTTGAGTCCGTCGGTGTCGGACGCGCTGGACACGATCCTATGAGCTACAGAAGCCAATTGCGAAAATGCCCTGTCCTGCCGACAGGCGTCGATATCAATCGCAAAGTGCTGACGCCCGTCATCGCCAAGAAGCACTCCGGACATGAGATGTGGTGCCGTCGTCACGACAGGCGGGATCGGAGCGATGTTCGCCGGGTCCATCCGCACAATGTCATTCACGGCGTCCACTTTGAAAGCCAACGCGTCACCGTCACCAAATTCCAACGATATTCCAGAGGCGCCCCGCGCATGCGCCATGCCCGAGTCAAAGCCGAACGCGGCACAGGTGTCGAGTATTGCCATCTCGACACCGTGGCGTCGGATCATGCCAATGCAGAGACCCCCGGAAACGGCACCGGGTTCGACCTCGGCGTAGGGGATTGTCGCCGAGACTTCACTCAGTGGCGCCATGAAATTCATCCCGTCGGCGGTGAAGCGCAGATACGGTACGCGCCCGGAAACCCCTTCCGGGACGGCCCGTTCATCGCCATCGTCGATCGCGACGCCGCGAACGTCGAAGAGACGCTCGACATTCAGCAGAGTGATCAACCGATCATCGGCAGTCACGCGACGATCACCGACCAAGTCCAGCGTCTCGCGTTGTACCGCCTGATGCCGGGTTTGCCCACCGTGAACCAGTTCAACGACCCGGTCGACCAGAACGGCCACCAAGCGACCCTCAGATTTTACGATTACGATGACCTCCCCCTCACGCTGGTCACCCAGGCCGAATTGCGCACGCAAGGATTGCACTGGGATCGTTTGACCGCGCAGGATGATGGCGCCAATCAGAACCGCGTCGGCCTCAGGCAAGGCATGATAATCCTTGGGGCTGGGGATAACCTCTCTCAGGTTCTTTAACCCCGGCTTATTCATCCAATTCTTTTCTGGAAGGTTGCGTGCGCCTGAAAGCACCGTAGAATCAATCTGTTGAGACGAAATCCGCCGGCAGCCACGGACGCACGCATGGGTGAAACCCTACGACCA
>JAXMNQ010000085.1:0-16668 GCA_034670345.1 Paracoccaceae bacterium | reverse complement strand
AACGAACTCTTGGCAATATCCAGCCCCACAATGCTAACTTTTTCCATGGGCGCTTCCTCCTCGTAGCAAGTTTTGACACCGCTACCTTGGCACAGAGATGCCGTGAGGGGGCGTCCACGCTATCAAGAGGGGAAGATGGCGTCCGGGAAAGCAGGCAGAGCTGGCGCGAGGTGTTGCTGTCCTTGAGAAGCCGCGGCCTTGCCTCCCCTGAACTGGCCGCCGGCGACGGAGCCATGGGATTCTGGACGGCGCTGAAAGAGATCTTTCCTACGACCCGCCAACAGCGGTGTTGCCCTCTCATCGAAACTGCGTTTCGACTGCCGGGTAATAGATGCATAAGACTGGCAATGTGTTGAATTACCTGCCCAAGCGAACCCAGCCCAAAGCCAAGAAGATGTTGCACGACATTTGGCAGGCCGAGACACGCGAGGATGCGCATGCCGCCTTCGATCTGTTCATCGGAACATTCGAGGCGAAATATCCAAAGGCCACCGAATGCCTTCTCAAAGATCGCGACGAGTTGCTGACCTTTTACGACTTCCCGGCTCAGCACTGGCAGAGCATCCGGACGTCAAACCCGATCGAAAGCGCCTTCGCCACGATCCGACACCGGACCAAGCGCACCAAAGGGTGCCTCAGCCGCGACGGCATGCTGCACATGATGTTCAAGCTCGGCCAATGTGCTGAGAAAAGCTGGCGCAAACTGCGCGACTTCGCTCATCTCGCGGACGTCATTGAAGGCGTCGATTTCGTCAACGGCATCAAGTCGCCAACCCAAGATCAAGCCGCCGCATGATGATCGCTTGGACACCAGATTTGACAGTAGCTCCCAATCCCATCATTGAATTTGAGTCGCTGACCTGCGAGACAAAACCGAGACAATGCAAATTAGAAATTAACTGTAAGTTACTGATATTAATGGTCGGAGTGAGAGGATTCGAACCTCCGGCCCCTGCCTCCCGAAGACAGTGCTCTACCAAGCTGAGCTACACTCCGACCGTGCGGGGCGGCATAGCTCTTCGGTCACGCTTTGGCAAGGCTCAATCTTCAGGGGTTCCCGCATCTTTGACCGCGTTTCGAGGGACCTTGCCAAAGAACCGGGTCCGCGGAATCGCGCCGGTTTCAAACCGCGAGCGTGTGCGCAGAACCGGGCGGTTCGTCTCTGCCTTTCCGCCCTCGCGCAGCACGATGTAGATGCCGCTGGAAATGATGATCGCCGCCCCTGCCGCAGTCCAGGCATCCGGGTATTCGTCAAAGAACATCGCCCCGGTAAAGGCCGCCCAGACGATCTGCGAATATTGCATCGGGGCCACGACCACGGCCTCTCCGGCGCGATAGGCCATGATGATCAGGGCAGAGGCGGCAAAGGCCATGGCCGACATCAGCGCCATACCGCCAAGGTCGACCGTGGGCATGGGCACATAGACAAAGGGCAGCATCGCGCCCATCACCACAAAGTTGGCCAGAATCGGATACAACAGCATCACGGCGCTGCGCTCTTCCTTGCCGATCTTGCGCACGATGATGGAGGCCAGGGAACTGCCGAAAGCCGCGACCAGAGCGGCAAGATGGCCAAGGCTCAGCTCTGTTCCGCCGGGTCGCAAGACCACAAGGACGCCGCAGAGACCCACAATCACGGCAAGCCCGCGCCGCAACCCCACCTGCTCCCCCAGAACGGGAATGGAGAGAACGGTAATCAGCAGCGGCGCGGCAAAGAGAATGGCGTAGGTCTGCGCCAGAGGCAGCACGGAGAAGGCGTAAAAAGCCGTAAATCCGGTCACCACCGTCGCCACCGTCCGCAGCAGCATCCACCACGGATGCACAGGGCGCAGCGTGCCCGGCTGTGATTCTCGGATCAGGATCAGCGAGACCAGTGGGAAGGCAAACAGGCCGGAGAAAAAGACGATCTGCACCGGGCTGTAGTGACTTCCCAGGTATTTCACGATGACATCGTGCAATGAAAAGGTGGCAAAGGCGAGCAGCGCCAACAGGGCGCCCTTGGCGTTGGATGTCATCGGAGAACCGTCTTGGCTGAATCGGCGCGGGGCCTTATGCGTGCGCTAACACGCCTAGGTCGCGCAATGATAGCGCGCCAGACGCCGAGTTTTCATTTTCACTCATTCTTGAGAGATCACGGACAGGGTTTGTCGGTCCAGTCATCAGAACCGCTGCGGAAACACTTCTGGCGAAAGCCATAGGCCATCACGGCCCACCGCAGATCCTCGACCTGGATGAATTCAATCCGGCGCTGCACGGCGCTGACCGAATCGTCGCCACCGCCCCCCAGCGTCAGCACCATCACCAGACGCTCACCCTCGATCCCGGCGGTCAGGTCCAGTGTCGGGTCGCCCTCGCCATTTTCGGGAAACCGCGAAATCCAGCTTTCGAACAGGCTGAATGGACGGCGGACCACTCGGGTCTCGGGCTGGCGGAAATCAGAGTATCCGGGGAGGATTTCGACCTCTTGCGCCGAAACGGGACCGGCGAGGAAGCAAGCAGTCAGTAAGAGGCGCAGCATGTCAGGGACCCTATGGTTGGACAGGATCACCCTGTCCAACCCGTGCGCCCCTGTCCAGCGTTACAGCGACGCGTCCAGAGCGGCGACAATCGCATCGCCCATCTGGCTGGTCGAAACCGGCTCCACGCCTTCTTCGCCCAGCAGGTCCGCGGTGCGGTAGCCATCGGCCAGCACCTTTTCCACCGCCTCTTCAAGCCGGGTCGCCTCTTCGCCCTGATCAAAGCTGTAGCGCAGCGCCATGGCAAAGCTGAGGATGCAGGCGATCGGGTTTGCCTTGCCCTGACCGGCGATGTCCGGGGCCGATCCGTGCACCGGCTCATACAGGGCCTTGGGACGGCCATTGGCCATTGGCGCGCCAAGGCTGGCCGAGGGCAGCATCCCAAGACTGCCGGTCAGCATCGCCGCCAGATCCGACAGCAGGTCGCCGAACAGGTTGTCCGTCACGATGACGTCGAACTGCTTGGGCCAGCGGGTCAGCTGCATGGCACCGGCGTCGGCATACATGTGGCTCAACTCCACCTCGGGGTAATCCTTGGCCACCTCGGTCACCACCTCGCGCCAGAGCACGCCGGATTCCATGACGTTGGCCTTTTCCATCGAGCACAGCTTCTTGTCGCGCTTCATCGCCAGGTCAAAGGCAGAGCGCGCGACGCGGTCGATTTCCGACTCTGTGTACCGCTGGGTGTTGATGCCCACACGCTCGTTGCCCTCTTCGATGATGCCGCGCGGCTCGCCGAAGTAGATTCCGCTCGTCAGCTCGCGCACGATCATGATGTCCAGACCGGCGACCACGTCCTTTTTAAGCGACGAGAAATCCGCCAGTGCGTCGAAACACTGCGCCGGGCGCAGGTTGGCGAAGAGGTCCATTTCCTTGCGCAGGCGCAGGAGGCCGCGCTCCGGTTTGACTGAAAAGTCCAGAACGTCGTATTTCGGGCCACCGACCGCACCCAGCAGAACCGCGTCCACCTCCTGCGCGCGGGCCATGGTGTCATCATGCAGCGGGGTGCCATGCTTATCATAGGCCACGCCGCCGACCAGATCCTCGGACACGTCGAAGGCAAGGTCGCGCTTGGCGCCATACCAGTCGATGACCTTGCGGACCTCGGCCATGACCTCTGGGCCGATGCCGTCGCCGGGCAGGATGAGAAGCGAAGGGGTGGTCATGGTCGGGCTCTCCTATTCGTGACAAGGCGTGGCCTAGCCGCCGAATGGCAAAGCGTCAATATGGGCACAGCTTCGCAGTGAAAGGCGTGTCATGTTGATTCCCGGCCAACCGGTCCCCTCTCTTGTCGTCGACACCCTCGCGCATGGGTCATTTGACCTTTCCAGCGACCACGGAGGCAATGGCACCCTGCTGTTTTTCTACCGTGGCCTGCACTGCCCGATCTGCATCGGGCAGATGAAGGTCTTTGAAGAGATGCAGGACCGCATCACGGGTTTGGGCCTCGCCGGTGCAATGATCAGCACCAATGATGCAGACATGGCCCGACAGGCCGCCGAAAGGGCTGGTGTCGCCAAGGCGCGCATCGGCTATGGCCTTGGCCTGCGCGCGGCACGCGATGACTGGAAGATGCTGATCTCCGAAGGGGCCGGCACCGAAACCGAAGCGGCGTTTTACACGGAGCCGGCCACCTACCTCGTCAAGGCGGATGGATCGCTCTATGTCTCGTGGCTGCAATCCGTGCCCTTCGCACGCCCCACGGTCGAGATGATCGTTGAAGGCCTCGAAGCGCGACTGCCCAAGGGCTATCCCGTGCGCGGGACCTATACCGGTCCTCTGGAGGGCTGACAGGGTCCGCGCGGGCTGTCAGCGAAGGCGGCTCGCCAGACCTTCGGCCAGTGCATCCCAGACCCTGCGGAGTCGCGGCGTGTTCCGCACCGCCTCATGCGCCGCCAACCACAATGGCAAGGTCGGCATAGGGATCTCGGGCAGAATGCGTTCGACCGCAGGGTCCGTATCCCCGACGTTGCATTGCGCAAATCCGATGCCGCATCCGGCACGCACCAGTTCCCAATAGACGCCGTGATGGTCGGTGCGGGTGGCGAACCAGTCGCGCTGCGCCTCGACCCCCATATCGCGCATGCCGCGCAGGATCAGGTCCGACCGGTCATAGCCGACCAGATCATGGTCAAAGAATTCTGCGAAAGTCTTTGGGCGTCCGCGCCGCGCGATGTAACTCTTGGCCGCAAACAGCCCCAGTTCCATCTCGCCAAGGTGCCTTGTCACGATGTCCAGCTGTTCGCTGCGATGCATACGCACGGCGATGTCAGCCTCACGGTACAGCAGGTTCTCCGAACGGTCCGTGGGCACAAGGTCGATGCTGATCTCCGGCTCTTCCTCGCGCAGCCGGGCCAGGATCGGCGGCAGGTGGTGCTGCGCGGTAAAAACGCTGGCTGTAATGCGCACCGGGCCGGACAGGCTCTCGGACCGGCCCGCGGCGGCAAGGCTGAGGCCATGCATCGCGTCGGCCATCTGGCGCGCGTGCGGCAGCAGCGCCGCGCCCGTCTCTGTCAGCGACAACCCGCGTGGCTGACGCTGAAACAGCTCCAGCTTCAGCGTGGTTTCGATCTGCCGGATCTGGCGTCCGGCGGTTGGCTGCGAGATGTTCAGCTGCCGCGCAGCCTGCGACAGCGATCCGCGTTCGGACACGGCCAGAAAGGTCTGCACCAGCGACCAGTCGAGTTTCAAGAGTCCATTGCCCATTCAAAAATGAATACACGAACTGCATTTTTTGGCAATTTCTCAAACCGGTTGAATGGCGCATTTTCTGTCACAGCAGCGATGGAGAGTGATGCAATGACGGGAACGATCTTGGTACTTGGCGCAACCGGGCGCTTTGGCAGAAACGCGGCAGAGGCGTTCTGGAACGCAGGCTGGCGCGTCCGCCTGTTTGACAGGGCGCAGGATGACCTGATGCAGGCGGCCCGGGGCGCGGATGTGATCGTGAATGGCTGGAACCCGGCCTATACGCATTGGGCCGCGCAGGTGCCCGCGCTGACAGCACAGGTGATCGCGGCCGCGCGCGTCTCTGACGCCACGGTGATCCTGCCGGGCAACGTCTATGTCTTTGGCAAGAACGCGCCCGAGGCCTTTGGCCCGGACGCGCCGCATGCCGCACGGAACCCGCTTGGACAAATCCGGGTACGGATGGAGCAGACATATCGCGAGTCGGGTCTGAAGGTGATCGTCCTGCGTATGGGTGATTTCCTGGATACCGAGGCCTCGGGCAACTGGTTCGATCTGCAGATGACCCCGACTTTGCGGAAGGGTGTGCTGACCTATCCCGGCGATCCCGATGTGCCGCACGCCTGGGCCTATCTGCCGGACGTGGCGCGGGCCGCAGTGGATCTGGCCGAACAGCGCGAACACCTGCCGCGTTATGCCGACATTGCCTTTCCCGGTTACACCCTCACCGGGCGAGAAATGGCGGCGCTTGCCGCCAGGGCATTGGGTCGCGAGGTGCGGGTCAAGCGCATGTCATGGGTGCCGTTTCAGGTGGCCAGCCCGTTCTGGGGCATGGCGCGCAAGTTGCTGGAGATGCGCTACCTCTGGAACAAACCGCATCATCTGACCGGCACCGCGTTCCGCGACGCCCTGCCCAATTTCAAGGAAACGCCCGCGGATCAGGCGCTGGCCGCGGCGATTGCGCCGGTTCTCAGGGCAGGGAAAGATCGACCCAGACCAGACCGTGCGGCCCGAGCCCCGGCGAAGGCGGTGTGACCCCGGCCTTGTCCACGCCCAGCGAGACATCGGGCAGGACATAGCTGACCCGCATCGGACCGGTGCTGTCCCAACGGACCGTTGGCTGACCCGGCAAGGGATCCCGAAACCGGGCGTGCGAGAGAGTTTCCTGCGCGGCTGCGCGCAACCCGTCCCCACGCTCCGGATCAAGGTTGAGATTGCCAAGCAGGATCACCGGCGAGTCGGGCGGCGTCCCCAACTTGCCATCCAGAACGTGCGACCAGAACAGGACCTCATCCCGGTTGCGGCGACCATTCCGATCCTCGGGCCCGTCAAAGACCGGCGGCGTCGCCGCCAGCGCCAGCAAGGTCAGCGCCTTGCCTGGCGTCTCTACCCGGATGCTCCAGTGGCCCGAACTCGACAACCTTTGCACATCAAACCCGGGATCATCGGGGGCAATCCGGCTGTCGGGCACATCCTTCCACAGCAAAGCAGAATGATCTGCCAGCAGCGAAACCGGATACCGGGACAGCAGCGCCATACCGCCCTGCCCCGGAAACCAGCCAAACCCCTGTGCATCCCTGGGACCGCCCCGCCGTCCGTCGCCATCCAGATCGCGATCCGTGGCCATGCCGGTGTTGGGCCGCGCCGCAAAGAGATGGCGATACTCATGTCCCTGCTCGGCCAACAAATCGCGCAGGTTGGTCAGCGCGACCGATCCGGCATCGAAGTCGAAATCCGTCAGCAGCAGTATATCGGGCGCGACGGTCAGGACAGGGGTCAGATCCGGCGGTGCCTTGCCGAACTCGGCCAGCATCAAGCCCGGCCCCTTGCGGCTGAAATCGCCGTGCCATGTCGCCACGCGCACCGGTTCGGCCAGGGCGGCGGTCACAAGCAGCAGGTAGCTGAACAGCAGGATCAGGCCGTCTGCAAATCGGCCTGTGCATAGGCGCGGCGGCGCTTTTCCTGGATCAGGTCGGCGATGCGCATCAGCGCCACGCCCCGCATGATCAGGCTTGCCGGTAGAAAGGCCCATATGCTCATCGTCCAGATCAGGGTCTGAGGATCGGTCAGCGACAAAGGCGAGCCATAGACCGAAGCGACCTTCAAAGCCGCCGGGATCAAGAATGGCAGCAGGAATCCTAAGGCCACGTTAACGTGGCTGTCCCGCTTGAGACGGCGCAGGATATCGCCCCCGGCGGTCGGGTCGTAGAGCGGCAGATTGATCCAGAAGTGGAACGCCCCGTGCCGGATCGGCCAATCAAGGAGTCGGACAACGACCACAAAGAACAACAGCGTCACCAGCGAGATCAGGTAGGCGATCCCCGCCAGCGTGCGGGCCAGAGGCTCCGGCACCGGATCGGTGGCCAGCAGCATCAGGCGCACCGGCGAAAAGGGAAAATCCATCGCGACGCCGATCGCCATACCGGTCCGGGTCAGCGTGTCTGTCAGCGCCGTTGCGTGGACCTCACCCCGGCAGACAAGGGTCAACAGGAATACCGTTGCGGCCACGGAAAAGAAGCGGGTGCGATTGAACGGCGGCGCGGCGCGGAACTCGATCAGCGACGGTGAGTCAGAGACATATTCGACAAAGGTGAGGATGGCAGCGATCAGCGCCACAAGCGCGATCACCTGGGTGGTCTCGATACGCGTATGCGGCAGCAGCAAAGCCGGTGTCGCCACCAGCAACGCCACAAGAAACGCCCGCGCAAGCGCGGCCACCATTCTTGATATCACAGTTCTGCCCTTTCGTTCCGGACGGCCGCGATACGATGCCGCGTCCTTGTTCCATCCCGATCCCGTGCATTGTGACGGGTTGCCTCAATCTTGCCCAAGTTTTGCCTCTTTTACCGCAACGCCTCAACCGTCGTGGACAAACTGGATCGGATTCAGGGCGTTTTCGCGAAAGCACTGGTGCGGGAATGCATCAATTCCCGGGCAAGAAGAAGGCGCCTTAAGAGCGCCCCGCAATATGTTGTGAATGAATGACTTTCCGACACAAGAGTACCAGTGCCGCAAGAAACGGTTTGTTAACTCAAAGGGCGCTCCAAGCAGGCGCGAAAACCGCCGGCCCCGTCCCCGGTCTCCGGGGAAAGGGCCCGCACTTTCGCACCGACGGCGATCAGACCCAGGGACGGGCCTGTGCTGCCTGCGACTCGAAGGCGTCGATCGACGCCGCCTTTTCGAGGCTCAGGTCGATATCATCCAGACCTTCGATCAGGCAGTGCTTCTTGAACGGGTCGACTTCGAACGCAAAGCTTTCGCCGTCCGACGTGGTCACGGTCTGCGCCTCCAGGTCAACGATCATCCGCGCGTTGGACCCCTTTTCGGCGTCTTTCATCAGCACGTTCACAGCCTCACGCGGCAGCACGATGGGCAGGATGCCGTTCTTGAAGCAGTTGTTGTAGAAGATGTCGGCAAAGCTGGTCGAGATGACCGACTTGATGCCGAAATCCTTCAGCGCCCAGGGCGCATGTTCCCGCGACGACCCGCAGCCAAAGTTGTCGCCGGCCACGATGATCTCGGCCTCGCGGTACTGCGGCTGGTTCAGAACGAAACCGGGGATCTCGTCGCCGTTGTCGTCAAAGCGCATCTCGTCAAAGAGATTCACCCCCAGACCCGACCGTTTGATGGTCTTCAGGAACTGTTTCGGGATGATCATGTCGGTGTCGATATTGACCAGCGGCATTGGCGCCGCGATCCCGGTGAGTTTTTCGAACTTTTCCATTAACGTACTCCGTTGGTCGGCCCGTTGGTCACTGTCGTGGTGCGGCAGCGTGGATGCCGGACGTGATCTCTGCCATCGCCAGGGTCTCGCCATTCGGGCCATTATCGATGAATAAGGTCTTCGTCTCCTTGTACCGGGGCTCGGCAAAAGCCCCAGAAAGAGACGTCGAAACGAAGGGGCCGCGCAAGCCAAAGGTGTCGATCAAGGCTTGGTGGTGGTCCGAAGCCCCCCAAAAGACAGACCATGAATAGCCGTCCTTATCCCTGCGAACCTCTGTCGTATGCGCGGCCATTTCAGGCAGTTTCGCCCATCATCTCACGCACGTCGGTCAGGTGACCGGTCAACGCCGCCGCGGCAGCCATTGCGGGCGACATCAGATGCGTGCGCCCGCCACGGCCCTGACGACCTTCGAAGTTGCGGTTCGACGTGGCTGCGCAGCGCTCACCGGGCTTCAGCTGGTCGGGGTTCATGGCAAGGCACATGGAGCAGCCCGCAAGACGCCATTCGAACCCCGCCTCCTTGAAGATATCGGCGAGCCCCTCTTCCTCGGCCTGCGCGCGCACAAGGCCAGAGCCCGGCACAACCATGGCGCGGAGACCGTCCTTGATCTTCTTGCCCTTCAGGATCCCGGCCGCGGCGCGCAGATCCTCGATCCGGCCGTTGGTGCAGGATCCGATAAAGACGGTGTCGATGGCGATCTCCGACAGCTTCTGACCGGGGGTCAGGCCCATGTAATCCAGCGAGCGCTTGACCGCGTCGACCTTGCCGCCCTCGAACGACTCCGGCGCGGGAACCACATCGGTGATCGGCAGAACGTCCTCGGGCGAGGTGCCCCAGGTGACGACCGGCGCGATATCTTCGCCCTTGAGGGTGATGACCTTGTCCCATTGGGCGTCATCGTCGGAAAAGAGGGTCTTCCACCAGCTCAACGCGGCCTCGAACTGAGCCCCCTTGGGCGCGTGGGGGCGGCCTGTGACGTAGTCATAGGTCTTTTCGTCTGGCGCGATCAGGCCAGCACGGGCACCGCCCTCGATGGCCATGTTGCAGACCGTCATGCGGCCTTCCATCGACAGTTCGCGGATCGCTTCGCCGCAGTATTCGATGACATAGCCGGTGCCGCCAGCGGTGCCGGTGGCACCGATGACGGAGAGGGTGATGTCCTTGGCGGTCACGCCCGGCGCCAGCTTGCCGGTGATCTCGACCTTCATGTTCTTCGACTTCTTCTGGATCAGCGTCTGGGTGGCCAGAACGTGCTCGACCTCGGACGTCCCGATGCCATGCGCCAGCGCGCCAAAGGCACCGTGGGTGGCGGTATGGCTGTCACCACAGACCACGGTCATGCCCGGCAGGGTCCAGCCCTGTTCGGGGCCGACGATATGCACGATGCCCTGACGGACGTCGCTGACCGGATAGTAATGGATGCCGAAGTCCTTGGCGTTCTTGTCCAGCGCGGCAACCTGAATGCGGCTGTCCTCGGGCATCTGGTCGGGGTTGTCGCGGCCCGGGGTGGTGGGGACGTTGTGGTCCGGAACGGCGATGGTCTTGTCCGGGGCGCGCACCTGGCGGTTGGCCATGCGCAGACCCTCAAAGGCCTGCGGGCTGGTCACCTCGTGCACGAGGTGACGGTCGATATACAGAAGGCAGGTGCCGTCTTCGTCCTCATGGACGACGTGGGCATCCCAGATCTTGTCGTAGAGCGTCTTGGGGGACATGGGTCCTCTCCCGTTGATTGGCTGAAATGGCTATAAAGGGGTGCGCAGGCGCGCGACGTCTCAGGCGCGTGCCTGTAGCCGGGCCAGCACGGTGTGCGTGGCGCCGTAGAAACGTTCGCGCAGGCGGGCGCGGTCGGCTCGGTCGACATGGGGTTTCATGAGCGACGCTCATACAGGGTGCTACAGATTCCCGCAAGAGAGGCCGACGCGCGTCTCAGGCAGCAGCGCCCCGCGTCAGGCGCTGGCGAAGTGCGGAAGGCAGTTGCCGGGCCGAGGAAATCCGCGGATACGCCATTTCGGCGATTACACGATCATCGCCATATAGCGCCTTGTAGTCATCGTAATTGTCAAAAGCGCGCCGGGCGACGTAGTCGATATAGGTTTCCGCAGGCAGGCCCTCGGCCAGGATGACCTCATGCGCTTCGGTTTCGATGTGGTAGACGGTATATGCCGCGCCCAGTTCGGCCAGCGGGACCCAATCGACTTCTGCGCCGTTCACCAGCGCCCCGGCATTGATCAGAAAACCGTCGATCAGCAAGGCATGGTCGGCGGTCAAAACAAGATCCCTTGCAGGCAGCCCAACGCCCAGCGCCCCGGCCCGGATGCGCACCGGCAAGAGACGCTCTGCCGAACCGAACCGCGTCGAGACGGTTCGCCTTCCGACCCATTTCACCCGCACCAACTGGCCCCTGTGCGTGCGGATTTCAGTGTCGATGCAAAGATCCTCGACCGGGGTTCGGCCAGTGGCGGTGTCAATACCCGTTCCGGTCAGAAAACAAGCCGGCATATTCTCGTCCAGGACATCGCTTGGATCGATTCCGGCGGGGAAATCGGCATAGGGCAGGTTGACCACGGTCGATCCCAGCAGGTAGCCGAACTGATCCTGGATGAAATAGAAATCGTTGCCGCCAAAGGTGACCTTGCCAAGGTAGGTCGCATCATTCGCCGAATAGTCCGGATTGATGACCTCGCCCTGTTCCACTTCTTCGTCTATGGGGCCACCCTGTTCTTCATAGCCTGACGCACCGTAAACCGGGTTATTGACCGAGTCCGCCTGCTTGTTCCAGCCGGACGGGACGCCGCCGATGGTGAACTGGCTGTAATAGGTGGCTGATTGAATTATGAACTGACCCATAAGATGTCTTTCTGTTCCGCTTTCCGCTCTGATCGGCCGGACACAAAAGGATAAAGGTCCATCTGGTGCCAGCCTTGATATCAAAATAGAGGCCAGACGGGGTCATGCGCACCCTGTCTGCCATTCAGGCGAGACTGTCACCCCACGCGAAACAAGACAAGCCGGATCGGTCGCCCTGCAAACTCCGAAAATCCGTGGAAGGCGCCGCATGTAAGGACAAACTGCCGCGCCCCCCTTGCCCGACGGGACATGCCTCCGTATTTGCATCGGATTGGCAGTAATCGTCACCAAAACTCCGAACCTTGTTGATCCAATGTCCGATACCGCGCGTATCAAATTGGACTTTTGAGGACTCCCATGCGCAGCCGCTTGAATATCGTAAACTTGGTTCTGATCGTCGTGCTTTGCGCGGCGGCCCTGAGCGTGCATGAAGAGGCCGCAGCCAGCAACATTGCCCCGATCACAACATTGGTCCAGTAAGCCCGGCGTCCGTTAACCAATTATTCAGAGTTCGCGGGGCATCATGAAGGCCTTCATGATGCCTTTTGGCAGGTTCTCTCTCAGGTGGTTAGGAACGGCTCGTCCTGCAGGTCCGCGGACGGGCCGTTTCGCCGTTGCCCTCAGACGGCATCCGGCCAGAGATCCGTCGAAAGATACTTGAGCCCGCTGTCACACAGCACAATCCCCACGGTGCCTCCGCGTTCCGGTCCCGCCAGCAGACGGGCCGCCGCCGCCAGATTGGCACCCGACGAATAGCCCGCGAACAGGCCCTCGGTCCGGGCCAGAAGCCGGGCATGATCCCGCGCGTCGGCGCCAGATACGGCGATCATCCCGGTCAGCGGCGCGCCCCGCAGGTGCGCCAGATCACCCATGGAATATCCGCCGCCCTGTATCGGATGGTCCGGCTGATCGGTTCGGCCCCCGGCCAGGGCCTCGGCCCCTTGCGGTTCCACCCCGTAACAGCGCACACCTTTGGGCGCGAGGTAGCGGGCCGTCCCGGCCAGAGTGCCGCCCGACCCGACAAAATCCGCAAAGACATCCAACGTGCCGCCGGACTGCTGCCAGAACTCCGGCCCGGTGCCGGTTTCATGCGCCTGCGGATTGCCGGGATGGCCGAACTGATCGGCACGAAAGGCCCCGCGCTCTGCCGTGAGTCCCTGAGCGGCTGCCTCGACCAGGGCCAGATCGGCGCCCGAAACCTGCCCCGGCACCCCTCCCGCCGTCTGATCGACCAGCACAACCTCTGCCCCGAGCGCCGCCATCATGCGCGCCCGTTCGATGGAATTGCCCCGGCTCATGACCGCGATGAAAGGATGCCCCAGCAGACCGCAGACAATGGCAAGCCCGGTGCCCATGTTGCCAGAGGTCAGTTCGACCACCGGCTGTCCGGGTGACAGGCTGCCGTCGCTGCGCGCCGCCTCGATGATGGCGCGGGCCGCCCGGTCCTTCTTGGAAAACCCGGGCAGCAGGAAATCCAGCTTGCCCAGGATGCGTCCCTCAAGCCCCAGCGCGGCGGTCACGCGGGACAGATCGACAAGGGGCGTGTTGCCCATGGCCTCGATGGCGGAGTTCAGGATCATGGCGTGAGGCTGCGACTGCGGCCGCGCCCTGTCAACCGCCGACCGCATCGCGTGGCTCTCTCGATCACAAGGGCGCGAAAACAGGGACTTGTTCGGTGCCTGCAATGCAATAGATTGATTTTCCACGGACGTCCCCAGCCGACGGAAGGTGCCATGGACCCACAAGAACCGCTGCCGCTGGATCCCGAAGCGCTGATTGGCGTCTGGGAATTCCTGCTCGCCGAGGGCCAGATCCTGTGGCGCGAGGCGATGCGGCCTTGGACCACCTATCAGATCGGCATCATCGTCGGCGTTTTCCTGTTGGCCTGGGGACTGCGGACGGTGATCCGGCCGCGCTATACCGATTGGCTGCGCAGCCGCGAGAACTGGCCGAAATGGCGGCTGCGGATCGGGCTGATCGTGCAGCGGCGCATGCGGATGGTCCTGTTTGTCACGATGATCTGGATTGCCTACCTGGTGATGCAGGAGCTGACATGGTCCCACCGCAGCCTGCTGTTGCGTGTGGCGGCGAACCTGTCGACTGCTTGGCTGTTCATCGCCTTCGCGACCCGACTGATCGCCAATCCTGCCCTCGGGGTTGTTGTCCGCTACGGCGCGTGGGCATGGGCTACCCTGTCGATCCTGGGCTGGACCGAAGAGTCCCGCACCTTCCTGGACTCCGTCGCGCTGACAATGGGCGAGATGCGGCTGTCGCTGTGGCTGGTCATCAAGGCCGTGGTGGTCATGACGCTGCTGCTGGCGCTGGCGCGGCTGACGGCCGGTGCCTCGGCGGCCTCGATCCGGCGCAACACCGCGATCAGCCCGTCGATGCAGGTGCTGGCCGTCAAGGTGCTGCAGATGGTTCTGTTCGGCTCTGCCTTCTTTATCGGGCTGAAGTCGGTGGGCGTGGACCTGACCGGGCTGGCCGTGCTGTCCGGCGCCATCGGCGTGGGTCTGGGCTTTGGCCTGCAAAAGGTGGTGTCGAACCTCGTGTCGGGCATGATCATCCTGCTCGACAAGTCGATCAAGCCGGGCGATGTGATCAGCCTGGGCGATACCTTTGGCTGGATCGAGTCGCTGGGCGCGCGCTATGTCAGCGTGGTCACGCGGAACGGCAAGGAATACCTGATCCCGAACGAGGATCTGATCACCGGGCAGGTGGTGAACTGGTCCCACTCCAATGATTTCGTCCGGCTAGATATCCATTTCGGCGCAGCCTACCAGGACGACCCGCACAAGGTGCGCCGCATCGCCATCGCGGCAGCCTCGAAAGTCACCCGGGTGCTCAATCACAAGCCCCCGGTCTGTCACATCACCGGCTTTGGCGATTCATCCGTGGACTATATCCTGCGTTTCTGGATCAGCGATCCGACGGGCGGCCTGACCAATATCCGGGGCAATGTCTTTCTTGCGCTGTGGGATGCGTTCCAGGAAAACGGCATCTCGATCCCTTTCCCGCAGCGCGAAGTGCGTCTGCTCAAGGATGCAGATGCTGCGCCGCCGGAGGCATGGGCCGGCACCGATTGAGGAGCGGCCGCCTGCCGGGCTATCTCAGCCGATGGCTTCACCGATCAGCATCTGCGGCTGGGTGTTGGTGAAATTCGGAATATCCTCCAGCAAGGGTCCGGCCTTGTCCATGGCCGCCCCCATGGCCGCCTGATCGGCAAAGACAAAGCTGGCAATGGCATGAAAGCCCGGCGGCGTATCGGGCCCACCGGCCAGCCCCTTGGTCACCAGCTGGCTGGAAACATGCGCGCCCCAGGCCCCCGCCACCATGGGCATATGGGTGGTGGCGTAATAGTCGTGGTCGAAATGGGTGCCCTCGGTCGCGGGGTAAATCACCTGAACTGTCACGGACATAAGTCTCTCCTACTCTGTTGTTTTCCGGTTTTACCACAAAAGGCGCGCCGTTTCGTCTCAATTTGCAAACCCCTGTTTGCTGCTGACAAACTCATGCTGCAGGTGCATAGTCCGCCGCGATCATAGGAGGGGACCATGAACCAAGAGATCGTCATCCTGAGCGGCGCCCGGACCGCCATCGGCACCTTTGGCGGCAGCCTTGCGGGCACGCCGCCGATCGAGCTTGCCACTGCAGCCAGCAAGGCGGCACTGGAACGCGGCGGCATAGACGGCGGCCAGATCGGCAACGTCGTCTTTGGCCATGTCATCAACACCGAACCGCGCGACATGTATCTCAGCCGCGTTGCCGCGATGCAGGCGGGTATCCCTGACACGACCCCTGCAATGAACGTGAACCGGCTGTGCGGTTCCGGCGCGCAGGCGATCGTCTCGGCGGTGCAATCGCTGATGCTGGGCGATGCGGAATTCGCGCTGGCCGGAGGGGCCGAATGCATGTCCCGCTCGCCATTTGCGATCACCGATCAGCGCTGGGGCGCCAAGATGGGCGACATCAAGACGCTGGATATGATGCTGGGCGCGCTGAACTGCCCCTTTGGCACTGGCCACATGGGCGTCACGGCGGAAAACGTCGCCGCAGAGCATGACATCAGCCGCGAGGCGCAGGACGCCTTTGCCCTCGAAAGCCAGAACCGCGCGGCGGCCGCCATCGCGGAGGGACGCTTTGCCGAACAGATCACGCCGGTGCAGGTGCGGGTGAAGCGCGATGTGGTCGATTTCGTGACCGACGAACACCCCAAGGCCACCACCGCAGAGGCGCTGGCCGGTCTGCGCACGGTGTTCAAGAAAGACGGCTCTGTCACCGCAGGCAACGCCTCGGGGATCAATGACGGGGCGGCGGCGGTTGTGCTGGCGACGGCGGATGCTGCTGCGAAGGCCGGCCTGACGCCGAAGGCACGGGTTCTGGGCTATGCCCACGCCGGCGTCCGGCCCGAAGTCATGGGCATCGGCCCGGTGCCCGCGGTCGAGAACCTGATGGCGCGCACCGGCCTGTCGGTGGCGGATTTCGATGTGATCGAGTCGAACGAGGCCTTTGCCGCGCAGGCCCTGGCGGTGAACAAGGGGTTGGGACTGGACGCCGCCCGCGTGAACCCGAATGGCGGCGCGATTGCACTGGGCCACCCGGTGGGGGCAACCGGCGCGATCCTTGTGGTCAAGGCGCTGTACGAACTGGAGCGGATCGGCGGCTCCCGCGCGCTGATCACCATGTGCATCGGCGGCGGTCAGGGCATCGCGCTGGCCATTGAGCGCGTCTGAGAGCGCTCCGTTTCGGCCCGCTGATCAGGCGGGCCGGGCGGCGGGGTAAACCCCGCCCTACACCCGGGCATAGGGCACTCTGGTTGGCAGCGGGGGGGGGGGGGGGGGGGGGGGGGGGGGGGGGGGGGGGGGGGGGGGGGGGGGGGGGGGGGGGGGGGGG
>JAXMNQ010000084.1:0-17402 GCA_034670345.1 Paracoccaceae bacterium | reverse complement strand
AGACGGTTCAATCTAGTGTCAGCAAGGATACGGAAGGGTTCCGGCAGGGTTTTCCACACCGAAGGCAGTGTCGAGGTAAGGGTGAGGTAAGGGTCGCGGCAGGGTTCATGCAAGGGTCGCGCAGGGTTCATGCAAGGGTCGCGCAGGGACCGGGCGGGATTTGGCACGGCGTCAGCGGCAGAATTGAACCTCCCTTGTCTGGCGGCACCCCGAGGCTTCCCCATGGTGCATCGGGGAAACCCTAGGACTTCGACGAGTCCCTGGACATGAAGCCTTTCCTGCCCCCCGATTGGCCAACTGGCTTTCACCTCTCGCCGCACTGTCTCGTCGCTTGTCGCAATTCGGCAATACCCACGACCATGGTCATTCCGAACATGCATCGAAGGTAGTTTTCGAATAGTCAGAAAATCAGCAATGCCGGGATCGCGACCGCGATCACCAGAAGTTCGTTCGGCAGTCCCACGCTAAAGTTGTCCGAGAACCGAAACCCGCCGAGGTCCCGATTGATTGCATTTTTCTTGTGCTCGATAAGCGTGAATAGGCCCATGAGGCAGCAACGGCGACGGCCATCAGTAAGCTGTCGACCGTTGCAGCGGCGCGAAAACTCACCGTGCTGATGTTGACAATGCGGAAGAACGAAGCCGAGTTCACTTGCACAAAGGAGGCCATTGCCTGACCTGATTTCCCGCCTCGGCTGGCGAGGAGCGACATCCCTAAGGGGCGGAGGTTGGTCGATCTCGCGCGGGCCGATGGGAGGTGGAGTATTAAGCAATGCTCGAGCCATACATTGAAGACGACCAGCACCAAAAACCATGATGAAGCACAACATGCGTGACCTCGAAGCGAACCATGACCCTGGACGGACGGCTCACCTGACCGCTTGACAATGCCGCAATCGACGAACCGGCCCGCAGCATGTCATGGCGGCGCCTGAGAGACCTGAAGCATGAACGCTCCTGATCACTTGCTCAAAAGGTCAGAAAACTCTTTCATCGAAGGGGGCATCCAAACATGCATGCCGGTTCAATGGGGTTGCGCTAATCCACCGGAACGGCAACCATGAGCATGAATTATTAGACCTCAGTCGCCACGGCGGCAATGGGTTCCAAGGGAGGATGTCGATTTGCGGACGAGATCATTGATTGGAGCACTGTCTCTGTCCTTTGGACTGTGCGGCGCGGCCTTTGGCCAGTCTGGTGAGCTTGACACCTTTCGGCTTGAGCCGACGGCGGCCGAACGCGCCCAGGCGATGAGCGATTGTCTGGCCGGGATGGCCGAGAAGTGCGGGCCACGGGTGCAGTTGACGACGCGCGGCATTAACCTGACTGCGGATGAAGGGCATCTAGGCGGTTCCCCTGCCGGGGGCGTCAGTGGGTTGAAACCGCGCCTTGCGGTTATTGAGCGGACCAAGGATGCCCGGGCCAGCGACCGACCGACGCCGCCGGTCAGCGTCGACGTGGAAATCCTTTTCGACTACAACAGCGCCACGCCCAGCGCCACGTCCGTCACCGACATCGACGATCTGGCCACCGCCATCACGGACGCGCGTTTTGCCGCCCGAAGGTTTGTCGTCTTGGGCCACACCGACTCGCGCGGATCCGAGGAATACAACCTGAAGCTTTCGGAACGCCGGGCGGAAAGCGTGCGCGCCCGGTTGCAGATCGTGTCTGGTCTTTCGGCAGAGCGCTTCATCGCGGTCGGGCGAGGCGAACAGGAACTCAAGGACCCGTCCGTTCCCGAAAGCCCGGTCAACCGGCGCGTGCAGATCATTCTGACGGACCGCTGACCATGACCCATCGTCTAATCGCCCTTTTCATTCTGCTGACGGCCATTTCCGTTGGTGGAGTACATGCCGAAGACTGGAACTTGCGATCGGACCTGGGCTGCGATGCGCGCGCCGCGGTCACTGACCGGTTGGCCAACGAAAGCACGGTCACACTCCAAGAACGGAAAATCGGGATACGCGAGCGTTTCACGATCGAATGGATGCGCCCCGGCTTTCCCGAGCGTGAACCGATCTTCCTTATGGTCTCCTTCGATCGTCCGGTGCGGCTTGCTGGTGAGGGGGTGTATGGCCTGCTTCCGGCGGCCGAGGGTCCTTTCGGAATCGAGTGGGACAGCGGCCGGACCCGGGCGATCATCCCATATTTCGGACGTGGAATGCCAAAGTCGGGCGTGATCGAGGTCGAACCCCTTGTGTCAGGGCCCGTCGAGGTCCGCTGGGCGGTTACTGGCCACAGCGGCTGCGCCAGCCTTGTGCAGACCCCGAACCAGGGTACGCAGGTGGTGGTTGTCACAACCTCGACCCGGCCCGAGATCGTGGTCAACGACGCGGTCTCGCCGGACCGGCCGCGCGCGGTTCTGGCGAACCTGGACGGCACGCGGCTGTTGGAACTGCACGCGCGGCGGTTCAGGTTGCTGGACGCCGACAGCGGAACCGAGATCCTGGAAATGGTCGGGACCGATCCGCATTTCTCTCCGGCGGGGCGGTATGTCGTGCTGCCTTCTGGGGATCAGGCCGGTCTTTTTGACTCGGTGGACGGACACCGGGTTGTGCCCGACAACGACGGTTTTGTCTGGAACGCCGAGTGGAACGCGCTGATCTGGTCGCATGACGACAGTTTTGTGCTCCAGGTGCTCCGGGGTGGCGGTTTGTCCTATTTTCGCAACCTGGTGGCCGGGGGCGCGATGGCTGCCACGAACAACGGCTGCCGGATTTGCGGCAGTGAGCAGAACAGCTATCGCCTGGACCTTGCGAACAACGTCCTTATCAGCGAATCCTACAACGAGGTGACGGCCATCCGCCTGAGCAGCGGCGCGAAAGTTTCCGAGTTCCGCCCCGAAATCACCAGTGGCACGCGGACCGACGACCGCGCCCGAGTAAGCGTGCTGCGCGAGGTCGATCAGGCGCAGGCGGTCGCATCGCTGCGGCTGGGCACGGGGCTGGCGTATTCGGATGAGATCACATTGACGGACGCCTCTCTGAAAACCCTCGCCGCGTCCGGGAACGCGGAAATCGGCAGCCTGCTGCAGCCCTTCACCGTGGCGTCGCTCCGGCACGAACCGGTTGCAGCGACCGCAGACGTCGGCGGGATCCTGACCGGCGGCGCGCTGGCCTGGCGGGCAGTCGATTTCGGTGCCGGGGACAGATCCGGGCGCCGCATCGTCACTCGGCTGCGCGACTTCGGGGTGCCAGTCATCGAGGGTGCGCGTGTGGAAAGAATCGACGTCGCAGCAAAACTGCCGCCGAGGTTCGACTACTCTGTGCAATACCCGACCAACGCGGACCGCCAGCGCGCGGAGGACGCTCATGAGAGGCGCATAAGCGAAACCTTCGCCGCCTTCTGGGAAGAGATAGCCAAGGCGACGGGGGTCGACGCGGGGCGGTTTGAGCGCCGCTCATACCTCGGGTCCTGTAGCGCCGACGGGCCGGACAAACTGCTGGGCGAGTTCGAAACGCTCTGGCGCTGGTCATCCCAAGGGGTCGAGCATCGGCTGACGACCTTCACCTGCGCCCAGGGTTCGGCCGCGTTTCTGTCCCCGACCACCTACCTGTTTTCAGCCAACCTGCCCGGCGGGATCGTCGAGAGGCCCAAGTCCTGGGGGGTTGAGACGGCGCTGGATCTGAGCCATCCGGTTTCCTCGATCGCCACCCAATGCACCTATTCCGTCGATGCCTGCAGCTTTGAGGTCAAGGCTTTTGGCAACTGGGCGATCCTGCATTCGCAGGCGGCGCTTGGATACGCCATCCTCGACCTTGAGAGCGGAAAAGTGGTCCAAAAACAGTTTGATTTGCCCCGTGGCGATCTTTTCGACAACGTGCTGATGACCGATGACGGCCGCCATTTGGTGACCGTGCAGGACGACGGCAGCTTTTTCGTCAACCGCCTGTCCGATGCGCGCCCAGTGCTTTCGGGCCGCTATGCCGACGACGAGATCGTCGTCTGGACTGAGGACGGCCGTTTTGACGCCACATCGGAAGGCGCCTGGTTCGTGTCCTATCGGTTTCCGGGGCATCAGGGTCAATACACGGCGCAGCAGTTCGAAAGCTACCTGAAGGTCCCCGGGCTGGCTGCCCAGGTGCTGGCCGGGGTTTATGAACCCGAGGACATCGCGATCACGCCGCCGCCGGTGCTGCGTGCCTCCATACAGGTAGTTGGCGGGCAGGCGATCATAGAGGCCGAAGCGAGCGGCGCGGTTCCGCTTGCGGCGCTGTCAGTCTTTCAGGACGGTCTGCGAACAGACAGCCTTGCAGCCGAAGCCGTGCTGAAAAAATGGTCTGGTTCCGTCACGCTGTTGCCCGGGACACGGTGGGTCAGCCTTGTCGCGACGGATGAAAACGGTGTTGCCAGCGCGCCCTACAGCATCCAGATCGCTATGCCCGACGCGGCCAAGCGCGTCCACGTCGTCTCGGTCGGTATCAACGATTACGACGATCCGGCATTGGATCTGACGGCGGCGGTGGGAGATGCGCGGCTTTTCGCCAAAGCAGTAACCGAGCGCGCGGGCAATGGTCTGGTGATCGCGACCGACACCTTGCTTCTCGACGGCGCGGCCACACCGGAGGCGATCCTGTCGCGCCTCGACAAGGTTCTGGCCGACGCGCGCCCCGGCGATACGCTGGCGTTCTATTTCGCCGGTCATGGTCTCAACCTTGACGGGCGCTATTTCCTGGCTGCAGCAGGCGCCGATGTGCAGGACATCGCGGGAACCGCCTTGCCCTTTGACACGCTTGCGGACCGGCTGCGCGATTCTGATCTGAGAATCGTCCTTTTCATCGATTCTTGTCACAGCGGAGTTGCCGGAGAGGGACTGTTTTCGACCAATGACGATGTTGTGGATGGCGCGCTTGACAGGATTCCCTCGGGTCTCGTGGTATTTGCCGCCGCCAAGGGGCGGGAGTTCTCGCTTGAGGACCCTTCCACTGCCAAAGGTTTTTTTGCAGAGGCCCTTGCGGATGTGCTGAGCGGGCCTGAGTACGACCTTAACCGCAACGGTGCACTGGAACTCAGCGAGATGTTCCGCGGCACCAAGGTGCTTGTGTCCGAACGCGTTCTGCAGGCGCAAGCGGGGGTCGCACCGGATCAGGTTCTGACACAGACGCCTTGGATGGCCCGCAATCTGATGGTTGGTGACTTCTCGCTGTTCTGAGGCCGCCTTTCAGGGCCCTGCCAGCCGCTGGTCTCGCTGTGCGCGCGACCCGGCCTTGTCGCGCTCGGTCCGAAAGGTCAGATGCGGAATATTACTCCCTGACGGTCAGGACATCCGACCCATGCCGCCATCCATTTTGACTCAGGGAGGCACATATTCCAATAGCGCCCGATTTCTACGCAGCGGCTGGTCCTTGATGCGGGCGATGAAGTCGGGTTCTGCGACGAAGTCTTCGCGGAAGTTGCGCCACTCTTTGACGGACATGCGCGCGGATGCGAGCATTTCGCGCGGTCCGCCGATGCCACCTGCGGAGGCGTGATGGACGCGGCGATGGAGGCGATCGCCCGCCTTGCACCCCGGCTGGACATGGACGCACAAGGGCTTGCCGATACGGTCTTCTATGCGATCATGGAAGACGGGTATCCGGACCATCGGGCCTTCGTTGCTGCCCTGCGAAAAACCCACGGCCGCAAGTCCGCGTTCTGGAGCCGGGCAGGGTAGCGCGCTGTCCGCCGGGAGACAGCATTGCCCGGCGACAGCGCACATCGCCGGACGATCTGCCAGTTGTCCGGCCGGGTCCAGATAATAACACGCAAGGCCGGGTTTCCAGGCTCATCCAGGCGCGTGACCATGCCACTGCCTCCCGGTTAGCGGTCACTCCTTAGATCGCGCTCCAGCACCCCTCTCAGCGTCTGTACGTCGATCATGCGCGGCGCCAGGACGCGCCCGGCATAGAGGTCCCGCAGGGCCTCCAGCCAGCGCATCTCCGCCTCCGTCAGTTCCCGCCGGTCATCCGGCAGCTTTAAGCCGTAGCTGTAACCTGACCGCGCCATCAGAAGATGCTCCGGATCGCGGCGCGGGCGCGCTGGGTGAGCCGGGGATCTGCTCCACCCGAGGCGTCGCGGATTTCCTTGAGCCAAGCGACCTCGTTGGCCGTCACGATGGTGCCGAAGATGTCCTCGATGGCCTGCAACGTCGTCTCCAGCCCTGCCTGCTCCGCCGCCATCAGGAACAGCGCCTTGGGGTCGCAGTCGAGCGCCTTGACCAGCCCATGAAGCAGAAACCGACGAGCAATCGTGTAGATCCAAGTCTTTTTCCGTGCACCGATTGATCCCGTCTTTGATCCGAATGATAAAGCAACGGACGTGATCGGATTTGTCGCCGACGAAAACCGCGCGTTAACGACAGACAAGTGCTGGGTGGAACTGTTTTCATAAACCGCAATGGCCTGCGTTGGCCCTGCGCACCGCCCTTGGGGCCGGACCCTTTTCGGAATTCCCGTTTCCCGCCCAACCCTGTCTGCCCCAAAGATCTGCGGATGTGACGCTTCCAAAGGCACGGCAGGGGCCGTTCGTGGCGTCGGTGGCCAAGATCCCGCGGACTTTTGCCGCTGACCTGCCGGAGCGTAACGTCACTCCGGGTCTTGTCTTTCGAAGATTGGTGCCAAAGACTGCTGGCACGACAGGACTGAGAACAAGTCACAACACAGGGAAACTCCGATGAAGACGTCATTTGCTCTTTCGTTGATGGGTGCATTGCTGGTCACGACGCTGCCGCTGAGCGCCGAAACGCTGCGTTGGGCGCGTGCCGGGGATGCGCTGACGCTGGACCCCCACGCCCAGAACGAAGGCCCCACGCACACCATCCGTCACCAGATGTATGAGCCGCTGATCATCCGCAACGTGACCGGTGCCTTCGAGGCGGCACTGGCCACCGAATGGGCGCCGAAAGAAGGCGACCCGAACGTCTGGGTCTTCAAGCTGCGCGAAGGTGTGAAATTCCACGATGGCGCGGACTTCACCGCCGAGGATGTGGTCTTCAGCTTTGAGCGCGCCAAGCAGCCGAACTCGGACATGAAGGAACTGATCGGCTCCATCACCGAGGTGCGCGCAGTCGACGATTACACCGTCGAGATGGTGACTGACGGGCCGAACCCGATCCTGCCGTCGAACCTGACCAACCTGTTCGTCATGGACAAGGGCTGGACCGAGGCGAATGGCACCGTTGACGTGCAGGATTTCGAAGGGGGCGAGATCACATTTGCCACGACGAACGCCAACGGCACCGGCCCCTACAAGCTTCAAAGCCGTGAACCGGACGTGAAGACCGTGATGGTGCGCAACGATGCCTATTGGGGCGTCGACATGTTCCCGATGGAAGTGACCGAGATCGTCTACACTCCGATCCAGAACGCCGCCACGCGCGTCGCTGCCATGCTGTCGGGAGAGGTCGATTTCCTGCAGGACATGCCCGTGCAGGATCTTGAGCGCGTCAACAACGCCGACGGTCTGGTGGTCAAGAAAGCGCCGCAGAACCGGGTCATCTTCTTCGGGATGAACATGGGGGCCGAGGATATCGAGGCCGATAACATCGACGGCAAGAACCCCCTTGCCGACGTGAAGGTGCGCAAGGCCATGTCGATGGCGATCAACCGCGATGCGATCCAGCAGGTCGTCATGCGCGGCCAGTCGATCCCGGCGGGCATGATCGCGCCGCCCTTCGTCAACGGCTGGACGGCTGAAATGGACGCAGAGTCCTCCACCGATATCGAAGGCGCCAAGGCGCTGCTGGCCGAGGCGGGATATGCGGATGGATTCTCGATCCGGTTGGACTGCCCGAATGATCGCTACATCAACGACGAGGCGATCTGTCAGGCGGCCGTCGGGATGCTGGGACAGATCGGCATCACCGTGAACCTGGATGCTAAGCCCAAGGCGCAGCACTTCCCGCTGATCACCGAGGACAAGACCGATTTCTACATGCTGGGCTGGGGCGTGCCGACTTACGACTCGGAATACATCTTCAACTTCCTCGTGCATGGACGCGAGGCCGACATCGGTACATGGAATGGCACCGGTTTTGACAACGATGAGATCGACGCAAAGATCAAGTCGCTGGCTTCGAACACGGATCTGGACGCGCGCAACGCCGATATCGCCGACATCTGGCGCGTGGTTCAGGATGAACAGCTGTACATCCCGATCCACCACCAGGTGCTGAACTGGGGCATGGCCGAAAAGTTCGGTATCGAGGTCGATCCCGAAGATCAGCCCAAGGTTAAATACTTCACGATCAACTGATCTTTACCCGCGCGCCTTTCTGGCGCGCGGGTTTCCATGTTCTATTTGTCCCCAGAGCCTGCGCCACAGCGAACCGCGCAGGACCCAAAGGGAAGGAAACTCCATGCGACACCTGATCCTGTCGGCGGCGCTGGCCGCGGCCTGTGCCTCTGTTGCCCAGGCCGAAGAATTCAAATGGGCGGTCACCACCGATCCCCAGACCATGGACCCGCACGCGGTCAATTCGACCCCGGTTCTGGGCTTTTTGAACAACGTCTACGAAGGCCTCGTGCGCCGCGGCAAGGACATGAGCGTCGAGCCCGCCCTTGCCACCGGATGGGAGCCGATCGGAGAAGGAGAGGGCTGGCGGTTCACCCTGCGTGAGGGCGTTACCTTTCACGACGGCAGCACGTTCGATGCGCAGGACGTGCTGTTTTCTTACCAACGCGCTTCCAGCCCGGAATCGGATACGTCCAGCTGGTTCGCTCCGGTTTCCGAGGTTAAAGTGGTCGACGATTTCACCGTCGATTTCATGACCACGCAGCCGAACCCGTTGTTCCCGTCCTCAATCGCGAACTGGATGATCATGGACAGCGGTTGGGCCGAGGCGAACGGCGCCGCGCGCCCCGACAAGGAAAGCGGGAACTACGCCACCATCAATGCCAACGGCACCGGCGCCTTCCGCGTCACCGCGCGCGAACCGGGCCTGCGCACCGTTCTGGAACCGCACGATGGTTGGTGGGGCGAGGTGGAACACAATATCACCCGCGCCGAGCTGACACCGATCCAGAACCCGGCAACCGCATTGGCGGCACTTCTGTCCGGCGACGTGGATTTCATCAACCCGGTGCCGATTCAGGACGTCGCCCGTCTGGCACAGAACCCGGATGTGAAGGTTGTGCAAGGCATCGAGGCGCGTGTCATCATGCTGGGCTTTCCGCATGAGGCAGAGGCGCTGAAATTTTCCGCGGAAACCACAGATGCCAATCCCTTTGCCGATGCGCGCGTGCGTCAGGCTGTGGCCCATGCGATCAACGTCCCGGCTATCCTGCAGACCATCATGCGCGGCAATGCAGAGCCGGTGAACCAATTGGTCAGCAGCGCGATGAACGGATATTCTGAGGCTCTCGCCCCTGCGCCCGCCTTTGATCAGGACAAGGCGCGCGCCCTGCTGGCCGATGCAGGCTATGCCGAGGGCTTTTCCTTTGGCCTGAAATGCCCCAACAACCGTTACCTGAATGACGAAGCCGTCTGTCAGGCGATCACCGGAATGCTGGCGCAGGTCGGGATCAAGGCGACGCTGGATGCCATGCCGGTCAACAACTACTGGCCGGAACTGCGGGCCGACAATTTCGACATGTACCTGCTGGGCTGGTCGCCGGGCACCTTCGACGCCGAGCACCCGATCCGCTTTCTTGTCGCGACCCCGAACGAAGAGAAAAAGCTGGGAAGCTGGAACTTCGGGGGCTATTCCAACGCCCGCATCGACGAGCTGCTGCCGCTGATCCAGTCCGAAATCGACGAAGGCAAACGACAGGCGATGCTGGACGAGGTCGCCCAGATCATGACGGATGAACAGGCCTATGTGCCGCTCTACGTTCAGCCGCTGGTCTGGGGCACGCGCAGCAACATCGAGCTGACGCAGCGACCGGACAACTTCTTCATCCTGCGCTGGGTGACAGTGAACTAAAGTCAGGCAGGGGCCGCCGCGTGCGGCCCCACCCAACCAAATCGGGGGCGCGATGCTCGCATTCATCATCCGGCGCGTGGGACAATCTATCCTTGTCCTGCTGGTCGTGGGCCTTGTCGCCTTTTCGATGTTCACCTTTGTCGGCGATCCGATCGACAACATGCTGGGACAGGAACGTACCGCCGAGGATATCGCCCGGCTGCGTGAACAGCTTGGCCTCGACCGGCCCTTTGTCGTCCAGTATTTCAAGTTCCTGCAAGAGGCCGTACAGGGCAATTTCGGCGTCAGCTATCGTCAGGGACGCCCGGTGACGGACATCCTGCTGGAGCGCTCACCCGCGACGCTGGAACTGGCCTTTGTGTCCGGCGTTCTGGCCATCGTCTTCGGCATCGCTCTGGGTGTCTTTACCGCGATCCGGCGCGACGGCGTGTTGGCAAACCTGATCATGTCCGGGTCTCTGATCGGGGTGTCGTTGCCGACCTTCCTGATCGGCATCCTGCTGATCTACGTCTTTTCGGTCGAACTGGGGTGGCTGCCCAGCTTCGGACGGGGCGAGGTGGTGGACCTTGGCGGCTGGAAGACCGGTTTCCTGACCGCCAGCGGGCTGAAGGCGCTGATCCTGCCCTCGATCACGCTGGGACTGTACCAGATGACGCTGATCATGCGGCTGGTGCGCTCTGAAATGCTGGAGGTGCTACGGCAGGATTACATCCGCTTTGCGCGTGCGCGGGGCCTGAAGGACCGTGCGGTGAACTTTCGCCATGCGCTGAAGAACACGATGGTCCCCGTCATCACCGTTATCGGTCTGCAGTTGGGCGCCATCATCGCCTTTGCCATCATCACCGAAACGGTGTTTCAGTGGCCCGGCGTCGGCCTGCTGTTCATCAACGCCATCCAATTTGTCGACATCCCCGTCATGGCTGCCTACCTGATGCTGATTTCGGTCATGTTCGTGGGCATCAACCTGTTGGTGGACATCCTTTATTTCTTCATCGATCCGCGCCTGCGCGCTGACCGCTCGGGAGGCCACTGATGAGCGACATTCCCACTGAAACCCCGCTGGCCCCGCCGCCGAAATCGCGCCTGCGGCTCGCGCTGGAAAGCGATGTTTTCTACACTTTCCGCCGCTCTCCGGTGGCTGTGATCTCGGCGCTGGTGGTGCTGGTCCTGGTGCTCTCGGCCCTGTTCGCGCCGCTCATCGCGCCGACCAACCCGTTCGATCCGGCCTCCTTGAACCTGATGAACGGGTTTACCCCCCCGATGGAGCCGAACGCCTTTACCGCCGACACCTTTCTGCTGGGCACCGACGACCAGGGGCGAGACGTGTTCTCGACCATCCTGTACGGCATGCGGGTCTCTCTGTTCGTCGGGGTCTCTGCCGTGGCCTTTGCCATGATCCTCGGCATCACGCTGGGACTGATTTCCGGCTATGTCGGCGGCTGGCTGGAAACGATTATCATGCGCACCGCCGACGTGCAGCTGACCTTCCCCTCGATCCTTGTCGCCATGCTGATCTTTGGCATCGCCAAGGGTGTGACCCCGGTGGAATACCGCGACCAGATGGCGATCTGGGTGCTGATCCTTGCCATCGGCCTGTCCGACTGGGTGCAGTTTGCACGTGTCGTGCGCGGGGCCACGCTGGTCGAGAAGAACAAGGAATATGTGCAGGCCGCCCGCCTGATCGGACGCAGGCCCGGGGCGATCATGCTGCGTCACATCCTGCCCAACGTGTTGTCGCCGGTGCTGGTGATCGCGACCATTTCGCTGGCGCTTGCGATCATCGCGGAGGCGACGCTCAGCTTCCTTGGTGTCGGCGCGCCGCCAACCCAGCCCAGCCTTGGCACACTGATCCGCATCGGGCAGGGTTTCCTGTTCTCGGGCGAGTGGTGGATCCTCTTCTTCCCGTCCTGCACGCTGCTGGCGCTGGCGCTCTCGGTCAACCTGCTGGGTGACTGGCTGCGCGACGCCCTGAACCCGAGGCTGCGCTGATGTCGGACACAGTTCTATCGATCCGCAACCTGACCGTGGAAATCCCCACCCGCTACGGCATCCTGAAACCCGTCGATGATGTCAGCTATGACATTGCCAAGGGAGAGATCCTTGGCGTCGTCGGTGAATCCGGTGCCGGCAAGTCCATGGCGGGCAACGCGGTGATCGACCTTTTGACCCCACCCGCCCATGTCGCATCCGGTGAGATCTGGCTGAACGGTCAGCGTATCGACCAGCTGAAAGGCGAGGCGATGCGGCGCCTGCGCGGCAAGCAGATCGGCATGGTCTTTCAGGATCCGCTGACCTCTCTCAACCCGCTGCTCAGGATCGGAGATCAGCTGGTGGAAACCATGCTGACGCATCTGGACATCAGCGAGCGTGAGGCCCGCACCCGCGCCGTGAAGGCACTGGAAGAGGTGGGCATTCCCGGCGCGGCAGAGCGGGTAAACAGCTATCCGCACGAATTCTCTGGCGGGATGCGGCAGAGGGTTGTGATTGCTTTGGCGCTTTGCGCCGAACCTTCGCTGATCATCGCGGATGAGCCGACAACCGCGCTGGACGTGTCGGTGCAGGCGCAGATCATCGCCTTGCTGAAACGGCTATGCCACGAACGCGGCACTGCTGTCATGCTGATCACCCACGACATGGGCGTGATCGCCGAGGCCACGGATCGCGTTGCGGTGATGTATGCCGGGCGGCTTGCCGAGCTTGGCCTGGTGCGCAACGTGCTGACCCGCCCACGCCACCCCTATACCCATGGGCTGATGGCCTCGACCCCGCTGGCCTCGGCGGGCAAGGCACGCCTGCACCAGATCCCCGGCGCCATGCCGCGCCTGGACGCGGTGCCGGATGGCTGTGCCTTCAACCCACGTTGCCCGCGCGCCACGGACGTCTGCCGCCAACCGCCTCCGCCAAAGGTCGAGGATGGCAAGGCCGCCTGCTGGCATCCACTCTCCCACGACATCGAAGAAGAGGCCGTTTAATGGCGCTGGTCAAAGTCGAAAACCTCAGCCGCGTCTTCGACGTCTCTAAACCCTGGCTGAACCGGGTGATCGAACGCCGTGAAATGGCCTTTCTAACGGCCGTGTCAGAGGTGGATTTCGAGGTCGTGGAGCAGAGCACCTACGCGCTGGTGGGCGAATCCGGGTCCGGCAAATCGACCATCGGCAAGATGCTGGTTGGGCTCCTGCGCCCGTCTGAGGGCAATGTCGAAATCGAAGGCGTCGATCTGGCCAATGAGCCGGACGCCGCCAAGGTCGACAAGATCCGCGCCGACATTCAGATGATCTTTCAGGATCCCTTCGCCTCGCTCAATCCCCGCTGGCGGGTCAAGGATATCATCAACGAACCCGTGGCCTCACGCGGCGGCAAGACCGAAGGGCTGGCGGAACGTTTGCTGGAACAGGTCGGCCTGTCGATAAAGGATACGGGCAAGTTCCCGCATGAGTTCTCGGGCGGTCAACGGCAGCGGATCTGCATCGCCCGTGCGCTGGCCTCTGACCCGCGCCTGATCGTCTGCGATGAGCCGACCTCTGCGCTGGACGTTTCGGTTCAGGCGCAGGTGCTGAACCTGATGAGCGACCTCAAGGACGAATTCGGCCTGACTTACGTGTTCATCAGCCATGACCTGACCGTGGTGCGCCACATGGCCGACCGCATCGGAGTGCTCTACCTCGGCCGACTGGTCGAAGAGGCCGCGCCCGAGGATCTGTTCGAAAACCCGTACCATCCCTATACGCAAATGCTGCTGGAGGCCGCGCCGCGCATGGACGGGTTCGGCCGCGAAGTCACGCCGCCGGAGGGTGAGATCCCCGACCCGATCAATCCGCCGTCCGGCTGTGCCTTTCATCCGCGCTGCCCCATCGCCGAGGCGCGCTGCAAGACGGACAGACCGGAAATGCGCCGCTTGGGCGACGCGCGTGTGGCCTGCCATCTGGCAAAATAATCCGCATCACATTCACCGACGATGTGACAGCTATGTCCGCACACAACCAGTTCGCCACCAGCTCGATTTTGCATCCGCAGCGAATGGCCGGTCTCGCGGGTCGCACCGCAGAATCGGAGGTTGCTGACGAGTGACCGCTGTGGGCCCGGAGCAACGCACGCGGGCGACGACCAGGTGCGGGTCTTGCCGCAACGCCGCAAGTCCGAGCCCTTGCTGACCGTGAACTGCCAGCTTGTTTCTGGTAACGCAGCGAGCCGCGCTTCTTCTCAGTCGACCGCGAGCTGACATTGACGTAACAGTCAGCCAGACGCCTCGGATCGTCGAACCGGCGTTACATGCGAACGCGGATTTTGGTCCCTTTTTTAGTGCGGATCGCACAAAATGCGGGGCCTTGGTGACAGTGCATTCCGGGCGAGACGCTCATCCCTTCAAGATCACCGGTTGGCCATGTGGTGTGCTCAGGTAGGCGTCTCTCCAATCGGTCTTTCTTTGATCGACGTCGGTCGCCTGCGCGATCCGCGCCTCGTCGAGTGTGGTTTCCAGAACTTTGAGAAAGGCACTGTAATACGTCTCGTCGGTATCTGGCGCCCCTTCGGCCGCACGCCGGTCAAGCTCGGCGCCAAGCGCCCGGGACCACGCCTCCGCGTCCAGTTTCCGATCTGCAACAAGCAACTCCACGAGGGCAACAGCCTGGGCATGCCACTGCTCCTGGAAGACCACGCCTTCCTCCCGGTCGCGGAATGCGGCGCGGCTGGTCTCAGGCCGGCTCAAGGTAGCTGTCCCACATGTCGATCATCAGGCTGTCCGGGCTCTCGGCCGCCTCGGGCCAGAGCGCGGCCATGGGGAACCGGACGACATAGGTCTGTTCCTTTTTGATCACGCCCTTGGCGGCATCGTCCGGCAGGGCTTGAGGGCCGATGACGCTGTCGATCACACCTGGCCTGCCCCGGACATAGCCGACGAGGCGGGTATGCATGGACCCGATGTCCCGGCGACAGACGACCGCGTCGCCGGGTTCGAACCTCGGCCCGCTGTCCTGCATCGGTCTGACAGGCTTTGGATCGGCATATTCGAATCCGGCGTCGGTGTGACCGACGGCGAAATCGGCGACCTCCGCGATCCCTTCGTCGATCGCGGTCGCCATCATGCCAAGCGTCCACTTCTCGAAGTAGTCGAGCCGCAGGTAGAGGTCTGGCGGCAGCCGTTCCAGCACGTGGCGGTACCAATCGAGAGTCCAACCGGTCCGGTCGCCACTCAGCTTGTCCATCGACATCATGGCAATCGCCCAGACCCGCCCCTTCCAGGCTCCCAGGAACAGGTTCGAGTCATCCTCGGCGACGTTCGGAATGGGCCCAAAGCCCTGCCTGCCGCCAAGGTCGTGAACGGTATCCATCACACACCTGCCCGCGCCGGGGACAGGTCGCGGACCGTGCCGATCATGGAATTGCGCGTCACGAGCGCGGCCAGATCCGCTTCGGACCAATCCTCCGTTCCCGCGGGCCGTTCCGGGACGACCATGTAGCGCCGGTCGGAGGTGGAATCCCACACGTTGATCCCGACGCCATCCGGCAGCACGGTTCCGAACTCTGCCAGGACGCCGCGGGGATCCCGGACAGCACGGGCCCTGTACTCGGTCGACTTGTACCATGAGGGCGACATACCGAGGATTCCGAGCGGATAGCAGGAACACAAAGTGCAGACGATCAGGTTGTGGGTGCTGACTGTATTGAACACGGCGACGATCGGATAGCCTTCCGCTATGCCGGGGATCACCTCGCAAAAGGCGGCCGGCGTGTCGGCCGCCAACCTCTCGACGAAGTCCGGGTCGGTCCAGGCCTTTGCGATGACCCGCGCGCCGTTCATGGGGCCGACGTTCTCGGAATAGTCGTCGAGCCACCTGTCGACGGCATCCTCCGCCAAAAAGCCCTTTTCGACGAGAACCGTTTCGAGCGCTTTCAGGCGAAGCGTCGGGTCGGACGGGACGTGGCTGAGCACCTCGCGATGCAGCTTCGCCACCTTTTCCGAATCGTGGGAACTCACACGCACCTCCCTACCTGAAAAGCTGGTCTCAGATTCTGTGGGTCTGATCTTGTCGGTCCATCTCGAAGCTGTTCGAAGATACATCGAATGTGGACTCGAGTCACCCTTCACCAAAGCAACGGTACAGCCACTGAAACCGAACCAGGATGCGACAGCGCTTGAATGGCAGGCTCGAGACCCACCGTGAATCTCGCCGGTTGTTCATGGTGCCGACAAATGCGCGGCTCCATCGTCATCACTTCCAACCTGCCATTCGATGAATGGACCGAAGTCTTCGGCTCAGAGCGCCTCACGGGCGCAATTCTGGATCGCCTGACCCATCACGTCCATATCCTCTAAATGAACGGCGAAAGCTTCCGGCTGCGCGAAAGCCGAAAAGCCCAAACCTGAACTCCATAAACCCAGGATCAAAAGGGCTGGCCTGCGGCCAGCGCGCCTTGGCACGCGTCAGCTATATGGAAAGCACGCGCGCCAAGGCGCCGCCCAAACTGAAAACTGGCCAATATCTCTCCGGGAAACTGACCAATTTTCCACCGGGATTGACAGGTATTCGTCGGCGACCGACAGCATGCCGCCGGTCCCTGCTGTCGGGTCGTAGATCGTGCGGACAACGTTTTCGCCCGAGAGGACATCGTCATCCTCGATGAACAGCAGGTTGACCATCAGGCGGATGACCTCGCGCGGGGTGAAGTGTTCCCCGGCGGTGTCATTGGAGGCTTCGGCGAACTTGCGTATGAGCTCCTCGAAGACGAGGCCCATCTGGGCATTGGTGACCTGGTCGGGGTGGAGGGGGAAGCCGGCGAATTTCTCGGTCAGCATGTAGAGCAGCTTGTTCTTCACCAACCGGTCGACGGCCTCGGTGAAGTTGAAGCGTTCGAAGATGTCGCGGACCTCGGGCGAGAAAGCATCGACGTAGGACAGCAGGTTGGGTCCGATGTTGTCCTGGTCGCCGATGATCTTGGAGAGATCGAGCGTGGAGCCGTTGTAAAAGCTGGTCCCCGACGCGCGGCGCATGAACTTGTCCGGCGGCAGGTCTTGAGCGACCATCTTTTCCTTGATGTCCAGAACCGCCTGTTTGGTGGGCGCCAGCACGCAGTCCAGACGGCGCAGAACGGTGAAGGCGAGGATCACGCGGCCATATTCAGACTGGCGGTAGTCGCCGCGCAGAAGATCCGCCACGGACCAGATGAGGTTTGACAGCTCGGATTGTGACATCATTTATCGCCTGCTCGTGAAATCGCCTTTGGGTCTTAGGGCTAATGTGACATCGCAACCGGAACAAGCACAAGGCTGGGATGGCCGTTGCACTGTGAAAGCGCCCGTGGTCGCGGCGTCGCGGCGGGACTCTTTCATATGTTCTAAGAAACGATGACTGCGGTAGACTTGCGGCCGCAGCGTTGCCCTGCCCCTCGATCAGCGCCGGCCAAACCTTTCCGTCATGGGAAGCCTGCCACAAGCGACTGCCTCTCTTCGAAGCTTGGCAGTTATCCGGCCAGTCTTGGATCAGTCCCTACTCCCGGTCAGTTAC
>JAXMNQ010000083.1:0-17901 GCA_034670345.1 Paracoccaceae bacterium | reverse complement strand
TAAAGCACCCGACGCGAAACCTGAATCGTGAGGGATTCCCATGATTGCTGATCTGTGATTCATTCTGTTTGGGAGGATGTATCATGTCAGCACCTTTGCCGAATGCGCTGCGGGCGCGGTTTCAGAAACTTGTTGAGGAAGGGTTAAGCGGGCGCGCAGCGGCGTTGCGCTTGAAACTTTCACCCGCCACCGGTGCGCGTTGGGGATTTGCCATCCGGCGCACAGGTCAGGCCAGAGCTGCGCCTCAGGGCCGCCCGCGCGGCAAGGGCAAGCTTGATCCGCATCGCGCCTTTCTGATCGAACTGATTGATCAGGATGGTGATATGACCATGCCCGAACTGGCCGGTGCGCTGGCAGATGCGACCGGCGTTCAGGCGCATCCCGATGCGATTGGCCGGTTCCTGCGCAAACTCGGCTTCACGTACAAAAAAAGACGCTGGTCGCCACCGAACGACGCCGCACAAGGGTAAGAAAGCAACGCGAGAACTGGATCAAGCATCGCCTGCCAGCGATCTCGGGCCAACCTGATCGTGTTGTCTTCATTGATGAAACCTCTGTCAAAACCAACCTGACCCGCCAGAGAGGGTGGTCACAGCGGGGCGAGCGGCTGGTGATGGATGCCCCCTTTGGATCATGGGGGACGCAGACATTCATTGCAGGCCTGAGCTCTGACGCGTTGGTCGCACCGTGGGTCATCAAAGGCGCGATGGATGGCGAAGCTTTTGGCACTTACGTCGAGCAGGTGCTGGTACCGGAACTGGAGCCAGGCACCGTCGTCATCCTGGACAACCTCGCCACGCACAAGAATATCGCCGCCGCCAAAGCCATGCGAGAAGCCGGATGCTGGTTCTTGTTCCTGCCGCCATACAGCCCGGACCTGAACCCAATCGAGATGGCGTTCTCGAAGCTCAAAGCGCACCTCCGCAGGATCGGCGCTCGAACCTTCACCGACATGTTCAACGCCCTTACGGAAATCTGCGACCTCTTCTCACCGGAAGAGTGCTGGAACTACTTCAAGGCTGCCGGATATGTTTCAGGTTAAAGGTCGGGAGCTTTAGCAGGCCGGACCGGCGCGGGTCGTCAATCAGCGGTTGGCGGGGTCTCTTTGCTTGCCTGCGCTTTCAGATCTGTCAGCAATCGTTCCAAGCCGGCTTCGAAGGCGCTGAAAGCCGCGCCGATGCGGTCCTCGATCTGCTGCTGATAGGCTGTGGCCAGCGGCATCAGGTCGGTCATCAGGGCGCGCCCCTGATCTGTCAGCGCCAGACGCACCAGCCGCCGGTCCCCTGAATCCACCGTCTTGGCGATATAGCCCGCGGCCTCCAGCCGCGAGGCGGCGCGGCTGACCTTGCTTTTCTCCATGGCGACTCGGGCTTCGATGTCGCGCACCGATATGGTGGTCGCGCCGTCAATCGGCTGGGCAAGGTGGACCAACACCCGCCATTCCGGGATCGAGATGCCGAACCGCTCACGGTATTGGCGGGCCAGTTCCTCCGAGGTCTTTTCTGCAGCGACGGCAAGCCGATAGGGTGTGAAGCGCGCTAGGTCGAACGCGGGCAGGGCAGGGCGGTCTTTCATGGCGGGACCTCAAAGATATACGGGCTGTGCAACATTAGACTTGACTTCATTGCAAATGCAACGATTATATGGTCCAAAGACTGGACAGGCGATGGGAGGACATCACATGACCCGTTTCGAATTGCCTCAAGGCATGGTGCGCGCCGCGACTTATGCGGGAACGCAAGAGGGCTACATGCCCGGTTTCGGTAATGATTTCGAGACCGAGGCGCTGCCTGATGCGCTGCCGCAGGGGATGAACTCTCCCCAGAAATGCAACTACGGCCTCTACGGCGAACAGCTGAGCGGCACCGCCTTTACCGCCAATCCGCCTGAGCGGACGTGGTGTTACCGTATCCGCCCCTCGGTCAAACATTCGGCGCGGTATCAGAAAATCGACCTGCCGTATTGGAAATCCGCGCCCCATGTGGATCCGGACGTGATCTCGCTGGGCCAGTATCGTTGGGATCCGGTGCCGCATTCGGACGATGCCGGGCTGACATGGCTGACTGGTATGCGCACAATGACCACGGCGGGCGACGTCAACACGCAGGTCGGCATGGCCAGCCATATCTACCTTGTGACCGAGTCGATGAAGGATGCCTATTTCTTCTCCGCCGACTCCGAGCTTTTGGTGGTGCCGCAGGAAGGACGCATCCGCTTTGCGACCGAACTGGGCGTGATCGACATCGAACCCAAGGAAATCGCCATCATCCCGCGCGGTCTTGTCTACCGGGTCGAGGTGCTGGAAGGGCCGTGCCGCGGCTTTGTCTGCGAGAACTATGGCCAGAAATACGAGCTGCCGGGACGCGGTCCCATCGGCGCGAACTGCATGGCCAATCCGCGTGACTTCAAGGCGCCGGTAGCGGCCTATGAGGACCGCGAGGTGCCCTCGACCCTGACGGTCAAATGGTGTGGCCAGTTCCACGAGACCCAGATTGGTCAATCGCCGCTGGACGTGGTGGCCTGGCATGGCAATTACGCGCCTTTCAAATACGATTTGCGCACCTATTGCCCCGTCGGCGCGATCCTCTTCGATCACCCCGACCCGTCGATCTTTACCGTGCTGACCGCACCCTCGGGCGTGCCGGGTACGGCGAACATCGACTTCGTGCTTTTCCGCGAACGCTGGATGGTGGCGGAGAACACTTTCCGCCCGCCGTGGTATCACAAGAACATCATGTCCGAACTGATGGGCAACATCTACGGCCAGTACGATGCCAAGCCACAGGGCTTTGTCCCTGGCGGGATGAGCCTGCACAACATGATGCTGCCGCACGGACCGGACCGGAATGCCTTTGAGGGCGCGTCGAACGCCAACCTTGGCCCCGACAAGCTGGACAACACCATGTCCTTCATGTTCGAGACCCGCTTTCCGCAGCACCTGACCGCCTTCGCCGCAAACGAGGCCCCGCTGCAGGACGACTACATCGACTGCTGGGACAGTCTTGAGAAGAAGTTCGACGGCACGCCGGGGAAAAAGTAGAAGAGGGCTCTGCCCCCTCTGGCGCCTGCGGCGCCATTCACCCCCGAGGGTATTTGGAAAACCAAAGAAGACAGGGGCGCCGCCGGGTTGGCGGCGTAGGGCGGGGTTCACCCCGCCGCCCCCAAACCGACAGGACGACACATGCCGCTTCAACGATCCTGGGTGGAGAGCGCGAACTCCCCCGATACCGATTTTTCGCTGAACAACCTGCCATATGGCTCTTTCCGACATGAAAGCGGAGAGGCGCATTGCGGCGTCGCGATCGGGGACATGATCCTCGACATCACGGCGCTGGAAACCGACGGGCTGATCCAGATGCAGGATGAGGAGGAGGTGTTCTTCTTCGGCGACTGGACCGAGTTCATGGCATTGGGACCGGAGGCATGGGCCGCGTTCCGCGCGACGATCACCGGGATGCTGGCCGAGAACGCGCCCGATGCCGAGGCCCTGGCGGCCTACATGCTGCCACAGGTGGGCACGCGGATGCTGATGCCCTTCGCGGTCTCGGAATACACCGATTTCTACGCCTCGAAGCACCATGCCGGCAACGTTGGCACCATGTTTCGCGGACCGGAAAACGCGCTGCCGCCGAACTGGCTGTCGATGCCCATCGGCTACAACGGGCGCGCGTCTTCGATTGTGGTCTCGGGCACCGACGTGCGGCGCCCATGGGGCCAGCTGAAAGGCCCGGACGAGGATCTGCCGCGCTTTGCGCCCTGTGTCCGCTTTGACCTCGAACTGGAGATGGGGGCCATCGTCGGGCAGGACTCCGAAGGTCCGGTGACCGTGGCCGAGGCCGACGCGATGATCTTTGGCTATGTGCTGCTGAACGACTGGTCGGCGCGTGACATCCAGGCCTGGGAGTACCAGCCGCTGGGGCCGTTTCAGTCCAAGGCGACGGCGACCTCGATCAGCCCCTGGATTGTGCCCAAGGCGGCGCTGGAGCCGTTCCGCGTGTCCGCGCCGGAGCGGGAACGCGCCTTGCCCGACTACCTGCACGAGCCCGGCCCGATGCTGTACGACATTCAGCTGGAGGTGGGCCTTGCGCCCGAGGGCAAGGCCGAGACCGTCATCACCCGCACCAACTATCGCGAGATGTACTATTCCTCGGCCCAGCAACTGGCCCATCACACCACCAGCGGCTGCCCGATGTCGGTGGGCGATCTGCTGGGCTCCGGCACCATATCCGGCCCGGACAAAGGCGCGCGCGGCGCGCTGCTGGAACTGGCCTGGGGCGGCAAGGAGCCGATCACCCTGGACACCGGCGAGACGCGCAGCTTTCTGGAGGATGGCGACAGGTTGACCCTGCGCGGGGCGGCCATGGGCGATGGCTATCGCGTCGGCTTTGGCGACTGCACCGGCAAGGTTCTGCCCGCGCTTGACGATCCCTATGGGGGCCGGGGATGACCCTAGCCGCCCTGTTGCCACTGCAGCACCGCCTCGGACGGCCAGAACAGCATCAGCACGTTCAGCGCCAGCCCGTCGCGGATCAGGACGGCGGTCAGGACCTCCATGCCGATCACGATGGCGACGCTGACCCAGACCGGCAGGATCCGGGCAAGGGCAAAACCCACCAGCATCGCGAACATGTCGAAGACGGAATTGACGATGCTGTCGCCGTTGTAATCCAGCGAGACCGTCACCGCGCGATAGCGTTCGATCACCAGGGGCGTGTTTTCGAGGATCTCCCAACCGGCCTCGACAAGCGTGGCGATGGTCAGCCGCGTGGTCACGCTGAGACGCCGCGCGACCAGCGCCAGCACGGCGTAAAAGATCAGCCCGTGGATCAGGTGGCTGGGCGAGTAGAGATCGAAAAGATGCTGGCTGCCCTCACGCGGCGGCGCATCCGGTCCGGTCCAGAAATTGACATGGCCGCAGGGGCAGATCGGATCGCGGCCCATGAGGAACAGAACCACCGCCATGGCAGCGGTCAGGAACAGAAAGATCAGGACGGATCGCAGGATGGCTGTCATGACTTGGGATGGAACCACAGCGCCCCGCCCGCGTCGAGTGTCGTGTTCGACACAACGGGCATTGGGCGCGGAATGATCGCGCGGGTCTTGCAGGCCCGCCACAGGAAATTGCAACAGATTGCGAACGGAGACTGAGATGAGCAAGGCGTTTGCCTCTGCCGGCGACATGGCAGAAAAGAAGACCAGCTTTACCCAGGTGGGCGAGGGGCTCTATGCCTTCACCGCCGAGGGCGACCCCAACACCGGCGTCATCATCGGCGACGACAGCGTGATGATCGTCGAGGCGCAAGCCACCCCGCGCCTTGCCCGCAAGGTGATCGAGCATGTGCGTTCGGTCACGGACAAGCCGATCAGCCACCTTGTCCTGACCCACTACCACGCGGTCCGCGTGCTGGGCGCCAGCGCCTATGGCGCGCGCGAGATCATCATGTCCGACGTGGCGCGGTCGATGGTGGCCGAGCGCGGGCAAGAGGACTGGGACAGCGAATTCGACCGGTTTCCGCGCCTGTTCCAGGGGCATGAGGAAATCCCCGGCCTGACATGGCCGACCACCACCTTTTCCGAGGCGATGACCGTCTACCTTGGCAACCGCCGGGTCGACATCATGCACCTGGGCCGCGCCCATACGGCGGGGGACGCCGTGGTCTGGGTGCCCGATCAGGAGGTCATGTTCACCGGCGACATCGTCGAATACCACTCGGCCTGCTATTGCGGCGACGGGCATTTCGGCGACTGGGAAGAGACGCTGGCCAATATCGCGAGCTTTGAGCCCAAGTCGATTGCGCCGGGCCGCGGCGACGCGCTGGTGGGTGAGGACATGGTCGCCAAGGCGCTCGCCTCGACCGCCGATTTCGTCAACTCGACCTACAAGCCCATCGCCCGCGTCGTGGCGCGTGGCGGATCGTTGAAAGAGGCCTGGGACGCCTGCCGCGCAGAATGTGACCCCAAATTCTCGGACTACGCGATCTACGAACACTGCCTGCCGTTCAACGTGGCCCGCGCCTATGACGAGGCCCGCGGCATCGACACGCCGCGCGTCTGGACGGCGCAGCGCGACAAGGAAATGTGGGCAAGCCTGCAGGGATGAACGAATGCTGGCGACGGGGCTGATACTTGCAAAGGCTGGAGCGGTGTGCCTCGTGTTCGCCTATGTCGTTTTCTTTGTCCTGTCGGTTCGCGGACAATTTCGTTTTGGCGAATTGGGGCAGTGGGGAACACTCGAAGAACGGGGCAAACGCACAGCCGGGGGTCTGAGCGAAACCAGCAAACTGATTGCCTCCACACGGACCGGACGCCTGTTTCAGTGGCTTTTGTTGCTGGGGTTTTCCTGTCTCATCGTCGGCGGAGCGCTCTGTTTTGCCTCGGTGATCGTTGGAAAAAATTAAGATGCACGTATCGACTGTCTTCACTTGGAAAAGGGGAACGACATGATCCACGACCGCTACCAACTGGCGTTCAAACTCTATCCTTACGAACGCTGCACCGATCAGGATGCGGATACACCCGTTCGGCATCCGGTTGTCGTCATGGGCGGTGGTCCCATCGGCGTCGCCACGGCGCTGGACCTCGGCCTGCAGGGTATCCCGGTCGTGGTTCTGGACGATCACGAAGGCATCGGGCAGGGCAGCCGGGCGATCTGTTTCGCCAAGCGCAGTCTTGAGATCGCCGACCGCTATGGTGCTGGCAAACCGATGCTGGACAAGGGCGTGGTCTGGAACCTCGGCAAGGTCTTTCACGATGACCGCAAGGTCTTTGAGTTCAACCTGCTGCCCGAGGACGGGCACAAGTTTCCGGCCTTCATCAACCTGCAACAGCCCTATTTCGAACGCTTCCTCGTGGAACGCGTGCGTGAGGCGCAGGCGGCAGGTGCCCCCATCGAGATCCGGGGCAAGAACCGCGTCGACAGTGTCACCGTGCACGACGACCACGCGGTGTTGGAGATCACCACGCCCGAGGGGCCGTATACCATCCAAGCCGACTGGCTGATCGGCTGTGACGGCGCCTCCAGCCCTCTGCGCAAGATGATGGGGCTGGATTTCGAAGGCCGCGTGTTCGAGGACAGCTTCCTGATCGCCGACATCAAGATGGTGAACGAGGAGTTCCCGACCGAGCGCTGGTTCTGGTTCGAACCGCATTTCAAATCAGGTGCCTCGACCCTCTTGCACAAGCAGCCCGATGGCGTCTGGCGGGTGGATTTCCAGATCGGCTGGGACGTGGATCGCAAGGAAGAGCTGAAAGAGGAAAATGTGCGCGCACGCCTCGACGCGATGCTGCCGGGGGTGGAATACGAGATTGTCTGGACCTCGATTTATACCTTCCAGTGCCGCCGGATGAAGAAATTCCGCCACGGGCGGGTGATCTTTGCCGGGGATGCCGCGCATCAGGTCTCTCCCTTTGGCGCGCGGGGGGCCAACTCGGGCATGCAGGACGTGGACAACCTTGGCTGGAAGCTGGGGCTGGTGATCGGGGGCAAGGCGCCTGAGACCCTGCTGGACAGCTATGACACCGAACGCGTGTTCGGCGCGGATGAGAACATCCTCAATTCCACCCGGTCCACCGATTTCATCACGCCCAAGTCGAAGATCAGCCATGTCTTTCGCAACGCGGTGCTGGATCTGGCCGAACACTACGCCTTTGCCCGGCCTTTGGTGAACTCTGGCAGGCTCTCGGTGCCCTGCACTTATGAAGATGGGCCGTTGAACGGCGTGGACGCGCTGCATGGCGGCCCCGCGCGGACGCGGCCCGGCAGTGCCTGTCCCGATGCGCCCTTGGATGCGGGCTTTCTGCTGGACAGGCTCGGCGGTGAGTTCACCTTGCTGACGATCGGCACCGAAGCGCCAGATGCGCTGGAGGAGGCAGGGATTGCGCTGCGGCGGGTGGCGCTGACGGCAGATCCGGACCCGTCCGGCGCGTTGGCCGCGCGATACCTCGGCGAGTCGCCGCAGGCAGTCTACCTGATCCGCCCGGATCAGCATGTGGTCGCGCGTTGGGCCTTCTTTGATGAGACTTCGGTGCGTGCCGCGCTGCGCCATGCGATTGGACAGGAGTGAGAGATGACCGTGACGCTTGAACCCAATATCGCCGATGCGGATGGATTTTACGCCCGGCTGATTGCGGCCCATGATGGTCTGTCGGACGAGGAAAGCGCGGCGATGAATGCGCGGCTGATCCTGATCCTTGCCAATCATGTGGGCGATGCCGGGGTGCTGGATGCGGCGCTGAGCATGGCCCGCAGCCCCGGCGCGTGATCCTGCAATCCCGCATTCCCTACGATACCGGGACGGCGCGGGGTTTGCCGGGTGTCCGGCCGTTGAAGCCTGACGATTGGCTATGGGTGGACGACGCCTATGCCGGGCAGATGGCCGTGCGACGCAGGCTGCTGTCCGAGCGCCGCGCGGATGTCCTGGCGCTCGATCCGGGGGCCTTGCCCGCGGCGCAGGAGTTGCTTGAGGTTGCGCTGGGGCGGATGCCGGAGGCGTTCACGCGTGAAGACGACGGCATTCGGTGCCCGGACGGTCTGCGCGTCCCGCTCGACAGGACGGATCCGCTGGACACGTTGGGGCGGATATTCCAGCAGGATTTCTGCCTGATGGAAAAGCGCGGCGATCAACATGTGCTGACCGGGGCGGTGCTGTGTTTTCCGGCCAGCTGGCGGCTGGACGAGAAATTCCTGCATCCTTTGACGGGCATCCACGTACCGGTTCCCAACTACGACGCGGACATCGCGCGCCGGGTCCAACGCCTGTTCGACGGTGTGCAGCCTGACCGCCCGCTGTGGCGGTACAATGCCTTGCCCTATGCCGATCCGACTCTGCATCAGCCAAGATCGGAACACGCTCGGCGCGACCCTGTTGACGAGGCCGAAGCACCGTTCCTGCGGTCCGAGCGACAGTGCATCCTGCGACTGCCGCAAACAGGTGCGGTGGTCTTCTCGATCCACACCTTCGTGGTGGCGCGTCAGTGCAGGAACCGGCCCAGCAGGTAATCCATGTGGCCGGTGCTGGTCAGGACCGCGACCAGGCTGGTGACCGCCGCCATCTGGCTGACCCGTCGCAATCCAAAACCGTTCAGACGTGCGAAGATGCCCGGATGGGCCTTTGGCTGTTGTTCTTCGACAGGCTCTTCGGCCTTGGAGTCCTCTGGGTAGAGGGTGCCGCAAATGGTTTGCGCGGCCTCGGCGCTTTCGAAAAGGGCATTTTCGGTCTCGGCGCTCATTTGCGTGAACCGGCGGGGGGACACCAACCCGCGCAGGCGGAGAAAGTCCTCTCGGTCGATCAGGACGTCCGGGGCATACCATTCAAGGATGTCGGCAGAGGAATGGTCCAGCGCGGCGGCCACCGTATCCGACAACAGGCGCGCGGCGGCGTCATCATCTGGGGGCATACCGTTCTCGGTGACCACCTCCAGCACCACACGCGGGCCAAAGTCGCTTTGTTCTTCGGGGATCACGGCAATGCCAAGGGTCTGGCCCATGACCCGGCCGCCATGCTGTAGCGTGGGGGTATTGGGGGCAGGGCGGGGGTCCAGCCGGGCGAGAACGGCGGCGGCGCTTTTCAAATAGGCCGCTGGCTCCAGGTCCTGCACATCCGGCAGGATCAGACCAGCATAAGGATAGTCAAATGTCATATCTTACTCCTCAAGCGGTTTTCTGGGCCGCTGGAGGTAAGGCTGCGGGGAAAAGGTGTTTGCAATTGGGCGATTTCGCGAAAATACCGCGCAATCGCCCCTATTGTTTCCGCTGGAAGAAGGAAAGAGCCCTGTTTACCGGTGGATGCGCTCTGCCGCCGCCGCAATGGCCTGCTGATAGACGGTCGCCGCGTTCCATTCATTCAGGACACGGAAGTTATGTGTGCCTTGCCCCCAGGGCTGGCCTTTCTTCCAGCCTTTCTGCCGCAGGAAGTTCGCGGTCGAAGCCAGTGCGTCAACCTGATTGTAGAAATCGACGCGACCGTCTCCATTGGCATCGACGCCATACTGCATCGCGTTTCCGGGCAGGAACTGGGTGTGGCCCAACTCACCGTGGAACGCGCCTTTCTGGCCGGGGGCCAGCATGCCCCGGTCGACCATTTTCAACGCCGCGATTGCATGCGGGCGGAACAGCTGCGGGCGGCGGCAGTCATAGGCGACGGTCAGGATCGAGTTGACCACCGGCTCTGTCCCCATGGTGCGGCCATAGCCGGTTTCCATGCCGTGGATCGACACGATGATGCCGGCGGGCACGCCGAACCGGCGCTCCAGCGAGTCGTAGAAGGCCTTGTTCTGGTTGATCCGCTTGCGCGCACCGTTGGCGAAACTGTCCAGAGACCCCAGCCGGATCTGCACGAAACGCTCAAAGCTGTATTTCACGCCCTTCTGGTTTCGGTCGGCATTGATCGTACGGGTCGAGTAGCGGGCGTTCATCAGCGCGTTGACGCCCCGGTCACCGACACCGGCGCGGCGCGCCTCCTGGGCGAATTCGCCTTTCCAGGCGTCAAAGCCGGAGGCGGTATTGCCGCAGCCTGCGGCAAACGCGGGTGCGGCGGTCAACAGGGCAAGTGCGAAGGCGGGGACGAGGCGGCGCATGAACGGCTCCCATAACAGGTGAAATCAAGAGAAAGCGTATCCGCAGCCTTTGAGGGAGGGAAGGGGGAAGACGCGCAGGCGGTGATCCCCGAATGCAACCGGCGGGAGACCGCCTGTGCAGGACCGTGCGCGATCTTCTGCGCAAAGGGCCATAGGCAAAAGAAAACGGGCACCCGAAGGCGCCCGTTCCGCTGACGATCTCAATGGGATCAGCAGCTGTAATACATCAGGAATTCGACCGGGTGCGGCGTGTGCTCGAACAGTTCGATCTCTTCCATCTTCAGGTCGATGTAGCCGTCGATCTGGTCCTTGGTGAACACGTCGCCCTTGAGCAGGAAGTCGTGGTCGGCCTTGAGCGAGTCGATGGCCTCGCGCAGCGAGCCACAGACGGTCGGAATGCCTTCCAGCTCTTCCGGCGGCAGGTCGTACAGGTTCTTGTCCATGGCTTCGCCCGGATGGATCTTGTTCTGGATGCCGTCCAGACCAGCCATCAGCAGTGCGGCAAAGCACAGGTAGGGGTTTGCCGCCGGATCGGGGAAGCGGGCCTCGACGCGCTTGGCCTTCGGCGATTCCGTCCACGGAATACGCACGCAACCCGAACGGTTGCTTGCCGAGTAGGCGCGCAGAACCGGCGCTTCGAAGCCCGGGATCAGACGCTTGTACGAGTTGGTCGCCGGGTTGGTGAAGGCGTTCAGCGTCTTGGCGTGCTTCAGGATGCCGCCGATGAAATACAGGGCTTCCATCGAGAGGTCGGCGTACTGGTCACCCGCGAACAGCGGCTTGCCGTCTTTCCAGATCGACATGTTGCAGTGCATGCCGGTGCCGTTGTCGCCGTAGATCGGCTTGGGCATGAACGTCGCGGTCTTGCCGTAGGCCTGTGCCACGTTGTGGATGACGTACTTGTACTTTTGCAGCTCATCCGCCTGCGTTGTCAGAGAGCCGAAGACCAGACCAAGTTCGTGCTGGCACGAGGCCACTTCGTGGTGGTGCTTGTCGACCTTCATGCCAAGGCGCTTCATCGTCGACAGCATTTCCGAGCGGATGTCCTGACCGTCGTCGATGGGGTTGACCGGGAAGTAGCCGCCCTTGACGCCCGGACGGTGGCCGGTGTTGCCGACTTCGTACTCGGTGTCGGTGTTCCACGATGCGTCGAGGGCATCTACTTCGTAGGACACCTTGTTGATCGAGTTCGAGATGCGGACGTCATCGAAAAGGAAGAATTCCGCTTCCGGACCCCAGTAGGAGACGTCGCCGATTCCGCTCGACTTCAGGTAGGCTTCGGCCTTCTGGGCGGTGCCGCGCGGGTCGCGCTCATAGGGTTCGCCGGTGTCGGGCTCGACCACGGAGCAGTGAATGCAGAGCGTTTTTTCGGCGTAAAACGGGTCGATGTACACGCTTTCGGTGTCGGGCATCAGTTTCATGTCCGATGCTTCGATCGACTTCCAGCCGGCGATCGACGAACCGTCGAACATGAAGCCTTCATCAAGAAAGTCTTCGTCAACCAGATCGGCCATCACGGTCACGTGCTGAAGTTTCCCGCGCGGATCGGTAAAGCGGATGTCGACGTAGGCGACGTCCTCTTCCTTGATAAGCGCCAGAACTGCGTCCTTGCTCATACTATTGTCCTTCTCTGTCAGGTAATTTGGTCTGCCGCGCGCCCCGAGGGCCGCCCGGCAACATGGGATTACAGGGCGTCCGAGCCGGTCTCGCCGGTACGGATGCGGATGGCCTGTTCGACGTGGCTGACAAAAATCTTGCCGTCGCCGATCTTGTCGGTCTTTGCCGCGCCTACGATTGCTTCGATGGCCGGGTCGACCTGATCGTCGTCCAGAACGATTTCAATCTTCACCTTCGGCAGGAAGTCGACGACATATTCGGCTCCGCGATACAGTTCCGTATGGCCTTTCTGACGGCCGAAACCCTTCACCTCGACAACCGAGAGGCCCTGGATACCTGCGTCCTGCAGGGCTTCCTTTACCTCGTCGAGCTTGAATGGCTTGATGATCGCTTCGATCTTTTTCATAGACCTCGCCTCTCCCTTACGCTCCGTGTGGCCATGGCAGACCACTTCTCCTTGTCAGCCACAATCGGATAGGCTGAACTCTCCAAAGATGCCACCTGCGAAATCTGGCGTGCGATTTATTTTTGTGCAAGTCGCATAATTTTTGACCAATTTTGAATCGCGAGGGAAAATGACGGAACTACTGACGGCGGCCCAGATGCGCGCCATCGAACAGGCGGCGATACAGAGCGGGACCGTGACTGGGCTGGACTTGATGGAGCGGGCAGGGGCGGGGGTCGTCTCGGCCATTTCGGCGAAATGGCCCGACCTGTCGCCGGGGCGCGCCGTGGTGCTGTGCGGACCGGGCAACAATGGCGGCGACGGGTTTGTCATTGCGCGGCTGTTGCGGGGGCAAGGCTGGACAGTCGACGTCTACTTGTATGGCGATGCTGCGCGGCTGCCACCCGACGCCGCCGAAAACTGCCGCCGCTGGCGCGAGATCGGAGAGATTGCAGGCGTGGATGTGCTCCTTGACCGTCCTTCCGGGGGCGAAGAGTGCAGTCCATTTTTTGGAACCGAACCGGTGGTTTTTGTCGACGCGCTCTTTGGCACCGGACTGACACGACCGGTCGAAGACGCGCTGGCCATGTTCCTTGCGGACACACGGGACCACAGTGCCGGACATACCGTCGCGGTCGATTTCCCCAGCGGTCATTGCGCCGACAGTGGCCGTGTACTGGGTGAGGACAGCCCGCTGAGCAAGGCGCGCAATCATGACCTGACCGTGACCTTTCATCGCCCCAAGACAGGCCATGTGACGCTGGAGGGGGCGGCGGCATCGGGTGACCTGAGGCTCGTCGATATCGGGCTGGACGCGGCGCAATCGGATTTCAACGGCGCCTCTGTCGGGAAGGCCGGAGCCGCACGGTGGCTTGGGCGTCCCGGCCGATGTGACCCGGGCCTGCCGGAAGTTCGCAGGTCGCTGGCGAAACCGGTCCATGGGCACAAATACGACCACGGCAGCGCGCTGGTGCTATCGGGTCCGCCTGGGCAGGGGGGCGCTGCGCGTCTGGCGGCGCGCGGTGCCTTGCGCGTCGGCGCGGGGCTGGTCACTCTGGGCTGTCCCATTCGCGGCGTGGCAGAGCATGCCGCACATCTCGACGCCATCATGGTGAAGGGGCTGGACGGCACCTCCGGGCTGGCCGACCTGCTGGAGGACAGCCGCTACAATGCCCTGTGCCTCGGGCCCGGTCTTGGACTGGGGCCTGCCACGGGTGAACTGGTCAGAGTGGCGCTGGCGGCGCGGCGTGGCACCGTACTGGACGCCGATGCCCTGTCGCGATTCCAGCGTGTGCCGGACTCCTTGTTCGCGATGCTGCACCGGGAGGTCGTGCTGACCCCCCACGCCGGAGAGTTCGCGCGGCTGTTCCCCGATATCGCGGCCCGGCTGTCCGGGGCGGCGGAGACCGGCCCGGCCTATTCCAAGCTGGACGCAACGCGGGACGCCGCGGCGCGGGCGGGCTGTGTGGTGCTGTTCAAGGGGGCCGACACGGTGGTGGCCGGTCCTGACGGGGGGATTACCTGCATCCCGGCGCTTTATGAGCGCGCGGCGCCGTGGCTGGCCACCGCCGGAGCAGGGGACGTGCTGGCGGGGATTGTCACCGGTTTGCTGGCGCGCGGGAAAACGGCGCAACAGGCGGCGCAGACAGGCGCCTTTCTGCATATCGAAGCGGCCCGCGCCTTTGGCCCGGGCCTGATCGCCGAGGATTTGCCAGAGACCCTGCCGCGCGTGTTTCGAGACATGGGTCTTTGAAGCGTTGTCCAAAAACCTGGTTCAAGGAACGCGTATCGTGACGCTCGATCTCTCAGGCATTTGGCGAAACGCTATCGGCGCAGACGGAGGCCGCCGCGGCAAGCTCCAGCCCATCGGCATAAAGGATGTGCGGTGCGTCAAACATCAGTTCGATCAGGGCCATCCGCCGAACGCCCTGCGCGCGGATGAAATTGCCATCCACCAGCCTTGAGATGGGCACCAGAGCCCGCCGCGCGCCAAAAAGGGTTTCCGCCCGCCAGCCCCGCAAGAGGATCTCCTGCGCCGCCGGAAGGGCAATCACCCGGTCCGGCCGCATGTGGCCCAAAGAGCCCGGGCGGATCGTCACCGTCGGCACATAGGCCGTGAATGAGCGTATCCGGCGCAAGGTGGCAGACCCGCTGTCACGGGTGATCACCCGATCACCGGGATTTAGGTATTCAACCGGCAACGCTCCGTCGAGTGTCAGAACCTCTGCCCCGACAGCCAGTGCATTCAGTGGATTGCCATCAACAACGTGGCGCGCGGGTTTCCCGTTCGCACCACGCGAAACCGCTCGATCGGTCATCGCGTCTTGTCCTGTTATTGTTCTGCCTCAGTTTTTTCACAGGATACGACAAGATTATGTTTATGTCGCGCGAAAAACCCGGCGATTTTCCGACAAGTTTACACTCGCGTCGGCTGATGGGCTTTGCTATGCAGCGCCTCGTTGCGGGTGTGGCGAAATTGGTAGACGCACCAGATTTAGGTTCAGATGTACGATCTAATGCATCTTGCATGAGAGAGCTACGTAAGTCGATGAAAATATTCAGAAAACAAACTCACTCTGCAATGCGACGACGCATTGGTTTGTTTCGATCTGCAACAAATTTTCTCGGTTGTTGCATCTGCTGTCTTGCGTGGTGGCATAGATCCCGAGATCCTAGCAGTCTGCGAGCAAGTTGCCGCTCAAGGCTGTTTCAGTGACGGTACGAGCAAGGTATTGGCACTTTGTGTCTTTGAGTTTGGGCAGGAGTAGGTAGTCCTAGACACTCCGCTTTGACCTAGATACATCCTACTGGGCATGGAGCGGGCGTGGTGGAATTGGTAGACACACTTGGTTTAGGTCCAAGCGCTTCGGCGTGGGGGTTCAAGTCCCTCCGCCCGCACCAAATGAGCCTTTTCGGGACTGATCAAACCGTTGCCCAGCGAGTAAGCTGTCTCCGGGTTGAACGTCGCTTGAACGAGAAGTTGATGATTCGTTTGATCTCATGGGGGCGTTAACGGGATGTCAATTCTTATATTGCACAACATGAGGCTAGCTCTTCAATAGTATCAGCACCCCACCGAATTGGAGGGAAACATGGCCTACGAAGAACTCAATCTCCAAGAGGTGAACCGCAGAATCGCGGCTAGGCTGGAACAGATTCCTTCGAGAAGGCACTATGTTGGTGCCTTCTTGGTCATAGTTATCGTTACTTTGTCTGTGTTCTATCTGGTTGCCAGGAACTCTGGTACAATTTGAGCATTGTGATAGGCTCCGGATAAAGAACTCTGGGGGTAAGTGAGTTGAGCGAAGAGGTGGAGAAGCGTGTTAGAGATTTGGAAACAAGTCACGCAACAATAATGGCCAAGTTGGATGATGTGGCCACGTACAAGACATTGCTCGGGTCTGTGTCCGTTTTCGTCGTTGCAGTTGTTGCTTTTGGTGCCTGGTTAAACAACTCGATGAACTCAGAACGTGAGCTCCTGAAGCGCGAAGTCAATCTTCTTTTCAAGGAAGCTCTTGCCGATCAGGCCGCAGCAATTTCGAAGACTATCACGACTGAAAGCGCGGAACTTGCAAAGGTTATCGAAGCGTCCGCCAATGCGGGAGGTTTCGCGCTGAATGGTGACTTTGGTAGTATATGGGCATCACTCAATGGAGCTGATGACCTTGAAGGTTTTGGGCTTGTGAAGGACCCCAAGGTTTTTTCTGCGTTGGTCGGCGCCGCTAAGTACGAAGCATTCAAACTCGGTGCTGTAGAACCGATTGACTTCGACAACTTGTATGTCAGGACAGACGGAGAAAACTTTAAGCCGCTTTCGGAATTTCTTCAGAGTGACAACTGAACGCAGCGCCATCAAGCTTGCCTCACCAGATCAATATCTACACTTCGCAGTTTGTTGCAGCACTTGCTGCATATGCTGCGGCAGCATGGGTTGATTGCGCACAACCAAGATTCTAACCTATTGAAAACAAAAGGAGAGTATTACCCAGCACCAGATTTAGGTTCTGGCGCCGCAAGGCGTGGGGGTTCAAGTCCCTCCACCCGCACCATTTTTTTGTTTTTTCATATAATCATCAAGGCATTAGGGTTTTTTCTGTTTTTCCCGTCCCCCAATAAGTCCCCGCCGTACGGTTGTCGTGAATTCCCGCGGCGTCACACGCCGATCCACTTCATTGCAGCAAGACCAACTCGGGAACGGCATCATGGCCAAGCCAGACGATGGCGTTCTGTCGAAACCGCCGACCCAGTGTTATCGAGGCGTCTCTCGAGATGCCGAGTACGAAAACACTTTCTTCGCCCGGCCAGTTGCCCGATGGATCGATACCCAGACCTCGCCACAGGTCGAAGCCATCGCGCTTCAGCCAGCTCTCGAGCTGCGCCTGCGCGGCTTCGTTTTCAACTTGCTAGGTTTTTTCGCTGTTGGGGTTCCAGGCCGTCAGATAGGCTGAAGACTTCAGCCCGAACTCCCGGTACAACGCGTTCACTTGCTCTGAGGCAATACCTACGCGAAGTTCGAATGGACAAGGCTCGAGCACGCGAAATTCGGTCTTCTGGTAAGCGGCCATCAGTTCCGCCGGGATTTGGCTTCCAGGGATGTTCAAGTGTCCCCCCACCCACATGAGACAACGCAATTGCGGCCAAAAGCGTTGCCGGCGGGCCGAGTCGGATGACCTGATCACATCGGAGACTGAGGGAGCCTCCGCTGAAATACAAGGTGGCACGCCGCGAAGGTGGCCTTTCGACGTGGTCTCTCTCAACATGAGCTTGCGCCTGGCTCGGATCCGGTTGGGAACTCGTCCGCTGCTATAGTCGGGTTCAACCTACCGCCCGCTCGAACTTGATCGGCAGGTCGAGCGTCTTTGCAGCGGCATTTGCGGCCTCCAGGGTGCCCAGCAAAGCGATGCCTCGGTAGTCGTGGGTCGGACTGGCGCCGTCGATCTCGACCAAGCCGAGCGGCTCGACGGCATCCCAAAGGTCTCCGTGAGTGAACAACGCATAGGCCATGGCAGCGCCGTCGATGGGGCGCATAATGTCGGACGAGTAGCGTTCGTCGGGGCTGATGGGGGCGCTGAACCATTCTTCGATTTCGCCGATCAGGAGGTTGTACTCCGCTGGGGGCAGCCCGTCGACGTACTCGGAGACCAAGTCGGGGTCGTAGTCTTCCAGGGAATAGTCATCTTGTTCATCATCCCAGGAAAACCCCTGGACAAACATCCTCAATTCCGTGACCCGATCTATGACACAGCCAAGGTCATTCCGGTCGC
>JAXMNQ010000082.1:0-17936 GCA_034670345.1 Paracoccaceae bacterium | reverse complement strand
ACAAGACATCATATCACATGATGCTGCGATGCATCCGAGGTCGGCTGTGAGCCCGGAGCAGACTTGCGGCACGGGATGTGGTAGAATTCCTCAAATTAGGAGGCGACCGTGACGCAAGCGATCACTTGAGGTTTCGAGCATTGGATCCTCGATCTCTGCTATGAGGCTTTGGAGGTTAGGTGCCGGAACGTACCGCCCTCCATATGCGCCGAGAGCCGTTCTGTCGTCTCGGCCAGCCTGTTTCCTACGTCGATGGCGATGCACCGCTCGATGTCAATCATCGCGTCAGGATTGCGCCGCAGGAACACCTGAAGGTGTCCCCGATCGATCAGAAAAAGCCTTGACGGCGATATAATCCGAACGGTTGCCACGGCCGCAACGGAATAGGCGAAAGGCAGGTATTCCAGCAGTGTTCCCCTTGTTGCTGACGCAATGTGAAAGCCGTTTTTCTCAATATGACAGTGACCGTCCACAAGGATCGCAAAATCTGTGACTTGCTGCCCCTGAACGGCGACGATGTGGCCTGCCTCGACCTCGACAGCCCTGCCCAGGCGCAACAGTTTTTGCAGCCGGTCCTTCTTGAGACCAGGAGCGATGTACTGCGCAACTTCGGCCTGTTCCTTTGTCAGTTTTATGAAGCGGTGAACAAAATAGAGACGCGCAATCCCGATGATGCTGATCGTCGTCCACGCTATTTCGATCGCGGCAGAGTAGGGATTGAAGTCGCGGGTCAGGCTCACGAGAATTGCCGATGATGCAATCAGGTTCAGGGTCGGAAACTGATACCCGTCACCTTTTATGAAGCCAAGCTGGAGCGCCAGATAAGCGCCGATATAGCCGATTACACCGATCGGACCAAGAACGTCACGAAGGTCGATATTGTAGATCCAAGTGTAGCCCATCGTCAGGGTCTTTCTTTTTGAGTGACCGGTTCACAGCGATCCTGTGCGCTCGGATTTCGTGAATGGGTGTGTGTCCGGGGATCTGAAATCGCGTCGGGACACGCGTCAGTCCTTGCTGCCAAAGAGCAGCAGATCCGCCCGGATCCACAGCAGGTAGCACATGATCAAGGTTACTGGCGTTATCAGAGCCGTGCCTGCACTGTTGTCGGATGCCTCGGCCACGAGGCTGATGAGGGCTGCAAGCAATGCGGGTATCCGACTTGCCAGCACAAGGCTGCGCCACAGGTCCGGCCAGGTGGGCGGCCACAATCTGGTGCTGATCGGCCCGGCCCAGGCGCTGCCAAACTTTCCGATGGCGTGCAGCAGTCCGGCCGTGGCGGCCAGAAGAGGTTGTCCCGTGATCAGCAGGCCAACCCCAAGAAAAATGGCGCCTACTCCGGATAGAACATCGCCAAGACGATTGAGGCGTACATCGGGTGGAGAGCCGTTCGACCAGGCTCGGTGATAGATCTCGCCGCTCCAGAAGAAGACGAGCATCGCCAGCGACAGAGCAACCGCACTCGGGCTTCCGGCGAATTGTTCTAGCGTCACACGAACCGACTGTGACAGGCCGATCGGGCCATCCCCTGCGGCATGGAGGATCTGAACAGCCGTTCCCGCCACAAGACCCAGAAGATTGCCCATATTGTAGTATCCGCCCGGGCCTTTCAGCCGCGGCGCGATGGCCGACCTCACGGAGGATTTCGGCGCGGAACTCGAGGCGTGCTGGATCTTTTCCATTGTATCGTCTTTCCGGATTTCAGTTCAGTCGTCTCAAGCGGCCCTTTGGAGTCACAGCAGCGCGATGACGACCGGGACAAGAAGGATGGTCAGCACTGCATTCAGGATCATGCCGACGGAGGCGAAGGCGCCTCCCGTTTCGGAGATCTGAAAGGCGCGGGCGGTGCCGAGGGCGCTTGCGGCCACGCCGAGGGCGAAGCCTTTTGCCGCATCATCCCGCACCCCGGCGGCCTCCAGGATCAGTGGTCCGAAAGCGGCGCCCAAAATCCCACAAGAGATAACGATCACGGCCGTCACACCGGCGACCCCGCCGAGGCGATCGGCAATCTCTACGGCGACCGCTGTTGTCACCGATTTCGGGGCGATTGTGGCCAGCAGGCTTTCTGAGGCATCCATGGCAACCGGAAGTGCAAGCGCGCTTGCAACGGCCACGACCGAGCCGGTCACGAGGGCAAGGCTCATCGGCAACCCGGCATTCCTGATCAGAGGGAACTTGCGGCAGAGCGGGACCGCGAGCAGGACAATCAAGAGCGGCAGCATTTCGTTTATGGGCTCGGCCTGGCGAAGGTAGTCGTCGTAGGAAATGCCCAGCAACAGCAGCAGGCCAGAAACGGCAGCCGTCGCGGTCAGCACAGGGTTCAGGAGCGCCAGCCGACCTGTCCTGCGCCAGAGAACCTCGGAGGCCGCATAAGCCGCGACAGTGATGCATACTGCGAAGAGTGGCTGCTGCTCAATGAGTGCGGGCAAGGGTCTCATGCCTGAGCCGTGTCAGAGATGCGCCGCATCAGCACCTGAAAGACCAGCCCGGTGATTACGAGGGTCACAACCGTGCCCAGAACGATGGCGGTCAGGATATGGACCCAGTCATGGGAAATAACGTCGATGCTTGCGATCACTCCGACGGCCGCAGGCACGAAAAACAGCGGAAAATAGGGCGCTGCAAAATCGAACATCTCCTCTGATCCCGTGTCCGGGCCGCCGCGAAGCGCGAAAGCCAGCGTCAGGGCGCCGAGACCAAGCGCAGCGCCCGGGATCGGAAGCGCGAAGCGTGCGGCGACGGCATCGCCGAGAACAAGCAAGACCAGAACGACGGCTGCGGATCGGGTCATTGACCGGATCCGGTCGCTGCGATGCTCTCACTGCCCGGAGGCGTCAGGGATCCGAGGGCTGGTGGGGTAGACGCAGGAGACCGTAGGACGTGTCGCGCAACCGGGTGCCAGAATACGTTCATTTCTTTTCCCCGGATGCGGTCCTGCCGGTGGCAGTTGAACTCTTCGTTCACGATGGTCCCTGACCGGGGGCGTTCCTCCACGATTGCCCCTGAACGGCGAGTTCCTGAATGGCGCAGACTTTGGATATCCGTGTGCGGCATGGTTAGACCGTCGATGGTTTCGCCGTCTGCACTAGGCAAGCTGCCGACACACGGCTTTCGGTGTCGATGACGGGTGCGAACCTCCGGTATCGGGCGCACGAGCGACGAGGTTTCGCTCGTGTGTCCGTGCATGCCGTTGGCCGTCGCTGATGGCAGGGAAACCATTGCAATTCTTCCAATCCTGCGAATATTCTGGGTGGCAACCACTCACCATGCCATCTTGGCGGTCAGTAATGCGTTGTGGCGTCTATGCGCCGTCACCAGTCCGTCTATTTGTGTAACATCAGAAAATAATTTGCGGTTTCCCGATCGTGGCGGTTGAACGTCGGATGCGGGTTTTCGGAGAGCCGAGATGGATGCAAACGATCGCCCGGCGCTCCGCCTGAAAGTCCTTGGTGGCTTTCAATTGTACCAATTGGACCAAGCCGTGGATTTTCCGACGCGCAAGCACGCGTGTCTGCTAACATACTTGGCATGTACGGCTCCCGTGCCGCAATCGCGCGAGAAGCTGGCAACGTTGCTATGGGGCTCCAGCAACGACGAGAGGGCACGGCACAACCTGCGTCAGGCCGTGACGCGGATCCGTCAGGTCCTTGGATCCCATGTGATCGTCAATGAGGCAGGGGCAATCACCCTCGCGCAAGGTGTGCTTGAATGCGATGCCGTCAGCCTGGACAGATTGCTGACAGTCAACAGCGCCAGTTCGATTGCGGCTGCGACGGATCTCTACGACGGGCCGTTGCTTGACGATGTCTTTGTAAACGAAGTTGCCTGGAACGACTGGCTGTTCGCGGAACGTGAACGGCTGTCCGAGCGCGCCATCGGCGCGATAGTGCAGCAGGGCGGGTTCGAACTGGCCGCCGGACGCGCCGAGGCCGCATTGCGTCTTGGTTGGCGGGCGACGTCGTTCAACAAGTTCCGCGAGGATGCCCACCGTTTGGTCCTCATGTCCCTGTCTGCGACCGGGCGTACGTCCGAGGCCAAAAAGCACTATCAGGACCTTGCTGCATATCTGAAGGCTGAGCTTGACACCGAGCCGGACGAGGAGACCCGGCAGTTTGTCTTGGACCTTGGCAGCAAAGAAGGACGCGGTGTTGTAAACGATCCAGAAGGCCCCGCCACTTTGGTGCCTTCGCGGTCTGCTGCGCCTGCACCAACTTCGCCGCCACCGCGCAATGAGACGGCCGCCACCGACAGTCCGACAGTGGTCGCGAGCGAGGGCATGCCGCTGCCAGAGGCACCGGATCTGGCCGTCTCGCGACGTCGGCAGGTTTCTATTCTTGTTTGCGACCTCGTTGGCGCAACGCAAAATTCGCAGGCTGTCGACCCCGAGGATATGGGTGGCCTTTCCGCAAGTTTTCGGAGATTGGCGGCGGATGTGGCCGTCAGATTCGGCGGCTATGTTGCGCCGACTTCGGTTGACGTAGTGCACATTTACTTTGGCTACCCCACGACCCATGAAGATGATGCCGTGCAAGCGGTTCGCACCGGCATGGCCCTTGTCGATTCTGTCGCAGGCATGGGTGCAATGGTCGAGGCGGGCATCAAGGCGCGTGCTGGCATTGCCACCGGAATCGTGGTGGTCGAAAACGAACACGGCGCCAAGAGCGCGGCGCGTCCTGTTGCGATTGGCGAAGCGCCCGCCCGTGCGGGTGGGATGCGCGCCCTGGCTGCGCCGGGTCAGGTCGTGGTGTCTCGACATACCCGGCTGCTGCTCGGCCAACACTTTGACCTTTGCGCCGTTTATGTCTCCGGCCCGGGACAACGCGCGGATCGGCCAGAAGCATGGCACGTTCGCCGTGAACGTGACCCTGTCAGCCGCCGAGCAGTGGGAACACGGGTCGGGCTTGCCCCACTGATGGGGCGGCAGGAGGAATCTGATCTGCTGCTGCGGCGTTGGGATCAGGCCAGGCAGGGCACCGGGCGTGTAATCCTTGTCTCCGGGGAGCCCGGCATCGGCAAGTCACGCATTGCTGAAGACCTGTTGCGAAAGCTGGACGTGGACGGGCCAGAACAGCTTCGTTATTTCTGCTCTCGCCATCACAGCGTTCGGCCGCTGCATCCCTTTGTCAGTCATATTGAATGGACTTTAGGAGCATCCTCTGGGCGAAGTCTGGCCGACAAGTATGAGACGCTGAAAGCGTTGATCGGTCCACGCTCGTCTGATCCAAACCGCGATATTGCTCTATTGAGCGAATTCCTGATGTTGCCTGCGGACGAGCGGTATCCAGTGCCCTTGGGAACTCCTGCCCAAAAACGCGAGATGGTTCTTTCAGCATGCCTCGGCTGGTTCGAAAGTTTGGCGGTGCAAGGGCCCGTCGTGATCCTGCTCGAAGATATCCACTGGATCGACCCTACCTCGCTGGACCTTCTGGACCGGATGATTGCCCTTATCGCACAGCTTCCGGTACTCATGATCGTCACTATGCGCCCGGAACATCAACCGATCTGGGTTGGTCAGCCCCATGTGACCATGCTGAATCTTAACCGCCTCGACCGCCATGACAGCGCTGGGCTGGTTGCCGGTATCACGCAGAACACGCCGTTTCCGGGCACGGTCATCGATCAGATCGTCAATCATGCGGATGGTGTACCGCTGTTCATCAGCGAACTGACCAAACACTTGATGGAAAGCGGGCTGGTGACAAACACGAATGGCGGTACCGTATTCAAGCGTCCGCTCGACGTACCGACGACGTTGCAATCCTCCTTGATCGCCCGTCTCGACCGGCTTGGTGAAATCAAGGAGGTCGCAATGGTGGGATCAGCGATTGGACGAGAGTTTTCCCATGCGCTGATGGTGTCGGTTATGGAGCTGGAGCCGGTCAGTCTGACTGCCGCGCTTGAACGCATGATGGTGTCCGGCCTGATATCGCGGAGGGGCACGCCGCCCAACGCCAGCTATTCCTTTACCCACATTCTCATGTGCGATGCCGCCTATGGCATGATGCTGAAGGATCAGCGCCGGAAACTGCATTCGAAGATCGCGGACGAGTTGATCGGACATGCCTCCTACCATCTGGAAAGTTCGGCAGAAACTGTCGCACATCACCTGTCGAGTGCGGGCCGGACTACAGAAGCCATCCAATACTGGGTTGATGCCAGCAGAGCGGCACAGAAGCGATGGGCAAATCGGGAAAGCGCCGATTTTCTCGATCTGGCTTTGGAGGGCCTCAAAAACCTTCCAGAGAGCCGCGAGACTTTGCAGCAGGCAATCGATCTGCGTTTTGAGATGAAGAATGCTCTGACTCCGCTGGGCGAGTTTGGCAGGGTCGTAGACTATCTGATCGAAGCCAGGACCTTGATTGAGAAACTCGACGACCAAACGAGATACTGCCAGTTCTGCACGCACATGTGCCAGTCGCTCGACATGAGCGGGAAATCGAGCGAAGCAATCCGGTTCGCTCAGGAGGCCCAGGAGCTGGCAACTTCGCTGGGAGATGAGCGGTTGCTGGTTGAAGCCAAGGTCTTCCTCGGCACCGCTTCTTTCACGATCATGGACTATCCACGGGCCAAGGGTCTGTTCCTCGAAGTTCTGGAGCTTGTCGACGCGTCTCCCAGCGGTCGGCAATACGCCATGGCGGGTTTTCCTGAAATAACCGCATGCGCTTACCTGACCAAAATGAGCGGTGACCAAGGAGCCTTTGATCAAGGCGTCGAATACGGTGAAGAAGCCGTGCGGCGGGCGACCGCACTGAGCCAGCCCTACAGCCTGAGCATTGCCAAATGGTGCCTCGCAGATCTCTACCTGAAGCGCGGTCGGGTTGATGATGCGATCCAACTGTTCGAGCAAGGCCTCGCCGTATCGAAAAAGTGGGATCTTCCCATTCTGGCTGCCGGGCACAGAGGTTCGCTGGGACTTGCCTATGCCATGACTGGCCGCGCCGAAGAGGGCGTGGCGTTGCTGGAACAGGCGGTTGCCGTGTTTGACTCTATGAAACACCAGTTTGCGCTATCGTTTTTTCTTGTACCTCTGGGGCAGGCCAGCGCGCAGGCGGGCCAGCTTGAACAGGCGAATAATTTGGCACGTCGCGTCCAGAACCTGGCCCAGGAAACCTGCCACCGAAGCGGCGAAGCTGGTGCGCTACACATTCTTGCAGAAGCTGCCGCACGGGGCGGGCATGCTGAGCAGGCCCAGCATCACTACACAAGCGCCCTTGAACTTGCCGAAAAACTTGAAATGCGCCCGCTCGCCGCTCACTGTCATTATGGTTTGGGGAACCTTCAACTGCGGATGGCCGAGGTGGACAAGGCACGCGAAAGCCTCAGCACCGCTGCCAGAATGTACCGAGAAATGGCGATGTGGTTCTGGCTGGAAGAAGTAGACGGCGACATACTGGCGTAATTCTTGCCGCTACCGGTCAAATCAGAACCAGAAGCAAGTCGCATCCTAACGTATGAATGACTCCCTCGTTGTGGTGAAGCAGAACATGCCCGATGTGGAGATCAGACCGAAATTGAAAATAAGTCTTTTTTAATCAAGTTCTTAGAGGTGGAGAAGGTTCGACGTCAGGCCCATCCCCTCCGCCACTTGCCCCCGCGAAAGCGTTCTCCCGATCCGGCTACGGCCGGATTTTTCCGTTGTTTTGGAGGGTTATGCAGGTCGGGCTGAGCACCACCGTGTCGGCAGTTGGCCCAGAATCCGTTCTCTCAGCCGGATATTCTCCGGACCTGATGACTGCGCGAATTTAGTGAGTTCCTTGCAAAGCTCTGTAACAAAAGAACTTCCCGGTGGGGCAACCCGAACACTTCGACCGGAGTCGCGTTCGGTAAGATGGTACAGAAATCGAACCTTCGCTGGTCCTCCGACATAGCACAGAAGTGGGATTTCTGCAGCGCAGCACTTTGCCAGGCGCTGCACGAAGGGCGTATTTCGTTGAACAACTCGCCCTTGACCGCGATTGGCGCAGGGACCGGGCCATCCGCTTGGTGATCGATGAACGGTAGCAGGCGCGGTGCCTGCTGAACGACCGATCTTGACCAGTTTTCAACTGCCTTCGCGATCGACGGTTGGGTTCGTATTCGCCGCCGAGATCATGACTGGTGCTTTCGATTGGCTCGCGCCAGTTGAACCGCTTTGTGAAGCCACAGCTAACCAAATATGTAATGCAAGATTGAGGACGCAGCGCGACCGGTTTGGTACTTCTTCGGCAACGGCAAGACTGCCAGGCGGAGGACACCATGACAACAGAGCGTCGCGATCAGGCGACTTCCAACGTTTCACTTGCACAACGTGCGTGGAACATACGGCGTAAGGCCCTGCTGATGGGCGAAGTGCAGGGCCAAGGCTACATCGGACAGGCCCTCGGCGTCGCTGATGTTCTTGCGGCCTCGTATTTTCACGCGCTGGATTACCGCGCCGACGACCCGGAATGGGAAGGCCGGGACCGGTTGTACCTGTCGATCGGTCACTATGCCATCGCGCTCTACGCGGCGTTGATGGAAGCGGGCATCCTGCCGGAAGATGAACTCGAAACCTATGGCATGGATGACAGCCGCATGCCGATGTCGGGCATGGCGTCCTACACGCCGGGGATGGAGATCACCGGCGGCTCGCTCGGTCACGGGCTGGGTATCGCGGTGGGCGCCGCACTGGGACTGAAACGAAAACAAAGCCCCGCCTTCGTCTACAACCTGATGTCGGATGGCGAATTGGGCGAAGGTTCGACCTGGGAAGCGGTGATGTCCGGCGTCCAGTGGAAGCTCGACAACCTGATCTGCCTGGTGGACTTCAACAACCAGCAGGCCGACGGGCCGACCCGAGACGCGCTCGCCCAGGGCGAGGAAGACAAGAAATGGGCCGCCTTCGGCTGGCACGCACAGCGGGTCGACGGCAATGACCTCGACGCCGTGGTCGCCGCCCTCGACGAGGCCCGCAACACCGACCACCCCGGCCCCCGGGTCATCATCTTCGACACCCGCATGTGCAAGGGCGTCGATTTCCTGGAGGCACGCGAGATGAACCACTTCGTGCGCGTGGAAGCCGACGAATGGGCCAAGGCGCTCGCCAAGCTGGAAGAAGGAAAACCGCAATGACTCTGGCGTCGATGAAACGCAAGTACGAGCCGCGCAAGGCGCCCGAGAAGAAGGTCGCGACGACGGCGATGATCGCATCGCTGGCCGCCGAGGGCTATGACACGGTGCCCGCCCCCTTCGGCCATGCCCTGGTGGAGGCCGCCAAGAAGGACGACAGGATCGTCGGCCTGTCCGCCGACCTCGCCAAGTACACCGACCTGCACATCTTCGCCAAGGCGATGCCAGACAGGTTCTATCAGATGGGCATGGCCGAGCAGCTGCTGATGTCGGCCGCCGCCGGTCTGGCGCGCGAGGGGTTCAACCCGTTTGCCACCACCTACGCGGTCTTTGCCTCGCGCCGGGCCTATGATTTCATCGCCATGGCGATTGCCGAGGAGAACCTGCCGGTCAAGATCTGCTGCGCGCTGCCGGGGCTGACAACCGGATACGGGCCGTCGCACCAGGCGACCGAGGATCTGGCGATCTTCCGGGGGCTGCCGAACATGACGATCGTCGATCCCTGTGACGCGGATGACATCGCCGGTATGGTGCCGCAGCTTGCCGCCCATGACGGGCCGGTCTATGCCCGCCTGCCTCGCGGCAAGGTGCCTTCGGTCCTGACCCGCCACAAGCCGGACTACAAGTTCCAGCTTGGCAAAGCTCAAGTGATCCGCGAGGGCCGCGACGTGCTGATCGTCTCGACCGGCTTCATGACCATGCGCGCGCTCGACGCGGCCGAGAAGCTGGCCGCCGACAACGTCGACGTGGGCGTGTTGCACGTGCCGACGATCAAGCCGCTCGACCGCGCGACGATCCTGGCCGAGGCCCGCAAGGGCGGCCGGCTGGTTGTGACTGCCGAGAACCATACCGTCGTTGGCGGTCTGGGCGAGGCGGTGGCGGGCACGCTGCTCAGCGAGGGCGTCACGCCGAACTTCCGGATGATCGGGCTGCCCGATGAATTCCTCGAAGCCGGCGGCCTGCCGACGCTGCACGACATGTACGGTCTCTCGGTCGACAAGGTCGCCGCGCGGATCAAGGGCTGGCTCTGAGGCCAGCCCCGACACATCACTCATATTGAAGGGAGGAAGAGGCCATGGGGCTTCTCAAGGACAAATATGCCATCGTGACCGGCGCGGCTTCGGCCCGGGGTCTTGGCAAGGCGACGGCGCAGATGTTTGCCGATCACGGCGCGACGGTCGCCATTCTGGATCTTGATGCCGAAGCTGCTCAGGCCGCCGCGGCCGATCTGGGCGAAGGTCACGTCGGGCTGGCCTGCAACGTGGTGGACAAGGCGGCCTGCGACGCGGCCATCGCCAAATTGCTTGAGGCCTGGGACCGGATCGACGTGCTGGTCAACAATGCCGGCATCACCCAGCCGCTGAAGATCATGGAGATCGAGCCGCAGAACTATGATGCAGTCACCGACGTGAACCTGCGCGGCACGCTCTACATGAGTCAGGCGGTGATCCCGGCGATGCGGGCGCAGAAATCCGGCAGCATCGTCAACCTGTCGTCGGTCTCGGCGCAGCGCGGCGGCGGCATCTTTGGCGGGCCACATTATTCGGCCGCCAAGGCGGGTGTGCTTGGGCTGACCAAGGCGATGGCCCGCGAACTGGCGCCCGACAACGTGCGGGTGAACGCGATCTGCCCGGGCTTTATCGCCACCGATATTACAGCGGGCAAGCTGACCGCAGAACAGCAGAAGATGGTGCTCGAAGGCATTCCCATGGGGCGGGCAGGGGCCGCCTCGGATGTCGCGGGCTGCGCGCTGTTCCTGGCCTCAGAACTGTCGGCCTATTGCACCGGCACCGAGGTCGACGTGAACGGCGGCTCGCTGATCCACTGACCTGACCATCCACCGAAATATGGCGTCCCAGAGGGGGGTCGCCAGTCTGCAAGGCGTCCGGATGAGCCGGACGCCAACGGAGAAGTCTTCGCTTAAGGGAGGAAACCTATGAAGACGACTATCCTGGCCGTACTGGCCACCACCACCGCAATCGCGGGCACTGCCCAGGCCGACGAAGTGATTTTTGCCCACGGCTCCAACCCCGGCAATCCGCGCTTTGTCGCCGCCGAGAAATGGGGCGAGCTCTTCGCCGACTGCACCGGCGGCGCGCACAGCGTCAATGTCGCGGCTTCGGCCACCCTGGGCGACGACGCTGAAATGCTGACCTCGGCCTCGGCCGGGATCATTCAGGTCACCGCCAACAGTCAGGGCGCCATGAGCCAGATCGTCCCGGAAGTCGGCCTGCTGGGCCTGCCCTTCCTGTTCGAGGATCTGCCGACCGCCTGGAAAGTGCTCGACGGCGATGTCGGCGAATTGATCGACCAACGCGCGCAGAATGCCGGGCTCAAGGTGCTTGGCTTCTGGGACAACGGCATCCGCCACGTGACCCATGTCGAGAAGACCGTCGCCGCCCCTGCCGACCTGTCGGGCATGCAGATCCGCACGCCCCCAGACCAGATGACCATCGACATTTTCGAGGCGCTTGGCGCCTCCCCAGCGCCGCTGGCCTGGTCGGAACTGCCGACCGCGCTGCAATCCGGTGTCTTCGACGGGCAGGAAAACCCGCTGGTCAATATCTACTCGGCCAAGCTGCACGAGATCACTCCCTACGTCACGCTGACGGGGCACCAGTACCAGGCGACCCCGGTGGTCGCGGGCATGGTCTGGTGGTCGGGGCTCGATGAGGCCACCCAGAACTGCGCCCTTCAGGCGACCGCCGAGGCGGGCGAGATGCAGCGCAACATGGTGCTGGCCTCCGACGAGGAGTTGCGGCCGAAGATGGAAGCGGCTGGCGCGACCTTTGCCGAGGCCGACAAGGCAGCGTACCGGGATGCGACCCAGTCGGTCTACGACAAGTACGCCGCCGATTACCCGGAACTCGTCGCGGCCCTGCGCGAAGCGGCGGGCCTGTAATGTCCGCCGGGGACAAAAAGTCTCCGGAAACCGGCGGGACGGGGCGGAAACGCCCCGTCCTCGGCCTGGTTCGGAGCATCTCGACATCGCTCGACTGGAGCGGGCGGCTGATCGTCGTGGCCTGCCTCGTCTTCATGTTCGTGACGCTGCTGCTGAACGTGGTTTTACGCTATGCCTTCGGAAGCGGCATTGCCTGGGCCTACGAGATCCACGCCATCCTGCTGCCCTGGCTGGTCTCCGGCGGGTTGGTCATCGCCACCGCACGCGGGCGGAATATCGCCATCACCCTGTTGTCGGACAATCTGAAGGGGCGGGCCTTGCTCGGCTTGAACTTCTTCATCAGCCTCGCGGTCCTGGTGATCTCGGTCAGCGTTCTGTGGACCAGCCAGCCGATCCTGAAAGCCTCGCAGTTCCAGACGCTGTCGTCGCTCGGCATCAAGCAGATCTGGGGCTACGCGAGTCTCACCTATGCCTTCGGCGCAATGGCGGTGATTGCCGCACTCGACATCATCCGGACGCTCGCCGGTGAGGACATCGCCGACCACGACCCAGAACACGCCAGCCTGAGCTGAAGGAGTTACCATCATGACTGCACCTCTCGTCTGGGTGTTCTTCATCCTGCTCGCCGCCTCGGTCCCCGTGGCGCATGCCATGCTGGGCGGGGTCGCCGCCGCGCTCTGGCTTGACGGCAAGCCCATGGCCGTTCTCGCCCAGAGGCTCTACACGCCGACCCAGAGCTTTCCTATGCTGGCGATCCCATTCTTCATCCTGGCCGGCAACCTGATGATGTCGGGCAAGTTCGGCGTCTACCTCGTCAACGTTGCGCGGCTGATTGTCGGCAATTTCAAGGGCGGTCTGGGCCAGGTCTCGATCATCGGCTCGGTGATGTTCGGCGGGGTGTCGGGTTCGGCCGTGGCCGATGCCTCGGCGCTCGGCAACGCGCTGATCCCGGTGCAGAAGAAAGAGGGGTATCCCGGCGGGTTCTCGGCCGCGATCAACTCTGCCTCCTCGACCGTGTCGGTGCTGATCCCGCCGTCGATTCCGCTGATCCTCTACGGACTCGTCTCCAACGTCTCTATCATCGACCTGTTCATCGCGGGCATCCTGCCCGGCCTTATGCTCGGTCTGGGCATGTTTGCAACCGTGGCCGTGGTCTCGCACATGCGAAACCTGCCACGCTCACCCCTCGCAGGCGGCTTTCGGGCGTTCCGGCCGCAAGTGGTGGCCGCGATCCCGGCGCTGATGATGCCCGTTTTCATCATCGGCACCCTGCGCTTCGGCATCGCCACGCCCACCGAGGTCAGCGTCATGGCAGTGGCCTATGCGCTGCTGGTCAGTGGCTTCATCTACCGCGACCTGAGCCTGCGCGGGCTCTGGACGGCAGCAGTGGATACCGGGCTGATGACCGGCGCGGTGATGATCATCATCATGGCCTCCTCGACGATCCAGTGGGTTCTGACCGCCGAGCGCGTGCCGCAGGAACTCGCCGTCTGGGTGCAAGCCACCTTCTCGGAGCCGTGGATGGTGATCCTGGCGCTGAACCTGGTGATGCTGATCGTGGGCGCCTTCCTCGACCTGCCCGCGGCGGTGCTGCTTTTGGGGCCGCTCTTCGTGACCATCGGCAACGCCATCGGGCTGGACCTCGTGCAGCTGGGTCTGATGATGGTCGTCAACCTGGCCATTGGCCTCTACACGCCGCCGGTCGGCACGACGCTATTCATCTCAGCAGCGATTTCGGGGGCGGGGATCGGCCAGACGGTGAAATGGCTGCTGCCCTTCTACGCCGTGGCGATCATCGTGCTCCTGCTGATCTCCTACGTCCCGGCGCTGACGATTTACTAAAGCCCCCAAGGCGTCACATCGACCAGTTCCGGCCCGGTTTCGGGCCGGAATGAGCATCCAAGCTCTGTCAACAGCGCCCGCGCCTCGGTTTCGTGAGCCACCGCCTTTCCATTCACCCAGTCGGAAAACCGCTTCACGATCCGCCGGTTGAAATGGCGCGGCGGACAGACCATCCAGTAGGCCGGAAAGTCGATGACATCGAAGGCGAGCGAAAAGGGCACAAGTTCCCCGCGTTGAATCTCCGGCAGACAGAGGGTCACGCTGTCGAGCGCGAGTCCGCCGCCCTGCTTTGCCATCTCGATCGACATCGATGACCGGTCAAAGCGGAACGGGTAGACCAGCCCGGTGACCTCGATCTCGTTCGAGGCCAGCCATAGGTCCCAGCGATAAAGCATCTTGACGCTGTCGATCAGCCGGGCCGATCGGATCTGTTCCACCGGATCGTCGGACACCGCCCGGAGTTCCTCCAAATACACTGGACTGCACATCGGCAGCACGAGATCATGCATGATGCAGTTAACCGTGAGCCCGGCCCATCCGCCGAGCCCATACCGCAGATCGAGATCAACGGCCTCGGTATCGAAGGCGCTGAAGTCGGGCGTCGCGTCGATCCGGATGTTCCAACTGGGATTTTCCGCCGCGAATTCGGCGATCCGTGGGCCAAGCCAGCGCACGCCGAAACTCGGGCTAACGCGCAGGGTCAGGTTGCGCATGTCCCTCTGCCGGGTGATCGCGCTGTGGGTATTGCGGATTGCGCGGAACGCCTGCGACATGGTCTGAAACAGCCGGTCGCCATCCAGCGTCAGAACCAGCCGCCGCTTTTCACGGCGGAAGAGGTTCACACCCAACTGCGCTTCCAGTTGCCTAATCTGCTGGCTGACCGCCGACGAGGACACGCCGAGTTCATTGGCCGCCTTCGTGACCGTCCCGAGCCGCGCCACCGCCTCGAAGTGCTCGGTCGCACGTATATTGATGTCTCGCATGCCAGACAAACTCTGTACTCCCGTGATCCAGAAACAACCCAAACCTACAGTTTTTCTTGGTCACTTGGTAAGCAGAACTACAATTTCATGCGTCAAATGCAGCGAATGGCCAAAATCCTGAGCTGCGCCACAGCGCGCTACATCACGCTGGATGGATGCGAATTTGAGAACGGGAACAGAAGTCGTGGACCCAATCGCAGCGAAGGCTTGGGTTGTCCACTCCGTTCTGGTTCAGATGATGTGCAGAGTGCGGACTGGTCGCAATTGATCTTAAAGACGCGGCTCAATGACTGCAACGGCGGGCTGCACTGCAGCATGTTTTTCCGGGGCGCGAGTCCGGTCTGGGCTGTCAGCCGAAGTGATCTGGTTGCCCCACCCACTCGATTGGAAACGGTTCAAGCACCCTTGCCAGCGTCATCTTCGACCCCTGCTTCCCTTCCAGGATCGTCTCGACAATATTCGGCGCGAGCAGGGTCAGGCGCAGGACGCGGGTCATGTACGACGGCGCGATCCCCTCGCGCTCGGCCAGCTCGGCAATGGTGGCGAACTCACCCGACTCGAGCATCCGCTTCCAGCGGAAGGCGCGGGCCAGCGCCTTGATTAGCGTGCTGTCCGGCATGCGCTCTGGTCGGACGCGGTCAGGCATCTGCATTTCCTTGCGCCCGCCGCGCTTCACGATGCGAAACGGAACGTGGAGCATCATGGTCTCGGGGATCGGCGTGCCGCGTGTCATGCAGCCGCCTCGCTACAACCTGCAACCATCTCGCTCGCAAGGCCTCTGAGGCCGTCGACGCGGAGCCTGACGTTCAGGCCGTCCGTGCCGATGTCCACGCGCTCGACCAGCAGCGCCACGATGCGTGCCTGCTCAGCGGGGAACAGTTCGTCCCACAGCGGATCGAATTGCTGCAGCGCGGCGCGGGCGTCGGCTTCGGTGATGTCGCTGGCGTGGGCACGCGCCGCCTTCCACGTCCCGGCCACGATCTCGGGCTGGCGAAACACGGCGCGGAGCTGGTCAATGACGGCGGCTTCGATCTCGCCGGCGGGCACACGACCCACGGGACACGATCCGGCACCATGCTTTAGCACCGTCTGGCTGACATAGTAGCGGTACAGCCGGTCGCCCTTGCGCGTGTGCGTCGGCGAGAACGCCGCGCCATCCGGGCCAAACAGCAGCCCCTTCAGCAGTGCGGGCGTCTCAGCCCGTGTGCGGGCCGCACGTTTTCGCGGGCTTTCGGTCAGAATGGTGTGGACCTTGTCCCAGACATCCCTGTCAAGGATTGCGTCGTGCTCGCCCGGATAGCTGTCGCCCTTGTGGACCGCCTCGCCGATATAGGCGCGGTTGTTGAGCATCCGGTAGAGGTACTTCTTGTCGATCCGGTTGCCGCGTGGGGTGCGGATGCCGCGTTTGGCAACCTCGCGCGCCAGTTCCGTGCAGGACCCGAGCTCGAGGAAGCGCGCGAAGATCCAGCGAACATGCTCGGCGTGCGCGTCGTCGATGACCAGCTTGCGGTTCTCGATCCGGTAACCGTAGGGCGGCACTCCGCCCATCCACATGCCTTTCTTGCGGCTGGCCGCAACCTTGTCGCGGATGCGTTCGGCGGTCACCTCGCGTTCGAACTGGGCGAAGCTGAGCAGAATGTTCAGCGTCAGCCGCCCCATGGAGGTGGTGGTGTTGAACGATTGCGTCACGGAGACGAAAGTCACGCCGTTCCGGTCGAACACCTCCACCAGCTTGGCGAAGTCCGCCAGTGAACGCGACAGACGGTCGATCTTGTAGACAACGACCACGTCGACCAGCCCGTCTTCAATGTCCTCCATCAGTCGCTTCAGGCCGGGGCGCTCAATCGTACCGCCCGAGACGCCGCCGTCATCGTATTGATCGCGGACCAACACCCAGCCCTCGGAGCGCTGGCTGGCGATGTACGCCTCGCAGGCCTCCCGCTGGGCGTGCAGGCTGTTGAACTCCTGCTCCAGCCCTTCCTCGGAGGATTTCCGGGTGTAAACCGCGCAGCGGAGTTTCCGGATAACAGGTTTCGTCATGACCGGCCTCCCTGCCGCTTGAGGCCAAAGAAGACGAGCCCGTTCCAGCGGGTCCCGGTGATGGCGCGTGCGATGGCGGAGAGCGACTTGTAGGGCCGCCCCTGCCATTCGAAACCGTCGGACAGGACGGTGACGATGTGCTCGACACCCTGCCACTCGCGCATCAGCCGCGTGCCGGTGATCGGCATGGTGTCCGCGCGGATGCGGCTCTTCTTGCGGTCGCCACCGTCCAGTTCCTCGCCGAGGCGCTCCAGCCGCCGGATGGTCTCGGGCTTCAGCCCGCCATAAGCCAGTTCCTGGATGCGATAGGCCAGGCGGCTCTCCAAGTAGCGTCGGTTGAAAGGCGGCGGCTCGCTGTCGAACAATTCGCGCCATTGCTGCTTCAGGTCGGGCGTTGGAGTGGTTTTCAGCGCGGCGAGGCGCGTGGGGATGGTGTCGTGGGTCATGTGGTCTCCTTTTGCGAAGTTGCATGACCGCTCTGGTCGGGCGGATTGTGTAGCGAAATTTCTCCATCAGACGCGGATACTTGGTCGCTCTCGCGCATCCGCAGGCGGATCAAGCCAAGGGCCAGCAGACGGCAGAGGTTTTCCCTGCGTTCCATGGGTGCCATCAGGTTCGGATTTATCGGGTTGGGACCGCATGACCTGGATCTGCTCATTCTGCAGCCCCCCGGCGGCTGCGCAGTGGGCAAGGGACAGACCGATCCAGCCACGTGCCCTGTTGACAGTGGTTTGCCGAAAGCCGCGCTGACGCAAAGCGTCACCTAAAGATTTAGCCGACCCTACGGGATAGCCGGTCTCCTCAGCCCAGGTTCTCCAGTTCGAGAACAGGGCTTTCGCCGTGGCGCGCAAATGTGGAGCCTCCGAGCATTTTTCGGCGATCCACTGTCCAACGACGTCCTCTTCAGAGAAGTAGGCTTTGGCGGCTTCTAGGATGTAATCGGGTGGCGAAAGGCCAATGCGCAGCCAGTTCGCACAGCCTTCCAGCATCCAGATCAGGATTCCGTCCCGCTCCATTCTGAGTTTTTCCTCAAGTCGCAAATCGCGGTCGGAGGGGGCGATGGTGACATTGAAAGGAACCAG
>JAXMNQ010000081.1:0-18556 GCA_034670345.1 Paracoccaceae bacterium | reverse complement strand
GCCGGATATGCATCGACATGCACCTCTGCCTTGATGCTTAAGCCGGCCGTGACTGAGCTGGGAAACTGATGGAGCAAACCTGACTACCTATTGTTGATCCGCCCTGATCCACGAGGTCGTGTGCGGCGCGTTTTACCTCTCCTAGTCTTGCGAGCCTTTGGCTTCGCTTCCTCTGGCGGTTCCCCCGCGGCCGTTTCATCCTCCGCAACATGATCGTCGTCGGGTTTGAGCCGGCGCAGACGCACCAAGATATTCGGGTTTAAGATTTTCAGCGCGGCATAGGCATAGACCCGACAATCGAGCGCCTCGTTTCGGTCGCGGGTTTTCTTCCACTCGCGGATTGGGAAGCCCCGCACGAAGCGGGTCACCAACCGCTCGGCCGTCAGCTGGTGAAACCACTCCGGATCCCGATCGACAGGCCAGTGGCAATAGCCCTGCCCGGGCGTATCTTGCTTTGCCCGGCGCATCACAATCAGCTTGGCGTCATTGACCCCGATCGTGAACAAGGTCACCGGCCGCGCGCGCTTGCCCGACTTGGACTTCTTTGGCGCAGACGCGATCGGATTGTCCCACCCCTTGCCCCCCTTGATGGCAAAGATGTTGCGCCGCTGCTTCCCGCGCAGCTGCTCATAGGCTGCTTGGGTCAAGCCACCGGAACCACCGGTATCGACACAGGCAGATGCAATCCGCATCTGCGCCCCGGATTCGTGCTCGAAGGTTTGATCGAGATAGTCAAAGAGCTGGTTCCAGACTTCGGGTTTAAGCGGATCGCCCCAGAACACTTGATGATCGAGGCTCCAACTTTCCTCGCCCAACCCCCAGCCGACGCGCTCAAGCTCGATGCGATCCTCCTGCATGTCGACACCGCAGGTCTGGACGCCGACTTCCATCGGAACCTTCGATGGGAATGGCTCGGCGCGCGCGATCAGCTGCTCGACCTCGAGCGTCTCGGCCTCTTCCTCCCAGGCTTCGGCAAGCGTGACGTTGACGAAGGTCTGCAGATCCCCGGCCGCTTTCTTGTCCAGGAACGACTGCACGATCATCTTCAGCTTCACAAAGCAGGAATAGAGCCCGTTGAGATGATAGGACGCATGCCCCCGGAACGGCTTCTTTGCCTTCCACCCATGCCCCAGCCGCTCGGCGTTTCGGATGGCAAAGTACCGATCAGTGTCGGACCAAACACAGCCATTCGCCCGGCACTCGTAATACGCGCTCTCAGGCATGTGCTCGCCGTCCGCGTTCTTTTGCCATTTGACGTTTGACCACTCGATCGTCTGGACGGCATCGCACTGCGGACAGGCCACATGGAACTGACGCTGGTCCCCCTGCTCGTAGGCATGATCGATCCACGAAATCCCGCGGATTGTTGGCGTCGAAATCTCTACCAGCTTGCGCTGATCATCAAAGGTGTTGGCCCGCTCCCACAGCAGACCGACGGGATGGCCTTCGGCCGTGCGATCGTAGCCGTCGGTTTCATCGCAGACGATGAACGGCGCAGACCGGCCGCGCTGCGTCTTGGGCGATCCGGACCAGGCGAACATGATGAAGCCGCCCGGGTAGGACTTCATCCGCGTGTTGTTCACTCCCTTGCGCGCCCGCGGGGTGGCGATCCGAGTCTCAAGGTCGGGGTTGGCTTCGACCAGCGGGTTGAACTTCGTCGTCAGCCATGTCTGCAAATCACCTTCCGACGGCTGCATCATCAGCTGAGACACCGGGTCATGCACGATCTTGAAACCCTGAGCACAGAGAGCCAGCTGCGTCTTGCCAACCTGCGCGCCCCATTTGAGCGTGATCCGGTGACACGATGGGTCGGCTGTCATGTCCAATGGCTCGCGCTGATACGGCGCGTTGTCGAAACTGATCAGACCAGGGATCGCATTGCCGACGGGGATTTGAACTGACTGCTCCGCCCACTCGGACGGCTTCAGGTCGGGGGGCGGTGCCAAGCCTGCGAGAAACGAAGTGGCCACCATCAGAGCGGCGCTACCAAATGGCCAGGACATCAGTCAGCTCCCACCAGCGAAGTCGGATCAGTGGTCGACAGCTTGCGCAGAGCCGCACCGATCTCTTCCTTTGCGATGAGCTTGATCGAAGCCTCTTTCTTTTCTGACTTCGCGCGCGCCGCGATCCGAGTGGGCGCGTTGTTCAGTAGATTGGCGCGGACCTCGGCGATCACCAGATCCAGGGCCTCCTTCATCTGCTCGGCATCCACCAGGGCACCGCGCATCTTCGCCGCTTCCATTTCCGCCATGTCGGCCTGCGACTTGGTCAGCCGCGCCTTTTCGGTATGGTAGTCGGCCTTTTCCGGATCACCGTCAGCACCGCGCGGCGCGATCCGTTCCTGCAGGTACCCGACATAGCCTTGCACCGCGGCCGCAAGCTCATAGCGGCCGTGTTCGGCCTTCGGGATCACGCCCTCCTTCGACAGCTGCTGGACCCGGCGTTCGGTCAGCTTCAGCAGCTTCGCAATCACACTGACCGGATATGTTGGGTTGCCCGAGCTGCTCATTCAACATCCGAGCAATCCAGTGCGGGCAGCCAACCTACGCGCCTTGTCACTTGCCAGCCTCCCCACGTTTGCCGCGCAGATCGTCAAAGCGATCGGACGTGCCCTCCAGGATAGCCTGCGCCCCGGTGAAATCCTGCCAGCGTTTCACGATCACATCCGCGAACCGTGGATCCAGCTCCATCAGCCGCGCGACACGGCCGATTTTCTGCGCCGCAATCATCGTGCTCCCCGACCCGCCAAACGGATCCAGGACCAGATCACCGCGCCGGCTGCTGTTCTTCAGGTACTGCATCACCAACCCAACCGGCTTCATGGTCGGGTGCTCGGTGTTGCGGCTCGGCTTTTCGTGGTGCAGCACCGAAGACACCAGCTCCTCGATCTGAAGGTCAGAACCTGAAACGCGCAGATGGCCGGATCCCGTGTCGATCAACAGCGACCCGTCCTCTTTCACGACGAACGGTAGATCCTCTGCATCGATGACTGTTGTCTGCTTACGGCCGCCAAACCACCGGTGCGGTGCGCCTGGCTTCCAGCCGTAAAGGATGGGCTCGTGCCGCCACTGATAATCCGAACGGCCCAGGACAAGGCTCGGCTTCACCCAGACCAGGCAGCCAGACAGTTTGAAGCCCGCGGAGCTGAAGGCTGTGCGAAACGGCAGCCCCTCGGTGTCAGCATGGGCGACATAGAGCGCCCCGCCTGGCTTGACGGCCGAGAACACAGAAACAAAAGCATCGGTCAGAAAGGCAAGGAACGCATCCGCGCCCATGTTGTCGTTCTCAATCTTGCCGGCCGTGCCCTCGTAATTCACGTTGTAGGGCGGATCGGTCCAGCACATATCGACCAGCTCGTCGCCGATCAGCCGCTCGATGTCGGACATGACCGTGGAGTCGCCACACATGATCCGGTGATCACCGCAAACCCAAACATCGCCACGCCGAGAAACGAAGTCCCCCCCGATCGGCGGCACCTCGTCGTCTTCGGTTTTTCCTTCCTCTTCCAGGCCGTCAAGATCGACAAAAAGCTCGTCTAATTCGGATTGATCAAAACCCACAACTCCAAGATCAAATCCCAGATCCCGCAGCTCGCCAAGCTCCAGCTTCAGCAGCTCATCATCCCATCCGGCGTTCAGCGCCAGCTTGTTGTCGGCGATGATATAGGCGCGCCGCTGCTCGTCTGACAGGCCGGTAATTCTGAGGCACGGAACCCGCGACATCCCTATTTCTAAGGCTGCAAGCACCCGACCGTGGCCGGCGATGATGGTGCCGTCCTCGCCGACCAGCACCGGGTTGGTGAACCCGAACTCGCGGATCGATGCCGCGATCTGGCTGACCTGCTCAGAGCTATGCGTCCGTGAGTTTCGGTCGTAGGGCGTCAGGTCACCGGGCGGCAACATCTCGACGTCGGTGTAAGAAATCAGATCAGACAAGCGCTGCTCCTAAAACGAAACGAAATGGAAAAAATGGCGCACCCACAAATTCTTTTTTGCGACCATGCGCACCCACTGGCCCTCCCGGCCGAGGAAGGACCCCTTTTTTATATGACGATTTCACTGCGACCTGCCTGCGCGCAGCTGCTCACGCAGCACGGCATAGTCGCCGATCAGCACTGGCAGCACCGAACCCTCGGGCAGCGCCTCAAGCTCATCAGCGGCCTGCGCTTGGACCGCGTTCGGGTAGTCCTCCACGATCGGCAGCACGCTAGAAGTTTCCCTTCCGCAAGCGTGTAACGACAGACCGGCGATCAGTAGCAACGGCAGCGCCTGCATCCTGCATCCTCCTCATAGTTTTGATGTTTTCCAGTGATTGACGCTCTTCAGCGTCAACTCTGCCCTCGCGCTCTCTGAGCTCGCCCCAGCCTTTCAGCCCAGCCAAGATGGCAAGCCCGAGCATGAGGTAGCGTCCCCATGCCGAGCGCATAAACCGATGTGCAAGCAAACCGATCATCGCGCCAGGCTCCGGTTTTCACGCGCATCCAACAGCCGGCGACGACGGGTAGAATACCCAAGCGCGCGCAACGCAAACCATGCCGTCACGCATAGCCCGCACAGCAGCAGCGCAGGCCAGTGATCAGTAATCATTGCGCTCACCTGCCCCATCACGCCAGATGCGGCTTGCGCTGCCTCACCTGCCTGCTTTGCTTGGGTCGCGATGCCAGCAATACCGCCAATTCCGACCAGATCACCAACGCGGGCCGTCATCTGGGCATCCTGCGCAGTGCCACTTTCACGATCGATCTCTTCCTGCGTGACGAAACGCTCAGGCCGTGATGTCGCCTTTGCCATTTGCAGCCAGTCATCAGCGTTTACGACACCATCGGAAGGCAGATCGTTATCTGCTTGGAAAGCGAGGGTTGCAGCACGGGTGAGCCGGCCGAAATCCTTATCCGCGCGACCCAGGTGATAGCCACGATCGGAAAGCTCCACCTGCCAAACGCCCACATCCACGCCCTTGTCGCCGAACCGCAGGATCGGCCGGTTGGACTGCAGCACTTCGACGCCCCCCAGCATCAAGGTGATACGCTGGCGCATGAAGTCACCGACTGATCGAGCCCCGCGGAGATCATCCCGCCAGGGCAGCCGCGCAACGTCCCATTTACCCCGCTGCTGCACCCCAAGCGTTGTCTGGACCTCTGCATGCGTGAGGACCGTCTGGGGTGTGACGGGGATGCCGTACTCGACGCAAAGATCAGCGACCAGTTTGCAAAAGGCGTTGAACTGCGCCTCATTGAGCGGCGAGGGTCCGGCATCAAAGGGATGCTCCACAGCGCCACGCATGCCGCACATAGCAACGCCAATCGATCCTGTGTTCAGCCGCAGAGTATGGGCCGCATAGTCGCCATCAGACGTGACGATGTTGTCCTCGACAGCCTCTGCCCCAGCAACGACTGTGCCATCGTACTCCACCAGCCTGTGGTAGTGCGCCTTGTCTTCAGCAGAGGCGCGCCCTGCCCCGGCAGTCCAGTGCGCGATGACGCGCTTCATTCGTCCGCCACTCACGGTACGTCCCTTTCATTGGGTTGGATAGCAGGTCGCATCATGCTGACCCTTCCTGCAGCGCTACGATCTCTCGAACCCGATAGGTTGAAAGCTCGACGCGATCTGCGATTTCGTTGATTGCCATTCCTTCATTCAACATCCGCATGATCTCGCGATCGCGATGCTTGCGGTGGATAAAGCGGCAGTTACTAGGCTGCAGGATCATACCTGAGAAGGCGTAGACCATCTTGCAGGCATCCTGCCATCCGAGCAGCTCGACCAGCTTGTGATCAAGTGAAATGCGCTTTGGGATGTAGACACACACGCGCCAAGACCGTGATCCGGACACCGGCAGCTTGCCAATGAACTCGAGCGCCTTGTCACGCCCAATCACTTCCGCAATTTCTTGCACGGACTCTGGCAGCCGTGCGACCAACTCCCGTCCCATCAGACCTCCACCACCTCGATGCCTTGGGCACCGGCGACAGCCCGACGGACCTCGTAGTCACGAGTGGGCATGCCCTTTGCGTCCTCGTAGACCTGCAGCCCGGTCTTCAGATCGACATAGCCAAAATCAACCGTGATCCGCATCTGCCGCCCTTTCCGAGACAGCAACGGTCCGTCTCGTCCAACGAGCGGAACGACCACCTGGCGCTTTAGGTCAGATATCTTCCCAGCGCGCTGGAGAAGGCAAAGCTGTGCCCAGCGCGCGGCCTCTTTCTTGGAATCGAAGGTTACGCCATCCACCACGGTGCGCTGGGCCCCGTACTTCTGGCTCTTTGGCTGGGATTGCGTCGCTTGCAGATCGGCGGCAGTTATACGTTCAACCACGCTTGTCCCCCTTCCGCTGAGCCATCAACTGGGTCGCCGCGAATTTCAGTGCCCGCGCAACATTGGCCGCCACAGGATCGGTAACTCCGAGCCCGAACTGGACCTGGTAGGCTCCTTGAATCTCATCGATGGAATTAAAACGTTTCCGGTATGGGATATCCCTACACGGCCCAGGACGCTGCGAGTGGATGACGCAATCCCCCGCGATCAAATCGACGGTCACAGTGACGCCATCGAATGTGGTGCCATTGCTTGACGGATCGTTGTGGATGGAGCTCATACGTCGATCCCCACCGAGTGGCATTCTTCGGAGGTGACCAATCCCTCAGCACAGAGCTGGCGGGCCATAGTGGCAGAGCAGTGCCGAGCATTCTCAGCCTTCGTCCGTATCCAGCGCGCCCAACGCTTTTTGACGGCATCGGCGTTGGCCGTGTTTTTCGCTGCCGACATGGCAAGGAACTGAACCCATCCCTGGCGGGTAAGCCAATTCTGCGAATACGACACGTAGCGAAGCTCGTTGCCCTTCTGCTCCAGGGCGTAGGCTTTGGCACCGGAGAGGATGGCAGCGGGATCGGCACCGTCGGCAATCGCCTTCTTCAGCGCAGCCTCGGTTTCGACGGGGTCACCGGGACGAGGATGCGCCTCGAAGAACTCTTCCAAGAAATCCGAGGAAATTCCATCTGTCCGCGGGTCGGCTTCCGACGCGCAAGGTTCCTTTACAGGTTCTCTTACTGGTTCTTCTATATACGACTCCACCCCAGTGGAGACGGACCCCTCTAAAAGTGGAGACGGAACTGCGTCAAAAGTGGAGACGGCTCCGGCTCCACTGAGTGGAGTCGGCTTTTGGGCTTCTGACAGCTCGAAACCGAGGACATATCGGGTGGGTTTTTGACGGTTTGTGCGCGGATCACGTTCCTGCTTTCTGCGGATCAGTCCCTTACGCTCGAGCTCGCCCAGCGCCTTGTTCAAGCCACCATTCGACAGGCCAGTGTGGTCGCGCAAATAGGTCTGCTTTGGAAAGCACCCCATGCTGGCATTGTGGCAATCGCACAGGTGAAACAGCACCCTGAATTCGCCATGCGTCATGTCGTTGGGCGGCACCGTTGCCAACCAGTGGGTAGCCGCGTGGCTCATAGCATTTCCTCACACCAGCGCGCCCAGGGCAGGCTAACGCCCAGCGCACCCATGCAAACGACCCGGCAAGCAGACCGAATGCATTGAATTGAAAGTGATAATTGATTTACTGCCGCACGCACGGATCTGCTGCTGTGCAGCATGTTGGGCAGTAACCGTCCCGCCATAAGTCCGGCGATAAGTCCGATACTGGGCAAAAAAATATGCGGAGCGCCCATGTCAGCTGGCCTCCGCAAATAGCATCTGAAAAGCGATCAGGCCGTGCTCGCGCATTGCCACGGCAACGTGGCCACCATTCGCCCCAAATTGCCCTTTCCACCAGTTTCTGGCGGTTCTCTCGGACACTCCGAACACATTCGTGACATGGCCGATGTTTCGATAGTTGGCGACGATGTATGCCTGCCAGCGCGCTGGGAAGTCACGGTGTACTTGATACGCATCGTACCCCGCTCGGGAACCGGAGGAAGGTCCGCTCGTCTGTGAACCCTCTACCGTGACAGTGTCACCGTATGGAGAGCCATTCACATAAATCACGATCGGGGAACCCGCCGGCAACGCATTCATGTCGCGAAACTCCCTTTGGAGGTAACATTCGGAAACGAATCAACTTGGGGAAGACTGTGGATATCGAATTCCAATCCATCAGAGACGCGATTGAACTCGCGGAAGACACTGGCACGTCTGCGAAGCGGGCAACTGAAACCCTCGTCGAAATCAAACAGCTGTCGAAAACGGTGGAAGAGATCCCAGCTCCGGAAATTAAACTCGCCGCTAGCGAATTGCTGGCACAGGTGGCCAGCATCCAAGTCGCGAACGCGACGCTGATACAACGGTTGTCGGTGCTTGCCGCTTCGCTTGCGGCATCGAAGACAAAGCAGTCTGACTTCGACCGCTATGAACTTTGGAATACTCCTGCCGGCAGTCTCATGTATCGGCTGAAAGAAGGCCATGACATGGGAGAACCAGAGCATTTCATTTGTCCGAACTGCATGGCCAACAAGAGAAAGTCGTTTCTGCAGGGGAACAACACTAAGATCTGCAGTGGCTGCGAGACAGTATTCACCGTCGAGCCTCGCAAACACCCCTCCGCGATAAACAGGGTGGTAAACTGAAGGTGACCAGCTCATGCCGCGTCCTCCACAATCTGCAGAAAGGAGAACATCGAGCGTGGGGGTTCTTCCAAAGACGCATCGAGCGCCATTCGACAAAGCGCGTCATACCAAGAGGCAGGAAAAGTACCGCTTTGCATCGCGGTATGAACCGTAGTCGACCTCTTCTGCAGAGATCGGGCAACAGCTTGATAGCCACCCAAGGCCAAAATGAACGCTCGCGTCGGTGTATCCATACACAACGCGTAGTACGAGTTTTTCGTACAATCAACCGTTCAGTCGATGGAAAGTGCAATTTTTTCGTATCAGGGCGTAATCAGACCTATGGATTACATTGAACAAGAAAAACTTACCCGCGCTGGCGATACATCGCCTGAAGCGATCCATCACCGTCTGGTCGCAACCAGAAAGATGACGGGTATGACCAGCAAGCAGCTGGCAGCCAGCGCTGGCATTAAATACACGACATTCATCTCCCAGGAGAAAGCAGGATCTCCTTCTGTGAAACTCATGACCTTTTACCTCAAAGCCTTCATGGTCGACTACAACTTCATTCTCGGCGGTGATCCAGCGAGACTTCCAGCCGACGTGCGTGAAGCGATTTTGGCTGAGCTCGACTAACTATAGCCCACGTTATCGGCGCAAATATCCAGTTTAGATTGATACCCAACGCCAACCCAACCCTAGCGACTACCCGCACAAGCAACCTGATTCCCCCAAATGTTCACGTTTTATTCTCATCGCCAAGCGCCACGGTGTATAGGTGAATTTTCAAATAATACGATTTTTTTGAATTATTGATTTGATGTGTACAAGTTTTTCGTATTATCAAACCTCCAGTGATATTGGAGGAAGACATGCGAGACTATACCGGACCGCCCCCATCAGCCCTAGACCTCGCCAAGGCAGTAGATGGCGTAAGCAGCCAGCAGGCACAGAGCCAAGACTATCAGGCACACTGCCAAAAAGATGGGGAGACGGGGGTTGTCGTACATGATGGTCAGCATTCGCCGAGCCTCCTTAAATTTTCTCCACGCTCCAGCGAGCTTGAGTTCACAGCTGAGTTTCATCCCGTATTTCCTTTGTTTTTGCGGGATGGATTGGATGTCGGTGTTGGTAGCACTGGCATCCTGCCCGCGGACAAGTCATGCAAACAGACTTGCCCGCGGGTAATCCAATTTCCTCTGGCGGTTCCCCCGCCTACTCAACTCGGCAATGCGATGGCGATCGCCAGCCACCCTGAGGTGGTCTACGATCGCCCTCTCCTACGCCGTCTTGCCTGGTCGACGCTGATGGCGGCTCGCGGCCACAGGGTGAACCAGACACGCTTAGCGCAGTTGCAGCGGGGGATGGCACAATGAGCACCCGGAAGCTGACAGAGTTGCAACTAGCGGCGTTGATCGATGCACACCGATCGCTGAACTACGGCGGCCTCATCGAAATGCCCTCTCGCAACCCACTGGACATAGTGTGGACCGCGATGAACCCCACCTACAAAAAGCGCCACGCCGACAGCACAATGCAGCTGCTGGTGCGGGCTGGATTGCTTCAGGTCTCCGGTGAGAAGCCCGATCGCAGAGCACATCTCACTGAAAATGGGCTCATGGAACTGGATATCGAGGGCGCCTGCGAATGACGCCACTGCTGCAAGGAATATTGACATGCCATTAGGATCTGCCACACTCATCAGTGGAATTGCACTCCGCAACAGTGTCGCAATTCCCCATCGGCCCCCGAGCAGTAACTCCCGCTCGGGGGCACCCCTTCCCTACAAAGCACTAGGTCAATTCGGATTGCGCAACTCAATCCGGATTGGCTCTTTTTCCAGGGCTACCGCTCTCGCATGCGAAAAAGTTGACAAATTCGCAGTTTTTCCCAAACTTATAGGTAGGCTTGCAACTAGTGTGGCCCTTGCCGCACCTTGGTTGCCTCTAAGGTCTCAGCGCAGCTTAGGGGCAACCAAGCCATTCGGTTGGCGAGATATCCTCCATCACTCGAAGAGGGGACATATCAGAATGGACACATCGAAACCCAAGCCCTCTGCCCGCTCTGGGCAAACGGTTGAAGCGGCACAGAATGTCGATGTGCAGACGAGCGCCTCCGTGAACTCTCGCTTCCCGTTTCACTTCCCCGAAGTAGGTGACGAGGTAATCTTTACCAGATCGCCCTCCCACGAGCGGGAAACTGGATACGTTATGTCGCGCGAATACGGTACAAGATGCATCGAGATAGTAGACATTAATGCGAAGCCTCTGCGACTGCGACCCGGCCAGTACCGGAGTGCAGCACGATGAACGCACACGTCAAACCGACTTCGAGCACTACCATCTTGTCTCCTGCCCGCGTCGCTCTCTATGTGTCGACGTTGGAACAGAAGCTCGGCCGCCAAATCGGCAAGGCAACGATTTTGCCAGGCGGAGGGATCGAGGTGGAGATTGCAGGCCATGACAAATCCTCAAACCCAGCTGACCTTGTGGACATGACTGAATGAAGGGACGCGACCTTCCCTCCTACATCCATCGGCGCAAGCGGGACGGTAAACTGTTCTTTCGGAAGCGGTACGGGCCAAAAATCGTAGAGATCCCGCTGCAGACCCAATTCCCCGAAGGATACCCCGTCCCCTTCGCCCTTCACCAGGAACGTGAGCGCATGCTGAACGCCCCCATGCCGGTGGCTGAGGGCAAGACAGTCACTCACGTGATCGAGCGCTACGAGCGGTCTGACGACTTTGCGAACCTTGCGCCGCGAACGAAGGCTGACTACCGGCAGCACCTAGACTTTCTTCAGGATAAGATCGGACACCTGCAGCCCAAGGCGATAGAGCGGCACCACGTCATCAAGTGGCGGGATACCTGGGCCAAGAAAAGCCCACACAAAGCCAACTATCGCCTGCGGATCCTCAAGATCGTGATGGAACGGGCGATCGACTTTGGCCTGCTGCCCACTGGCGGCAACCGCGCCAAGGGCGTGTCCGAGGTGAAGTACGAAAAGAAGCAGCGCATGCCGTGGCCGGTCGAGATGATCGACGCCGCGCGGGAGAACGCAGAGCCCCGCACCCGGCTGCTGTTCGAACTTCTGCTCGGCACCGGCCAACGCATCGGCGATGTGCTCAAGATGAAGTGGTCAGACTTCGACGGAGAGGCGATCAGCGTCCGCCAGGGCAAGACCAAGGCCAATTTATGGATCCCAGCTCCACAGATGCTCCTGCAGGCCCTAGGGAGCGCCCAGCGCACGTCGGTGTTTATTCTGACGAACCAGGCGCAGACAGGTCCCTGGTCTTACCGAGGCGCAGCCGATGGGGTGATGAAGCTGCGACGCCAAATTGGTGCAGAAGCTTATGACATCCACTCCCTGCGCTATACTGCGACGGCTGAACTAGCACGCGTCGGCTTAGACGATGATCTGATTATGGCCATCACTGGCCACAAGACCCACCGTATGGTGCAGCTGTACGCTGGGGCGGAGCGGCAGAAGCTACGCGCTAAGGCAGCAAACTTAGCGCGGCAACGTGGTTCTTCCTGAACGCTGCCCCAGCCGCATGGCACGCAGCCCGACAGATACAGCAAGTTCCTCCCAGGCGCATTCGCATGAGTTGCATCCATTCTACCCAGAGAAGAATCGTTGACGATCTTGCTTGAGCGGCGGACCCTGCACGAGCGGACCAGCCATATATTGAATTCAACGCCTCGGTAGGTCCGGCTTTTCGGCTGAGGTGAAAAACGGATAATAATATGAGATTTCGCACCTTAGCTTTAGCCGTGATGCTAGCGGGCCTAAGCAGCACATCAATAGCGGATACAAATTTAGCTAAGACGACACCCGTTCAGTCTACCGTTGAAAGCACCACGCCGGTAGACTTTTGGTCCCAAATTCTGAACGCTCGCGACGGCGCAGTCGTATATTCGGCAGCTTGCTGCAAAGTATGTCGCAAAGGAAAGGCGTGTGGAGATAGCTGCATCAGCCGATCTTATACGTGCCGCAAGGGCGTCGGGTGCGCTTGTGACGGCTAGTCCGAGCGACGAGACGCGAGAGCGAAAGCCAAGGTAGCTTCTGCTCTGATTTGATGAATGGGAAATCATGCGCAACACACTCCGCCGGATCTGCGAGCTTCAACCTTTATATTCTTCCGAAAACACACCGGAAATGAAGGAGCGCGGCTGGCTTATTCGCCAAGAACTAGCGGAATGCATCCGCAATCTCCACGAGCCTTTAGTGCATGCACTTGGCCCCTTTGGACCTGATTTTTTTGTTGAGGGTTCCGACGGGATCGGTCGCAAGACAGAGCTAGCCTGGACACGTTTTTGCTCCAAAGAGATGTCGCCGCGCCCAACAGTTGGCTTTTATGTCGTCCTTCATTTCTCGACCGACGGTTCGGGCGTGAACATCGCAGTTGGATGTAGCTCATCCAGATTCCATAATGGGTATTCGATTGTTTTACCTCCGGAGGATCTTGATCAGCGTTGTGAATGGGCCCGCAAAGTTGTCCTTGAGGATCGCGGCAGCCTTGAGCCATTCACAGATCCTAACGATTTTGGCGCGAGAGCGAAGCTCCCAAAATCGTTTGAGCGCGCCTGCGCTTTGGTAAAGAAGATTGGCTTTGACGATATCAGTGATAATATAATGAAGCGTCATTTGATAGAAGCCGCCGAAATGCTGCGTGCAATCTACACGGCACAGCATCAAGGCAGAGAGCTTTCACCCGCTGACCAAACTGAGCTCGACATTCTCGACATCACTCGGCCAGCGTCGAATGCTAGGACCGGCCAAGGATTTGGACTCAGCGCCAATGAACGTAAGGCAGTGGAGTTGCGCGCCATGGATATAGCCGAAGAATGGTTGCTATCGGAAGGGTACAAGCCGACCAACACAGCAGCCACAAAACCCTACGATTTCAAAGCAAGCAAGGGTGATGTAACTCTCTTTGTCGAGGTTAAGGGCACGACTAGCGATAGTGCTGAGGCAATTTTGATGACGCATGGCGAAGTTGCTCTGCATCGTGAAGAGAAAGGACGCACAGCCCTAATGATAGTGACTGGCATTCGTCTACGCAGGGACAGAGACAATCCGGAAGCCGTCGGCGGAATTCTTGAGCCGCTTATCGGTTGGGATATAGATGGATGGCTGTTAAGACCTACTGCATTCCGTGTGTCCCGCGGCGGAGATTGATGGCGTCTTTTAACTTATCCGGGCATCCCACTGGGATCCTTTAAGTTGAGAATCTTAAGTAGGCCCATGGTCGCACCATGGCCCGACCAATAGACCCGCCGAATAGGTGCAGAAGCATATAATCTGCATACCCGTACTATAAAGGAACACAAAAGCTTTCCCCGATTGAGCAAAACGATAATCAATTCGCAGCTTTAATGCACAAATCCATGAAACCAGGTCCTATAGAAGAACTTATTTCCCAACATGTACATGGACCGCATTTTCAAATCACAAATCAAGCTGAGCATGCGTCGGATAAAACCTCGCATGACCTTTGAAATCCTCGAAGTAATCCTCGACTTTGAGATCTGCGAACTTCTGGAAGCCTAAATGATCCCCAATTTTCTCGTCCTTGGCAGATACCGCCAATCTCTCCATTAGCATTCTCTCTTTCATTGTGAGAACCGCGACTCTTAGTGTGTTAACGTCATCAAAGCTGCTGGAAAAAAAAGGCCATTGTTTAAGGCCAGTTTCGTCCAAAAACTTCTGAATATTAATTTTATCGATAACAATTCCGGTCATTGTCAGCATGCGCTGCCCGTCTTGATAAGCGATAGTTGACAAAGGAAAAAAAGAAAACTTATCGGCTGGGGGAAATGCGGATTCTGCTGCGCGTCCAAGGATTTTACTTAAGAGCATTGGAAACGAAGAGTTCGAAAGATCCTTCGGCGAAGAACCATTAGGCAAGTAGCTACCAATCATTTTTTCGAGAGCCTGGAACCGAGCATTGCGCAATGCCAATGCATCCAAATTCTTTCCAGTTTCGTATTTCAGCGCATCATTATTTGCGTTCAAAGTTATCCTGACAATGTCATGCTCAGCAGCCTTGTTGAGCAAGCCTTCGAACTCATTCAGCTGCGTGTCCAAAGTATTTGGCTTGGTGTAGTCGAGCCAAATAACTTTTCTAGCTTCAACATCGATATTGTTCCGAGAAAGAATATCATCCAGATCTTCTATCAACTCGCCTGACTGCAAGTGAAGGCAAATGCACTTTTCGGTAGGCTTATTGAAGTTTTGCCGTTGCACGACTTCAGGGTCTCCATCGATCGACACTAGGTTTTCAATATCCAGGCGACGATGAATCATACGATGGTCAGTCATGGGATATCCTCCCATAGATACATATGTAGCATCTGCGAGAGTAAGGTATCTCTCCGATCGCGCCAGAAGATCAACAAAAACTCTGCGATCAACATTTTTAGCTGGCCGTAACTCGTAGTCGATCGTCGCGCCACTCATTCTTCGAACTCCTCAGCGCTGCTCAGTACACGGCTGAAAGTCTCAAATCCTATATCCCTTGGTGATGCGCCTTCTATTCCCAGAAAATCATCAACCAGTGCATAATCAGCATTGGGTACCACGTAGGATATACGCGTAGTATCCGAATTTCGCTTGAGCTTCGGATATGATTTCAGGTATTTTTGGACGCCTTTGGTGCTGGCAGAACGCATCGTTGAAAAAGATTTATTTTCTTCCAAAGCAATTTTCATAGCCTTCAAGCCGCTTAGCTTAGTCGGCTGAGCATCATCGAAAATTGTTTTTCTCGATTCCTCATTCTTATAGCTATTGGTGAATGCTATTAACTCTTTCGTTGCTTCTCTCATTAGATCTAAGATACGCGCATAAACTTTAGAAGATGCGTCAATTCCACGCTTCGTAGTAGTAAGCGGAAGATCTTTCGGCGATTCAGAATGAAGCAAAACCATCCCAGCGATCGGTGTATATTGATTGTGATAAGACGGTACACCCCCGGTCCCCCAACCGGTCAAGTTTGTACGGTCTTGCCACACAACAATTCTATCATTGCAAGATATTGTCCACCCTGAATTATTCTTACGGTATTTCGCGGTGGAATCGCTACTTGATGCCTCAAGTTCTTCTTTATTCAGAGGCTGTGACGTCAAGCCAGCATACACCTCAAAGGAAACTCCATCCAGCTCCCCGAAATAGATGATTGGCTCGACACCGATTTTTTTGCGATGAATGAGTGAAAAGTATTCGGGGATCACCTTGGCCGACTTGAGATCATTCTTTATGGTTTCGGGGCGTCCGATGTATACGTCAAAGCCTTTTGCTATAATTAGGGCATAGTGGCGAGCGACTTCGCTCCTGAAATCGTCAAACCAAGTTGTTGAGCCAAACTGCTGAGCGACCTCCGGCCTAAGATCTGTAACTTTGATGCGAGTACCAGGGTCAGTTATCTTCCACTCGGCATCGTCGGAAGTATTTATAGGTAGCTCACCCCATTCTTTACTTGTAAGCCAATCATTACCAATTTTCACATCAAAATGAGATTCGCTGAGAGTTTCGACCACCGCCCTCTTTCCCATTTTGAATATAGCTCGCTTCATTCCGATACCGTACATACCAATTGTCGCGCCACCTTGCTTAGAAGTGACGCTATCAACACGTCTTCCCATCGCAAACGCGGATTCCTTAGCGACTTCAAAGGGTATTCCTCCGCAGTTATCAATAATTTCGAAATGCTCTTCCGAAACTGATATTTCTGCATGGTAGCCAGCATACGGCTTCTCTGCATTGGCGGGAAGTTCGCCACCTGATTGACGAACAATACCGTCCAAACAGTTATCGAGCAAATCCAGCAGCGCGTCTTTCAGATCAATATCGCGCGTCAACATATTTACAAAGAATTCTTTAGAAGGAGAGGTTTCCGCTCCAACTGTCGAAACTTGATTACTCATAATATATTCCCCTGGAAATTGATCACAGCATCGCCCCTTTGCGCCGAGTTATCTGATATTTTTTGTTTCAAAATTTTAAGTATACTAGAAGCTAGCAGTGGCGGCACACTATTCCCAATCATCCGAAAACTATGCCATTTTGCCTTGTGAAAAAGGAACCAGTCAGGAAAACTTTGAAGCCTTGCCGCCTCTCTGACGGTAATTACGCGCCCAGCCCCTGGATGAAGAGGCCTAACCGCCTGGTAGCTCCCTCTGTCCGAACCAGTTCCAGCCCTCAACGTCGGGCAAAAACCATCCCATGCCAGTCTCTTAGAACGACTTATTTTGTCCGTTTTACCTGGCTCTGTTGCCGCGTATCTCTTGGCAACAGCCTCAGTATGGATTGTGTCGTAGTTTCCAGAAACCATGCCTTTTTTCAGCTGCTCAATGGCCAGTTTTGAACCCAAGTGATTTGGTGGCACTTGGCGTAAAGTACGTGCGTAAGAGCTAATCTGTTCGCTGTTATCGTATCGCGCCCATCCAAAACATGCTTCTTTTGAAGTTTGGGCAATTGGGGAAGGCAGATCACTAATTGCATCCCTTACATACGTAGTATTACAGACTTGCCTAAAATCACAAATATCAACAGGGTCTACGTGATTTGGATTATATCCAATCACGAAAACTCTTTTCCTCTTGGTTGGCAAACCGAAATCGGACGCGTCAAGCACAATAGGTGGAAGTACAGTATAGATGGAGTCGAGCTCAGCGATAGCCGACGCGAGCTCTGGCATATTTTTTTTGTCCAGAAGCCCTTCCACGTTTTCCATCACGAAGAATTTTGGCCTGATAAAATTTACGCTTCGAAAAAAGACATGGAGCAAAGTGCGCCTTACGTCTTTCGGATCTGAAACTCCCAACCGACTATATCCCTGGCATGGTGGACCGCCAATTACGCCATCGACCGGCAAGCCGCCAAGCAACACCTTCCATCCGGCAGCGTTCATCTCTCCGAGATCACCAACCCTTACGTTGGTCGACGGAAAATTCAGTTGATATGAAGATTGCAGGATCGGGTCGACGTCAACAGCTACGGTTGAGTGAAACCCGGCCAGCTCGCCGCCGAGGCCAAATCCGCCGCAGCCTGAAAACAAGTCTACGAGCGTAGGGCGAGTTAAATCTTTATCTTTCATGGCCTAATCATTTCGGAGCAAATATTTTATAATAGACAAGCTTACACTTCATGAATGGCAAATTCCAAAATGCGCCCCGTTGAAGCTGGTGCAGTACAGACCTCAAACAATAAAAGTTAAGCAGGCCCCACACCTGGCATTCCAAAGGTTTAAACCACCCGACCTTATGGATGCAAGCTCCCTGAGTAAGGGGGCTCTCTTTCGTTGTTCCGTCCGTTCGGGGGCACTGAATCTTGCGAGGTCGTTCAAAGACGATGTGGTAAGCCGAGGTCATCACTAAGGGGGCGGGTGCCTGGACCTGTAGGTGCAACCGTCTTTGTTCACCTTCTCAGTCACGAGATCTACGAAAACGCTTAAACAAAATGAAAACAAAACAGAAATGTGCGGCAAAGCGTGCGGCAGCCCGATTATCGTCGTGTAGGGGTTTTCATAAGCCTTTGATTTATAATGGAGGCGAGTAGGAGAATCGAACTCCTGTACACGGATTTGCAATCCGCTGCGTAACCACTCCGCCAACTCGCCTCGGCCGCGATGACGCGGCTGGCACATGGGCCGCTGGCCCCTATGCGTTTGGCGCTTATCCCGATTTTCTGGGGAAATGTCTAGCCCAGTTTAAAGCAAAACGGCGGGAAAAATATCTCCCGCCGTGAAATGGTCAATTACAGGGAAATGACGGGCTTGTCGTCTTCTTCGGGCGCGTCGAGCTGCAGGTGGTGATCTTCGAGGATCAGGATGTTTTCCGCCCCCACAACCGCGCTTTTGGTTTTGTAGCCGATGACGTCTTCGATCTCCATCTCGGGGTTACGCGCCATCAAGATCGTCTCTTCGGACGAGAAGTTGGTCAGCCCGCGGGCGAACTCGTTCCCCTGCTCGTCATAGACGTGCAGCACGTCACCTTTGGAGAATTCGCCCTGGAT
>JAXMNQ010000080.1:0-18836 GCA_034670345.1 Paracoccaceae bacterium | reverse complement strand
GGTTTCCCAGGCTCTGGACCGGTATCCGTTGCGGCGGTTCACACGGTCTTCGCTACGCTCGTGCGCGCTGGCGCCGCAGAGCTGATCGACATCCAGCGCCATCAGCCGGTCGGCGACAAACACGAGCATCTCGGCGAGCAGATGGGTGTCGGAGGTCTCCGACAAAAGCGCGCGCAAGGCCGCGGTCTCTGATAGGCTGTCGTTGGTCATGGTTGATCTCCTCGGTCAAAGGTCAGGTCGGCAAACCAAACCTTAGCCGAAGAACAACCGTGGCCGCCAAGCGACCCGCACGGGCCTCGCTTCGCTATGCGAAGGCTCCGCTCAGCCCGCGCTACTGGCGGAAATTACACCAGCCGTCGGGACACTGCTTTTTTTGCAAGATCGATGCCGATGATGGTAGCGTGCGTCATGTGGATGCCTCCAGTTTCTATGCTTCCGTGACGTCGTCATGACGACACTTGGCACATTGTGATGCCTTCAGGTGGCGGCATCCACACCATCAACTTTCGCGCATTTCTCTACGCCCCCGCGTCTTGTGCCCAAGCGCCGCAACAAACGGCGCCAGCCAGGTTTCCAGATCGCTCCGCCAGTTCCCCATAAACCGCTAGCCTCCCGCAAAGCTGGCTCCCTATGAATCACCCAAAACGCCTCCCGTGAATCCGGAGAGTATCGGTTCAGCAATAATCTGCCGAAGTAGTGCTAGGGTTTTGGTATGGCCTTCAGTGTCAGGGTCTGTGTGGCGATCTTTCCGTCTTCTATGACGAGAGTGTCACCGCCGAGTTCGTAAATGTTGTCGGCTGTCTCGGCTTGCCACGCGAAATAGGCGACGTTGTCAGTAAATTCGGTCTGCTTCACAGTAAAGCTCGCACCGGGCTTGGCGAACTCGGCCGCCACGGCTGTGAAGAACGCGCCGATTTGATCATGACCGCGCAGTACCCCCATCGGACCGATGAAAACTGCGCCTTCCGCGTAGTCGGCAAGCATTGCGTCAACGTCACCGGCAGCAAAGGCGGCATTGTGCCGTTCGAGGATTGATATCGGATGGCCAATGCCCTCGGAAAAGGCCGGTAGGGGAAAAAGCAAGGCAAGAGTAACGCCAAGAATGGCATGATTTGATCGGCGTTTCATCCTTCATACTCCTTTGCGGGTGTGTCTTGTCGGCTCTTTCTCGCGTCAGCACCCACAATCGAGGGACGTTGTGCGGACTTTTCGGGATCGGGCGTGCCGATCTCCCAGAAAGATGGCGGCATCGCAGCACCGGCCCAGGCTGCAGCGACATCAAGATCTGCAACCGACCAAACGACGGTTCGCCAAGCCGGATCGAATATCATGTAGCCGGGATCGCCTATCAACTCGACCCGGTGGCCGCCGGGCTCGAACAAGAACAGGAAGGTCGCCCCGCCGATCCCGTGCCTGCCGGGGCCGTGTTCCAATCGCAAGCCATGTTCGCGGGCCAGCTCTGCCAGATCGAACAGGTGCTGGACAGAGTGATAATAGAAACAAAGATGGTGGAAACGTCCGCTTGCACCGCTCGGGTCGGGCACGATCGCAATGTCATGCGACAGGTTGGTAACGCTAAGGAAGCTTGCGACAACCCCGCCGTCGGGATCCTCCACCCGCTCCCGTTCGCGAAAACCGAGACCCTCAACAAGAAAATCCCTGTCCTTCCGGGGATCGCAGGACATCAGGTTGAGATGGTCGATGCGTCGCGCAGGGATGCCAACCCCAGGGCGTCGTTGCGGTCGGTTTTGCAGCGGTGTCGTCTGGCCCCGCGGGGTGTCTGCATATGAAACATCCCAGAAGATCTCCATCGGATGCCCACTCGGTGTTTCGAAGCGCAGCGCCGACCCGTGTCCGCGGTCACCCTCTGACCAGACACCATGCGCCCCGGTCGAACGGATTTGCTCAGCCTTGCGTTCCAGAGCAAGTGGACTTCGAACACGCCAGGCGACATGGCCAAGTGCGGCGCGGGGCGCCTCGGTGAGCTTGAGCGAATGGTGGTACGGTTCCTCGTAGCCCCGCAGGTAGACCGATCCGGCGTGCCGCTCGCTTTCGCTGAGCCCGAGGAGATCCTTGAAAAACCGGACGGAGCCTTCGATGTCGGGCGTCAGCAGTTCCACATGTGCGAGATGCGCGATGTCGAGATCGGGATCCACGATGTCTTGAAGCGTCATTCTTTGACCCTCTTTTGCGCCAGTCCCAGCGACATAGCGCCCGACGGTCGTCTGCGCCGAGATCGCCTTTACCCGCCAGGGTCGGCTGTTATCGATGTATTGAATCGATCCAATCCAACGCTGCGCCCTTTAGCGAGTCGAGTCAAGATGTTGGTTGGATCGATTCAATAATTCGGCTACCAGTACCGCATGAACACGCGATCGAGGCCCAGACTCGCCGATGTCGCGCAGGCTGCGGGCGTGTCCCTTGGTACTGCGTCGAACGTCTTTGCGCACCCTCACAAGGTCCGGCCCGAGGTGCGTGCAAGGGTTGAGGCCGCGGCCCGGGCCCTCGCCTACGGCGGGCCCGATCCTGCAGCACGGTTCATGCGGTCGGGCAAGGTGAACGCGATCGCCATCGTCGCACCGGCGCGGTTCGGGGTCGCCGATACCCTGCGCAACAGCTCTTTCCGGATGTTCATGAGCGGCGTGGCAGAGGTCTGCGACGCAGAACAGATCAACCTCGTCATCATACCCGATCCCGTCGGCTCGCCCGCTATTAATACGGCCGTTGTCGACGGCTACATCTTCGGCCGACCCGAGCATCTGTCCGTGCTTGAAACCGCGAAGTTGCGGAATCGTCCGTTCGCCGTCGTCGATTTCGATGCAGGCCCTCAGTTGGGCAGTGTCCGCATCGACGCGCGGCTTGGCGGATACCTCGCTGCGCGGCACTTGCTCGACCTTGGCCACAGGCGTTTTGCCATCATGGCCTTTCTTCGGGATTTCGGCGCGGCGCGGTATCACCCGCCGGCGCCGAACCGTGATCCCGCTATCTCGGGGATGTCCATCGACCAGGAGAAGATGCAGGGCTACGCCGATGCCCTTGTAGAGATCGGCCTGTCTTTGGACACGGTTCCGGTCGTGCAGGCCCATCCCTGGGACGAAGCCGCAGCGGGATTGCTTCTGGACCGCGCCCCCGAGGCAACCGCAATCTTATCGATGTCCGCCATGCAGGGAATTTCGTTAATGTCCGCGGCCCGGCAAAGGGGCTTCGCGGTGCCCCGCTGCTTGTCGGTGGTGGGCTTCAACGATATACCTGAAGCTGCGGTTGGCGACACGCCTCTGACCGTGATAGATGCAAAAAATGCGCAAAAGGGGCGAGTCGCTGCTGAGATGGTGCTTGGCAAAAGAAGCTCGGGACGAGTGCTTCTGCGACCGGAGCTTCGGATCCGGGCGTCCACCGGACCCGCAACGAGTAAGGGGTAACAAAAGTCGAAACGTGACCCGCGAGGGCGGGATCGCCTCTTTGACATGACCGAGAATTCGCCGCCAGCCAAAGACAACGAAATACTGGTGGACTTTTCTGCGTACCGGTTCGATTCCAGTGTCGTCCATGATGTCGCGGAGGGAACGCGACTGCCGTCGAACCTTATTTTGTGGATGCCGCTCGGTTTGCAAGGAGTTTGACAAACCGAACCACCTCTAACAGGCTGCTGAAAAAGGAGTTTTAACAGCCGTTTTCGTGGAGCTCGGCCCCTAAGAAATTTTCATCAGCTCGACGAGAGAACGCAAAAATCGCCCCTTCTTGCCGGTGTCGTGGGCTGCGCCAGGCTTTTTCAGATGGAGTGGTTGCCGCCCTCCCCAGACGGCATCGCAATGTGCCAAAGTCGTGGTGCTCAACGCCATGCAAAAAAGGGGGACGGCGAGATGAAGGATATGATGATCGGGGTCGATCTGGCAAAGAATGTTTTCCAGGTCCATGGCGCGCTGCGGACATGAGAGGTCCAGTTTCGTAAAAAGCTCACGCGAAAGCAGTTCCCGGTGTTCATGGCCCGGCAGGAGCCCTGCCTGGTCCTTTTTGAGGCTTGCGGCAGCGCGCACCACTGGGCGCGCCAGATGGAGGCGTTCGGGCACGAGGTGAAGCTGATTGCACCGCAATACGTGCGCCCCTTCGTCAAACGTCAAAAGAACGATCCCGCTGACGCCGAGGCGATCGTCATCGCGGGCCGCCAGCCCGAGATGCGCTTTGTGGCGCCAAAGACGGTCGAGCAGCAGTCTCGCGCGGCGGTCTTCCGTGGCCGGGAGCGCCTGATCCGTCAGCGCACCGCGGATGTGAACGCATTGCGGGCGCTCCTGCATGAGCATGGTCACGTGTTTCCCATCGGAATACGCCACCTCGATCGCATCACGGCGCTCGTGGAGGATGAGACCTCCGACTTACCTGCGCTGATCCGGGAGGAGTGCCAGGGCCTGCTGGCGTAGATTGGCGAGAAAACGGCGCGTATTGCCGAGCGCACCACGAAACTGAAGACGCTGGCCACCCGGTCGGACAGGGCGCGCCGGCTCCAGACCATGCCGGGTGTCGGACCGCTGACGGCAGTTGCGGTGGAAGCGTTCGGACCTGACATGGCGCAGTTCGAAAAGGGCGCGACTTCTCGGCTTGGTTGGGCCTTGTGCCCAGGCAACATTCTTCCGGAGGCAAGGAGCGTCTGGGGCGCATGATCAAAGCCGGCCAGACCGATATCCGACGCCTCCTGATCATCGGTGCAATGTCACGATTGGGCTGGCTTGGGCGGCGCACAATACCGGAGGGCAGCTGGCTGGCACGCATGTTGGCGCGCAAGCCGAGGATGCTGGTCGCGATCACACTGGCCAACAAGATGGCGCGGCAGATCTGGGCGATGCTGACGAAGTACGAGGATTACAGGAATCCGACGCTGGCAGGCGCGGCATGATGCTCATGTCAAACCGCCAGTGACGGTGCCAGGGGATGTGAGAAGACGGTGACCTGAATGGGCAAAATGATCGAACAGATCCGGATTGGGAAAACCAGCAGGCTGCTGCGAGCCTGAGAGCTCGTTCTTCAGATGTGGACCCGATCCGCTGATCACCATCCCGGCCCGAGGCTTCTGGAAATGCCGCATACTGGGGCCTGACAGAAGTTCGCACTCGATCACATGCTCGAACTGTCAGAAATTTCTTGCACTACGGGCGGCAATCACAGAAGCAGCCTGCCAAGGCCAAGGACTCGTTGCGCCTGTGCGTTTTGACTCGACCTCCCTGCTTTCCACCCGTCCAGATAAGTGTTGCCTCTGGGAGTCCCATCCGGGCATGCTGGGCGTCAAAACAGAACTCGGGCTGGCAGCACGCTGCCAAAGACGCAATGCCAAATTCCACGCCGGTCACCTTTAAGCAGCTTCGCTACTTTGCGAGGATTGTAGAACGTGGGAGCATTTCGAGTGCTTCGCACGATCTCAACATCGCGCAGACCGCGTTGGGTCTGCAAGTTCGGGCACTCGAAGAAAGCCTGGGCGTTGCGCTGCTGGTCCGGCACCCAAAGGGGGTGTCGCCCACGACAGAGGGTCAGCTTGTATACGACCGGGCATGTGAAATCCTTGGCGCAGTCCACGCGATGGTTCTGGCGGTGAACCGAGAACCAAGGGCAAAGACTCGGGACATATGGATCGGCCTGGCTCCCAATCTCATCCGCGCCATCGGCACGCGCGCGCTTGTCACGCAGGCCGAACACATACCTGACGTCAGACTGCACCTGTCGGAAGGAACGCGCAGTGTCCTGCTGCAGGGCGTGCTTAAAGGTGATCTGGATTGGGTGATTGCGCATGAAGCCACGGATATCGAAGGCTGCCGGTCGGTGCCAATCCTACGTCAATCGGTCATGCTGATCTGCAAACCCGGAACCGGTTTGCCACCGGGGCCGGTTTCGCTAAAGGACGTGCTGGCACGGGACCTTGTGCTGGACAGCGGTAGACAGGTGATCTCAGGGATTGTGGTCCAGGCGGCGCAAACCCTTGGATTGCAACCGAAAGTCAAGTTCGAAGTCGATTCCGCCAGCACCATCAGACAGATGATTCTGAGTGAAAACGTCTGCGGCCTACTCAGCGGAGAGATGGTTCAGGACGAGCTTGACCAGGGCAAGCTTGAGGGTCACATGATCGTCGATCCGCCGCTGGACATAACCGCCTATTTTGTCACACGGTTGCAGAGTATGCCCGTTGCCGCGGACCTGCGGGTTCTGGAATTCATCGATACTCTTCTGGACGAATACTGTGCCGCAGACCCGGATGGCCAAGTACGGCTGGGCAGGATCGCGTCATCGTTGAAGCTGGAATCAGTTCAATAGTCGAGTAAGCTGGCCTTGCAAAAACTGCCTGCCCCCCAGCACATATTTGCTTTGGACCCGTACCACGTCGGGTGCGATGTTTTGTCGACCGAACGACTGGCGTTCGCCAAAAGGTTCCGGGGCAGAGCAATTGGTTGGATTGCGTCGACCAATGCCAAGCCTCCGCGCCAAGTTGGTAACACCTGGGTCTATTATAGTGCCTTGGCTGGGCAAAGTTTGCATGTGCCTGTTGGTGAACGGAATGGCGACAGAGTAGCCAGGCAGATGAAAGATTTGCAGGGTTGGCCTAACGCCGCGGAAACTTGAACTCTTTGAGGTCACAATGCGGATCGCTTTTTTCCGGCTTGGTGTCTTGGCTGCCCTGCTGGCGCTGTGGAGCTTTGCCGCAGCACGGATGGGCGCAAATATCGTGCCCAGTCCACAGGCCACGCTTCAGGCGGCAAACCGGTTGATCGCGGACGGGCGGCTCTTGAGCGCATTGGGCGACAGTCTGAGCGTCTATCTCAGCGGCTTTGTGCTGGCAGTCGTTCTGGCGGTTCCGCTTGGTGTGGTGATGGGTGGATTTCGCGTGCTCGGCAAAACGCTTGAGGTCTATGTTTTCGCGTTGGCCGCCACGCCGCGCGTTGCGTTCATCCCCTTGATCATTGTTCTGCTTGGGTTGGGGATTGAGGCCAAAATATTTATCGTCTTTCTTGGTTCGCTGATGCCGATCCTGATCAACACCTATGCGGGAGTCCTTGCCGCCGACGCCGATCTCGTCGAAATGGCGCGTTCCGTCGGGGCCAGCCGCCGCCGGATCTTTGGCGCCATCGTGCTGCCAGGAGCAGTGCCCTACGTGGTGACAGGTCTGCGGATCGGGGCGACAATCGGGCTGATCAACACAATTGTCGCGGAACTTTACACGGCGGTGCGCGGCCTTGGCGGGCTTCTGGCGATCTTTGGTAACACCTTTCGGATGGCCGAGTATTTCGTGGTTGTGCTGACACTGGCCCTGATCGGGGTTATCGTTACCGAAGGTCTTCGTCAGGTGGAAATGCGCGTATCTCGCTGGCGCGAAGTGGACTAGGTTAAAGTCTGATAGCGTCGGATTTCATGACCCAAACGGGGAAAGCTGCGATGACACTTTCTAAATTGAGACTGATAGCAACCACCGCGGTCTTGACCCTCGGACTCTGGGTGCCTGCCCAGGCCGAACCGTTTCGTCTGATCGTGACCCACCTGGAACCGCCCCTGGTGCCGAACTCGGTCATGGATCTTGCGCTGGAGCTTGGTTATTTTGAGCGCGAGGGGGTCGAAGTCGAACTGATCCGGGTGCAGCAAACGCCGCTTGCGCTGGCGGCGATCCTGGCGGGCGAAGGCGACATGGCCAATGTCGGCGTCAGCGCAGTTCTGCAACTTCACTCACGTGGTGACCAAAGCCTGAAAGCTGTCACCTCACCCAACAAGTCGCTGCCGTTCCTGATTGCGACGAACGCCGCATTCGCAAGCCCCGCCGATCTGCCCGGTCACAGCTTTGGCGTCGGGCGCATTGGCAGCCTTGACTATGCGCTCAGCGACCGGGTTCTGGCTGCGCATGGCATCGATTTCGATACGCTGGACGTTGTGACATTGGGCCAGCCATCGGTTCGGGCCCAAGCGCTGGCCGCCGGGCAGATCGATGCGACGACGATGTCGATCGGCACATGGCTCTCCATTCCGGACAAGACAGGTCTGGCTGTCTTGATTGCCCCCGACGTCTATTACGCCTCGGCGCCTGTTGTGAACAAGGTGAACGTGGTCACCGACGAAGTCCTGAGCACGCGACGCGCCGACGTTGTGGCCGTGGTCAGGGCCCTGACAAAAATCTCGCGTGATTTCGCAGGCGATCCCGTCAATTGGGCCGCCGCGATGGAATCCTATGCGCCGCAGATGACGCCGGAGAGCCTGCAGGAACTGGCGCAAAGCTTTGCGGGCGGCTGGAGCGTCAACGGCGGATTGGGTCGGACAGAGCTGCAATTCACCCAGGACTGGGTGTTCCAGACTGATGACTTCAAGGATGCGGACCCGGTCGCGCTGGACGACTGGGTGGACTTCTCGGTGGTGGACGAAGTGTTGACAGGGCTTGGAACCGATGCAGATGCGGATTTGCCGTCGCGATGATATCTGCCGATCCCGCGCTGGGAATGCCGGACGCAGTAGAGCCGGCCGTTGCACTGAAGAATGTGGGCAAAACCTTTGGAAGGGCTGCGGCTTCTGGCGGCGTGGTGGCCGCATTGCGGGACGTCTCGTTGACCGTGGAGGACGGAACCTTCTTGGCGCTGCTTGGACCATCGGGCTGCGGCAAGACAACAGTGCTGCGGCTTGCGGACGGGCTGATCCAACCCGATGCGGGCACGGTCGAAGTCTTCGGCGCGCCACCACAGCCAGGGCCGGGCATTGGATTGGTCTTTCAATCTTTTCGACTGATACCCTGGGCGACCGTCAGGCAGAACATTCAGTTTGCACTGCACGGAACCGGCTTTGGCAAAGCGGACAGCGCCGACCGTACCCGACAGTATATCGAATTGGTCGGTTTAACCCGGTTTGCCGATGTCTACCCGGCCGCGTTGTCCGGCGGCATGAAGCAGCGCGTCGCGTTGGCCCGTGCGCTGGCCCCCGAACCTGCCGTTTTGCTGATGGACGAGCCGTTCGCCAGCATCGACTCGCAAACCCGCGAGCTGATGCAGGTCGAACTGATGCGGATCTGGACCTTGCGGCATCCAGCCGTCATGTTCGTGACCCACAGTGTCGACGAGGCTATCGTGCTGGCGGACAAGATCGCTTTGATGGGTCCCGGCAGCGTGATCGAGACGGTGTCGGTCGATCTGGATCGGCCGCGCTGGACCTACGACGCCCGCGCCGAGCCGCGCTATGTCGAGCTTCGCCAGTACCTGTCCAACCGGATGCGGCAGCTTGTGTTCAGCGATCCTGCATCGGAATTTTATGGCCGCGATCTGGGACTGCCCGATGCCTCTGTCTAGGCCCGCGCCGGCGCCATCTCGACGATACAAAGTCAAAACGAGACTGGCTCCTGGAAAGCCTGCAGCTAACACGCCGGGCAACGCCTTCACGTTTCCGACGCTTCAAACTGGGGAGATACCATGAAAATCCTTGCCTTGTTCGCCTTTGCGGCACTGGTGGCCACGCCTGCCATATCCGAAAGTCATGTATCCGGCGACGCCGCCGCGGGTGAGGTGGCTTTCGCCAAACAATGCGTCACCTGCCACGTGCTGGTCAACGGCGCGGGCAAAACCTTGGCGGGACGAAGGTCCAAGACCGGTCCCAATCTTTTCGGCGTTGCGATGGTTAACTTGGGCTCAGTGCTGGACTTCCGCTATGGAGCATCGCTGGTTCAGGCGGGTGAGGCCGGACATATCTGGACCGAAGAGAACTTCGTCGGCTACGTGATGGACCCGACCGGTTGGCTACGCGCCACGCTGAACGAACCCAAGGCGCGCGGCAAGATGACCTTCAAGGTGCGCAAGGAAGAGGACGCCCGGAACATTTATGCCTATCTGGTCTCTGTCGCCCCAACAGAGACGAAAGACAGCGCAAAAGCAGAGGAAACTTTCGAAACGGTCGAGGCTGGTGTCCCGATCACCTATGCGTCGGATCAGGCCGATCGTGGAGAGGTCCGGTTTGGCAAGGACTGCGAGGAGTGCCATGGCAAGTCCCTCAAGGGCGGCTTGAACGGTGGCGCCCCGTTGCGCGGTCTGCAATTTGAGCAGAAATACGCTGACTTGCCCGCCTCGGCATTGTTTGAATTCATGAGCACGACCATGCCGCCGAATGCGCCTGGGCGTTATTCTGCTACCACCTATGCAGAACTGATGGCCTACATCCTCAAGCGCAATGGCTTTCAAGCCGGGGCACCCATTCCCACAGACCTCGATGCGCTCGACAATTTGATCATCAAGAAGTGATCTTGCAGGCAAATGGTGCGGTGTCATGCTGGACGATCTGACCATCTCGCAGATCCTGATGCGGCTTGCAGCCATTTCGATCATCGCGGGGATTCACGGCTTCGCGGTGGCCGGCATGGCGGTCCTGCTGGGCGACGCGGGTCCACGTCATGACGGTCGGCTGACGGTCCTGCTATCCCGGCATCTCGACATCTTTGGCACCATAGCCGCAGTGGTCGCGGGCTTTGGCTGGACCAAGCAGGTCGCTATCGATGCGGGCGAGTTTCGAACCGGCCGCGTCGGACTGTTGCTTGTGGTGCTGGCGGGGACAATCGCATTGTTGCTGACGGCGCTGGGACTGCTGGCGCTGGTGCGCCCGGCACTGGAAGGCTTGGCCTACACCACTGGCCTGACGACTGCTGCGTTCCTGCGGATCGCTGCGCGCATGTGTCTTTGGATTGCGATCTTCAACCTGTTGCCGGTGCCACCGCTGACCGGTGCGCATCTGTTGGCGGCCGTTGGTGTGAAGATATCGCCACGGCTCACTTGGATTACTACCGCAGTACTATTGGTGCTGCTGGCGACTGGAGTCATCCGGGCAATTCTGACGCCGGTCTATGATCTGTCCGCGCCTTTGGTTCTGGGCGCGGCATTGGCTGGTGGCTGACGATCAAAATCGGCGGACACCCAAATATTTCGTCAAAATCGCGTCTACCTCTCCGTCGGCGACGAGATCGGCAAAGGCTTTGTCGATGGCACGCTTCAGGGTCAGGTCCCCCTTCCACAGACCGAACACCAGGTGATAGCGGGTCAGTTCGGGGGGCAGTTGCGTGACTGTCCAGCCTCGCGGGCGCGACAGGCTGGCAGCCAGCAGCGCCTCAGTGATACCTGCCTCGACTTCGCCTGCCTGAATCGCGTCGACCAGTGCCTCGGCGCGCGGAAAGATGCGGACGGATATGCCGTTGATGCGCAGGTAGCTTGACAGCCCGATCCGGTCGAGCCCCGAGATGATCGTCAGCACGCCGACCTTGCGCCCGGATAGTCCGTCCAGCGGCTCCGGCGACAAACTGGCCCAGCCGGTGGTCGCGTAGGGCGGGCTGGTTTCGAGGAACGACCGGGTCAGATCTGTGTCGACGACACCGCCAGCGACAAGCTCGCACGTGGCGCGGTTGAGCCCCCAGTTGCGCGGGTTGAAATCCCGGCCCATCACCGGGTTTTCGTTCAGCGCAAGCGCGACGCCAATGCGCTCGGTGATGGCCTGCAGCAGTTCGATATCTATGCCGGGCGCTGCCGGGTCGCCGGTCACCAGCGGGGCGTAAGAGGTCGGCACGCAGGCCTTGATTGCGCCCTTCTTGCGGACTTCAGACAGCGAAGTGTCCGGGGGCAGCAATGCGACCAGCAGCAGGAGTGCCGCGACCGCCGCCAGTGCCGCCAGATCGCTGGCCATTCTGCGCACCCGGTCCACGAGGGTCAGACCCGTCGGAATTCAAAAAGCGCCAGCCCGAATAGCGCAACGCCAGAAACACCCATGATTACAATGCCCAGAATCGGGTCGAACTGGTTGAACCCGATCAACGCACCTCGTAACGTATCGACCGCATAGGTCAGCGGGTTCCATTCGACCAAAGTCACCAGCCATTCGGGATAGACCACCCGCGTCTGCGCCCCCGACAGCGACGGGTCCAGCGGAAACACCGAGCTAGAAGTGAAATAGAGAGGCAAGATCACCGCGTTAGAAAAAACGCCGAACCCCTGGAAGCTGCGGACGTGGTTTGCGATCACCACACCTAGCGAAGTCAGTGCGAAGGCCAGCAATGCCATCAGCCCGAGCGTTTCTAGGAACTTGAGCAGAGTCAGATTCACGTCGGCGAACTTGGCCAGCAACAGCACGAGACAGCCATGCAGTACCGCCACGGTCGCACCGCCCAGCACCTTGCCCAGCAGGATTGAGCCGCGCGACAGCGGCGAAACCAGCACTTCACGCAGGAAACCGAACTCGCGATCCCAGATCACCGAAACCGCCGCCTGCACCGAGGTGAACAAGATATTCAGCGCGATGACCGCCGGGAAGATGAACTGCAGATAGGTGAAGGGCACGACAAAGGTGACTTCGCCATAGGCCTCGCCCCGGAAATAGGGATTGAGCCCGATCCCCATGATTAGCACCCACAGGATCGGTCGACTGATGCCGCCAATCAACTGGCCCCGGTCACGTAGCGAGCGTTTCACCTCGCGTAGCCAGAGGGCGTAGATGCCGACTAACTGAACCATCAAGACTGACCGACCCGTCATCCTGTATGCTCCCCGCCAATCTTTCCGAAGGCTTGCGTTTGTTCACGCGCCCCTGCCGCCTTGTCGCGGATCTCGCGCCCCGTCAGCGTCAGGAATACCGAATTCAGGCTGGGCACCTCGATCGATAGCGCCCGGATCCGCGCACCGTGTTCGGCCAGAAAGCCCTCGGAAAAAGCGTCGTCCGAGGTCAGGATGATCTCACCTGCACTTTCTCTGTTTATCCGATCGGCATAGAGCGCCGCGATGGCGGCGTAATCGGTGTCGGTTTTCGGCACGACGCGCAACAGTTGCTGGCCATAGCGCTGTTTCAGTTCCGCCGGGCTGCCATCCGCCAGAACCTTGCCGTTGTCGATGATGCAGACCTGATCGCAGGCCTCGACTTCTTCGATGTAGTGCGTGGTTACAAGCACGGTGATTTCGCGTTCGATCTGAAGCTGCCGGATGTAGTGCCAGATGCGGTCGCGGGTCTGGGCATCAAGCCCGACCGTAGGTTCGTCCAACAACAGAATCTCGCTGTCGTGGATCAGCGCGCGGGCGATCTCCAGCCGCCGCTTCATGCCCGAAGACAGGGTGCGCGCGGTCTTGTCGGCCCAGTCCGTCAACTCGACCAAAGCCATCAATTCTTCAATGCGGCGACGCCGGATCTTTCGCGGAACGCCGTAGACCAGCCCGTGCAATTCAAGGTTTTCGCGGACGGTCAGGCGGTCGTCGAGGCTTGGTTCCTGGAACACGATGCCCAGCTTGCGCCGCGCGGCCAACGGCTGCGCCGCCGCGTCGATACCGGCGACGAAGGCTTTGCCCGAGCCGGACCGCAGCAACGTGCACAGGATATGCATCAGCGATGTCTTGCCCGCGCCGTTCGGGCCCAGCAAAGCGAACAGCGACCGGCGCGGCACATCAAAACTGACTTCGTCCAGCGCCAGGGTACGCCCATAGCGCATGGATACGGCTTCCACGCGAATCGCAGGTGCGGTGTTTGACGCATTTGGCATCAAGGCTTGGCCACCGCCGGGAAGCCGTGCTCCAGGAGGATGCCGGTGATTGTTCCGTCTGCGCTCAACGCCGCGATGGCTTCGTCGAGAGAGGTGCGCAGGAAGGTCTCATTGGCGAGCAGAAGCGCGCCCACGCCAATTGGGGTAGGCGGCAGAGGGGTCGGGCCGACAATGCGAAGGTCGGCGTATGCCGGATCGCTGCGCTGCTTGGCCCATAGAGTCGGGGCCCAGACAAGTGCGACGTCAACCGTACCGTTAAGAAGCGACTCCAACGCTAGGTCATTCGTGCCCATTGGATATGTCGGCCAGCGGTCTTTTTGGGGCAACGCCGAGATGTAGGACACCAGCCGGATGTGTGCCGAGGTTCCCAACGTCGCGCCGATTGGACGCAGAGGCTCCAAATCACCGAGATCGTTGATCCCGGGGTCAGCGGTGACGAAGACGTAATCGGACTCGTAATAAGCCCGAGTCAGGGTGCCCCAGTCGGAATATCCGCCGGGGATCAGTTTGAAACCCATGTGAAAGTCACAATGTTCCAGCAATATTGCATAAACTTTCGTGATATCCTCTGAGACGTAATTGCTTTCGACCACATAGCGTTTCGGTTCAAGCAAAAGGCTTTGTGCGATGGCGGCGGCTATGGCGGCGGCTACCTCCCAGTCGGGGTCCCGTGGATCAACGCAATAGCGCAGTTGCGACTCGTCCACTCGGCGGCCGAACCTCCACTGATTGGGTGCGTAAGGCCGCTCAAAGAATTCGGGTTCTTCCGCCAGCGTCGGACAGGGAAAAAACGCAATCACGACCAACGCCGAAAGCGGACCTGCCAGAAGCGAAAGAGCTGAGGCAATGGTCACTATCGCACCTCGCAAGGGAACCGGGCGAACTGGAACTCTCCTGATCCGCCCGATTTGGTTTCATTATGCACTCAACCGATCAGTCGGGAAGTGCAAAGACGTAGAGCGTGATCGGATCGTTCGACGGCAGCTTGATTTCCGGGGTCAACGACGCCAGACGACCAAGGCCCGACGCGAAGTTCGCCGTGATCGCGATGTACTGCTTGCCACCCGACTCGTAGGTGATCGGGAAAGATTCAAGCGAACTGCTCAGCTTGCCACTTTCCCAAAGCTTATCGCCGGTCTCGTCGTCGAAAGCCATGAACTTTCGGTCCAGGCTGCCAACGAACACAAGGCCACCACCGGTCGGCAGGACAGAGCTGGTGACCGGCGGACGTTGCCGGTAGATCCACTTCTCCGACAGGTCTGTCAGATTGATGGCGCGAACCTGACCAATATTGCCGTCTCCGTCGGGATGCTCCACGCGAGAATAGGTCTGACGACCCCCGCCGGTATAGATCTCCCCCGGGTCAAGCACGTTCACCGTAGTATTCGAGCAGAACTCGACCGTCGGCAGATACAGCGTTTGTGTTCGAGGGCTATAGGCTGTGGCCTGCCACGCACGCCCACCCGGGTCGGCTGGGCAGTTAAATGTGGTCTCGCCGATTATCGGGACAGCGTCCGGGTTCATTGTCTTTTCGCCGGTCGCCGGATCGATGGACAGCACCACGTTCTGAGGCACGGTTTCGACATTCCACAGGTATTCGCCGGTGGTCCGGTCGAGCGCTTCGACGATGCCGATCTTGCCAGTGGTTACAGTCATCTTGCGATTTGTACCGTCAACGGGCAGATCGATGAGCATGCGCTCATAGACGTAGTCGAGGTCAAGAGTGTCGTTCGGCAGGTGCTGGTGATACCATTTCAACTCGCCGGTGTTGGGATCGAAGGCAAGCGTGGAATTGGTGAAGAGCGCATCATTGGTGACATTTGGGTCTGCGCTTTTCGGGGACAGCCCGCTCATCTCGGCGTTCCATGGATATGGTTGACCGACACCTGCGAAGATAAGGTTCTGTTCGGGGTCGTAGGAACCCGCGATCCAGGCTGATGCGCCATGCCGGCTTTCCACGGGAACGCCGTTCCAGCTGTTGCCCTCTGGCGTATCGCCTCGGGCTATGGTGTTGATCCGCCACAATTCCTCACCGGTATCTACGTCGTGCCCGGTGAAAAAACATCCGCCCGGCTGGCCGCCGCCGCACCCGGTGGTGCCCTGGACAATCACGCCATTGGCCACGATCGGTCCGCTGGAAAAACCGAAACCAAAGTCATGGTTGGCAACAGTCTTGTCCCAGACCAATTGGCCGGTTTTGGCGTTTATCGACAGCAAATGCGCGTCGCGTGTCGCAACGATCAGGTTTTCGCCGTAGATCGCCTTGTTTCGCACGCCTCTGACCGGTGCGCCATCCGGCAGATCGTACTGATACTCCCAAATCAAGTCGCCGCTGGCGCCGTCGAGCGCCTGGATCGTGTGGTCGGAATTTTGGATGTAGATGATTCCGTCATGGACGAGCGGGGTTTCCTGCGTCCGACCCGGTGTCATGGCCCAGGACCAGGCCAGCCTAAGGTCGCCGACGTTTTCCTTGTTGATTTGATCGAGTGGGCTGTAGCCCCAGCCATTGTAGGTGCGCCGCCACATCAACCAGTCGCCATCCGCCGGGTTGAGCAGCATCTCATCGGTGACGGGGGACATGTCGGCAATCGGGTTGTCTTGCGCCCCGGCAAATCCCGCCGATGCACCAAAGGCAAAGGCCGATAGAAGCAGAATACTCTTGATCCTTGATTTCCTGGGCATTTTGGGTCTCCTCCCTCGCCAGGTCATCCGTGCCCGGCATTTTGTTCTTGTCTACCATTTCCAATACTAGCGGAGTTTTGCGATCGGCTTCGTCAAGGCTCGGGCACTCACGCTGTTTGCGTTGATTTTTGCCCCGAAAGGTCATCGCCACGGCTTCCGCTACCTTATCAGTCTTTCACCCGGCGCACCGTCAATCCAAGATAATTACACTTTGGCGACTAGTCAGCTTTTGCTTGGCAACGCTCCTGCTTGCCGGTGCCCCGTGAGGGTGCCGAGCTATGGCTGAATCACGGCTTTTCCAAGTCCAAGGTCGCCTTCGATCGAGAACTCGACATCGCCTCGTATACATTGCACGATCTGCGCCGGACTTTCAGCAGCAGCATGGCCAGACTGGGCACACCGCTTCATGTGACCGAAAAGATGCTCAATCATGTGTCCGGTTCGATCAGCGGCGTCGCTGCCGTGTAGCAACCTGCACATCAACAGGCTCGACGGAATGCGCAGCCTTTTTTACCTAGTGTTCTCCGCCTGACAAAAGGTTCCCAATCCGCCTGCGGCGTTCCCTCCGTCGAGCGGAAGATTGATCAAGGTATAGTTTCGGCTGCCATGAGCGGCGGCTGTGCTGCAGGTTTCTCGGACGCCGGCCGAGACGGTCGAGTAGCGTGCGGTGCTGGCGGGCGTCGGAGAAGCGCGCATGCACGGAATTGCGGGTTTGGGAGTTGGGCGGGGTCTATGGAGTTTTGATGCGGAGCATTGCCTTGGGTTCTGCTCGGCATTTTGGATCGAATGATCTGCTGCCGACAGCGGCGGCGCGGGCTTGGCGGGTTTCGGTCAGTATGCGTTGTCCTCTTAAACTATCGACGGCTGTCTGACTATGGTGATCGGGGTTGCGGGTATGCCGGTCTGGGCGCAGCGCGAGCAGCGAGCGACAGTGAATTCAGTGCTAATCCGTGGTGGGCGTGTCATGCAGCGTCCCTCGTTGTTCGCGGAGGCGCTCTGGGATGTCGTTCCGGCGCGATCGTTTCGACGATGATCAGCCGCCCGCCGCAGCAGGGGCAAGGCAGCGCGAAGACGCGTAGTGGGTCATCAGTATCGCCGCGGCTGTCGTCATTGGCGTGATCCGGGTCTGGCGTTCTGGCACCGAGCAGCTGCCTGATCCGGGCGATATTGGTGGCACGGTTACCATTGCCGAAGAAACCGTAGTGGCGGATGCGGTGCTGGCCCTTTGGCAGCACATGGATCAGGAACCGGCGGATGAACTCGTCGGTGGTCAGGGTCATGGTGGTGTGCCGGCCCGAACCCTTTATGCGGTAGTTCTTGACCTTGAAGGTCACGCTGTCGGCATCGAAGCGGATCAGGCGGCTGTTGGAGATCGCGACACGGTGGGTGTAGCGCGACAGGTATGCCAGCACCGCCTTCGGCCCGGCGAAGGGCTCCTTGGCATACACGACCCAGTCGACCTTGCGCTGTGGTCGCAGGAAAGCGTCAAAGACCGCGGGATCAGAAAGCTTTGCATGCTCGCCGAAGAAGCGCAGCTTACCTGCTTCGTGCAACCTGGCCAGCCCGTCTAGAATGAGGCGCCGGTACAGGCGGGACAAAACCCGGACGGAGAGGAAGAAGTTCCTGCGACAAGCGATCCACCGGCCACCGTCCGCAGACAGGCCACCGCCCGGCACGATCATGTGGACGTGCGGATGATGGGTCATCGCGGAGCCCCAGGTGTGGAGCACAGATGTAGTGCCGATGCGGGCGCCAAGGTGTGTGGGGTCGGCGGCGATCCTGATCACGGTGTCCGCGCTCGCCCGCATCAACAGATTGTAGATCTCCCGCTTGTTGGTGCGCGCGATGTCCGCGATTGGTTTGGGCAACGTGAAGACCAAGTGGAAATAGCGCACAGGCAGAAGTTCCGCCTCACGCGCGGCCAGCCAGGCCTTGGCCGCACCCGCCTGGCATTTGGGGCAGTGGCGATTCCGGCACGAATTGTAAGAGATCTGATCATGCCCACAGTCTTCGCATCTCGCGACATGGCCGCCGAGCGCAGCCGTGCGGCAGCGCTCGATGGCGTTCATCACCTTCAACTGATCTAGGCTGATGTGTCCTGCGTTCTTGGTCCGAAATGCAGCGCCATGGGCGCGGAAGATATCCGCAACCTCCAGCTTTGGCCGAGCCAAGGCAGTCTATGAGGCGCCTTTCTTACCCTTCTTGCGCTTCGCCGCGGTCAGGTCGTCCAGCGGGCTCCCCACCGACGAGATCGTACCTTTCAAGAAAAGTCAAAACGTGCCAGTGGGTCCTGTCAGAGGAAACTAGCTTGATACGAACAGGGTGGTAGTTTAGCGCCGCCGGATGACAAGACGCGACCCATCCAAGTACTTCAAGACGAGCCCAGAGGTCATCCGCCTGACAGTAATGATATATGTCCGGTACTGTATAGTGCGAACCGTCACTGGCCATTCAGAGACTGGTTCTCATTGGTCTGACAGCACCCGCAATTTTCATCTGAAAAAACAGGGTTGCAAGGGGAGGGCTGAAACCAACCTTGCGTTCTACCGACGCGTTCTTGTCGTAAGCAACTCCGATCAAACATTGGGAGTGGCGTTTCATTCTCAAAATCGAATGGCATAAAGCCACCAAAAACAGCCGTTGATGCCAAAGCCGC
>JAXMNQ010000079.1:0-18929 GCA_034670345.1 Paracoccaceae bacterium | reverse complement strand
GACTCCCTCCAGGGCTCCGCCCGTTCCGCGCACCAGAACGGCGACGATCCGCCGATCCCCGGTCCGGTATTCCGCCCTGCCCAATGCGTGCCAGGTCACGTTATGGTTCCTCTGCGCCACACACATTCCCGGCGCCGATATTTTCCAACCCCCCAAGACCTTACGAATTCAACAAAGAGGATAACATCATGACCCGCATTACTCTGCTCTCGGCCGTCCTGGCCGCCCTTCTCGCCCCCGCCGCCATGGCCAGCGTCTCGAAAAGCTGCTCGGTCCCCAACGCGGTGAAATGCACCCTGTCGAGCTCCAACGGCATCGCCACCGCGCGTGTCCACCTTGGATCGCCGCACAATATCGACGTGGTGAACAACAGCTATCGGTCCTGCCCGCGCTCCGTCGAGGTCAGCTTTGATCCCGTTGCCGGCATCCAGAACTACACCGTCAGCGCCACCGAATGCAGCGGCGCGCAGGGCAAGCTGACCCTGCAGCCCAAGGGCGGCGGCAAGTCGCTCGGTTTCAGCAACTGATCCGGCCCGGGCTTCCGGGACCACACTGACGCACAACCCATTTGCATGGGTTGTGCACAGGTTGCGCATCGAATGCGCCAGCCCCTTTTCGCCCCCTCTCCGCTCTGCCATACTCCGCCCAATCAATCAGAACAAACCGGGCACACAACATGGCAGACGACCTCCTCAAAGCTACCGAAGCCTCCGTCTACGACGCCTCCTCGATCGAGGTGCTGGAGGGGTTGGAGCCGGTCCGAAAACGCCCCGGCATGTATATCGGCGGCACGGACGAGCGCGCCCTGCACCACCTTGTGGCCGAGGTTCTGGACAACTCCATGGACGAGGCGGTCGCAGGCCACGCCAACCGCATCGAAATCACGCTCTTCGCCGACTACGCCGTTGAAATCCGGGACAACGGCCGCGGCATCCCGATCGACCCGCACCCCAAGTTTCCCGGCAAGTCCGCACTCGAAGTCATCCTCTGCACCCTCCATGCAGGCGGCAAGTTCTCCGGGGACGCCTATGAGACCTCCGGCGGTCTGCACGGTGTCGGCGCCTCTGTCGTCAACGCGCTGTCGGATTCGATGGTGGTGCAGGTGGCCAAGAACAAGGCGCTCTATGAACAACGCTTTTCCCGCGGCATCCCGTTGGGTCCCGTCGCCCAGATCGGCGCGGCACCGAACCGCCGCGGCACCACCGTCACCTTTCACGCCGACGAGGAAATCTTTGGGCATCACAGGTTCAAGCCCGCCCGTCTGTTCAAGATGGTGCGCTCCAAGGCTTATCTGTTCTCGGGCGTCGAGATCCGCTGGAAGTCCGAGATCGAGGACGGCGACACCCCGATGGAGGCGACCTTCCATTTCCCGGGCGGGCTGTCGGATTACCTGACCGAAACGCTGGGCACCGCCTCCACCTACTCCGACAAACCCTTTTCCGGAGTGGTTGATTTCAAAGAGAAATTCAACACGCCTGGCAAAGTGGAATGGGCCATCAACTGGACCCCGTCACGCGACGGATTCATCCAGTCCTACTGTAACACTGTCCCCACGCCCGAGGGCGGCACCCATGAGGCCGGGTTCTGGGCCGCGATCCTCAAGGGGATCCGCGCCTATGGCGAGTTGGTCAACAACAAGAAGGCGGCCCAGATCAACCGCGACGACCTGCTCACCGGCGGCTGCGCGCTGGTGTCCTGCTTCATCCGCGAACCGGAGTTCGTGGGTCAGACCAAGGACCGTCTCGCCACGACAGAGGCACAGCGGTTGGTGGAAAACTCGGTACGTGACCATTTCGACAACTGGCTTGCCTCGGACACAAAATCCGCCGGTGCGATCCTCGATTTCCTGATCCTGCGGGCCGAGGAACGGCTGCGCCGCCGTCAGGAAAAGGAAACCGCCCGCAAATCCGCCACCAAGAAGCTGCGCCTGCCGGGCAAGCTGACCGATTGCACCAACAAGAACCGTGAGGGCACGGAACTGTTCATCGTCGAGGGTGACTCGGCCGGAGGTTCCGCCAAGGGCGCGCGTTTCCGCGAGTCGCAGGCGCTCCTGCCGCTGAAGGGCAAGATCCTGAACGTGCTGGGCGCGGCCTCGAACAAGCTGACCTCCAACGCCGAGATCCGCGACCTCTGTGAGGCGCTTGGCGTGCAGTTGGGGACCAAGTTCAACATCGACGATCTGCGCTATGAAAAGATCATCATCATGACCGACGCCGACGTCGACGGCGCCCATATCGCGGCGTTGCTGATGACCTTCTTCTACACCCAGATGCGCCCGCTGATCGACAACGGGCACCTGTATCTGGCCTGCCCGCCGCTTTACCGGCTGACGCAGGGGGCACGGCGTTTGTACGTGGCAGATGACGCAGCCAAGGAGGTGGCGCTGGCCAAGGGTCTGGGCGGCAAGGGAAAGATCGACGTGCAGCGCTTCAAGGGGCTGGGTGAGATGGACGCCAAGGACCTCAAGGAAACGACGATGGACCCGGCGACAAGGACCCTGATCCGTGTGACCATCGACGAGGACGAGCCGGGCGAGACGGGGGATCTGGTGGAACGCCTGATGGGCAAGAAGCCGGAGCTGCGCTTTCAGTATATTCAAGAGAACGCACGATTTGTGGAGGAGTTGGATGTCTAGATTTTTTGGTCGCCTGGCACTTCTGTGCCTTGGCGTCTTGTCCTGTGCCACGGCCGGCCTTGCGCAGTCGTGGGACCAGAGGATCGCCACCGCGCAGGCCAGTGCCGCCCGGCTGGACCAGTTGGCCGAAGAGAAAGGTGCGCCGATACTGGGCACCCTCGACATGCGGGCGGATGTGGCCGAATTCAAATGCCTGATCCTTGGCGACATGCTGAACGCGGGCGACGTTGCCCCCCATTTGAAGCTCTACGGACCAAACCCGGCGGATGAACCGGACCTGAACGATCCCTATGCCATCCGCCTGCACGCCATGGCGAAGCAGAAATGGGCCTATCAGGCGAGCCAGATCCTTGAATTGAGCGAAGATCAGAGGCTGGAAATGTGGAACCTGACTTGTGACGACAAGCTGGGAATTCCCGCCGGTCTGGTCGCCGCGGACTGGAACACCCGCGCGACATTCCGCGTGGAATACGGGATCCTTTACGTTCTGGGCGATATCGAAGAAGGCTTTTTTGACGAATTCCAATCCTTCATTCAGGACCATGACGTCAGCCGTGTCTTTTTCGGCAGCCGCGGCGGCTCCGTCGGCGAAGCGGTCAAGACCGGCAAGTTGATCAGGGAGCTTGGGTTGGAAACCGATCTCTACGCCACCTGCGCGTCAGCCTGTCCGCTGGCCTACCTTGGCGGCACCCCTCGTCTCATCGACAACTGGCGCTTCAAGCTCGGCTTTCACCAGATGTCTTATGATGGCGCGGCTCTGCCGTTGGACCATGAATTTTATGGGCTGGTCCGGGACTATGTCGCCGAGATGGGCGCAAACGCGGATTACGTCGTGAACGCCATGCAAAGCGCGCCGATCGACCAGATGTTTTACCCCGAATTTCAGGACATGTGTAACGCCGAGATCACCTGGGTCCGGGGCAATTGCTCACAGCCACATCCCTCGGTGCGTCCCTGAGCGGGAGTAGTTTGGGTGTTTGCACCCGCTTTCCTTTGAAGGCTCTGCGCGCGCCCCGAAACCGGGCCAGAAATCATGCGAGCGGTGGTTCTATCGAGTCAGAACAGCGGTTAGAGCCACCGCATCTCGCAAGAGGTGAGTGGCATTTGGCGACGCGCCTTCGGCCATTGTTCCGCGCGCAGGTGCTCTGCTCACCCTCTGTAAGGCGGATTTTCATCCCGCTACCCACAAGCCGCCCCCAACTATTTTCTCTCTACCCCTCACGCCGCCTCTTGCAAGCCGCCCCCGCCTGCACACATCTTTAAATGCATCTTCCACGATGCCTCATCGGTGACATCGCCCTGACCCCGTCAGGCAACCGTGCCCCCTCTGAGCGTCCATCCGTCCGGCATCCCGCCGTGCGGCGTCGAAAGAGGAAATCCCATGTCCAAAGAAAAAAACCGCGGCAACCGCGAAACCAAGAAGCCCAAGAAGGAAAAGGTCAAGGTGCTGGCCACTTCGAACAGCAACGCCGGCAAGGATCCGGTGATCGGCGGAAAATCCGTCAGCGGTGGGCCAAAAGGCAAACCCACCGGCAAGGGCGCGCTGCGGTCTGTCTGATCGGTCTGGCGGCCACAGGGTGCGTGCCCCCACGCACCCGTCCTGCCGAGGTCTGTAGGGCGGGGGATTTCCCCGCCGCCGGAGGGTCAGTGTCGCCCCTCCGTCAATGAGTATTTCCTGACATAAGGTGTATTCACCCCTGTGACCGCTTGAGTTTGCGGGCCCCTAAAAGTGCAAACGCGTGGTCACGCTCTTGGCGCTTGCCAAGCCGCCCGCCCCCGGCCAATCTCCCGTCATGTACCGGATTGCCATTTTCGCCCTTTTCCTGCTCGCTGCCTGTGGCCGCCCCCTGTCACCGAACGAGACGGCCTTCATGCGGGCTATTCACGGCGACTCCATCGACTCGAAAAAGATCCGCATCATAGAGGGCAACCCGGCGGGCAGCGTCACCTACAAGATCCCCGTCCGCCCCCGTACCACCTGTCAGGAACGGATCTGGCCGCCGATTACCAAGACGCAAACCGTCACCGTCTCCCCCGCCGCGACGGTGATCTACAACAAGATCCTGTTGCGCGACGATATCTACCGCCCGGACATGCTGGCTGGCTACCCTGACCGGATCGACGTTTTCGACGCCATGCTCTTTGCCCATGAGGCCACCCATGTCTGGCAGTGGCAGAACCGGCGCCAGACCGGGTACAGCCCCTTCAAGGCGTTGCAGGAACATTCCGCCAGCGTCGACCCCTACCTGTTCGACACCGAGGCGGCGCGCGATTTTCTGGACTTCGGCTATGAACAGCAGGGCAGCATCGTCGAGGAATATGTCTGTTGCCGCCTGCTGGACCCGAACGCCCCCCGCACGGGGCGGCTGCGGCAGATGATCGGGAAATACATGCCGGTCAGCCGCCTGGACGCCGCCATCGACCGGCCCACCGTGGTGCTGCCGTGGAAGGAGGCCCGGGCCGAAGGCATCTGCCGGACGCAGGCCCCCTGAATCAGTCCTCTTCGACCCGCTGCAATTCCCGCAGGTAGGCCACAAGGTCCACCACCGGTTGCGAGGCAAGGATCGGCTGACCGGAGGGCGCTTTCAACGGCACATCAAAGCTGCCTTCGAAAAAATCGCCAAAGACCGGCATGGGTGACCCATGCGCGACCAGCGGATCGCGTCCGTCGATTCGCTTGATCACACGGATCATCGGAAAGGTTCCGCCGTTTTGTGCTGCCAATTCGGTCAGATTGGTGGGCGGGATGGTCAGCACGCCGGCCATCGGCCCGTCACCGCGGCCTTCAAGACCGTGACAGGTGGCGCAATGGGTGTAGTAATGCGAGCGTCCGATATCGGCGTCCTGCGCCAAGGCGGGCGCTGCAAGCAGACAGAACAGGGCGAGACGGGCAATCATGAGCTTTTCCTCCGGTTTCCCACGGGTCCACTCTGCCACGCCAGGCAGGGCTGCGACATGACCGGTGTCAAACTTTCAGGGTCGGGCCACGACCCGGCGAATGGAGGAACAGAATGCGTTGGATGATATTGGCCGGATTTCTGACCGGACTGCTGGCCACCGCGACACAGGCCCAGACCACCGATCTGGAACTGGTGCTGCTCGCCGATGCCTCGGGCAGTATCGACCAGAGCGAGATCGCCTTTCAGCGGCAAGGCTATGCGCAGGCGATCACCGACCCCGAGGTGCTGGCGGCCATCGCCGGAACGGCCTACGGCAACATCGCGGTGACCTATGTCGAATGGGCGGCCAATCAGGCCGTGGTCGCCGACTGGATGCTGATCGACGGACCCGAGAGCGCTGCGGCGTTCGCCTCTGAGCTGACCGGCAAGCCGCGACAGGCCTACGGGCGCAACGCCATCGGTGCGGCGCTGATCGAGGCGCTGCGGCTGATGGACTCCAATGACCACGATGGCTGGCGCAGGGTGATCGACTTCTCGGGCGACAGCGCCAATTCCTACACCGGCCCGACCATCGCGGAGGCCCGGGCAGAGGTTCTGGCGGCGGGTGTCACCATCAACGCCTTGCCGATCCTGCGCCCGGGTGATCCGGGCCGCGCGCAGGGCGGGCTGGAGGCACGGTATGAGGCCACGATTATCGGCGGTCCCGGCGCCTTTGTCGTCACCGCCGAAAGCCGCGCCAGCTTTGCCGAAGCGGTCAAGCGCAAGCTGATCCTCGAAATCTCGGGCCGCCTGCCCGGTGAGGACGTCGCCCGAAACTAGACCACCTGTGTCAGATGCGCCGCCGGGTGGTCGGCCTCTTGCGGCCAGGCGATGGGGGCACCGTCGCAGCGCAGTTCAGCATGGCCCCGACCAAAGTGGCGCGGATGGGCAAGGATCTGCAAGTTGCGCCCATCGAAATCACGAAAGCACAGCGCCGCGCTGCGGTTGTCGCCGGTCAGCCGCTGACGCAGGAACTGAAGCGCAATCGCCTGCCCCAATCGCAGATCCTGATGGTTCTCGGCCGGAAAATAGCCGCCGGACACGCAGCGCATCAGGGCAACGTTCGCGGCCAGCCGATCAATCTGATCCTCAACCGCAAATGCCGGTCCATCCTTCCCCACCATCTGCAACTGCGCCCGCCGCGAGGTGTCAAAGACCGCCTTGATCAGCGTCGCCAGTGCACCGGCCACAATGGCATGCGCGGCAAGGTCGGAAGGGGTCAGATGCTGGCTTTCGGGCCGGGACAGCGGCAGGAACAGGCTTTGTTCAAACCGCTGTGCGCCGCGCCGTGCCTGATTGGCGCGTGTGACCCAATGCAACAATCCGGGGGCGTTTGTGGCCAGTTCATCGGCAGCCTCGCGGTAAGGCACGCTCTGAAAACCAAATTGCCGCTCTTCCTGCGCCAGCCAGACGGTCATGCGCGCGGCGGTGACCGCCGGGCGCGGCATCCGGTTGGGACGGCCCGCATTCATCTGCGCAAACCGGCGCGCCAAAACCTCTGCCTCGGCCATCAGGGCAAACAGACGCGCCCCGGTCCAGCCGCCTGCCGCCTGCAGGCCTTCGTCGATTTCGGTGCCACGGGCCAGCGCGACCAAGGCGGCGTTGTGGAACGGACGCGCAGCGGGTGTCCCGTGCAGGGCATCCGCCCGATCCCCCAGACTGCCCCGCCGCGACGCCGGAGCATCGGTCCCCGGCAGGCGCAGACCGGCCTGGCTCTGCCGCGCACACCAGCCCAGCCAGACCGACATGGGGGCATCCTCACCCGGGCAATCTTCCTTCGGATCGACAGGCGCGCGCACCGCGTGGTCACTGTCCCAGAAGGCCGACATCACCGGGCCGCCACCGCGCAGGGCAATGCCGCCCCGCAAGAGGCATTCCAGCGTCAGCTGACCATCGCCGTTGCGCCGTATGGCGCGGCGATGGTCAGCGTCGCCAGATCCTGCCGGGGAGGAGAGATCGGCAGGACCTGTCTTGACGCGTGCAACCCGGGAATCGAACCAGCTGAGGTTGCGCAACTCACATAGCAATTCGTGCATCGTGAAACGGGTACGGTCGTCGATCTGCGCCACACGATGCGGATCGGTCAGGGCGTTTGCGCGCAGGTCCTGCACCAGACCCAGCGCAAAGACCTCGGCCATGTCCGCGGCCAGCTCCGAAGCGCTCATCCGTGGCACTTCGGGCAGGGCAATCCGGTCGATCAGCGCGCGGCGAGCACCGCTGCCCTCAATCACCCGAAATCCCGGCGCAGCAGTCTTGGAAGTCATGGTCGATCCCCCGGCCCAGTCACTGGACTCATCCGCAGTTGACGATACGTTAACCGGACCATGCCCCCGCCCCGTGAACGCAGCGCAAACGGTTCGTAAATCCGCCGTGAATCATGGATAAATTTGCGCTTTGAATTCCCGGAATGCCTCCCCAAGCGGCGTGAATTCTGCGCAAACGCGGCGCAATCAACCGGAGGCTTCCTTGACCGGCGTTCAAAAAGCGCCTTTGCTGAGAACAGTCTTTTCGCAGCGTTTCCAGGGGATTTGCCATGGTTCACAACTGGACAGAGCCACGGCCGCACACATTTCATGAGGCCTGTCTCGATTGGGCGCGGCTGATCGGGCATCGGCGGGACATGATACCGCCCGAGTCGCCGGAACGCGCGCCGGAATACGCCCCGATCTTTGTCAGACTGGTCCCCGGCGACTCGGCGGCCGAGGAGCGGCAGGCCCTGTTGACCCTTGTGCAGGATCAGGCCTCGCCCTTGTTGATGGACGCGGCCGAGGCGGCGGCGCTGGCGGACCGGATTTCGACGCCCTGCGATCTGGACGGGTTGCCGGACGAGTACATGCTGTACCGGCGGATCGGCACGCCGGACAGCGACCACGCCCATCTGTTCCAGTTTCTGGATACCGGCACCCCGGTCGAGATGCCCTGCGAAACTCCCGATCCGCAACCCCTGCCAGAGGTCCCGCCCACGCCATGTCCCGGCACCCCCATCGTCGCCGCCATGGATGACGGCATCGGGTTCCTCAACGCCCGGTTCCGGCGCGCGACGGCCACGGGGCACAAGACCCGGTTCCACGCGCTTTGGCTGCAATCCCTGCGTCAGTACAGCGGCACGCCCATCGGGGCTGCTTCTGGCCGGGTCCTGGGCGCGGCAGAGATCGACGCCTTGATCGCGGCAGATGATGAGCGAGCCTGTTATGCCGACCTGAATGCCGCGCTCTTTCCCGGAGACACGCGGCGCGAAACCGGGTTTTCCACCACGCACGGGACCCATGTTCTGGACCTTGCCGCAGGCGCGGACCCGGAAGATGCCGCCGATCCCGCGCGGGACTGGCCGCTATTGGGGGTGCAACTGCCCCCCGAAAGCATCGACGACACATCCGGCACCATGTTCGAGAGCTACCTTGTCATGGGAATGCGCTGGATCTTGCGGATGGCGCGGCAGGTCGACCGCACCGCGCCGGTGATCGTCAACGTGTCGCTGGGCGTTCTGGCCGGGCCCAAGGACGGCACCCGCTTTGCCGAATACCAAATGGCGCGCGAGGCGCGGCTTTGGGAAGAGGTGACCGGCCAACCGGTGCAGATCGTCTGGGCTTTTGGCAATGACTTCCGCAGCAGTCAGGTGGCCCGGATGGACCTCAGCGCCGGGACGCAGCAAGAGATCAAATGGCGCGCCTTGCCGGATGATGAGACCGCCAGCTATATCGAGATCCATTGCCGGGGCGCGCAGACCGACGGGCTGCAGGTAGGCGTGACGACGCCCTGTGGCACGGCCTCGGGCCTGTTGAACATGGCCCCCGGTGAGATTCGCTCTCTCGAACGTCCCGATGGCGCGGCGCTGGCCCGCATTTACCACGTGCCGGACCGCCGCCTGGACGCAGAGACGGTCTGTCCGGCGCATTACGTTCTGGCTCTGGCCCCGACACGGGGGCAAAAGATGGCCGAACCGGTGGCCCCCTCGGGCGGCTGGACGGTCACGCTGAAATGCGGCTCCGATTGCACGGCGCTGCTACAGGTCCAGCGTGACGATGCGATCCGGGGCAGCGGCATCAAGGGACGGCAAAGCTACCTCGACCATCCAGATGCCTATGCCTGGGACGCGCAAAGCGCCGCCTATGTCGCCCCGGCCCCCGTTGGGCCGATCTGCGATGCGGGCAGCCACAGCGCCTATGTCACCGCCGAGGCTCCACAGGTGCATTCCACCGGTGCCGCGCGTCTGTCAGCACGCATCGCAACGCCAGACCTGACCAACTATCGCCCGGCGGCCTATTCGGCGCAGGGGGCTGATTGGTCGGTGGACGGTCCCACCGCCTCGACGATCACTGGCTACGGCGATTTTTACCACGGTGTCCGGGCAGCGGGCACGCTGTCGGGCAGCACGCGCCGCCTTGCCGGGACCAGCGCCGCCGCTGGCCGCCACAGCAGGGCGCTGGCCTTGGCCGCAACTGGCCGTGCAGTGCCAGAGATCGCCGCGGACGACCCGCGTCTGGGCAAGTCGATCCTGTTGCTCCCGGATAGACTGCCGCCCTGCTGAACCGAAAGCCGGGGCACACGGGCCCCGGCATCATCTGGTAAATATGAAACCTACCATTCGGTGACGGCGTCCCCCCACATCGCGGTCAGCCAGTCCGGCCTGGGGATCTTGGTCAGGTCGACCGTTCCCGAGTCCGAGATCGTGCCGTCGGTCAATGCGGTCGTCAGGCTGCCAAGCGTAAAGTCCCCTTCGTAGGACGCGCCGTGGAAACACCGTGCCGGCGTCGACTTTGCCCCTTGCAACCAATGCACCAGTGCCTGCGCCACCGTCACGCCCAGCACCGCCCCCGCCATGCTGTCGGTCGGGAAATGTACCCCCGCCACTGTACGATTCATGGCGATCCGCTCGGCGTGGCGATAGAGTTCGCTGCCCACCCCGATCAGGGCCACCGGGTCGACGGTCCCCTTACCATCGTCGAACAGTTGCGACAGCAGGGTCGCGCAGGCAAAAGCCTCTGTCGCATGCCCCGAGGGCCAGGCCCCGTGCCCCGGCGTCTGGATCAGCGGCTGCACCTTGCGCGACATGGCAATCGGGCGGGCGACGTCGAACCCGTGTTTCAGCGGCATCTCGACCATGGTGCACAGCCTCAGCATCGCCTGATTCAGCGCCAGCGACCACTTTGTCGTATCCGGCGCCATGTACCCGACAAGTGCGAAAAAGCTCTGAATGTCGCCGGTCTGCATGATGATTTCGTTCAGGCGATCCCCCCGCAGATCCGCGTAGGTCCGCAGGTAGTGCAGTTGCTTTTTGGCCAGAAAAGCATCTGCGGGCGCCTCCAGAACAACAAGGCTCTGCCCCGCCATGAACACCTCGCCCCGCGCCGGCGTCTTGTCGGTCGCAGGCGTCATCGCGACGGAAAACAACCCATGCAGGCAGGCGTCGATGACACCGCGCCGGGGGCCGGTGGCCATCGCCTGCAACGCGGCCCAACTGTCACGCCCGGTCTGACGGGGTGTCCGATCCGGGTTACCGTCCCAATGGCCAACCGTGCCATCCCGCGCCTGTCCCAGTGCCGTGCTGGAAAAGGTGTTGTCCGGCCCGCCTTGCGAATTCTCCGCCGCCTGGCTGTTTTGCGAGTTTTGTGAATTCTGGGAGTTCTGGCTGTTCTGCGAATTCTGGCTGTTTTGAGAGTTGTAGAGTCCGGAAACAGTCATGGCGCCCTCTTTGCATTTCAGCCCGATCTTTCGGCACTGCCCGCCACAGGTCAAAGGATTACTTGTGGCCGCCTCAACGATTAACGAAAATTTCACGTCCGTTGCCGCCACATCATTGTAATGCTAGCCTGACGTTCGGAACAAAAGAGCACACATGCCAGAGGTTAGCGACCGCAGGATCAACATTTCCGTGCTCGGGCCCTTTCAGGTTCGGGACGGCGAGGGCGTGTCGCTGGTCCTGAAGGGATCCAAGAACCAGGCCCTTCTGGCGATGCTGGCGCTTGCGCCCGACATGACCCGTCCGCGCCGCTGGCTTGAGGACAAGCTTTGGTCGACCTTCGGCCCCGAACAGGCCAGCGCAAACCTGCGGCAAGCCCTGTCCAAACTGCGCAACGCATTGGGCGAGGCGGCCGAGGTGTTGCAGGCCGACCGCACGGACGTCCGCCTGGACAGCCGGCGCGTCACGGTCGACCTGCTGGAGGAAGTGGTCCCCGAGGACGACCGCACCGAACTGCTGCAGGGCATGGATGTGCGCGACCCGGAATTCGAGGACTGGCTGCGGCAGGAACGCGCCGCGCTGATGGCCAAGCTGGCCAAGGCCAGCCCCACCGACAGCCGCGGCATCCTGATCAACTGCCGCGTCACAGCGGAAAAGCCGGGCCGGGACCAGATGATGGGCGAGGTACTGGCCAATCAGATCGGCGAAAACATCGCCGAGCAGGTGCGCGCATGGCGCCAGTCGGAAACCGATCACGCCCTGCCTGCAACCGCGCCGATGAGCGACATCCTCATCAGCACCCAGTTGGTCGACAACGATGATGGCGGGCATGCGCTGTTCATCAAGGCCACCCATCAGCCCAGCGCCCGCATCCTCTATTCCAAGCTGCAACAGCTGACCCGGCTGGAAGACATCCTGACCGCCGAGATCGGCATTTCCCGGACCGTGTTCGAGGCCGCCGACCAGATCATCGGCAAACTGCCGCACGTGCTGGACAAGGACAGGCCCGAAACCCGCTCCACCGCGCTGTCGCGGCTGGGCCTCTACCGCATGTTCTCATTCGAAAAGGACGCATTGAGAGAGGCCTACGGGTTGATGGATCAGGCCTTTCGCCGGGACGAAAACGGCATCTACCTGGCATGGGCCAGCATGATCCGTCTGACCCAGATGATGGAGATGGCGGAAGAGGATCAGCAGCCGCTGCTGGAAGAAGCCGTCGAATTGCACTACCGGGCGATGGAATTGTCACCGGACAACGTGTTGGTTCATGCCATCGTCTCCAAGGTGCGCGGCACTGCCCTGGGCGATACCGCCGGGGTGCTCGACCTTGCGCAAAACGCGGTCGAGCGGAACCCGGCAAATGCCTTTGCGTGGAAGTCGCTCTCGGACGCGCTGATGCTGTCCGGTGACCTGCAGGGCGCTTTTGACGCCTCTCAACGGGCCTGCAAGATTGCCCGCACCTCCCCGTTCAAACATTACTGGGATGTCGGGCATTGCATCATCTCCATCGCCTGCAACCGCGCACAAGAGGCGATCGAGGCCGGAGAGGCCGCCGCGCGCAACGCCCCCCTGTCACGTCCCGCCCACCGGCACCTTCTGGCGCTCTATGCGCTTGAAGGGCAATTGGACAAGGCAAAGGCCGTGGCCGAAAAACTGGCCAAGATCGAACCCGGCTTTTCGCTCGACCGGTTGGTAAATGACGACAGCTACCCGGTCAGAACGCTGCGCAACAAGGGATTACTAGAGCCGATCCGCGCTCTGCTCTGAGTCATTTCGGTGTAACTCAAACGGCGGATTGATGGAGGCATGTGCCATATAGCCGAAGCCTCTCTCAGAACCTTTCCTTTTGTAAATCACTTGTCTTAAAGCGTTGTCCGAAAAACCTGAATCATGTGATCATGGGCGGCGCATCGGTGGAACCGCACTTTGGCGAGGTCGCGAAACTGGCCCCGTTCCCGGATCTGTCAAACGCGCCGGGCCACGCCGCCTTTGCGGCCGCGTCTACCGCGCTCAAGGCATCGAAGGCGAAACTCCCGCAGACCGCCTGAGACTGACGAGCCGAGGGGGCACCGCCCCCTCGGACTCCTCAAGACAAAGCGGCAGCCGTCGCTCAGACGATCACCTGAGCAACGACAACAATTCACGCGAGGGTTGGCCCGTGACAGCCAGCCCCTTCGCGGCCTGGTAGCCACTGATGGCGGCCTCGGTCTTTTTGCCGATCACCCCATCCGGCGTGCCCGCGTCGAACCCGGCCTGCGTCAACCCGCGTTGCAGCGCCTTGCGATCATCCAGCGCCAATCCGGTCGAGTCGCGTCCGCAGTCCGCGACCAGAGGCCCGGCACCGGCCAGCCGATCCGCAAGATAGCCCACAGCCAGACCGTAGTTCTCGGAAGGGTTGTAGCGCAGGATCATGTTGAAGTTGTGGAAGACCAGGAAGGCTGGTTTGCCAACCCCCATCGGGGCGAGCACCGCCGCAGACCCATGATCCGGCAATGCCCCGCCGCGCGCGGGCCGCACGCCCAACTCTCGCAGCCGCGCGACCGAAGTCCGGTTCTTGCGCCCAAGCGGCCCGGAATAGCCGTCCGGCAGGCGCACCTCTACGCCCCAGGGCTGGCCCCGCTTCCAGCCGGCGCGCGACAGGAAGCGCGCAGTTGTCGCAAAGGCGTCAATCGGATTGTCGGACCAGATGTCGCGCTTGCCGTCGCCGTCGAAATCAACCGAATGTTCTTGATAGGCGTTCGGTATCAACTGGGTATGACCCATGGCCCCGGCCCAGCTGCCGACCAGCTGCGCGGGTCGCGCATCGCCGGATTGGACGATTCGCAGCGCATCCATCAGGTTCGATTCAAAGAACCTGCCGCGCCGTCCCTCCCACGCAAGGGTTGAGGTGGCCGAAATCACCGGGATCTTCCCGCGCTTGGTGCCGAAATAGCTTTCGACACCCCAGATCGAGGCCATGACCTGCTCCGGCACACCGTACTGCGCCTCGACCCGGCCCAGCGACGCTCTCTGCTGCGCATAAAGCCGCCGACCGAAAGCGACCTTGTCGTCCGGTGCGACGATGGCCAGGTAATCTTCCAGCGAGCGCTTGAATTCGGTCTGGTTGCGATCGCGTTCGATCACCCCCGGCAAGTAGCCCTGTCCGGCAAAGGCGCTGTCCAGCGTCTGTTGCGTGATGCCGCGTTCCCGGGCGCGCGCGCTGAAGGCGGTAACCCATTGATCATAAGACGCATTTGGCTGCGGTCGCAGCCCCGGTTCCAGCGCCGGATCGGGTCGTGCAACCTGAGGCAAGCCGCCTCCGGGCAGGCACCCGCCCAGCCAGATTGCCGATAGACCCAAGGCAAATCCGCGTCTGCCCATTCGCATGTGATGACTCCTGCCGATCATTTCCCGGGCAGGCTATCCCAGCGAAGGGACCTCCTGCAATCGGGTAAGGTTCGCCGGATGGCCGAATGCCCCATTGGCCATCGCCACGTAAACAACCACTGCAAAAATCACCGCCGTCAGCGGCGGCACCCACCACCGATTATAGGACGGCGTGGGGTTGAAACAGTAACTGCAGGTACTCGCGCCGAAGCGCAACTTGTGATTGCACCTGCAATGAAACACTCGAAAGCTCATATTTTACACGCCTCAACCGGCAAAAGACCAAAGGTTAGGCAAAGATTCTACAGAGCATGGCACATCGCGATAGGGGAAATTTTGTAGCAGCATCGCGATCCCGCTTTGGCGCGTATCACGCCAGGCCTGAGGCGATCACCCGACAGAAACCGCTCCGCTCTCCACTGTCGCCCCGGTAAGGCCGGGCGTGCGATGGCCCCGCCCACCACAAATGCGGCAATTCGTACAGCAGAACAGGTGACGCGCCGCGCCGTAACCTGCAAGATGCCACCAGACCACCTGATGCTTTGGGAGGAGCGGAGATGAGCGGTTCCTATATCCTGTATGATTACTGGCGGTCATCAGCCAGTTATCGGGTGCGCATCGCGCTCAACCTGCTTGGGCTTCCCTTTGAGACCCGTCCAATCAATCTTGTCACCGGCCAGCACCGGACCGACGACTACACCGCGCTGAACCCACAGGGCCTTTTGCCCACTCTGCTGATCGACGGACAGCCTTTTGCCCAGTCGCTTGCGATCCTCGAATACCTGCACGCGCAGATCCCCGGATCGACCTTGCTGCCCGCAGACTCCTACGGCCAATACCTGACCCGGCAATTAAGCTATGCCATCGCGATGGAAATCCATCCGGTCTGCAACCTCCACGTCGCCAGCCATGCCGCAGAACTCTCCGGTGGCGGAGACGCGGCTAAGCGTGACTGGATGCAACATTTCATCACACGCGGCCTGCATGCGGTCGAGGATATCCTGCCCGGTGGGTCAAGATTCAGTCTGGGGGCGTCGCCGGGAATGGCCGATGTCTGCCTGATCCCGCAACTCTACAACGCGACACGCTGGGGGGTGGACCTTGCGCCTTTCCCGCGCATCCAGAGCGTGGCCGAGGCCTGTGACGAATTGGAGGCGTTTCGCCGCGCGCATCCCGATCAGGTCGGCCCGCCACCGGACTAGGGTTTGGCCTGCATCGCGGCGACTGTCGAGAATTGCGGGATGGTAGGTGGGGCGATATCCGGGCCGCGGGCCCGGAGGAGCGCCGTCCCGCCATCCCGCCCAAAAAACCTATCCCGGCGACCGCTCCGCCCATCCGGCAAAGATCTTCTCCAGCGCGACCACGACATAATAAAGCAGGATACCCATCAGCGCGAGCGCGATCAGGACAGCGAACATCAGCGGATAGTCCGAGTTGGTCTTGCCGCTGTCGAACAATGCGCCCAGCCCCCGCCCATGGGGAGAGACGATCTCCATCAGGTTGGTCCCGATAAAGGCCAGCGTCACCGCCACCTTCAGCGCGCCAAAGAACTCCGGCAAGGTCTTGGGCAAGGCGATTTTCCAGAAGATCGTCGTCTGCGAGGCCCCCAGCGACCGCAGGATATCACGGTACTCCGGCTCCAGCGTCGACAACCCGATCGAGACCGACACCGCGATCGGAAAGAAAGAGATCATGAAGGCGATCAGGATCGTATTGAAATCATGCGCCCCCACAAACAGCAGCGCCACGATCGGCACCACCGTCGCCTTGGGCACCGCGTTGAACCCAACCAGCAGCGGATAGAGCGCATCGCGCATCAGCCGCGAAAAGCCCATGACCATGCCCAGCAGCACGCCAAAGACAATCGCCAGCACCAGCCCCACCACCGTCCGCCACAGCGTCTGCCAACCCATGATCAGGAACAGGTTCCAGTATTTCGAATAGGCCGGCGGCAGGTCCGAAGGCGAGGCCATCACGTAGTTCGGCCAGTCGTTTGCCCAGACAAGGAACTCCCAGAACAGCCCGAACACCACCAGCGCCGCCACCGGGACAAGGATCTTTTGCGCCTTCATTGCAACGCCTCCCCGGGTTCCGCGTGCGCACGGCCCTGCGCAATCTGGATCTGATGCCGCAGGATGTTCAGCGCCTCGGCGCTTTCGGGCGTGTAGAGATGTTCAATGTCGCGTTCGCCGGTCAGATGCACGTCCATCACGTATTGCGTCCGCGCCGGGCGGCCCGACAGAACCACCACCTGATCGGCCAGAAAGATCGACTCGCGCAGGTCATGGGTGATCAGCACCCCGGTAAAGGGCTCTTCGGCCTTCACCTTGTGCATGGTCTGCCACAGGTCTTCACGGGTAAAGGCATCCAGCGCGCCAAACGGTTCGTCAAGGATCAGGACCTCGGGCTTATGCACGATGGCCCGGCACAGAGAGGCCCGCTGCCGCATCCCGCCCGACAGTTCGCTGGGCCGTTTGTCCTCAAAGCCGTCCAGCCCGACCAAGGCCAAGAGGTGACGCGCGCGGTCTTCCTTTTCGCGCCTGTTCATCCTGGTCGAGACGATTTCCAGCGGCAGCATCACATTCTGCAGAATCGTCCGCCATTCGAGCAGAACCGGGTTCTGAAAGGCCATGCCGACGGTCGAACGCGGCCCCTTGACCCGTTCACCATGCAACCAGACCTCGCCCACATCCGGCTTCATCAATCCGGCCACCAGCCGCGTCAGCGTGGACTTGCCGCAGCCCGACGGGCCGACAACGGCGACAAAACCGCCTTCCGGGACGCTCAGTTCCAGACCGTCCAGCACCGGCAAAGGGCCGGAGTCCGTCTTGTAGGCGTGCCTGACGCCCTTGATCTCGATCAGCGGTTGCGACACGCGGCACGCTCCTTGCAGGAAAAGACCCGCGGCACCGGTCGCGCCACGGGTCAGGTCAGGTTACTTCAGCATCCGCGCCGCAGCGTCGGGCAGGTACGCATCGGTGAAGTAAAGGCGCGCGTCGGGGGCGTTCTGGAACTCGTAGGTCTCGGCCAGTTGCTCCAGCGCGGCGTTCATGCGCGCGACATCGACACCGCCCAGGCCGTTGGCCTCAACCCAATCGGTCAAGACGTTGGCGTCGATGGACAGTTGCAGGCGGCGCTCTTCCAACTCGGCATCGGCGGCCGGGTTCCGCTCCACAAGGCTCTCGATGGCCGATGCCGGATCGGCGATGGCGTCTTTCCAGCCCGCCGCGATGGCGGTCAGGAAACCGGTGATGATCTCCGGATTCTCGGCCGCGTATTCCGTGTTCGCGATGACTGCGTTGCCATAGAGTTGCAGACCATAGTCGGCCATCAGCAGGGTCGAGATGTCCTCTTCGGGCACGCCAAGGCGCACAAGGTTCAGGTAGGACGAAAAGGAAAAGCCGGTGATCGCGGCCACGTTGCCCTGTGCCAGCATTGGCTCACGGGTCGGAAAGCCCACCGGCTCAACCGTGATCTTGTCCATATCCAGCCCGTTGGCCGTGGCAAAGGCCGGAAACTGCGCCCATGCGCCATCCGGCGGCGGCGCACCCAGCACCTTGCCTTCCAGATCTTTCGGTACTTCGACGCCCAGCGATTTGCGGCCCACGACGGCAAAGGGCGGTTTGTCATAGACCATCATGACAGCCGTGACGGGCGCGCCCGGGTTCTGATCCAGGAACTTGATCAGCGAGTTGATGTCGGCAAACCCCACCGGAAAGGCACCGGTTGCCACCTTCGGGATTGCGTCCAGCGAGCCCTGACCGGCGGAAATCTCGACCGACAGATCCTGCGCCGCGAAATGGCCGTTGTCGATGGCCACGAAATAGGGCGCGGCGGGCCCTTCGAATTTCCAGTCCAGCGCGAAGGGCACGTCGGTTTCGGCGTATGCCGCTCCGGCAAGCGACGCGGCGGCGGCAAAAGCCGCAAATGTCTGTCTGATCATTGCAATCTCCCTGGTTGTTGTCGGGCTGGACAGTGAGACAGGCCACTCCCGGGCGGAACCCCGCCCCGGCCTGATTGACAGCCCCCCTGCGCCGCCGCCCGAAATACAGCAGAAATTGTGCATCCTGCGCGTTTTTCGTGCAACTCTCGAATGACCGCGCCTTGCAATCGGCCCTTATGGCCGGGCTGGACGCGCCAGTGCCGCGAGAAGCTTCATCTGCCCCTTGGATAGGCGCGGCGTGATCCCGAGATTTCGACATCAGGATCTAGGGGCTGTTGACGTTCATTTGAGGTGAATGATTGTAGCAGCCAACGAGATGAATGCCTTGAAGCTCAGGTCTGTTTTACAAGAACGCATCGCTATCCC
>JAXMNQ010000078.1:0-19588 GCA_034670345.1 Paracoccaceae bacterium | reverse complement strand
ATCGTTCCCGTTGCCACCAAGCAGCGTATCGCCGCCCTCGAGCCCATTCAGAATGTCGTTGCCGTCAAACCCAGAGATCGTGTCGTCACCAACCGTCCCGTCCAATGCATCATCAAAATTCGTGCCAGGAATGTCTGCCACTCTCTAATCCCCCAGGTACTTTCAAATGCGAGGCCACAGCCTCTGCCCAAACCTCAACTTTCCACGCCCCTCGCCAACCGAGCCCACTGTCGCAGCAAGGCACGCGGACAGTAGACTTCGCTCAGGAAACTCCGAAGGTTACCAATGAGTCAACAAAAAGTGAGGTAGCATCCACCGGAGCGTCGCAGGGGCCATGGGATGAGATCGAGGGTAAGCGCCCGAGAGACCTCACCAGAGCGACAAGCGCGCCCATCCCACAATCCATCCGCGTCGATTCATGCACGCGGATGCTCAACCCGAGCAAATACGCACCTGCTCCCGCATCACAGCGTAGTCCGCCAACATCTCGGCGACCGCCGACCCCTCTGGCAGAAGGGCCAGTTCCTCGGCCGCCCGCGCCTGGAACTTGCGGCTGTACTCCACGACGGGCGGACATGCCCCGGACCCGCCGCCCTCAGAACGAACCGTCGCGCAGCCGCTGAGCAAGCTCGTCGCGATCGCGAGGGCGGCGAGCCGCCGCATCCAGCATCCGGCGTTGAACATCATTGGTCTCCTCCGTGGCTTCGAGGCGTTCGGCCAGTTGTCCCGCTCGCTCACCGGACCGCCGAACGGAAAACAGAAACAGGAGCACGGCGAGGACGATTGCGCCATAGCGAAGCGCCGTGCGCGCCCATGCCGATCCGGCGAGCGTGGCGAGGAGCCAGCCGATCATCGCCGCCCTCGCTTCCAGTCGTCGAGCCGGGCGTAGATCGTGACCGCGATGCCGCCGAGGGCGACCGCGATGAACACCCAGCGGAGCATATCGAGATACGGCACCAGCGGCAGGATCGCGGATTGGGTCTCCGCGAGGACGCTCTGCGCAACCTCCACCCCGGCTGCGCCCAACGTGGCGACACCGGCCGCGCCGCCGCCCCTCATCGTGCGGCTGTCGGCCAAAACCTCGCGCGCTGGTGGCGTTTCTTCGGCGAAGGCGGTCGCCCGGACCGGGAACCGCTCGCCCCACTGCCGTGCGGGGCCGAGGTCGACGTGGATGAAGCCCGAGCGTGGGTAGAAGCCGAAGCCGAGGAACCCGACCTCGCGCGCCGCCGCCTCGAACGCCACAGGATCGTGGTTCGCCATGGCGATGTCGAAGGCGGCGCCGTCGAGGTGCTGTGAGCGGGTTGCGCCGCCCACGGCGCGGTTGTGCTCGGGGCCGCGATAGGCCGAGCGGACGATCAGTGGCTTGCCCAGCCGGTCACGCAACGCCTGCGGCTTGTCGAGCGCCGCTTCGTTGACCAGCAGCTTGCCGGTGCCCCGGCAGGCGATCTCGGCCGGGCGAGAAGTTTGGCCAGCGCCAGGCTTTTCGGGAACATCGCGCCAGTGGTCGTAAAAGGTCGTGGTCATGAGGGTCCTCCGAAACGAAAAAGCCCGCCACGAGGGCGGGTGCGGTTGGGTTGATGAATGGGGATGGGGCACGGCTACGGGCTGCCGCCGAAGATCTTCAGCTTGCTGGCGATGCCCGCGAGCAGCGCCAGCATCACGCCGGTGGTGATCATGCGGACAGCGGTCTGCATCGCGGTGCGGCGCACCAGACGGATGCAGTCGAGCAAGGATCGCAGGTCGCGGATATCGAGCGCGGCCTCTTCACCATCGAGGCCCACATCGGCGAGCGCGCGCTTGGCGCCTTTCTCGGCAGCGCGTGCCAGCATCGCCTCGAACTCGGCGTCTGGCATGCGGACGAAACCATGGTCGGATCGGGGTGGTGTCATTTGAAGTCCTCCCGCCGTTCAGCCGACCTTGCAGCCCCAAAGGGACGTGTGGTCGGCCGCGAAATACCCATCCTGCGCACGGAAATACCCTTGGAGCTCAATCGTATCGCCCGCCGTCAGCGGCACCATCGTCTGCAGCCAAAGGGCCGTGGTCTCCGAGACATGCGCGCCACTGATCTCGCCGAAGGACCCTCGGATTTCAGTCGTGCCGTTCGACACAAGCCGCCCGCGCATGCGGGCTGAAGTGCTGGAATTGACCTTGTAGAGGAGCGTGGCGCCGAAGAGGTAGGTGCCGTCGACAGGCGCCACGAAGTGGTTGTTCGCGGCGTCGAACGCGCCCTGATCGTTGTAGTCGGTGGTGTTGAGGCCGATCTTCGTCCAGGTCCCGACGCCGGCGTCAGTGTCGTTGTTGGCATAGGCCTGGAACGACGGCAGCCGGGGCTGGTCGAAGATACCGATCGCGTTGCCGACCCTCTAGCTGCTTTGCAATCGGGACAGCAGATTCCGCACCGTCGACACATGCCAGCGCCCGCCGCGGCGGGTCCGGATACCTCGGGTATTCAGCTGCTCTGCCAAGGCGCGCAGGCTCGTGTGGCCCTCCGACTGGATCGACACGACCACATCGCGCAGGTCCTCGGCGAAGGCATCGGCGTTGCGGCGCACGGTGTCCTGCAGCGCCAAACCGCCTTTCCCTGCCCGCCGGAGAGCCATGGCGCCATTTGGATTGCCCAGCTTGACGCCACGCGCTTTCGCCGCCGCCAGCGCTTCCTTCGTGCGTCTGGAGATCGCCTCGCGCTCCTGCTGCGCGACCAAGGCCATGATGCCGACGGTGAGGTCATTGGCCTCGGGCATGTCGCAGGCCAGGAAGGAGACGCCGCTGGCCTGCAGGGTGAGCAGGAAGGCGGCATTGCGGGAGAGGCGGTCGAGCTTGGCAATGACCAGGGTGGCGCCGGTCAGGCGGGCGAGGGTGAGGGCCTTGTCCAGTTCCGGCCGGTCGTTTCGGCGACCGCTCTCGACCTCGGTAAACCGGGCGAGAACCTCGGCAGACCGTGACACCGCGAAGGCGTCGATGGCCCTGCGCTGTGCGTCCAGCCCCAACCCCGATCGCCCCTGCCGGGCCGTCGAGACCCGCTCGTAGGCGATGATCCTGGCGGTGGCGTTCATGTACAGACCTGCGCAACCTTCGTTTGGCAGTTTTGTACATCGGATCAGCGCGTTAGTGTAGCGCGGCCGGGCTCAATCCTGGGTCCGCGGCAGCGTCAGGCTCTTGACGTGCTCGATCGGCTCGTTGTCCTCGTGATCGCTGTCGCCCGCCTCGAGTATCGTGCGCCAGACGAAGGTGACGGGCTCCGTTTGTGCCGCCGCGAGAGTCTCGCCGAGGCGGGTCCGCGCCGAGGGTGTCAGGCCGAGTTCCGACATGAAGCGCGCCATCAGCTCCATCTGCTTGTTGGCCACCGTCAGCCAGGGCGATTGCTGGACGTGGCCGTTCGGCGTCTTGAGCAGCGCTGGTGTTTCGCGCAGCCGCTCCTCAGCCTCGACCCAGCGGGCATAGGCCTGGCAATAGGCCGCCAGCGCCGCCCGGTCGGTCAGCGTCAGGATCCCCGCCTCGAAGAGTGGCGTGGCCAGCCGCCGCCATTCCTTGTGGGCGACCGTGTCGAGATGGGCCGGACAGCGGGGCAGCGCGGAAAGCGAGGTCTTCGCCAGCGTGTGCGGCTTCGGTTTGTGTTTTCGGGCCATCAGCTCCACCTCGCGAAGGCACGTCTCAGCAGGTAGCTGCGGGTGAAGGAGACGGCGGTGAAGACCAGGCTCAGCGTGACATGCTGGCCGAGCCCTGCCTGCAGCCCCACGGCCGGATAGACCGCCAGTTGTGCGACCAGGGCCGTGCACCAGCCGACCAGCACATTGGCCGTGGCCTCCACCGCGGACAGGGTGCGGGACTGGCTCATGCCGCTGTCTCCAGTCGTTCGTTGGTCAGTTCGGAAAAGCTGCGCCCATCGCCATCCAGCAGCGCCTGCTGCCCCGTGTAAGCCTGCCAGCGCACCACACAGACATCCACGTAGGCCGGGTCCAGTTCCAGTCCGTAACAGGAGCGCTTCGTGCTTTCGGCCGCGATCAGACAAGTGCCGGACCCGGCGAAGGGCTCGTAGATCGCCTGACCCGGGCTGGAGTTGTTGAGGATCGGCCGGCGCATACATTCCACCGGCTTCTGCGTGCCATGCACCGTCTGTGCGTCCTGATCGCGGTTGGGAATGGCCCAGAGCGTGGATTGCTTGCGATCCCCGGACCAATGCGCCTTGCCCCGCACCGCGTACCAGGCCGGTTCGTGCTGCCAGTGGAAATGCCCGCGGGACAGGACCAGCCGCTCCTTGGCCCAGATGATCTGCGACCGGATCTCGAAACCGCTCGCCACAAGGCTCTCGGCCACGGTGCCGGCGTGCAGCGCGCCGTGCCAGACATAGGCGACGTCGCCGGGAAACAGTGCCCAGGCCGCCCGCCAATCCGCGCGGTCATCGTTCAGAACCTTGCCGGTGCGCTTTGTCCTGGCCGCGCCGGTGGCATTGCGCCAGGCCGGATCATACCCCACGCCATAAGGCGGATCGGTGACCATCAGGTGCGGTGTCACGCCGGTCAGCAGGCGGGTGACAGCATCCGGATCGGTGGCATCGCCGCAGAGCAGTCGGTGCGGACCAAGCTGCCAGAGATCGCCGCGGCGCGAGACCGGATTGACCGGCGGTTCCGGCGTGTCCTCCTCGCGGGCGTCCGCCGCTCCGTGGCCGAACAGCGCGTCCAGCTCCGCCCCGTCAAAACCAAGGTCGCCAAGCTCGATGCCGAGGGCCGACAAGTCCGCCAGTTCCAGCGAGAGCAGGTCCTTGTCCCAGCCAGCATTCTCCGCCAGACGGTTGTCGGCAAGAATGTAGGCCCGCTTCTGCGCCTCATTCAGATGGGCCAGTTCAATGACCGGCACCGTCGACAGCCCCAGCTTGCGCGCCGCCAGCACCCGGCCATGACCGGCGATGATCCCGTTCGCGCCATCCACCAGTACCGGGTTGTTGAAGCCGAACTCCCGGATCGACCCGGCAATCTGCGCCACCTGCGCATCGCTGTGCGTCCGGGCATTGCGGGCATAGGGCACCAGATCCGCCACCGGCCTGTGCGCGATGACACGCGCGCCGCAAGCCATTTGTCCGTCGAATTCCTCTTCCCTGCGTTTCGCCATAACCCCCGCCATTCGATTGGCCTGCCGTTTCCGACCATCTTGAATGCAGTATATCACAGGACTTATGTCGTTGTATTCACGACAATAATCGTCATTTTCCGACAGGATGTGACAGTTCCTCAGAGTAGCAGCGCGGACGCGCCGCTGGTCGCTGGTGCAAGACGACGGCAACACCGCGTAAGGGCCACGAGGCGTAGAGGGGTCATTTGGCATTTGGCCGCCACTCGGCGAGAGGTCCCATCGCCGTTTCCAAGGTTTTCCTGGCCGCATCGACATCGCCGTCGATCCACCACGCCCGCTGCCAGCCGCGTCCACGCCCGGGGCGCCGGTAGGCGGCCGATTTAAGCGACATTTCCTTATAAGTACCTATAGGAGATTGTCGCTTAAATCCGTCCCGCTCGAGGGCTTTCTGTGCTTGCTTTTCGTTCCCGAACAATTCCGGATGCAGCGCCGCGGCGTCACCCGGGCTGTCGGTTGCGATGCCGGCCAGCAGCATCTTTTGCAGAATATCAGGACGCTCGATTTCCCAGTGGAGGATCCGGTCGTGTGGAAGCGGCAATGCGACATCGGCCATGACGATGACCTGCAGCGGCGTTTGCGCCGTCCTGTTGACCCCGCGCCCCCTGCCGATCGCTTGCAGGATTTCATCGTCGCAGATGGCCGCGCGCAGCAATTCTCCGGTTTTGTTGCTGTGGCGGATCGCGCGGATGGAAGCGGTTTTGCCGGAGCGCATGGGCAAGCCTATCAGCTTGTTTTCGTACTCTCCGTCGATATGCTCTCCGAACAGCCCGCCAGCAATGATGTCCAGCGCTGCGGAGCCGGGCAGAGGCCGGCCGATCACGATCAGCTGCGCAACATCCTTGTAGGCATCGAGCCCGGCAATCGCGTTGAAATGCGCCACATCGACCCCGGGCAACCCGGAAAAGGCAGTTTCGATCGATTTATGCGTGATGATCAGCGTGCGCCCCGGCGCCATCACACGGGCCCGCCAGTCCACATGCGTCACCACCTCGTCGAGCCGACGCTGTCGTGCGCGCGCGTCATCCTCGGTCGCGGCGCTCTCGGGACAGATCGCTGATTTGCTGAACCTTCCCTGAACCAGGGTCAGGTGCATATGCGGCGCCGCAGCCTCAATGGTTTCGCATGACATTCCCGGCAGGATGGCTTGTGCAAGCCGTGGCCGCAATGTCGCGTCCAGATGAAGGATCGGCAATCCTGCCACGGTATCGGCCAGTTCGAAGCGCCTGGCAATCCGTATGCTGCGGTTCCCGGATTCAGGATCCGGCGGCAGGACCTGGATATCGGGCGCAGTCTCGACCTCTTCGGCAAACAGTCTTTCGAGCCGGTGCCAGAGCCGCCGCAGACGTCGCGCTTCGTCATTCCGGGCAGCAATCGCCGCAGCCCTGTTTCGGGTCGCCCCATCCGCGGCGGGCCTGAGGCCGATGCCTTCCAAACGCCTGGCCTCGAAGCCCACGGCCTCCACGCAATCCTCCTGCGTCAAACCGGCATCGCGCAAGCTCGACAGACGCAGGGCGCCAGGCGGGTTTGCCTCGAATGCCTCGATCAGCCGTCGCCGCCGTGCCGCCTCGTTCGCATTCATCGAGGCTTGCGCGACCTTGCCCAGGTGACCGGACGATCGACCGGACAACAACGCCGTCCGCAGGTTTTCCGTCGTGAAGGAAGCGTCCACCTCGTAGGCACGCTGCCAGCAGCCCTCATCCACGACCACTAGTGCGAGGTCCTGCAAACCGCTGGTGCCGGGGAGAAACAGGACATCATATGGCGCCAGAACGATATCGGCATGTTGAACATCCACTTCGTTCCGCTTGCGCAGGCACCCCTGAAAGAACCGGCACTTGTTTTCCAGTGTCCGTTTGCAGCAGGTCGGTGGAACCTTCTCACCGCCCTGGATGGCGATGCGAACGGCGTCGATATCCCGACACATGGGTGCCCCGGTTGCCGGGTCGGTTCGCTCGTAGCCACGCAGGACGGCAACGTTCTGCCCAACAGCCCTCCAGGTCTCGGCCGCTTCTTCGGCAAGCGCATGGGATGGCGTGACAAAGAGCACGCGATGAGGTCTGCCCGCCTGTTTCAGGTTGCGTTGCATCTCCGGCAGAACAGCCCGCGTAATTGTGCTCTTGCCAAGTCCGACCGTGGCGCGCAGACCGAGCCTCGGCGGTGCCGCAGTGGCACCTTCGTTGTCGGGCTCCCGCATCCACCAACCAGTGACCCCGGCGCAGAAATTCCGGATCAAGTTGTCCAACCGGCGGCGCGCCGCTTCCGGATCCACGGCGTCCGGAAGCTCGACCACATCCATGGAAGGCAGTTCCCGCCCGGGAAGCTGTCCGACCCTGTGTAGCCGCAGCTTGTCGACGATCTTCGCCCGGGCGTCATGCCAAGCGTAGGGCTCATTCCCGTCCTTGCGTGGCCGCTCCAGATCGGCACTTTCAGCAAAACCGGTCCAGCCAAGGTTGGCGAGAGCATCCGCATTGAGGTCCCGCCCCGCATCAAGGGCATCGTGCACCGCATGGAAAGCGATCCGACTGAGCCAGCCGTCGCGGCCATCCACGACCCTGCCATTCTCTCGCCGGATGTCCCCGGTGGAACTACCATGGTGACGGCGTCCGGATGTCCCGCTCCTTGGCCCGGTCGAGGCATGGACAACAGCCTCGGCGAGAAACTCTTTCGCCATGTCCTCGTTGATGACCGGCAGCTCTGCAAGCTCCACATCCATCGGGGTCTCGCCCTCGGGCCAGTAGTAGGGCATCCCGGTATCGGGGTGCATACCGAAGGCCACGAACTGCTGACCGAGGCCGAGGATTTCGACCTTGCCGGCTTTCAGCTTCGGAAACGACGTGTCGGTGCGATACAGCAGCAGGCGTTTAGGCCATTGCCCGACTCGCATCAGGGTCTTTCCGAACCGTTCTTCTGCCAGGGCCTGAACCCCGTGCGCCTCATCGGGATCATCGGAAATGTCGATGTCGAGCCCAACCAGCCTACCGGTGCGTAGACCAACGCCGTAGTCCGGGTATTTTTGACACCATTTTTCGATTGTTGCCGCATCGATCGGCGTCTTCGACCAGCGCGTGACGGCGGGCACCTTCTTGCCCGGACGAACAGGCAGGGGCTCGAAGCCCTGCTCCAACAATTGCAGCGCAACATCGCCGAATGTCGGATGCCCAGCACAAACGGGGCGGCCAATGGCCCCCCTGTTATCTGTCTGTTTGTCGCCGGGGTCGCTCTGGTGGGGCGCCCCGTCCATCACCTACCGACCTTGCGTGTGCGCAGCTTCCCAGGCCAGCACGTCGGACAGCCGATAGCGGATCGACCCGCCGATCACGACCCAACGGACGCCGTAGGACTCCGACCTCCAGCGCTCCAGTGTGCGCCCGCTCAACTGCCAGCGGCGCTCCAGATCACGCTGAGTCAGCAGGATGTCCTCTGCATCAGGCATGGCCAACCTCCTCACGGGTGATCGGGCGGTGGAACACCATGAAGAGGGCCTGGCCGTCGTCCGTGCGGCCGCCATCCTCGATCCGGTAGCTCAGCCCCGCTTCGAGCAGCATCGCGAGGTCCCAGGCGCCGTAGAGCCCGGGCACCCGGTCGAAGTCATTCCTGTCGATCATCGACTCTCTCCTGTTCTCGTGCCTGCAAGGGCACTCAAAATGGGGAAAGCCGATTGCGGGACCGGATTGGGACATCACGCATCGGAGGATTTCTGCAGGCGTGCCAAAGCCCTCTGGCAGCGTTTGCGGGCGGCCTCGTGGCTGATGCCGACCAGCCTTGCCGCCTCCTTCTGGCTGTACCCGGCGATGTGGACGGCGGTGATCAAAACCCCGTCCTCTCCAAGTTCCGTCTCGGCGGTAGCGATGATGGCTTCGGGGCGGTCTGAGTCGTGCGTGATGACCTTCTGCTCCTCCATGTATTCGGGCATGTACCGAGCCACCCGCCCGGCGCGCATGGACGCGCGCCTCAGGTCGCGCTCGGTATTTAGAAGAAGCGTCGCTGCGACGCGCGTGACGCGGTCCGGATCAGCGCGACGGATGGCAATCGCGATCTGTGCCACGAGGTCGGCGTCGAGCGTGCCGAAGTTGTCACAAGGCCGCAGTCTCTGCCTGACGGTACAAAGGCCCGGCCAGAGCGCCAGGATCAGCAGTTCGACCGCGCAGTCGCCGCTTTCATCGCCGCCGTTGGCAACATTCAGCAAACGGGCCAAGACCGCGTTCCTGGCACCCGGATCGTCGCCGGGCCCGTGTAACCAGCCGAACATCTGCCCCGGGTCGCGAAACCCACGTGGCGAATGATCAGAAGGAAAGATGCGGTAGAAGTGGGTCGTGTTTGAATGCCGGTTCACCGACCGGACTAGTTGCGCGTGCAGCGCGGACCAGTTCGAATGCAAGAGACGCCTGGGCTGGGACCGGGCATCTCGCGCCTCTCATCGGGCCGGGGTTCGGGCGTCACGCGCCTCTAAGAAATTTGGGATGAGTGGGCGTCAGGCCGCGTCGGTCATGCGTGCCCGGTTCAGCGTCCCGCATTTCCGGCAGGTCGCCGAGGCGGGCAACGTGGCGACGTATTCGTGGCGGCGGTTGAACCGCAGGTGGACGTCGTGTCCGTGGATGCGCCCCAGCAGGCTGCCGCAGCAACTGCAGGTCCAGTTCTCCCCGCGCGACGGTTGGCGGCGGCGCAGGACGGGGATGCCCTGATCGGTGTAGGTCAGTTGGTTTCGAGCCATGTCGGCCTCCGTCTGTTGATGACGAAGGAGATGGCAGGAGAAACCCTAGATCGGCAGGCCATGAATCTTAGGCGAACCTTAGATCGGGCGCGCGGCCTCCTCGCAAAGACGCCAGAACCTGCTGGTTGCCTGGCAGATGTAGGTATCCTTCACTGTCTCCCAGACAGCTTTTCCCAGAAGATTCTGGGGTGACGTAGATCCCATGCCTTCCATCAGAGCAGAGGTCTTTATATCCGGTCGCCCCGAGCGGGCGGCATCGACGAGCCGCTCGAACATCGTCGCGGCCTTTTCTGCCTCGAGCCTCAGCGGTGCCCGCCCAGGCAGAAAAAGCGTTCCGCCCTTCGCGTGTCGTACGAACTGTGCCTTGTCTCCTCCGCCAGCCAGAAACCGCCCCGATACGTACAGCTGGTCAAGACGGTCGGGATGGAGCACCAGGCTGTCGTCCTCCAAGGTTACCACGGAGCGCAGCGGTACGACGATGTTCGGCCCAAGATACTGCCCTTCGATATCGCTGGTTGTCAGTATCACCCCATAGCCGGCTTCTTGTCGGCGACGGAAACAGAGGTCGAGCTTCTTTATGACGCCCTGTTGATCCATCGAACGGACGAGGTAGGCCGGCACCCTGTTCGACGCGATTTCGACGTCACCGAACTCAGCGACGTACTCGTCGATAACCTTGGCATACGGGGCGCCGAGTTCCCTCTGGAGCGCGCCCAGTACAAGCTCCTCGAGCCAGCCTCGATCAAGCCGATAGCGATAGAAATCGCTTTTCGGATGGCTTCCGAGATTCTCCCCAAAGTCACCTTCCAGGCTGACAGTTCCCGTCGACGCGTCGAGCAGGGCATCGGCTTCCACGACACCCAGGTCCGCGTCGTCAATGAGAACGATCTCCTGCCGCCCCCTCCGCTCGATGATCGACGCGGAGACGAGGCGGTCCCAATCCATTTTCTGCTCCTTCAAAAAGGCACCAGTGATTTCGGGATCAGGAAGATCATACAGCAGGATCAACTGATCGAAGTACTGCGCGATTTCGCCGCGAGTCAGATCGTGAAATCGTTCGAGAATACCCCAGAACGTCAGCAGCCGATGACCAAGATCGCGCAGGCGCGGATCGCGAAAGCTCTGGACGTTCGAACTGTTGCTGCTCGTTACTGAGATATTGAGCGTGCCGGTCTTTCGGTCCGAGAACTCGTACCCAACGGCAATGACCACACGGCTATAGCCGTATCTTGTTGCCGACGCACGGAGCGATGCAAGATAGCGCTCGGCCCATTTTTTTATGTCATCGTCCTTTGTGACTTTCAGCGTCAGTACGCGCGCCCACGAACCAAGACGCATCTGGATTTCGATCACGCTGGCCAGTGAAATCTCGCAATCATCCCATTCCGGCAAGGGCAGGTTCAGCGATCGTTGAAACCGAGCGAGATCGTAGTTGAGCTTCGTCAGGGGCTTTTTCGACAGGTCTTGCCCCAACAGTTCTGCCGCGAAGACTTCCGACGTTTCTTTCCGGACGACGTAGCTCGACGCGCAGACCTCAAGTTTCTTGAGCGACGGCGTATAGATGAAAACCGCTTCGTTTGCAGGGCGATAATAGATGGTGCGTCTTCCGTCCTCCCGGTGGTCGTGAATGCTCGAAAGGCTGCCACCGTGCCGGAGCGCCACCATGACCGAGGGTGGATGTTCCTTTGTTTTCGGCAGATCGAGAGCAGTGGCCGAGGGCCGGGCCTTCAAATCGAGGACCTCAGTTATCCGGTCACAGAACCTTCTCAGGTCCATGTCCTTGGCAGACGATCCATGTTCAACATCGGCGTCGACATCGATTTCGAACGCGGAATAGAGCCTGCCATGGTCGCGGTATTGCCGCGCCGCATAGAAGCTCTGCGCGTCTCGGAAGCGGTCCGGATGATGCACCTGCACCCAAATGCTCCGACAGAGATCATCGAGTTGTTTCTCGAATTCATCCAGATCAACGTTGGCGAGTTTTTTCTCGACGACTGTCCGGAGGGACGTCGCGCCCTTGCCTTCACCAAGGTCGAGGATCTCGCCGCAAAGAGCGTCCAGCTGAGTGAGGATCTCGCCGTCCCGCCCGGCCAGAAACGCCTTCAGGCCCGCCCGCGCTTCCTCCTCCGCCAGGCCTTCCAGATCCGGCACATCAAGAAGCGGGCCGTCGGAACTTCGCGCATTCGACAAAAGAAGCACGGCCATCTCGATCGGGACATCTTCGGTGATCTTTCTCAGGTGAACGCCTTGGATCTTTTCCTTCGCAGATTGCCGCGCCATGAATGCCCTCCAGCCGCACTTGCTACCGTAGTGCATCCACCTTCATGGCATCCGTCAGATCGCGCAAGTTTTGCGTTCTGCATGCGCTCTGTCCCAATCGCCCCTCCGACCCGGCTTTCCTTGATCAGATGGTCATGACGAGGAGCGCCCGGATGCGAGCAGAGATCGGAGCAAATGCGCTTCACCCCAACAAGATGAAGCCGCTTGAACGCCGCGCCCAACTGTGCCGCCTGCTGGCGCTCGGCCTGGTCCGCCTGCACATGCGTGAGAACGCGCAACTATCTTCGCCAAATGGAGAATTTCCGCTACACAACTCGGCCGACCAGAGCGGTCATGCAACCACCGCAAAACGGAGAACCGCATGACCGACACGATCCCCGCGCGCCTGGCAGCGCTCAAGACGACGTCGACGCCCGACCTGAAGCAACAGTGGCGCGACCTGTTCGACAGCGAGCCGCCGCCGTTCAACCGCCGCTACCTTGAATCCCGCCTGGCCTACCGCATCCAGGAACTGGCCTATGGGGGGTTGAAGCCAGAGACCATCCGGCGGCTGGAGCAGCTAGGCGAGGAACTGGACGGCGGCGACCGCAAGAAGGGCCGCATCCGCGCGGACGCCATGCCGATCACCGGCACAAGGTTGATGCGCGAGTACCAGGGCGTCGAGCACGTCGTCACCGTGATGTCCGACGGTTTCGAATGGCAGGGGCGGCCCTACAAATCGCTGTCGGCCATCGCCCGCGCCATCACCGGGACCCGCTGGAACGGTCTCGTCTTCTTTGGGCTCAAGCGGCAGGGAGGCCGGGGATGACGAAGTCGGCAGAGAAATCCAAGGTCGTCCGCAAGCTCCGCTGCGCCGTCTACACCCGGAAATCCTCCGAGGAAGGGCTTGAGCAGGAATTCAACAGCCTGCATGCACAGCGCGAGGCCTGCGAGGCGTACATCGCCAGCCAGCGGTCTGAGGGCTGGGTGCTTGTCCGCGATCAGTATGACGATGGCGGCATCTCGGGCGGCACGCTGGAACGCCCCGGCCTGCAGCGGCTGCTGGAGGACATCGAGGACGGGCTGGTGGACGTGGTCGTCGTCTACAAGATCGATCGCCTCAGCCGATCGCTGGCCGACTTCGCCAAGCTGGTCGAGGTGTTCGACCGGAACGGCGTGACCTTCGTGTCGGTGACGCAGAGCTTCAATACCACCACCTCGATGGGGCGGCTGACGCTGAACATCCTGCTCTCCTTCGCCCAGTTCGAGCGCGAGGTCACGGCCGAGCGCATCCGCGACAAGGTCGCCGCCAGCCGCAAGAAGGGCATGTGGATGGGGGGCGTGCCGCCCTATGGCTATCGCGTCGAGAACCGGAAGCTGGTCATCGACAACGAAGGGGCCGATCATGTGCGCTGGATATTTTCGCGGTTTCTCGAGATCGGGTCCTGCACGGAACTGGCCCGACTTGTCAGCGAACGCGGCATCCGCACGCCCAAGGGCAACCGGATCGACAAGAAGTATCTCTACAGACTGCTGAACAATCGTGCTTACATTGGCGAAGCTGTCCACAAGGGCGACAGCTATCCCGGCGAGCACGACGCGATCATCGACCGCGAGACCTGGGACCGCGCCCACGCCATCCTGCAGGAAAGCCCCCGCAAGCGCGCCGCCCGGACTCGCGCCGACACGCCCGCGCTGCTGAAGGGACTACTCTTCGGTCCCGATGGCGCCGCGTTCTCGCCGACCCATACTCGCAAGGGCGACAGGCTCTACCGCTACTACGTCAGCCAGACCGTGCTGAAACATGGCGCTGGATCGTGCCCGCTGGGCCGCGTGCCAGCAGGGGATATGGAGGCCGCCGTCATCGATCAGCTGCGCGCCGTGTTCCGACAGCCCGAGATCGTGGCGGGCACGTGGAAGGCCGCGCGCGCTCACGCCGACGATATCACCGAGGCCGACGCACGGGCAGCGCTACAGCAGCTCGACCCGCTGTGGGACGAACTTTTCCCCGCCGAGCAGGCGCGCATCGTGGCGCTGCTGGTTGAACGGGTCGATATCGGCACAGACGGGCTCAACGTCCGCCTGCGCATCGACGGGCTGGGCGGCCTTGCCCGCGAGATGCTGGCCGGTGGCATCGAGGCGGCAGCATGACCCGCGGCGCTCCGATCCCCGAAACTGTGACGCTGCACGTTCCGTTCCGCGTCGTGAAGCGTGGCGGGCGGAAGGAGATGCAACTGCCGGAGGGAGCCGCGCAAACGCGGCGGACGGACAACACGCTGGTCAAGGCGTTGGCCCGCGCCTTCCGATGGAAGAGGATGCTCGAATCCGGGGAGTTCGCCACCATCGCAGAGTTGGCCGAGCGCGAGGGGATCGCACCGTCCTACATGACCCGCGTCCTCCGACTCACGCTGCTCGCACCCGACATCGTCGAGACGATCCTCGATGGCAGGCACCGGCCGGAGCTGACGCTGGTGCGAGTGCTGGAGCCGTTTCCGGCCGAGTGGACGATACAACGACAAACCTTCGCCTCATCAACGTGACCGGCCCATACCTGCCGTTCATTTAAAGAAGTGATGCTGCACTGCAGCTTCCCAAAAGCGGTCATCCGACCTATGTATCTTTTCAACTTGAAGTTCGATCTGGACCAGCATGACCAAGTACAGAAGCCTTATTGGTGCGGACGCCACAAAAGAAGAGGTAGATACCTTCGTTGAGCTCGTTAGATCAGGCGGTGCAGTTGATGAAGAATATGTCCGGATAGGCGTAGTCCGGCCGGGCGTTCAAATCATATTCGCCGAGGTTGGTGCCCAAGCAGTTGGTGTTGCTGCTTTGAAGATACCATCGGTCGGATACCGATCGGGTCTTCAAAGAGCCGTCAAGGCGGACTACTTATTGCCGGAAAGCGAATATCCGTATGAGCTAGGCTATGTCTCGGTTTCACCCAAACATTCCCGACAGGGTATAGCGAGAGCGTTAGTCGCGGAAGTGTTGCGCCTTGCGGATGGAAACGGCATTTTTTCGACCACAAGCAATCCTGCTATGAAAGAAGGTTTGCTACCGTCCTTCAAATTCGTCCCTGTCGGCAAAACTTGGAAGAACGGATCGGGAGACATCCTCAGTCTCCTGGTTCGGAAGTCAAAAAGAAAGTGACCGTGCGAGACGTGTCGCGGCCCAGAGCCGCCCTTCAGCGGCGTTCCAAATGCGGTAGCGCGGCGCGTCGAACCGGCCGGGCGCTGCGGCTGCGAAGTCCAGCGGTAGTTGAGTTCACCTGATGCGGGACAAGGTTTCCTTTGCAATGGATGTTGAGCGACGCCTATCTTTGGGAAATAGCCGTTGCTCAGCAGGGCCTGGTGAATACTCATGGACAACTTCTTTCGGCTGCTACTCGAACGTTTGTTCACGTTCCTCATCCCGACGTTGTTCCCACCGCCGCTCCGTATCGATCCGTTTTGTGATTTCTCGGATCACGTCACTTGCGGCTCTGGCGATATCTGGTTTGGGATGCTGGACTAGGGTTCGGAGCGCTTCCGTCCGGCCCTGCATGATGTCAGCCCGAGAGCCAGACCATGACATAGGTTCCAGCTTGCTGGCAAACGCCTTAAGCACCTCTGTTGGGTGAGGGGAGGCTTCCAGGAACCTCAACGCCGTGTCGGGTAGCTCGATACCCCCTTGGTCCGAACCCTTCTCCCACAACTTAATACTAGCCCCGACCACAGGCCAGACTTCCTCGTTTGACTGGCTTTGGCACCACGCGATCAGTGCGTTTATGTCTATGCCCGCCAAAGGAAGCCTATCCATCCCCCCACGTTCGATGAAGAACCGCCGCTTCTTCTGGATATCCTCGTCGCCGGAAAAAATGCGGTTCAGGAACTCTTCCGGGGCCAATTCTGCCGTCGTTCTGATCGCATCGTCGAAACTGTGCATGTAGCCGTGGTTTTCATCGACAACGGTGAAGATTGCGTCGAGCCATGCCTCCTTCTCGGCCTCGTTACCCTCGAATGAAAACGCGGCCCGGATAACACGTTCCATATCGTGGTCTGTCGATCCACCTGGGTCATCCTGGCTTCGAACCAACCGTTGTGTCGCAGCTACGAGACCAACGCGACGGAACCGAGTACCAAGGGTGTCAGCCTCCTTCGGTTCACCATGCAGTTTCATGCACAAGCCATGAAGGATGACGTTATCGCCGTTGGGTTTGTCTAAAAGGATTCCAACGAGATCGAGTAGCCGATCATCTGGTAGCCCTGCGTAGGAATCCCGCCAGAGCAAATCACCATACATCCAGGCCCCAACCTCGGGGTTCTGCAACGCTGCTATGCTCCGCTCCAGATCATTGTCATCAAATGATCGGGGCGGGGTTAGGCCGACGATAGCGGCTTGGAGCAGCGAATCTGTCAGGCATTGGTCGAGCAAGGCTTGGGCGGCAGGCCGATCCTGGGTATCGGTCTCATCAATGAAGCCGCTAAGCACAGAGAAGTTGTAATTCTCGGACCCCAAAATGTGCAGTGCTTCTACCAGTTCATTCCAGGCGGCATTGCGGTCCGGTGCCCCCCGAGCCAATCCGCGCCCGAATGCCAATCTGTAGGGCATATACGCATTCGAGAACAGGTCCTGCCCCAACTCCGAAATTGGTCGCCCGGAGCAAGCGAACTCTTCACCAAGTTCTTCTGCTTGTCTCGACATGCGCCGTTCGGAGGCGTCGAATTTCCCTGCCTCATTATCGTCGAACTCGTCGTCCAACGCCCAGTGATCATGCCCCCCGCCCAGCACATAGGTTCTTATGTTCGCCATCAGGTTGGTCGGAGCGAGGTCATGCTCAAGTGCAGCCAAATCCTCTGGTATCGGCTTCTCCTCACCGTCAGGTTTGATCTTACGGTAATCGAAATAGATGGTTGAACGTACCGCCTTCCATCCCTCGACCCAGAGTTGAGTGGCATTTAGTTGCCTCGCTGCTTCAACGAGTTTTCCCCGCATCGCTTGGTGATGCCACAAACCCCGGAACTCCCGAGCCAACACTCTCCTGGCTGGCCCGGAAAGCTCGGGGCTATTTCTCTGGCCCATGTCCAGGGCTAGGTCGATAAACTGGTTTCTCCAGTCAACAAGCTGGTCATGATTGGGCTGGTATCCGAAATCTCTGGGCCGAGCCCCGAAGTCATTCAAGCCCGACCCCATCCAAGGCGGTCCATCAAGAGCCGCAGAGAGCATCCGGAATCCAAGTGCCTGCCGCTTCGGGTTGTCCGAGAGAAGTGCATCACGAACTACGGCCAGCCGTTGATCAAGCGATGCGTGGGTTCCGGATAGATATGCCTGGAAGAACCGGACAATCTTGTCCCGAACAGCATCGTAGTTGTTGGATTCATCTTCGAAGTCGGCCACCCGCAGGAGCATTGCAATGCATCGGTCAAACGCTTCGGGTTCGTAGGCCAAGGATTGCAGCAAACTGAGGATCGTCGTTCTACGTGGGTTGTGACCAGCCTTCATGCCGTGAAAACTTTCGGAGCCGATCTCCGCTTCGATCCGGTCAAGCACTGCGTCGGGGGCGACCGGTGCGACGTATTCAAGAATACGGGCCCCGGTATCATCGAGCGACGTTAGGTCGCCCAGTAGCTCTCCTTCCTGTAGCCAGGCTTCGACGATCTCTCGTGCGACCGGGTGGTCATGCAGCAGGCCCAGACGATGAGCAAACGACATCAGAAGCCGATCTCGGCCCGGTGCCTCAAAAGTAGTCCGCAGGGTTTCTGTGGGGGTGTTCCGCAGAGCGTCCCGTGCCAATCGATTGGCGATGGAATGTGGAAGAATCGCCCTCCAATGAGATCGGCCTTGGGTAATGTGACGATCCATGAGCGTCGCCACAGATCGAAACAGTTGCAACCGTGGGACACCGTAGATGGACCCCATTACAGCGAGTTCGTCGATCCCCACATCCGGGGTGGCAACAGAGAACGAATACACCAGGGAAAGGACCTCTGCATGGGCCCGCAGATCACCGTTCGGCTGGTTTCGTTGTTCGAACAACCGGTCGAACAACTGGGCGTCTGACAGCATGGCGAGCGATTCACCAACCTCTACTCTCTCGGCTACTGCCAGCGAAACCCTCGCATTGCCATTGGCGAATTCGGCGATCTTCCTGGCGTTGACCTGCCCGATGTCCGGAAACCGGCGGAGCAGGAGTTGTTCCGCCACGTCCGGACCTTCGGCTTCGATATGGATCACCTCGGTCGTCTGAGGCTTGTCATCCCGAATATCGTACTCAACGGTGATAAGGGAGACCTGGGACCCGGCTGCGGCCACCTTGGCTGCAAGAGCCGTGTGGAGGTCCGATGGGCAGTTGTCGAGCACCATGATCGCCTGGCGATTCTCGGCGATCAGCCTCTCAAGCATGGTATGGGCCGACGGGTCAGGACTTGCTCCTGTATCGACGTAGATCGCGATGGTTCGGTCCAGCGCATTCGCACCGATATTCTCGTCGAACAGAGCCTGGACTATCCTGGTTTTCCCCACGCCCGAAAGACCGGTCACCCGAATGGTCTTGCTGGTTGAGCGTACAAGATCACGCATCGGTTCGATTGCGTCCGCGATGCTCAATTTGCCCCCAGTTTCGGAAGGCATGATGATCGAAACGCCTGGTGCGAGGATCAGGTTGTCATCGGCTTCGGTTGGTGGGTTGCTCCATCTGCCATATGGTTGCCACCCTGAGAGAGCTTTTCCGAGAACTCCACGAACCCAGAGAACCACTGAAGGGTACTGACGGAGCCACTGGTGAAGCTTGGACCTGTCGTAGAAGTCCAAGTGGATGTTGCTGTTGTTGGGGTCATCATCGACGGCCTCTCGCATGGCCTTGAGACGATCCCTTTTCATGGGCGGGGAACAGTCATCGGCGAGGCTAACGATAACATAGCTACCTCTATTCGACGCTTGCTCAGAAATCGTGGGCGAGAGCGTTCCTTTTGGGCGCATCTCTCCGGAAATCGAAGACGCCGGCATTGTGTGTTTCTTGGCCTGAAAGATCGTGTTAGACCTCATCAGGAAGCCGGTATTCACCTCGCCGGGGGGAACATCGACCCGAATGTCTATGCCTTCGTCAGGGGCGGTGATCGAACCGGACCAATGAACCCGGGCAGGGCTGTGCCCCACAGACGACACCTCCGCCTCAGCCAACCGAGCTACCAGTTCCTCTAATTGAGTTTCAGACAAACGAAGAAGGTCGTCTTTTTCCACTTCGAAGACTGCCATTGGGCACCTTTTCTACCACCGGATGCAATGTATTCTCGGGACGCAAAAATATCCAGTGGCTGCAGTGTTGACCTATGATCATGCCAAAAGCGTATCCGTTGTATAACTGCTGCGATGCTTAATCTTCATATTTGCTAGGGGCTGTTGACGTTCAGGATTCCCAATTCACCTGACTTCTGATTCAAGGTTGCGAACAGAGGAGAGCAGCCTTGACCCGAAGAGTCCTGACCGATGCCCAGTGGAGCATCATTGAGCCAT
>JAXMNQ010000077.1:0-20086 GCA_034670345.1 Paracoccaceae bacterium | reverse complement strand
TAGGGGCGGGCAAGCGTGTTGTCGTGGCGCACGAAGGACGGGTCCTCGATGCCGTGCAGCAGCATGTTGGTGACGCAGAGCATGTGGGGAAGCTGCTTTTTCTCGACGGCGCGAAGGGCGCCCTGCATCGTCTCGCGCTGCGCGGGCGTGCGGACGTATTTTTCCTCCATGTGGCGGATGGAACAGGTGAGGAAGCCGCCGGTGCCGCAGGCGGGGTCGAACAGTGTCTCGCCGGGATGTGGGTCGATCATCTGGACCATGAAGGCGGTGACGGCGCGGGGCGTGTAGTATTCGCCCGCGTTGCCCGCCGATTGCAGGTCATTGAGGATCTGTTCGTAGATTTCGCCGAAGTGCTGGCGCTCGGAGAGGTTGTTGAAGTCGATCTGGGCGATCTTGTTGACCACCTGCCGCAACAGCTGGCCGGACTTCATGTAGTTGTAGGCATCCTCGAACACGTCGCGGACGACGCGGCGGCGGTCACCGGGCTTGCCGGTGATCTGGAGCCCCTTGAGCGCCGGGAACAGGTCCTCATTGACGAAATCGAGCAACGCCTGCCCGGTGATGCCCTCGGGGTCCGCCGCCCATGTACGCCACTGAAATCGCTCGGGAATGGGGGAGGTGTAGTCGTCGCGCGTGATTTCGAGTTCCTGGTCCTGATCGTCGATGATCTTGAGGAAGAACAGCCAGGTGAGCTGGCTGATGCGCTGCGCATCGCCATCGACGCCGACGTCCTGGCGCATGATGTCCTGAATGGATTTGACGGTGGTGCGGACGTTCATTGGTCAGGCGGTCTCCAGGTAAAGCGCGTCTTGTAACTCGTGGACGGCCTTTTCGAAGCCCGCCTTGTTGCCGAACGCTCTGATGAGTTGAACGACGCTGCCCATTTCGGTGAAGGGTGTCACCTTTAGCACGTTGGCGTCGTCGAGATTGAGCACGCCCTCGTCGCGGTACTTTTCCAGCAGCGCATCGAGGACCGCCCGGGCTTGCGGCCCGTATTTGGTGAACACGTCGCGCTTTTTGACGTTCTCGGCCCGCTCGCAGCGCGTGAGGGGCTTGGCGTCGAAGGCAACGTGGCAGATCAGGTCGAAGGGATCGAGGTTCTTGCCAAGTTCGTCGGCGATGGCATCGAGGGCCAGCCCTTCGGCCTCCAGTTCCTCGACGATGGCCTGCTTGCGCTCGGCGGCGTTCCAGCGTTTCAGGAACTCGTCGAGGCTGGCGAAGCGTTTCCTGAGGGCGTTCTTGGTGAAATCACGCAGGGATTCGGTGACGAGCTTGCCGTTCTCGTCGAGGTATTCCACGCGCTCGGCGATGATCCGTGCACCGACGCCATCGACGTAGATCTTGCGCACGGGATCGCCCAGCGGCAGCGGCAGGCCGGGCTGATCAACGATGGTTTCGTCCTCACCCGGCGTCGGCGGGATCGCGTCCTCGCCCTCGGGTGCCGCTGTTTCCTCGTCGGGCGGCGTCATCGGGTCATCCGCGCCGGGCGCGTAAATCTGCACCGGGTCGCCGTCGAAGTCCGGGTCCGCGAAATGCGCGGTCGCGCCACGGAAATCGATCAGCGTGAAATAGAACTTTTTGGTGTCTTCATGCACGCGGGTGCCGCGCCCGACGATCTGCTTGAACTCGGTCATCGAGCCGATTTCACGGTCGAGCACGATCAGGCGGCAAGTCTGCGCATCCACGCCGGTGGAGAGCAGGCGCGAGGTCGTGACTAACACGGGCCACTTCGATTCCGGGTCGATGAAGTTGCCGAGCTGGTCCTGGCCCTCCTTGTCGCTGCCGGTGATCCGCATGACGTAACGCGCATTCTCGGCCACCAGATCAGCGTTTTCATTGATCAGCGCCTGACGCATGCGGGCGGCGTGTTCCTGATCGACACAGAACACGATCGTTTTCTGGTAGCGGTCGCCGCTTTCCTTGAGGAAGGCCGTGATCTTCGTCGCCGTCAGAAGGGTGCGATTGTCGAGCACCAGCGTACGGTCGAAGTCCTTGGCGTTGTAGATGCGGTCCTCGACCTCGTTGCCGTCGCGGTCCAGCTGGCCCTTTTCTGGCCGGTAGCCTTCCACGTCCCGGTCGATGTGAACCTTGATGACCTTGTAGGGCGCCAGAAAGCCGTCGCTGATTCCCTGCTTCAGCGAATAGGTGAACACCGGCTCGCCGAAATATTCCGTATTGGAGACGTATTCCGTCTCCTTCGGCGTGGCGGTCAGGCCGATTTGCGTCGCGCTGGAAAAATGGTTGAGGATTTCACGCCAGGCGGAGTCTTCGGCGGCGCTGCCACGATGGCATTCGTCGATCACGATCAGATCGAAGAAGTCCTTCGAGAACTCTTTGAACAGCTTCTGACGCTCTTCCGGCCCGGTGATCGCCTGGTAGAGGCCAAGATAAACCTCGAAGGCGGTGTCGATGCGCCGTTTCCTGTCGAGCGCCAGCGTCAGATCAACCGAGGTGCCGTCCTGCCGTTCGATGGTCTTGGCATTGGTCGAAAGCTTCGCCATCGCCGCACCAAAGGGGCGGAAGTCGTTCACCATCGTCTGGTCGATCAGCACATTGCGGTCGGCGAGGAACAGGACGCGCTTGTTGCCTTCCGGATTCCAACGCTGCGATTTCCACAGCCGCCAGATTATCTGGAAAGCGGTGTAGGTCTTGCCCGTACCGGTCGCCATGACCAGCAGAACCCGGTCCTTGCCTTTGGCGATGGCCTCAATCGCCGCGTTGACGGCATTCACCTGATAGTAGCGCGGCTCCTTTCCGCTTCCGTCGTCGTGGTAATCCTGAAGAACGATCTCCTCGGATGCGCCGTCGAGCCCCTTCCAGGCGCGAAAGCGCGCCCACAGGTCGGCGGGTGACGGGAAGGCGTCGAGACCGAGGTTCGACTCGCGCGGCGTGCTGGCGCCCGTGCGATCATGGAATACGAAGCCATCGCCGTTCGAGCTGAAAACAAAGGGGATCTTCAGAGTTTCGGCGTAGTCGAGCGCTTGCTGCATCCCGTCGCCGACCGAATGTTTGTTGTCCTTGGCCTCGATCAGCGCGATCGGAATGTTCGGCTTGTAGTAGAGAACGAAGTCGGCCTTCTTTGCCTTGCCGCGCGTCACCAGCTTGCCGCGCACGATGATGCGGCCCTTGGTGAAATAGACCTCCTCCCGAACCTGCACCATCTCGTCCCACCCCGCGCGCTTGACGGCGGGCAGGATGAATTTGGTGCAGATGTCGCGTTCGGTGAGGCTTCGCTTGTCCATGTCGGTCAGCCGCCTCTTGTCATCGTCCGGTTCATGTCTGCTTCTCCTGCCCGCTCGGGCTCTTGCGCTGGTCCAGCGCCTTCAGCCGCTCATATTCCTCAATCGCCATCACCACGACGACGGGGCGTCCATGCTTGGCGACCGCCACCGGCTCGGCGCGAGCGAGGTCGATCAACCGTCCGAAGCCGTATTTCGCGTCTTTCGCGCTCAGGGTTTGCATGCGACTCCCCACCAATGATTGTCTACTTTTGGCCAATTTGGCCCAATACGCAATGGACTCCGGATTCCGGGTGGATTCCCAAAAAAGGAAGCCAGCCGCTGGCGATGTCCCGCGCTTCGCCCGCCAGCATACGAATTTCGCCAGGAAGGAACCGCGAGAGATGCCCGTGGACCGACGCCCTATCCATCCACCTCTTCGATAACACCTCGCATGGAGCGCAGGAGCGCCGCCAGTTCTCGCCGCTCAGCGATAGCATCCGCGGTGTAGAGGCCATGCTTGCGGGCATTGTCATTCCCGATCGGTGCACCCGGAGACTTTCCCCCGTGCATTCGGCAACGACCGTTCGCCATCGCGGGGGACCTGCACGGCGTCCCGTTCCGCGTCCGCGCCCCGCAGCGCGGGCTCAGGTGCATCGGTAATCTGCTTTGCATGGGGTTGTTCCTCCATTTTCGTTTGATCCCCTCCCCCCGGCCGTTCGACCGTGCCAACTACAGCCTGACCGCCTGCGTGGACGTGCACATGCTCGACCGTCACCTTCTGCTGGCCCTTGCCGCGATGCTTGTTCAGCGCGTCGAGCATCGTCGCCCACGTGCGGGACAACTTATTCGCCTGATTTAGATTTTCGCGTCTGCCCTCGAATGTCTGCTCGCCGATCATGGCGCGGCGGTAGCATTCCATCGCGGCGTTATGGGCCGCAATCAACTGCGATGCCATCATGCCTTCCAATTCATCCTTCGGGCCAATACCGGCCAGCCCGGCGACGGTGGCGCTCAGCTGGCGGTTTCGCTCCTGCTCATCAGAGTTCTTCACCCACAGCGCGTGCACCGTCTGGTTGGCCAGCGTGTTGTTCCAATGGTCCGACTGCGATCCGCCGATCGTCTTGAGTACTCCCTTTCGGTCCTCCGGATCGTTTGCGACAACGGTCGTCGGTTCGTCGGCCTTTTTTGTCTTTCGCTTCGTCATATCTCTTTGCTCCTGTAATGAATCCCCATTGCTTTTAGGGCCGTGACCGCGTCGGCTTTCCTGCCTGCGTGCCATGCGGGCCAGCAGCGCGAATGCAGCCATACGTGGCAGGTTGGCTCAACGCCGTGCGGCAGTAGGGCGTCATGGGCACTGTCAGCGCCACCGCAGGCGAGGCAGCTTCCGGGCGGGGAGCACTCGAAAGTGCGGTTCAGCCATTCGACGACGCAGCATTCGAAAGCCAGGGCTTCGGCCTCCGGACGTGCTAGCCCGCCATCGAACTCCGCGATGCCCGCGCGCTCATCGTAGAAGGCGCGCCAGTCCTCGACCGACCAACCGTCATCGCCGGATCGCAAGAGCACGATCAGATCCGCCTTGTGGCGGCTTAGCAGGTCGAGGACTGCGGCGGGCGGCGGTGCCGATGCTTCCAGAACCAGATCGACGCCATCCACATGCAGGCCAATCCCGGCATCGCGGGCTGCCCGCAAAGCTGCCGCTGCGCTCATAGCCGTGCCCTCCAGGTGGTGGTGTCTGTTTTTTCCGGCTCGGATTGAGCGGCACAGTTTGCGTCCGCATCGTCCGCAACGGTCCGACCATTGGATTTCAACGGGTTGGCGCGGACGTTATCGACCAGCCCGCTCGCCCTACCGTCCGCATCGTTGGCGATCGTCCGCGGGTCAGGTGACGCGAAGTCGTTGTCCGGAATGGATTTTGGCCTTGGCGAGGACGGTGCGGACGGTGCGGACGGTTGCACCCCGCCGCTTTCTGGCAGCGGGTCAGCACCAGCGGCGGTGATACGAATAATTCGGGTGCGCGCCCGGCCTTCGCGCTCGAAGGACACCTCGATGCTGATCTTTCGCAGGAAGGTGGCGGCGCGGCGCAGCCGTCCTGAAAGCGCGCGAGGACTGTCGGGCCAGGTCTTGGATCTTGCGATCCGTTCACCCGCGACTTCTCCAAGGGCGCCCAGAAGATCCGAGGCTGTTCCCGTCCACACCGTCCGCTCCGTCATCACGGCGCGCACCGCGGCTGCGACCGGATCGGCGTCGATCACGCCCTCAACAGCCTCGTCCCGGTTCCCGCAATAGGCCGACCAGAATGTGCCCGCAGGCCAGATCGCGGTCTCGCAGGCTGAAGCCCACAATGCGAAATCGGCCATGCGCGGCAATCTTGGCAGTTGGGTGTGGGGAAGACGCTTCAAGCCCTCCACCACCGCATCGAGCAGGACGCCGAGGAGACGCGCGCGTTCCGCCTCGAAGGCCGACCATAATTCCGCCTCCGGTCGACGGCGTTCTTCGGGGATTGGTTCAAGCGTGAGGAACACCGCGCGGTCGGCAAGGTCAGGCCGGGTCACGATGTCCTCAATCCCGTTCAGGATCACCGGGCGGGCGGCGTCGAAGAGCACCTCATCCTGGTCCGTGTAGAGTTGGCGCACCGCAAAGCCGCCACCCGTGGCCAGTCGGCAGAGCGTATCCGAAATCCAAGCAGGCAGGCCAGACACGTTATCGAAGGCCAGCACATGGCCGTTGCTGGCGGCTATGAACAGGTCCCGGTCCTCGCGCGGCAGGGCGCGCAACGGTGCGGTGTTGGGATCGAGCAGTGAACGCAATATTGCCGAGAAAGTCGATTTCGCCGAACCCTGCTCGCCCGACAGCACGAGCGCCGGATAAGGGCCTTTGTTGCGCAGGACAGCGAGCGCCCAAGCCACCACCAGGACGAAATCTTGATCGGACTGGACGTTCAGAAAGGCGCGCAATGCCTCGACCGATCCGCCGGGTGCCGGGACGGCCAGGGGCTGCATGCCAGCCGCGCGCCGGAATCGCACTGGCGGTTCGTCGATCACCCGCCAGCCTGTGGTGTCTATCTCCACCGCCCGCCAGGCCTCGTCACCAAGATCGAGGTAGAGCCGCCCATCGAGACCGCCGACGCGAATGAACACCGGCCGTTCCGGTCCGTCAAAATGCGCCTTCGCCTCGATCACGTTGAGCGCCGATTGCAGCGCCTCTGAGCTTGGCGCGCCGCCGGTTTGCTCGTAGAACTGCCGCGCCAGCCAGCGGCGGAAGCCTTTCGTGCGCACCGGCCAGGTTTCGCGATGTTCGTTGATCAGGATGTCGGCTAGGGCCGTTCCGTCCGCCGAATGAAACAGCTCGGCCGCGCCCGCGAGGTCGATCAGGATGTCAGCCTGCGTCGGACCGCGCCCGCCATCCCCGCTTTCCTCGGCCATGGCCTCGTCGAGCGCCGTCACCCTGCAGCCGGCCTTCTTGAGCTTCGCCCGCAAGGCTTCGAATGAAGCGCGATCTTCCGCTTTGAGAGCGACCAGCCGATCCAGAACCTCAGACTTGAATGCCGCGCCGGGATCTTCGGCAGATTGCTCAACCAGACCGTCAAGCGGATCGGGAATTTCCTCGGCCGCATCGATCGCGTCTAGGATGGGGCTCAGGTCTTCACCTTCGATCTCGCCACTCATTGTGCGCCCTCCTCAAAGCCAGGTGCGCGGCCGAGCAACATATCGTTGAAATCCAGACCACGTGGCGGCCGTGCGATGCGCACCCGCCGCCCCTGCCGCATCCAGCGCAGGGCACAGTCACGCGCGGCCGCTTCGCCGGGATCGTCGCCATCGGCCAGAACGATCACGTCGCGCACGCAATCTGGCAGATCGAGCGCCCGCAGCCCGGAGGTGGAAAGCGCAGCCCACGCCGGATGTCCGGTCGTCTGCATGGCCGCGAGACAGGTCTCGATGCCTTCGCCGATCATCAGCACGTCGCTGGGATCGCCCAAGTTAACAGCACCGCTCCGGCACGGTCCGAGCATCATCTTCGCAGGTTCGACCGGCGCCTTGCCCTGACCGTCTCGGGCGAGGAATGTGCGGTGGATGGCCAGTGGCGTGTTGTCGGTACCCCGCGTCACCAGCGCCACCATGCAGGGCCAGATCTCGCCAGAAGGATGCTTCAGGCCGCGATGAAAGCGAAGCGACGGCGGCAGCGAACAGGTCAGCCCGCGCGAGGCGAGATAGGCTTCGATCAGCGTGCCCTCGACTGGAATCGTGGACTGCCAGATCGAAAGCGCGACAGCACTTCGTTCCGCTTGGCTCGGATCGGGTCGCAGCGACGACACCTTTCGGCGACTCGGTTTCCAGTTGGTCGAACGCTCCTTGCCGTCCCACAGTCCGCGTGCTTTCAGGGCCGCGATCACCTCGCGTTGGTCGCACCCAGCATGACAGCGCACCAGCACCTTGCCGTCAGCGTCGCGGATGGAAAGGCTGGGCTCGCGGTCGTCATGGGCCGGGCAGCGCGCCGTCCAGCCTTGTCCGACCTTGCGGCCACCAAGCGCCTTGGCCATGGTCTCAGCGGTCATCGCGCACCTCCTCATCGCCGGAGGTTGCCGTGTCACCGTTGTCATTGACCAGGTCGGACATGTCAGCCCGCGACCACTCGGCCAGGACGGCAAAGAAGCCCGTCACGCTTGCGGCGATCTGCTTCGCCTCGTCGCGGCTCAGATCGCGCCCGAGGCGCGGTTGCCAGACCTCGTGGGTCCGTTCGATCAGTTCGTCATTGAGATTGTCGTTTGCAGCTTTCACCGAAGATCTCACGGTCGGCTCCTCGCCGTTCCATGCTCCTGATCTCCGGTCTCGGACTCGCACCGATGACACTGGATCTTATCGTCATTTGCATATTCGGCGTCCCAATCGCAGGGATCGCCCGATTGCGCGCCCCGTTAGCGCGGTAGTTCGTCCTCGGGGATTGTGAACTTGTGGGATTTTCCGGCCTCGATCACGAGTTCGCGCCGGTTCCCCTTGCCGACAGCACTCGACACAGTGGCGCGGAAATGCCCGTGGCTAAGACCGTCAATGACGATCTTGCCGATCTCGTCGAGCGCCTCACGGAGCTGAGGGCCGCAGCCCTGCGGGGTGTAGGTATGGATGGGTTTCTCAAGCATTATGCAGCAGCGCCTTCATGTCTTTGACGGTGGTAGAGAACGCCAGGGGTGGAACCATCGCCCCGTCGCCGTAGAACGACAGAACGTCATCACGACGGGACGGTCGGTCGCTAAAAACGAAGACCTTGCGTCGCCCCTCGGCACGCAGATCGAGCAGTTCGTATCCGGTGCATCGCAAGAAGCAGGCGAGATAGAAGTCGCGGGTCTCAAACCCGTCCTCCCGCGCCGCTACGTTGTATTTCGCCTGTCCACTTGACACTTTACACTCTCCTTAAAAAAAGTTTCAGCTGCCTGCGAGAAGCCGCTGGAGCGGAACGGATCGGTGCAACAGCCCGAGCTTCTCCAGCCGGATGCGCATTGCGATGGGGGACACCAGAAACCGTTCGGCGAGCGGCTTGCAGAAGCGTTCCAGAGCCTCGTCGTCAGTCTCGCATTCCAGCATCTGTCCGCTCATCTGGAAGCCGTATTTCGGAATCTCGATGAAGGCGTGCTTGATCGGGATCTTGGGCTGGAGCACCCGCTGCTTGCGATCAGGGAAGAACTCATCCCACGCGGCGAACACCATCTTGCGCGGCATCAAAAGGCAGGAAGCGTAGAAGTCGGCCTGCCACTCCACCCGCTCCTTTGCTTGGCTCGAACGGCAGATGAACTTGGGCGCACCGTCATCACCGAAAAGCGATGCCTGCGCCGTATCTTCCTTGATCAGATGCTGATGCAAGCGCCAGTGACCGCCGCCCTCATGCGCCAAAGTGAAACGATAGCGGCCTTCGCGTACCGGGTTTTCCTCAGGATCGAGGCTTTCGTCGATGAAGATGCTGCCGTCGCCGTAGATCGCGCCGAGAATGTCAGTCTGCCCGTTTTCCGGCCGAGGCACGTTGTGGCGGGCGTGAAGGTCGTCGAACTCGATCCGGAGCTTGAGGTGCTTTTCCAAGATGTCCTCGATCGGGATTGGCGGCTCGATCGCAACGCCCCGTGCATGCTCAAATTCCTTGATCAGGGATACCGAGTCGCGCTCGATGGCCTCGTCGGCAAGATAGGGAACAAATCGGCTCATCAGTCATCCTTCATATGCATCGTGGGGGCCATGCCCCATGGTTTCACTCGCCTCTGGCCTTTTTCGCGCCTTCTGCCAGCCGGGCGATTTCGTCGCGTGTCATGCCGCTGGTGGTCCGCAGAAGCGCCGACACTTCGACGGGGTTGCGTTTGATGATGTCAGCCAAGTCGGACGGCATCCGTCCCGCCATGGCCAGCAACTCGTCAATGTCGCACTCGATGATCTGCGCAATCGCTCGGACCTTGTCCTCGGTCGGCGGCGTGAACTCGTCACGCTCGACCTTCGAGAGATAGGTCGGGCTCACCCCGATCTTCTTGGCCATCTCCCGCAATCCAATCTCCTTTGCCTCACGTTCGCGGCGGACGAATGCGCCAAATTGTAGACCATTGTCGGCCATATGAGTCTCTCCCCTGTTTAGTTGATAGGTAACACTCGAATCATCTGACGTCAAGATGTGGCGCATGATCGTGCGAGCACTCCTACATCTGGACCAGCAAAATACGGTCAATGCGGGAGCTGTCCAAATCAAGGAGGGTGTGATGTGGACGACAATTCCGAGAGCAACTCCGCAACGCCTTCGCGTCCCCCCTTAATCAACAGGCCTCCGGCAAGCTCCACAGGTGAATACGGCCTCACTTCCTCGATGATTTGAACAATACCTTTGTCGGCACTAACAAAAACATCGGCATCGGGAAGGTAGGTAAATAGTTGCGTATCGCCCGGAGTTCCTGCCGTCGTTTTTCTAAATTGGGCTGAAAACTCATGAAGCCATTCAAGCCAGAAACGAACCAAGTTTCCCCTTTCTGCCTCATACAGCCAGAATACTTGCCAAGCTTCAGACGACAGCAGGCCATTCGACAAATCCACGTAGGTCTCAAGTATCGATCGCATTCCGTTTTCGTGAACGATTAGTCCGTTTGTAAGGGATATGAGCGTAGCCAGCCTCCAAGCATCCACACGGTTGAGGCCTCGCCACCCGGCAAATGGACGCGGAACCTCTACATGCCAAGCATCTAACGGCAAGCTATTGTGACTGGGGCCAGTTCTGCGCATAGCGTCTCGCTGCTGCTTGACGTTTTCTCGCACAATATCAAGCAAATCGCCTTCCACGAGGCGAAGATGTTTGGCCTCATTATCTGGTGAGCTCCTGACGCGCCTCCACCAATTCTCCTTCCAAAAAACGGACCACTTCTTGAATTGTCGATGATCTGGAGGACGCCGCAGCCACTCAGGGTGCAGACGCTGAATCTCAAGTATTAATTCGACGCCCATGGTAAAAGCTTCAGCCAACAGCCTGTCAAAACAGGGTTTGGTCTGTAGCCGCACAATCCGGCGCATCAGCGCCACATCCTTTAAACGGAGCGTTTCATTAACAGTTGCAGGAGACACTTGAATCGAAACGTTTGACGAACCGGCCAAACTAACGAGACCACTTTCCTCGCCGGCATCCACGACATATCGCCAGACGTTGGTGTCCAGCAAATAGCGAGTGGCTTGCCCCTTGCGCCTCAGCAGTGTTCGCCCGTGCAGGAGATCTCGGTCTGGCATTGTAGAGTGGCCTGGATGATTGGGGTACCGCCCAGTCCTACAACGATTCAGATGCCAGCGCACCAGATCACGGGCTTGATCCTCCTACGCCGCAAAGCCGAAGGTGCGGATTTCCTTAAGAACCTGCCGAAATTCAGCCTCCGGGGCCACGCACATGGTTCTATACGTGTTCAGGAAGGGCAGCCAATGCCCTCAAAAAATCGCATACTTCCCAATGGGATAGCCGTTGATCAAGCGGCCAGCCTCCCATCTCCATGTCATGGTGGTTCACAAACTGGTTCACATCGTGCGCGGTGTAGGACGCGAGAACCGTCGAGAAAATGGGGACTTCATCTCGTCCGCAGAAACGGCATCTTCTACTTCCGGCGGCGCTGGCCCGAAAAGATTCGCTGTCTCGGCGCGCCCGCGTTTCTGTCGGTTTCGCTACGCACCCACCTCCTCGCCGAAGCGGTAAAGCGGTCGGCCGACATGCTCTCCGCGGTCGAGGCAGGAGAGAAACACGTGCCCGAAGAACTTCAGGACAGCCCGGTCAGCGAAGCCCGGGTCCAGGCGATGCTGAAAGAGATGGTGCGGCGTGCCGTGGCCGCGATGATCGCGCGGCAGGAAAGCGACTTGTCGGTCGACGGCTCCGAGGCCAGTCTGCGCCGGATCGAAGCGGAGACGGGCCAGATACGGGATGCCCAGCGCGCCCGGGACTGGTCAGTAGCGTCCGCATTTGCAGGAGACATTGCGCGGCAGAACGGCCTCGACCCAGAGACTGTCGAGGCCCCCGCGGTTGCCAGGCAAATCCTTTCCCTCCTGCGCCGCCTGAACGACTTGAGCGCCCGCGTGGAGCGGGACTTCGACGACCCGCTTGAGGTCGGGCGCGATCTCCTGATCGATCATGGGCTGACGCCGACCCGGGAGGCCATGAAGCCGCCAATGCTGCTGTCGGAGGCGATCGAGAAAGCCTGCGTAGAGGCCCCGCAAGCCGTCGAGAACAAAATCCGGGTCATCGGGAAAGTCGCTCTGGCGTATTTCGGCGACGTGGCTGTGGCGTCGATCGTGCTCGAGCAATCCTTCGAGTTCCTCTTCCAGGTATGGATGCTGCCGAAGGGCTGGGGAAAAGGCCACGGTCGGAACAGACATGAGAAGATCGGCAAGGACCTGTGCCCTCTGCAAGAGATCCGCGACGCCGATGCCCAAGACGATCAGCTGCTCGAGGAAGTCATGAACCTCGACGCGTTGTCGATGCCCGACAAGCGGCGCCGGCTCGTGGTGGAACTGATTCCGAGGCTCACCGACCGATACCTCTTCGTCCAGCGTGACATGCTCAATCGCATATTCCGAGCCGCGCTCGGACGGAAGCGTGTCGGACGGGATGTCGATGACGACGATCGCCTGGTCCCCTCCCACGCGCAACTCAAGAGCCGGTTGCGCGCCTGGCACAAGTCGCAGACGACACCCTGCAAGCTCCCGAAACGCGTATCGCGCCCCAAGCGGCGCATGTCTTGGTCGCTCGAGCACGTGTCGCGTCTTTTGCGCTCGCCGATCTATCTCGGCACCTCGTGCCCGAAGCAGCGGAGCCGCAAGGCCACCGCGCGCAAACGCATCATTATTCGGGATGCGATCTACTGGGTCCCGCTCGTCATGATCACGATGGGCGTCCGCCCCGAAGAGATCCTCCAGGCCGCGGTGCCGGACGTCGTGCGCCGAGATGGCATCCTCTGCCTCTTCGTCGGTGAGGAGGAGGATGCGGTCCTGAAGAACGAGCAATCGCGGCGCGTCCTGCCCATCCCGCAGATCCTTCTCGATCTCGGGTTCCGCGAATGGGTCGTGGCAAAACGAAGGGATGGCGAGACTTGGCTCTTCCCGGAGATCCAGCCCGACAAAAGTCACGGCCGACGGTCCCAGATATTCGGCGATCGCCTGCGAAACCTCCTGAAGACCTTGAAGCTCCACGATCCGCGCGAAGACATCTATGCCATGCGGCGCACGCTGTCCTCAAAGCTATTGGGACTCGGTATCGATACCGGCACGCGCCAGAGGATCCTCGGCCATCTCGAGGGCACGACCATTGACCGGCACTATTCGGACCATGGTCTCCTCGAGTTGAAAGCACTGCTCGACTCCGTCGATTACGGTATCGAGATTGGGACCGACAAACGGTTCGGTTTTCCGATCATTGTGGGCAACCGCACCGCCCTACAGACGGCTCTCGATGTCGAGGTGGCCTTGACCGATCGCCGGGAGATCTCGGCCGTTCAACTCCGGGACTCCGAGACCGACGAGATCGTGTTCGAGGCCGCCATCTCCGGCCGCAAAGCGCCTGCGGCCTATCATTGGAATGAATGCAGCGCACTCGATGAGAAAGAAGTTGCATCCCAAGTCATCACGCTCAGCCGGCAGCACTCCCTCACGATGCCAGCCAGCGAGGAGGCCACGGCGGTCCTTGAGCATCTTTTGATCTTGGTCGACGACAACCCGTTTGTCGTTGCCGCCGCCAAACTAAAAAACGCGGAGACTGCGGAGGCAACCGGAGACGTGTCTGCGGGTGATGGCGAACCGGTTGTCCCGGACCCGGGCTGTCGCCCGCTCCAGCTCGTGGCGGGGGATCTTGTAGTCTGCGCTCTGCCGAGCCGGCGTGCCGGGGTCACCAAGTCGACTGCGCGGCCGGGACTTGTCGTGAACACCCGGTCCATGGCCGGCCGGAAATTCCTCGATATCGCCTGGGGCGGTCCGATCGAAACTGAGGGTCCCGCACCGCATGAACTCGCAATTTCCCAAGCCGTCGAGATGGCCGAAGCCAAGCTCGATATCCCGACCCGCTTCAGTATGAGGCGGCGCTTCCTTTTGCCTGAAGAGGGAAGCGCACGCCTGCATCGTCGCTTGGGGCGTATCAGCAAGACCGCCGAAGTGCGGCTTCAGGAATGTCTCTGCCAGGCCGGCGACGTGTCCCCTCAGCCGGTCGAAGAAGCCAACGGTCAATCACGCCCCCTCGCCGTGGAGCGGAGGCGCACGAAAAGCGTTCGGCTGCCCAAGTCGTCTGCGCGTCGGTCTCCAGGGCCGTGATGCCGGAAGTGTGCCAAGTCATGAATCAAGCCGATCCGCAGGCCGGTCGCTGACGCGGCCCCCGCGCCCAGACAAGGAACGCCCCATGGCGGCACGAAAAAGCTCCCTGCGGGACCTGGCCGCGAAATCCAGGAAGGACGGGTGGCAGCTGCCAACACCGGCCCGGTGGCAGGCCGGATCGCTGAACTCGACCCGGGCCTGGTTCATGTCGGCGGGCTCGCCGATCGCCTCGATGTCAGCCAGGCCGAGATCAAGACCCTGGCTGAAAGCCTGCGCAAGGCCGGGCAAAAGGTGCCGATCCTGGTGCGGCCGCATCCTGCAAAGCCCAGCGATTACGAGATTTTCGCCGGCCGCCGACGCCTCGCGGCCTGCCGGCTCGCCGGGATCAATGTGCGCGCCGAGATACAGGATCTTGATGATGCCGCGCTGATCATGGCGTTGCTGCGCTTTCTGATCGAAACCGATACCAACCGCGCGCCCCACCGCATAGACCTTAGACGCTCAAGAGTGACTTCGCGTTTTTCGGTCATGTCGGCAGCGTCATATTTTAACTCCATGGGTAACCATGGCGGTCCCCTCGTAACAAGCATCCATTTTTCTATACATGCCTGCGGGAGGGGGTGACCGTCGACCACCGATATTGAAGCGTTCGACGATCTTCTTTCATTTCTGCGCCCGCGACGCCTTGATGGCTGTTTCGATCCGCCCATAAGCGCGCAATCGCTCGTGCCTCGAGTGATGTCCGTCGCAGAATTGGTGGCCGTAAATGTCGGCGCCGGTATCGTTGATCCCGTAGCCGAGCGCCCGGAACGCTTCGTACGCCGCTTCAGTCAGCGGTGCAGGATGGCTTGGCGAGGTCATGACGGTGACGCCTGCGATATCCCGGCCAACATTTGTGTAATGCCGGTCCACCCAAACATGAACACAAGACGGTTTGTACTTTTCGATGATCCACAACGTCACATCGCAGATGTCATTCTCCATCCCGAACTCATCAGGATATACGCTCAGACGGCGCTTGCGCGCCAACTGAAGAACACAGCGTGCCCCGGACTCAATCGGCATGACGGAACCGCGCGAGGAATTCGCTGACCCGCGCGCCGTGCCAGAGGGTCATGTCGGAGGCCGGCAGACCTCGTTCATGACCGATCCGGTCGAGCGACGACGGTGTCTGGTCTGCCAGGATGCGGAGGATGTCGCGCAGGGCGGTCTCGATGGCATCTGTATCCGGAAACGGCTGTCCGAATGCTCCATGCAGGTCACAGAGCGCAGCGAAGCCGGCCGGATCGTCGAGCGCGTCGAGCAGGTCGCAGAGACTCGCCCCGTGGCGGCGTAGGTGCAGCTCCACCGCGTAGGCGGCGCCGAGACGCGCCCCGGCGGGGTCGAGGGTGGTGGTGTTGAGCATGATGTTCTCCCTTTCATGCGGTGCGGAAACGGTGGTGGTGTGCCTATTCTTCGGCGTCATGTTCCGTGCGTTGCGGGAGACGGGTTGGGTTAGAAAAGCTCCTTTCGATTGTTTGCAAAAGCTGGCCTCGGGCGCTGGCAAAAAGGAAATTGGCCGTTCATTACGAACACGAAGGAGAAATGTGCCGGCCGAGAGGTTTCTTACCAGCTCCTGTCTCGCACCGCCGCAGGCGTTTCGCGGCGGTGCAGGGTCGGGCTTCAGGCAGCGCGCTCGTCCGCGGCTCTGACGATCCCGGCCGCGTGCAGTGCTTCATCGAGACCATCCGCCAGCAGGCAGATCTCCGGCACGACGGGATCGTAGGATTCCATCATCGCGATGCTGCCTGTGTCGTCCCATTCTTCGTTGTATCCATAGTCGAGGAACAGGATGCGGCGTAGTTCGACAAGCAGGCGTTGCACCCGGCGGGCTATCCGTCCTGGCTGGTCCAGCCCGTTGCGGATAGCGTTGACCAGCCGCACGCCTCGACGACCTGCCAGCAGGACGGCGGCATGGCCGAGCGCCTCATCATGCCCCGAGAAGAAGGTTCGCAGGGCCAGTTCTCCGCTCGGACTGACGCGGCACTCCGCGCCGTGATTGAATTTCGTGTGAAACATGGATCCTCCTTGGGTTTCTTGGTTCCGGGTATCGTCCCGGGGTCAGGGAGGGTCGGAGATCCGTTTTCGATTTCGACCGCAGTGTCGGGCACCCCTTCAGAGAGGGCGCGAGATCGGTGCCGGGAAAATTGTGTGGTTCCTTTCGCAGGGTTTCGGCGCAGTCTGTGCCTTTGGATGCAAGGAACATTGGCTGAAGTTTCTGAGGGCGAAGAAGTTTTTTCGACAGACTTGCTTCGCACGGCAAATTTCCCACCCGCCTACCTGAGCCCAAACGGACCGAGGTTAGCTACGTAGAACCTGCCATTGGATAAATGCGCTACGCGTTGCCTGCGGCCCAAAGGAGTCATCCAGAAGCCAGCATTGACGCTGCGGTCGCAGCCCGCATTGCAGTCATACGTTTACGCGCAAGGGGTAACCAGGCAGGACAAGGAACGAGCCGATATCGAAGTCGACGAGTAATTATCGCGCTTCCGGACCCTACGTTGTCATCAGTAAGTCCGCAGCACCTCTGCAATCGACGAGAGCCCTTCCCCGTCACTGATGCACCACACCCGCCGAAAAAACGTTCTGTTTCCATCGCGCCCGGGGATCTCCCTTCTGAATACCAGCGCGAGTTGCGCCGGGCAGCTGACGGATTGCCGGGTCAAGAACCGGGCATGCAGGTGCCCGCTCGCAGCATGGTGTTGAGAATGCGTGAGAAGCTCTGTCAATACGCTTGGTCAGCGGCGCAGCACAATCTCGATGCAGTGCTTAGCCTGCATGGAATAGACGCATACCTTGCCGATCTGAAGGCGCGCCTCTTGCCGCGGCCCGAGGGACTGCGATGGGCGAGCATGCGCGCCACGGCTGATGCGCTCCTGCTGTTTTCCAGGTACAGCGGCGCGTCTACCGAGATCACGCGGCATCTCGGCAATTACCGTCGGGACTACGAGGCCCGGGAAAACGGTCAGCGCGCGCTCAAGTTCTTCGCCCTCGCGGGGACCGGGAATTCGACGGATCGGATCCTCGACATGGCCGAGGCGCTCCTTGCTGGCGTCGAGGCCGAGGAGCGCACCAGAAAGCGGCACCAGATGCGCAATGGAGCGGCCATCCTTGCGATCTTTGGGAATGCGCCGCTTCGCAACGCCTCCGCCCAGCTCGCATTCGGTGAGACCCTGTTCTGGAGACATGACGAATGGGTGATCCGGACTGAAATCCAAAAGACCCATGCTCGCCACCCTCAGGGAACAGCTGATCCGGGATAGGCGCCAACTTTTCGTGCTGGCCAACGGACATCCGGCCGCTGCAACATACGTCCCACGCGTCTTCCAAGCCCTCACGGGCAACAGCTTCACGACGCTTCGCGTCATGCTCTACTCGGACGCGATCGCCCATCACGGTGTGGACGGAATTGAACTTGCCAAGCCGGCAGCGCATCATGCCAGCACGGAGATCGTGAAGTCCCACTACATCGCCGAACAGGTTGCAGAGATCCACGCGAACAGTATTCGGAACCGACGAAGCCGGCGACTGGCGAACATGCACTCCGAGAAACATCGCGATCTTATGGTTTGCCTCGAGATATCCAGCGAGACCAAGCCACGATGACTTACCACAAAATCGTATCCGGCTGGTGCGCCGCACGGCCATGCAGAGGGCAGTCCGCATGATCACCACCGGCGTGATGCTGGCGCTGCTCGCGGGCATTGCGATCAAGCTGAAGATCTTCGACGGCGGAGATCGGGAAGAACGCGACACAGGGCGAACACGTGGGCCCCCAAGCCAACACCCTGCGCCGGTTTCTCCGGCGCAGGGTAGCTGTCGCAGCCCGGGTTCGGCAGCACGACCAATGCCGTCTTCGGACAGTTGCGAAACGGGTGCTTTGCTGCGGCGCGCAGCAGTGGAGCATCCGTGCCGTTGCTGTTCGAAGGCGGTGGCGGGAAAATGCCCTCGTCGAGGATGCATAGTAACCGCTGTTACGATCCCACCTTCCTATCGCTTCCGAGATCTGAGATCGGCTCGTTCGAGAATGAACGAGAGAGCCTCGGGGGGGAGGCAGGTCAGGCGCGCAGCGACACCATCGGCGGAGCCGCTGCGCGGGCTTTCAAGTGCCTGCGCCCTCCACGAGAAGGCCGAGCGCCGACTTTCGTATGATGCGTTGCTCGGGTGACCAGAGAGACAGAAGCGCGGTTGCGACAAGGTCCGGCGCCAATGTCACGAGATCCTTCCCGAACTCGCCCTGCAGGATGTCGTCGAGGGCTTCGTAATCCCCCTCCTTCGCGTCATCGATCACGGAAATGACACCTGCCAGGTCGTCCGAAGAAATGTCCCTCCGCGGATCGACGGAGCATTCCCAGGCAGCGAAGGTGCCGTCACGGTCATCGGATTGCAGGATGGCGTCGATCAACTCCACGGTCTTCGAGGGGATGCCGCCCGTCGCAGCGAGAATGCGCCGCCGGTCATCGGGTGTGTCGAGCGGAGTCGCCTCGATGGCATGAAGATGCACCCGGACCATCTCGGACGCCCATGGTCGCAGGAAGACGGCCTGGTCGCGCCGGCGCCAGGCAAGCCCCCTCATCTCCGGGTCGCGCGCATCGAGCAGAACCACCGGCCGCACATGGCCGTCGAGCAGCGGGCTCTGCCCCTTCTCGAGCCAAGACAGGACACTCCGAGCCTCTTCGGCGGAGGCCGGCGTATGGAAAACCAAGCGCAGGCCATTTGCAGGCTTCGGTTTCGAGATAGCCGCGGTGAAGGCCTTGGTCTCGTCGGTCGCGACAAATTCGATCCGTCGGTCCTTGCGGTCGATGGGGAGCTGACCTTCCTCGTGGATCCGCTTCAGGGCCGGGGCAATCTTGTCGAGGCCCAGGATGGGAAGGCCGCAGACGATACGCGAGCTTGTATCCGCGTCGTCGAAGAGGGTTTCGATCTGCAGATCGGTCAAGGGCGAATAGGCCAGTCTCTTGCTCTTCGGGTCCTGGACGGAAGCCTGGTAGGGACGACGGTAGGTGCCCCGGTCATAAGATACGGCCGGGTCCTTCTTGCTCAGGTCGTCGAGGGCACGAACGATGTCCTCGTAGGAACCGAGCATGGCTGCGACCTGCCGCGAGCGCAAGCAGTAGCGGGCACGCTCCGAGCCCGGTGCCGGGATCTTGCCGATCACGCCCAGCTCGAAGAGCTCGTCCAGCAGGACGTCGAATGCGGCCTGAGTCGGCTGCTTGAGCTGCTGCCGGTTTCGTGGACACCGGGTTAGGTTTGCATAGCTCGGTCCTCGAACGCCATGGGGCTCAAATAGCCCAATTTCGAGTGGCGTCGTCTGGGATTGTAGAAGCACTCACAATCGAAGACATCTGCGCGTGCTGCGTTGCGGGTGCGGTAGACCTTGCGGGCCGTCCGCTCGGTCTTCAGCGATGAGAAGAAGCTCTCCATCGCCGAGTTGTCCCAGACATTGCCGGCCCGGCTCATGGAGCAGGTGATGCCGTTGTCGAGCAGCAGGCGTTGGAACTGCTCGCTGGTATATTGCGATCCCTGGTCGGAATGGTGGAGCAGCGCGTCAGCCTTGCCGCGCCGCCAGACCGCCATCATCAGGGCATCCATAACCAGCGAAGCGTCCCGGTCCGCCTTCATCGACCAGCCGACGACGCGCCGGGAGAAGAGGTCGAGCACGACCGAGACGTAGAGCCAGCCCTCTGCGGTCCAGATGTAGGTGAAGTCGGCCAGCCACTTCTGGTTCGGCCGGTCCGCCTGGAAGTCCCGGTCGAGGATGTTGTCGGCGATGACCGAGCGCTCGCCATCATCCTTGGGCGTCCTACGGCGCTTCGGTCGGGCTCTCATGGCGTTCTGCCGCATGAGGCGCTCGATCCGGTGCAGCCCGCAGGCCAGCCCGTCCTCGAGCACGTCCCGCCAGACCCGACGGGCGCCATAGGTGCGGTGTATGCGCCGCCTCGGCCCCATTGATTTTCGCGGTTCCAGCGCGCTGCCCGAGGGGCGAGTTTTCTTCTGAGCATTCAGAAGGAGATGACGATGGCGGACGGCGGGGACGGA
>JAXMNQ010000076.1:0-20496 GCA_034670345.1 Paracoccaceae bacterium | reverse complement strand
CTTCGGCAAACTGAAGGAAAACAGAGGGATAGCGATGCGTTCTTGTAAAACAGACCTGAGCTTCAAGGCATTCATCTCGTTGGCTGCTACAATCATTCACCTCAAATGAACGTCAACAGCCCCTAGATCGGCCTGACGAAGTGATCATCGTCGACATCCTGCATTCCCGCAGCGATCTGGCCCGCCATGTCGCCACGCTGACCGCACTCAGCGACGATCCATCATAGCCCCGTTTTCTCGGGCGAAGAGGGCAGGGGGCGTCTAACAGGCGGTGCCGCCCCGGTTCCAGCCGCGTCCGCGCGTTCCGAACATCTCATACCCTGTTTCGGTCACGGTCAATGTGTCCTCGAGTTTGATGAAGCCGCGTTCGGGATGCTGCATGTGTGTTTCGATGGACAGGACCATCCCGGCCTTGAGCGGCTTGTCCGCGTCGCGGCCTTCGTAGGCGACGGGATGATTGGTCAGAAGGAAGGGCGCTTCGTGGCTGACCAGCCCCATGCCATGGCCAAAAAAATCCGTGTATTCGCGGTTGGGTTGCCGCGCGAGGGCGGCTTCTCCGGCGGCAATCGCCGCAGCACCCGGCGCCCCGGCCTTGATCTCGGCAAAGGCGGCCTGCTGGATTTCTTCGATTTCTCCAAGAAGGTCAGTCAGTTCGGCGTCCGGCTCCCCCAGGACGCCCATGCGGCAGATGTCGCCGATATACCCCTGAAGGTTGCCGCCTGAATCGATCGACAGGACCTCGCCTTCCTTCCAGACCTGATCAGACCCGGCCCGGTTGTGACTGGCGCCGAGGGTGAGCAGGCAATAGTCGAATTCCAGCCCCCGGCTGGTTTCCTCCTGCCGCAGCCGCTCGATGATCTGGTGTTTGGTGTCGCCCGCGCCGGATGCGGCGATGGTGGCCTGCATCGCATCGGTGATCCGCTCTGACGCTTCGCGCAGCAGGGCCAGTTCGGCGGGTGTCTTGACCGCGCGCAGGTTTTCCAGAACCGATGTGGCATTCACAAACGCGGAATTGGGCATCGCCTCGCGCAGGACATCCTGCGAGTCCGACGGCAGGAAGGAAGGCTCGACCCCGATGCGCCCGGTGGTGAAACCGATCTTTTCAAGGTGTGCGATGGCCTGATTGATGCTGTCGACGCTGCCCCATGACATGGGATAGAAGTGCGGCACCCAGAATGGGTCATTGGCGTGTTCCCCTTTCTCCATGGTGTTGGCGACATAGGCCGTCTGGTCTTTCTTTCCCTTGATGTAGATCACCACCGGCAGATAGCGCCCGTGGCCGATGGCATCCATCGCGGAAAAGAAGATGAACCGATAGCCGCCCAACAAATACTGGACGTTGTGCTTGGAGGTGACAAGCAGGGCATCGAGGCCCGCGTCATCCATCAGGCTGTCGAGGTGGTCGAAATCGTAGTTCAGCTCGGTCATTTCAGTCTTTGCCAACCTCTTGTGCGGGGATCAGGTGAAAGTCGGGTGCCTCGCGCAGGACCTTTTCCGGACCTGTCGGAGAATAGACCACGAAGATCTCCATCGGTTCGGAGCCGGTGTTCTGGGTCGCGTGAAAGCGGCTTTCGGGGATGAAAACGGTGCACCCGGCACTGACTTCGCGCACCTCGGGTGTGCCGTTTTCATCCTCGACCATCTGTTCGCCGGTGCCCTTGACGAAAAAGATGATCTCTTCCGCGCCGGGATGATTGTGGCGGCTGTGGCCCTGTCCGGGTGGCACAAAGACAACCCCGGCCGAAAACTGGGTGGCGCCGTTGACCTCGGGCGCGCAGGTCAGCGCCAGGCGGCCCCAGTCGAAGCCGAAATTGTCCACGTCTTCGGGATTCACGAAATACTTGTCCATCGCGCTCATGCCTGGCCTTCCTTGCTGTCGGTCGTTGCAGTGATGTCCTTGAACCGCCTGATCTGATCGCGGATCGCGATTTCCGTTGGCAGGCGTTCGGCGCTGCTGGCGCCGTAAAACCCGTCGCACCGCGCACAGTTTTGCAGGACAAAGGCGGCGTCGTCGGGCATCGAAATCGGGCCGCCGTGACAGATCACGATCACATCCTCGCGGATGGAGCGGGCGGCCTCTGCAATGGCGTCGATCTCGGCCACGCAATCGTCGAGGCTCTTGGCCGAGGTCGCGCCGATGCTGCCCCCCGTCGTCACACCCATGTGGGCCACCACGATGTCCGCACCCGCCTGTGTCATTGCCTTGGCCTCGTCGGGGTTGAACACATAGGGCGTGGTCAGCAGGTCGATGGCATGGGCCTGGGCGATCATGTCGACCTCGAGCCCGAAGCCCATGCCGGTTTCCTCGAAGCTTTGCCGCATGGTGCCGTCAAACAGGCCGACGGTGGGGAAATTCTGGACACCGGAAAAGCCCATGGCCTTCAGCTCGGCCAGGAACTGCGGCATCAGGATGAAGGGATCGGTGCCGTTCACGCCCGCAAGGACTGGGGTGTGTTTCACCACCGGCAGAACCTCGACCGCCATTTCCTTGACGATTTCATTGGCGTTGCCATAGGCCAGCAACCCCGCGGAGGAGCCGCGCCCGGCCATGCGATAGCGACCGGAGTTGTAGATCACGATCAGGTCGATGCCACCGGCCTCTTCGGACTTGGCGGAGATACCGGTGCCCGCGCCGCCGCCGATGATCGGGCGCCCCTCGGCGATCAGGGCGTTCAGCGTCTTGAGGATTTGGGCGCGGGGAATGGCTGGCATGGGATGTCCTATGAAATCTTCAGGTAGGTGTCCGCCGCTGCGGCGGAAAAGGCGGGGTCGTTGATGTGAAGCGGTAGCCGCGTGATCTGGCGCAGGTCGGTGCAGTCCAGCAGGCCTTCGATGGCGTCGAAGAGAGCGGCGTCAGCCGCCGGGTCCCAGAAGGCGCCGCCTTCGATGTCAAGCGCCGAGATACCCTTTTCGGGCAACAGCAGGCGGACCGGACCCGTGGTGCGGTTCAGCTTGTCGGCCAGCCATTGCCCGATCCGTTCACATTCTGCGGCGGTTGTGCGCATCAGCGTGACGTTGTCGTTGTGGTAATAAAACAGCCGGCCCCCGAATTTTTCCGGCACCGTATCGGGGGCCCAGAAATTGACCATGTCGAGCGCGCCGACCGATCCCACGTAGGGCTTGCCGCTGGCGATGACCGCATCAAGGCGCGTCGGACCGGCGGAGAGGACGCCCCCCACCACTTCATCCGCGATCTCGGTGGTGGTCATGTCGATCAATCCGTCGAGCATGCCTTCGCCCAGCAGGTTTTCCATGCTGCGCCCGCCGGTGCCGGTGGCATGGAACACGACGCAATCCAGACGGTCGGCCAGTTGCGCGGTGATCTGGGTGACGCAAGGGGTGGTCACGCCGAACATGCTCAGCCCGATGCTGGGGGTGCTGTCCCCGGGCGCGGCATAGGGATGCGCGGACATGCCCAGGAGTGCCTGCGCGGCATTGTGCAGGATATGGCGGCTGATCCGGTTCAGGCCCGCCAGATCGGTCACGGAAGGCATCATGATGATGTCACTGGTGCCGACGTAAGGGCCGACATCCCCCGATGCCAGGGTCGATACGAGGATCTTGGGAACGCCATAGGGCAGCTGCCGCATTCCCGGCGCGATGATCGAGGTGCCGCCGCCGCCGCCGATCCCGATGATTGCGGTGATCCGGTCCTTGTGGGCGGTGCAGTAGGCGGCGAAGGCAGCGGCCATTGCCGCAACGGCCCGGCCCCGGTCGCGCAATCCCAGAACCGCATCGGCCCCCTCTGGATGACAGGCCGCGATATCTCTTGCAGAGATGTCGACGGCAGTTTCGGTGGGACCGGTGCTGACGTCCACGACGAGAAAATCTGCGCCCCCGGCGGCAAGCAGCGCGCGCAGATAGGCCAGTTCCGCCGCCTTGGTGTCCTGTGTTCCAACGAGGTAAATCAAAGAACTGCCCTTCGTTGCTGTCGAGACCCCCAACTGGTCGGGCCAGATTCAGAGGTTTTCCCGCATATTACCGTTTCAGCTTGCGGGGAGAGCCCGCACTGCCCTGCGAATTGTTACAGACAGAATCGGCTTGATACCAGAACATATCGTCCAATTTCTTTGCGAATTCCGCATCCGGGACCGGCCAAACAATCGCTTGACAGACTTCTCCAACTGGTATTACCAAAAAGAGCGTATGAACGGCTTTTGCGGCTTTCCGCGGGACGTGGTCGAAAGAACTGCGATCGCATTGACGCTTGAAGGGCGGAATCGAACCTAATCTGGGAGGAATGGGAAATGACAACGACACTCAACAGGATGCTGTGCGGCGTGGCGCTGAGCGCGCTTACCGCCACATCCGCCCTGGCAGAGGATCTGGTGATCTTCTGGGCCGAATGGGACCCGGCGAACTACCTGCAGGAGCTTGTGAACGAGTACGAGGAGGAAACCGGGATTTCGGTTACGGTGGAAACCACCCCCTGGTCGGATTTCCAGACCAAGGCCTTTACCGAGTTCAACGCCCGCGGCAGCGCCTATGACATGATTGTCGGCGACAGCCAGTGGCTGGGTGCAGCCTCTGAGGGCGGCCATTACGTCGATCTGAGCGACTTCTTCGCCGAGCACAACGTGGCCGAAATCATGGCCCCCGCGACGGTCAAGTATTATGCCGAATACCCCAGCGATTCCGGCAAGTACTGGGCGATCCCGGCCGAGGGCGACGCGGTCGGCTGGTCCTATCGCAAGGACTGGTTCGAAGACCCCGCGGAAATGTCCGCGTTCAAGGAAAAATACGGCTATGATCTGGCGCCGCCCGAGACATGGGCACAGCTGACCGACATTGCGGAATTCTTTCACCGTCCGGATGAAGACCGCTATGGCATCGCGATCTATACCGACAACAGCTATGATGCGATGGTCATGGGGGTCGAAAACGCGATCTTCTCTTACGGTGCGGAACTGGGCAATTTCGAGACCTTCGAAGTTGACGGCTATGTCAATTCGCCCGAAGCGGTCGCGGCACTGGAGAACTACAAGAAGCTTTACGGCTTTACGCCTCCGGGCTGGGCCAAGACCTTCTTCGTGGAGAACAACCAGGCCATCACCGAAGACCTCGTGGCGATGTCGATGAACTACTTCGCCTTCTTCCCCGCACTTCTGAACGAAGCGACAAACCCGAACGCGGCCAGCACCGGTTTCTTCTCGAACCCGGCCGGTCCGACCGGCGCAAAGCACGCGGCCTTGGGCGGGCAGGGGATTTCGATTGTCAGCTATTCCGACAATCAGGAGATGTCTCTGGAGTTTCTGGAATGGTTCATCCAGCCTGAAGTTCAACAACGCTGGGCCGAACTGGGCGGCTATACCGCCCACGCCGAAACCCTGGAAAGCGACGAGTTCCGTCAGGCAACCCCCTATAACGAGGCCTTTTACCAGACCATGTTCGTGGTCAAGGACTTCTGGGCGGTGCCGGAATTCGCAGAGCTTCTGACCTCGGCCAACCAGCGCCTGTACCCGTTCATCGTGGGCGATGAGGGGACGGCACAGGAAACCCTGGATGCGCTTGCCGCCGACTGGAAGGCAACCTTCGCGAAATACGGCCGGGGCCAGTAAAGGCCTTACGCGACCGTTCGAGAAAGGGGCGCTGCGGCGCCCCTTCCTTTCCCTACACTCCATTCCGAAGGAAGCCAGCCCGTGGCCGACGTCATGACTCGACTGGATCCCAATTCGCCTGCTGCGGCACGCGGTCTGAGTGATCTGGCGATCAGGAACCTCTTCATCATTCCGACGATTGCATTCCTGATCATCTTCAACATCTTCCCGCTGCTCTACTCGCTGGGCTATTCCTTCACCGACTTCCGCGCCTCGACCCGTGCGCCCGCAAACTGGGTCGGCCTGCAGAACTACCGCGACCTTCTGAGTGATCCGTTTATCTGGAAGAACTTTTCGATCACCGCCAAATACGTGCTGATCTCTGTCACCGGGCAGGTGATCGTGGGATTTGGCCTGGCCATGCTGCTGAACCGCGCGATCCCCGCAAAGGGTCTGATCACCACGCTGCTGCTGCTGCCGATGATGCTGTCGATGGCGGTTGTGGGGCTGTTCTGGAAACTGCTGTATGACCCGAACTTCGGGATCATCAATTACTTCCTCGGCCTTGGTAAATTCGAATGGCTGGCCGATCCGGACATGGCGCTCTGGGCGATTGCCATCGTCGATATCTGGATGTGGTCGCCGTTTGTGATGCTCCTGTCTCTCGCGGGTCTTTCTGCCGTGCCAAAGCACCTTTACGAGGCGGCCGAGATTGATCGCGCCGGCAGCATCTACACCTTCTTTCGCATCACCCTGCCTTTGGTTGCGCCAATCGTGATGATTGCCATCATCTTTCGCACGATGGAAGCGTTCAAGACCTTCGATCTGGCCTATGTCCTGTCCTCACAACCGACAACCGAGTTGATCGCGATCCGGCTGTACAAGATGGCGTTTCAGGAATGGCAGACCGGCATGTCCTCGGCCTTTGCCTATATTGTCCTGATCATGGTGGTGGCGATCACCAATATCTATGTGAAATACCTCAACAAAGTGAAGGCCCGCTAAGATGGCCGGTGTAAGGACCCCCCGCGAGAAATGGACGAACCGGGCCGCGATCGTGGCCGTGTTCGTCGCGGTGATCATCATGTTGACGCCGATCTACTGGATCACCGCAACCGCGTTCAAGCCCCGCAACCTGGCAACGACGATCCCGCCGACGGTGGTGTTCGAACCCACTGTCGCGCCCTTTGTCAAACTGTTCACCCGGCGCTCGCAACTGCGCGACCAACCCAGCAAGGAAGAATACGATGCCGCCCCCTGGTGGGAGCAGATGGTGTTCGACGGTGGCGAAAAGGTCGTGCGCAACGGCAAGACGGGCGAGGTGCGGTCGTCCGGCTATGGCGACCGGTTCAAGAACTCGCTGATCGTCTCGATCATCTCGACCATCCTCGCGGTGTCGATGGGCACGCTGACCGCCTATGGGTTCAGCCGGTTCAAGGTCAAGGGAGAGGACGATTGGCTGTTCTTCATCCTGTCGACGCGGATGCTGCCCCCTGTGGTCGTCGCGATCCCGATGTTCCTGATGTACCGGGTCGTCGGACTGAATGACACGCATCTGGGGCTGATCATCCTCTACACCGCTTTCAACCTCAGTTTCGCGGTGTGGATCATGAAAGGCTTCATCGACGAGATCCCCAAGGAGTACGAAGAGGCGGCGCTGGTCGACGGCTACACGCGGATGCAGGCCTTCTTCAAGGTCGTGGTGCCCGAGGCCCTGACCGGCATGGCGGCGACGGCGGTCTTCTGTTTCATCACCGCCTGGAATGAATACGCCTTTGCGCTGATCATGACCAACCGCAACGCCCAGACGGCACCGCCCTATATTCCGTCACAGGTGGGGTCCGGCCTTCCGGACTGGACTGTCATCGCCTCGGGCACATTGCTGTTCCTGATCCCGGTGGCCATCTTCACCTTCCTTTTGCGCAACCACCTGCTGCGCGGCATGTCCTTCGGAGCGATCCGCAAATGACCTTCCGTTCCCTGAACCAACGCTTTCTCGCCCCCGGCGCGCAAAGCCTGATGATCTTTGGCATCATCGCCCTCTGCCAGCCGTGGAGCCTGTTCCTGCACCAATACGGTGTGACGCTGACACTGGTCGGCCTGATCGCCTTTCTCGTCACCTCCAAGATCGCGCCCGATCCCGAGCCGGAAGACGACCCCATCGACGACGCGTTCGACGTACTGGAGCTGGACGGGGATCATCCCGACGGTCCGCGCGAAAAAGGCACCTACAAGGACGGGGGCATCGTCTGATGGCGCAGATCGAGATGCGCAACGTGCAGAAGTACTTTGGCCCGAACCAGGTGCTGAAGGACCTCAACCTCGTGATCGAGAACGGCGAGTTCGTGGTCATGCTGGGCCAGTCCGGCGGCGGCAAGACCACGGCCCTTCGCGCGATTGCGGGGCTGGAGACCGTCACCGACGGCAAGATCCTGATCGATGGCAAGGAAGTGCAGGACAAGAAGGCGGCGGATCGCGACATCGCCTTCGTCTTTCAGTCTTTTTCGCTGTATCCGCACATGACGGTCCGCGAGAACATCTCCTTTCCGCTGCGGGCCGTGCGGGTGAATGCCGCCGAGCGTGACAAGGCCGTCAAGGAGGTCGCGGACAGCCTGCAGATCACCGAACACCTGGACCGCAAGCCTTCGGCCCTGTCGGGGGGCGACATGCAGCGTGTGGCCATCGGGCGTGCACTGGTGCGGCGTCCGCAGGCCCTGCTGATGGATGAGCCGCTGGGGGTGCTGGACGCCAAGCTGCGCGAACAGATGCGGGCCGAGATAAAGCGGCTGCATATCGCGCGCGGGTCCACCTCGGTCTATGTCACCCATGACCAGATCGAAGCGATGAGCCTTGCCGACCGGATCGTCATCCTGCACGACGGGATCCTGCAGCAGATCGGCGCGCCGGATGCGGTTTACCTGCATCCGTCCAACCTCTTCGTGGCCAAGTTTGTCGGCTCTCCGGTGATGAACATCTCGGACGTCCAGATCAACGGCAGGGAAGTCCGGCTGAGTGGCGCTGATGCCGGGTTCGCCTTTGAGGAGGACGTGCTGGCCAAGGTCCGCAAGACCGGCCACGCGGTGTCCCTGGGCATCCGGCCCGAGGCCGTGTTGCTGAAACTGGAGCAGGCGCCGGGCTATGCCCCGGCCGTCACCACCAACATCGAACCGCTGGGCAGTCACGATATCGTCGATGTGCGGCTGGGCGACACGGTGCTGCGCGCCCGCACCGAAAGCGGCTTTGCCTCGGGTGAGGGCCAGGACGTCTGGGTCGGCCTTGAACCGACACAGGCGCACTTCTTTGACAAGCAGTCTGAGCTTAACCTGAGGGAGGCGCCCTGATGGCAGATATCGCACTGCAAGGCATCACCAAGAAGTTCGGGGCGAATACCGCGCTGCGCGGCGTGGACTTCGACATCAAGGACGGCGAATTCTTCGTGTTGCTGGGACAGACCGGGGCGGGCAAGACCACCACCCTGCGGGTCATCGCCGGGCTGGAAAAACCTGACGCGGGCAAGGTGATCATCGAAGGACAGGACGCGACACGGTGGAATGCCGCGGAACGCGACGTGGCGCTGGTGTTGCAGCAATACTCGCTTTACCCGCGCCTCACGGTCCGGGGAAACCTCGAGTTTCCGCTGAAGTCCCGCACCCACAACCTGACGGCCGCCGAAATCAAGGCCCGCGTCGAGCGGGCCGCAGAGACCCTGCAGATCACTCGCTTGCTTGACCGCAAGGTGGAACGGCTGTCCGGCGGCGAGATGCAGCGGGTCTCGATCGGGCGGGCCATCGTGCGCCAGCCGCGCGTTTTCCTGATGGATGAACCGCTGAGCGCCCTGGATGCCAACCTGCGCGACGTGCTGCGGGTCGAGCTGAAGAAGCTGCACCATGATCTGGGGGCCACTTTTGTCTTTGTGACACACGATCAGGTCGAAGCCATGTCGATGGGCGACAAGATCGGCGTTCTGCGTCAGGGCAGGCTGGTTCAGGTGGGGACGCCGGAGGAAATCTACACCCGGCCCCTGGACACCTTTGTTGCGCGGTCGGTCGGGACGCCGCCGATGAACCTGCTGGACGGTGTGATCACGGACAACCGGGCGGTTCTTGATTGCGGCGGACACAGCCTGCCATTGGTCAATCCGAAGGCCGGCAACGGGCAGAAGGTGCGCTTTGGCATCCGCCCCGAGAATATGGTGATCTCCGAAGACGGCCCGGTTCTGGCGCGCGTCTTCGACCTGGAGAACCACGGGGTGAACAAGATCCTGACGATTGACCTGGACGGCGCCCACCTGCACGCCACGGTGTCGGCCAAGATGCAGTTCGACATCGACCAGGAAGTCCGCTTTGGATGGCGCGCCGACAAGGTGCTCTATTTCGATCCCAATACTGGGCGCAATCTGGGGCTGTAGCCTGTCGCGGCGATAGGCGGCAGTGAGCCCTGTTTGAAGGCCATTACAACACCGGTTTGTTCAGCGCCTAATTCCGGTGTGGATCATCTGCAGGAAGTGCGTCGCGCAAATCCTCCGCATTTTTCCAATCTGGCTTGGCGCTAGCATCTGTCTCATCAGGGATAAAGGAGGACGCTGCGGCTTTGGTGAGATTCGGGATGTAGCGGGGACAATTTGGAAATATTTCGTCGGCTTTGACCCGCACTGTCATCTTGTGGCCTTGGCCAGTCGGGCCGTACACCAAAGCACATACGCCATTTACCCGCAGGCGTTTGGGTTGCGTACCGAACTCGATGAACAAAAGCCCTATGCGGGGTGATTTCAACGCGTTGCCCAAGCTACGATACATTGAGTTACCATCAAAATCTGACCATTCCAGACTGGCGGGACCTGTCACCCGCACAAACCCTGCTTCGCCTCCACGAAAAGAACAGTCGACACTTTGCTCATGCGCCGTCGCTATGAAAAAGAACTCGGCACCTTCAATGAGTTCGACATCTTGCTCTCGAAATTCGGATAACCGGCGGTGTTTCTCCAACGCATCCGCCATTCGACGACCGTCAAACTTGTCCTGCAATTCTCGATGCCCTTCGTGATACATGCTGGCAGAATGTCCTGACATGATTGGCCCTCCAAGGTATCTTTGCTCGAGAATATCACAAGTTTGCAAAATTCCCGAACGACGGGTTTGTCCCGCATAGCGGACCGGAATGGTTTGCGGACGCCCCACATTGTTTCATTGGCAGGAGAGGGGGGGCTGCCGTGTTGATCCCTTCAGGAAAACCGCCTGGTGAAGCTGTCCCAGACCTCGGGGTTGCAGAAGTTATCGGGCTTTTCACCGGCCAGGATGAGGGCGGTTTCAGAGACCACCCCCAGCCCCATCCTCAACATGCTTTCTTCGGTGATCCCGGCCATGTGCGGCGTCAGGATGACATTCGACAGGGCAAGAAAGGGGTGATCCAGCGGCAGGGGCTGTTCGCTGAACACATCGATGGCCGCGCCGCCCAGATGCCCTGCGGCCAGGGCCTCTGCCAGTGCGGTTTCATCCGTGACCGGGCCGCGCGAGACGTTGATCAGGATCGCCCCCGGCTTCATCGCCGAGAGCGCCTTTGCACTGACGATGCCCCGGGTCTGATCGGTCAGGGGGCAGCTGAGGACCAGCACGTCGGATTGCGCAAACAGATCGTCGCGCGCGACCGGGGCAATCCCCTCGGGCAGGTTTTGCGGGCTGCGGGTGTGGGCGATCACCGGGCAGCCGAACCCGAATTGTGCAATCCTGGCCACCTGCCGCCCGACATTGCCAACCCCAAGGATGCCAACCCTGCGGCCGGACAATTCCCGCCCGCCGTTTGAGTGCTTGCGACCGGCCTCCCAGCCCTGTCCGCGCAGATCGCGATCAACCATCGGGTATTTGCGCAGCAACGCCAGCGCCGACCAGACCGCATGTTCCGCCACCGTCGTCGCATTTGCCCCCGGCACATTGGCGACGAGCACCCCTGCCTCGGTCGCGACATCCACGGGGATCATGTCCAGGCCCGCGCCATGGCGCACACAGGCCATCAGGCCCGGTTCGCGCCGAATGATCTGCGGCGCGATGGGGGCGCGGACCACGATGACCTCGGCGCCCCGGCTCTCGTCGAGAATGGCCCCGGGTGTCGGCGCGGAGGCAACGCGATAGTCCCCTAGCGCCTGCAGTTTCGCCGTCACCTCGGGGTGGAGTGCATGCGTCGAGAAAATGACCTTGGAGCCAGACATCAGCGCCTCTTATCGCAGGGGGTTCGCATCCTTGTCGTCCAGCAGTTCGGACCAGTAGCTCATGGCGCCGCGCAGATGCGAATTCATCAAGGCCATCGACAGGGCCGGGTCGCGACGACACAGGGCGTCAAAGATCTGCTGGTGCTCTGCATGGGATTTCAGGTTGCGATCACCTTCCTGGAAATAGATGTCCAGCCGCTTTTCACTCAACACGTAGAAGGTGGTGCAGAGGTTAAAGAACACCTCGTTCTGCGTCGCGCGCACGATTTCGAGGTGAAAGTCATGGTCGAGTTTCGACAGTCCTTCGCCCCTTGCAATGCGCTGCTCCGACTCCTCGAGAATGCGTTCCAGAGTTGCCAGATTTTCTGTTGTCGCGCGGACCGCAGCCATTTCGGCGGCCTTGATCTCATGGATCTTCCGGACCTCGACCGCCTCGAAAATCTGCCGGGGATCCAGTGGCAGCCCGGCGCGGACAAAGAACGCCAGCTGTTCGATGCCGCGATGGTCCTTGCGCAGGTAGATGCCGGACTTGGCCCGGCGTTCGATGACCTGCATCGCTTCGAGGATGGCCAGGGATTCCCGCACCTGCCCCCGGCTGACCGAGAAATGTTCCGCCAGTTCGCGTTCAGAAGGGGCCTTGCCCGCGTTGGCCTCTGCCACGAGGATCAGGTGGGAGGCGAGCGTTGGCAGAAACTCCTTTTGTTGTGCGTCATCCATTCTTCGCAAATTTCTCGATCACGGTTTCATTCATGTCGAGCCCTATCCCGGGCGCGTCGGGAATTTCAATCATGCCATCGCGCACTTCCACCGGGGTCTTCGACAAATCGTGGATCATCGGGTTGGCACCGACTGAAAACTCGACGGTGAAACTCGCCGGCGACGCGGCGCAGACCTGAAGCCCGGCAAAGAAGCAGGGCGCGCCCGCCCAGAGATGCGGCGCCATGCGCAGGTTGAAGCTGGAGGCGAGCGTGCCGATCCGCATGGCCTCGGTGATGCCGCCACAGGCCGCCGGGTCGGGTTGCAGGATATCCGCGCAGCGCCCAATGATCAGGTCGCGGAAATCGTAGCGGGTGGCCTCGGACTCTCCGGCCGAGATCGGCACATGGGTGGCGGCGCGGACCTCGGCCATGCCGGGTTTGTCGTCGCCGGTCACCGGTTCCTCGAACCAGGCCAGATCGCAATCGCGCACCAGGTGGGCAAAGCGTTTGGCGTCCGCCACGGTAAAGGTGCCGTGCGCGTCGACCATCAGATCGACCTCTGGCCCAAGGGCCGCGCGGGCGGCCTTGACCCGTTCGGCAGAGCGGTGCGGGGTGCCGTCCATGGCACCGACGCGCATCTTGACCCCGTCAAAACCGCCCTTGTCGATGTAGCTCTGCAACTGGGCACCGATCGTGTCGGAATCCGCCCATCCCCCAGAGGCATAGGCCCGCAGCCGATCCGCCTTGCGCCCGCCCAGCAGTTGCCAGACGGGTTTGCCGTCGGTCTTGCCCAGAATGTCCCACAGCGCGATGTCGATGGCGCTGATGGCGGCGATTGTCATGCCGCGCCGCGCCAGTTCCGGCATCGCATGTCCGGCATCGCGGGCCTTTTGTGCGCGCGACCCGTTATAGAGATCCTCCCAGATCCAGGTCACGTCCGCAGGATCGCGCCCCACGACCCGGGGTCCGAATTCGGTATTCAGCAAATGCACCAGGGTGCCGTAGTCTCCGGCGCTTCCGGCGGCGTTCTTGGCCTCCCCCCATCCGATGAGACCATCGTCCGTCTCCAGCCGCAGGATCGCAGCGTCGAAGGTGCGCAGCCTGCCAAAATCGCTGACGTGCTGTTTTTCCACTTCGATGGGGATCTGGACCCACCAGGCCCGCGCAGAGGTTATTCGCATAGCAACTCCTTCATTCTCCGGGGCCGGTAGGAGAGGCCGCCCCCGGAGAAGACTGCCGACCTACTTGATCAGTGGCAGAATGGTGTCCGCCGTGATTTGCATCTGCTCGGCATAAAATTCCTCTGTCAGCACGCTCGATCCATGGTCCTGGATGAACTTGAGCTGTTCGGGCGGAATGTCGGTCGGATTCTTGTCCACCATGTCGGGGTAGGGAGCCGCTGGCGTGCGGTCGACCGGCGCAACAAATTCATTGGTGAGCGCCCCGTCATATCCGATCTCGCGCAGGGTATCGACGACCCGCGGCCAGTCGATGTGGCCCAGCCCGGCGGCGAAACGGTTGTTGTCCGCGACGTGGAAATCGAACAGGCGGTCGCCGATGTCCCGGATCGTCTGGAACATATCCTCTTCTTCGATATTCAGGTGGAAGGCATCAAGGCAGACACCCACTTCCGGGCTGACCGCATCCGCGAGCGCCAGCGCCTGTGCGCCGCGATTGAACAGATAGGTCTCGAACCGGTTCAACGGCTCGACCGCGATGCGCACGCCCACTTTCTTGGCGTGATCAAAGCATTCGCGGGTGGCATCCGTGACCCATTCCCATTCTTCCTCGGGCGTGCCGTCCGGCACGACCTTGCCCACTGTCGCGGGCACCAGCGTGATGATCTCGCCTTCAAGCTCGCTGACCATCGTCAGCACATCCTTGACGTATTGAACCGACTTCTCGCGCTGGCCCATGTCCCTGGCGGCGAGGTTGCGCTCTTCCAGCATCAGGGTCACCGCGCCCCAGCACCGCATGCCATTGTCTTTCAGCAGCTTGAGCGTATCTTTGGTGTCGTACTGTTCCGGTTCGCCCGAAATTTCGATGCTCTCATAGCCCATTTGCTTGATCCGCCGGACAGTTGTTTCCAACGGCTCGGCCCGCATCCAGTTATGTGTCGAAAGGTGCATTTCTCTCCCCCTGGGTGTTCTCATTGTCACAGGTGACAACCGCGACAAGACGCACGGCATGATTTGTATGTCGCGCGAAATTGGTTAGACCAGTTAGCACCTGATGCAAAAATCGGTCAAGTGGAAGATTCCACTGGTTTTCCACTCAAACCACAAGATCGACCCTAAAATTATGACCGGGTGACGGAAATTTCCGTCACCGATCAAGTTTTAACGGATGCTGCCGGATTGACCAAAGCTTCAAATTTGGTATTACCAGTTAGAGAAGAAGTCACAACTTGAAGGGGCGCTGTGGTGAAAATCGGAATGTGCATGTTCTTGTGGACCACGCATGTCGACGCCGGGCACCGCGCCCTTCTGGCCGACCTGAAAGCGACGGGGTTTGACGGTGTCGAGATCCCGATTTTCGAAGGACGCCCCGCAGATTTTGCCGCCATCGGCGCTATGCTGGACGAGCTGGGGCTGGAGCGCACGGCTGTCACCGCCCTCGGGGACCCTGCACATCACCTGATCTCGGACGATCCGGAGGTGCGGGCCGCCGGGGTTGACCGCATGAAATGGGCGTTGGAGTGCTGTGCCGCGCTTGGCGCGGACCGGATCAGCGGGCCGGTGCATTCCACCCTGGGCCATTTTTCGGGGGCAGGGCCGACGGCGGCGGAACTGGACCGGTCCCTTGCGTCCCAGCGCCAGATTGGCGAGGCCGCCGCACAGCAGGGAGTCACGGTGTGCCTCGAAGCCTTGAACCGCTTTGAATGTTATCTGGTCAACACGATGGATGTTTTGGCCGAGCACATCCGCGCCATCGACCATCCCAACATCCGCGCCATGTATGACACCTTTCACGCCAACATCGAAGAAACCGACCCGATCGCCGCGCTGACCCGCAATCGTGACGTTGTAGCCCACATTCACATCTCGGAAAACGACCGGGGCGTGCCGGGGCGTGGCAATATCCCGTGGGAGGAGACCTTCGCCGCGATCCGCGACATCGGCTATGACGACTGGCTCACCATCGAGGCCTTTGGCCGCGGCCTGCCGGACCTTGCCGCGGCCACCAAGGTCTGGCGCGACTTCGCAGAGAGCCCCGAAGCGGTCTATCGCTACGGGTTTGCCCATATCCGATCCTCGCTGGACGCGGCCAAACACGCGGGGTCCAGAGCATGAGCGGGGCCGTCTTGTCCCGATTGCGGGCCGCTGCCCGCGTCGGGCAAGCAAGATCTACGCAACACCATCGTCAACAGATACGTCTAACCGGGAGGGCATGACATGCAGACCATCAAGGGGCCGGGGCTTTTCCTGGCGCAATTCGCAGGCGACGACGCGCCATTCAACTCATGGGACACCATCACCAAACAGGCGGCCGACTGGGGCTATGCCGCGGTCGAGATTCCGTCCTGGGACGGTCGGCTGATCGACCTCGACAAGGCGGCGGCCTCCAAGGACTATTGCGATGAACTGGTCGGCAAGGCGCGCGAAAACGGCGTCGAGATCACCGACCTGTCCACCCACCTGCAGGGGCAGCTGGTTGCGGTGCATCCCGCCTATGACGTCCCCTTTGACAACTTTGCCGCCCCCGAAGTGCGCGGCAACCCCAAGGCCCGGCAGGCCTGGGCGGTGGAACAGGTCAAGAATGCCATCACCGCCTCGCGCAACCTCGGCCTCGACCGCATGGCGACTTTCTCCGGCGCCCTGGCCTGGCCCTATATGTATCCCTGGCCGCAGCGGCCTCCCGGCCTGGTCGAAGAAGCCTTTGACGAACTGGCGCGGCGCTGGCGTCCGATCATGGACCACGCCGAGGAAAATGGCGTTGACATCTGCTACGAGATACACCCCGGCGAGGATCTGCACGACGGCGATACCTTCGAGATGTTCCTCGAACGGCTTGACGGGCACGCCCGCTGCAACATGCTGTATGATCCCTCGCATTTCGTGCTGCAATGCCTGGATTACATCGACCATATCGACATCTACGCTGACCGTCTTCGCATGTTCCACGTCAAGGATGCCGAGTTCAATCCAACCGGGCGCAAGGGCGTCTACGGCGGCTTTCAATCCTGGGAAAACCGGGCCGGGCGCTTCCGCTCGCTCGGCGACGGGCAGGTCGATTTCAAGGCGATCTTTTCCAAGATGGCGACGAACAATTTCGACGGCTGGGCCGTGGTCGAATGGGAATGCGCGATCAAGCATCCCGAGGACGGGGCAAAGGAAGGCGCGCAATTCGTCAAGGATCACATCATCCGCGTGACCGAACACGCGTTTGACGACTTTACCCAGGACGGCGCCGACGCCGACGCCAACCGCAAGATTCTGGGGCTGGACTGATGGCGATCGAGGGAAAATCCGACAGCCAGTCCCGCCGCATCCGACTGGGCATGGTGGGTGGCGGGCGCGATGCCTTCATCGGCGGCGTGCATCGCATCGCCAGCCGCATCGACGATCAGTTCGAGCTGGTGGCCGGGGCCTTCAGCTCCACCCCGGAGAAGTCGAAGGCAAGCGCCGCCGACCTTGGCGTGGCTGATGACCGGGCCTATGGCGATTACAGGGAAATGGCGATCCGCGAGGCGCGGCTGAAGACGGGCATCGAGGCGGTCGCCATCGTCACCCCCAACCACATGCACTACCCGGTGGCGCGCGAATTCCTGAAACGCGGCATCCATGTGATCTGTGACAAGCCGATGACCTCGACCCTGCCGGACGCCCGCAAGCTGGCCAAACTGGCCGAGACGTCCGACGCCCTCTTTGTGCTGACCCACAATTACACCGGCTACCCGATGATCCGTCAAGCGCGGGAGATGGTTGCCAGCGGCGTGCTTGGCAAGATCAGGCTGGTGCAGGTAGAATATGTGCAGGACTGGCTGTCCGAGCCGCTGGAAGACACCGGCCTGAAGCAGGCCGAGTGGCGCACCGATCCGGAAAGGTCCGGGGCAGGGGGCTGCATCGGAGACATTGGCACCCATGCCTTCAACCTGGCAGACTTCGTGTCCGGTCTGGATGTCGAGCAGCTCTGCGCGGAACTGACGACCTTTGTTCCCGGCCGCCGGGTGGATGACAATGTCAGCGTCATGATGCGGTACAATGGCGGTGCGCGCGGCATGCTCTGGGCAAGTCAGGTCGCGCCGGGCAACGAGAACGCGCTGAAATTGCGGATCTACGGTGAGACAGGGGGGCTGGAATGGGCGCAGGAAGACCCCAACTACCTTTGGCACGCGCCGCTTGGCGAACCCAAGCGCCTGATCACCCGGAATGGCGCCGGTGCGGGGGAGAGTGCCGCAAGGGTCAGCCGCATCCCGCCGGGCCACCCCGAAGGTTACCTCGAAGGGTTTGCCAACATCTATTCCGAAGCCGCCCGGGCGATCCGGGCCTACGGCACAGATGCGGCAGCCGCGCCGGAGGTAATGTATCCGGATGCGGCGGACGGCTTGAAAGGCGTGCAGTTCATTGATGCCTGCCTCAGATCCTCCAAGCGCGATGGGGCTTGGATCAAGATGGAATGAGCACAAGGGAGGCCGTCAATGACGTCGGGCGGCACGCCGACCTGAAAGGCAAATCTGTCTTCATCACCGGCGGTGGGTCGGGCATTGGCGCGGCGCTGACCGAAGGCTTCATCGCGCAGGGCGCGCGGGTTGCCTTCGTTCAGCGGTCCGACGCGTCTGACTTCTGCGAACAGGTCGGGGCCCGCTACGGCACCGCTCCAAGGTTCATCCCCTGCGATCTCACCGATATTGGCGCGCTTCAAGACGCGTTCCAAGTGGCTGCTGACGCAAACGGGCCTGTCGACATCCTGGTAAACAACGCGGCCAACGACCAACGGCACAAGACCGAAGACGTCGATGAGGCCTATTGGGACGCCGCAATGGCGATCAACCTCAAGGCCTATTTCTTTGCCGCGCAAGCCGCCATCTCGCAAATGAAATCCAACGGCGGCGGTGCGATCATCAATTTCTCATCCGTTGCGTTCATGGCGGGGATGGCAGGTTTCCCGGCATACACATCGGCCAACGCCGCAATCGTTTCGCTGACCCAGACCCTTGCGCGAGAGTTCGGCCGCGACGGAATTCGTGTGAACGCGGTCGCACCCGGCATGGTGATCACGCCCCGCCAGATGGATCTTTGGCTGACCGAAGACTCCATTGCCCGGCATCTGGAGAACCAGTGCATCCCCGAGACGCTGATGCCCGCCGATATTGTCGGCCCGGTGCTGTTTCTGGCATCGACGGCCAGCAGAATGATCACGGGTCAAACGCTGATCGTCGATGGCGGCTTTGTTTGCCGGACCTGACGATCCGGAGTTTCGGGGGCGATACGTTTTCCCATCGGCCCGGACGGATGTGGGGAAACAGTCCGTAAACCAAGCCCGGTGAGCGATAGTATTGACTTCTATACCTCAGAATTGTTCTACATGTGAGCTATAGAAAGGATGTCGATAACTCATGCCGTGGAACTGGACACTCTCTGATTGGCCGGATTTCCGGTATGACGCCTCCGCTCTGGAGCCGATCGAGCAGAAATTCCTGCTCTCGTCGGGCGAAATCCTCGGCGCCGTCCATCATGTCAGCCAGCCGGATCGCGCGCAGTTGAGCATCGAACTGCTGAGCGAAGAAGCGATGCAAACGAGCGCCATCGAAGGCGAAATCCTCGACCGGCTCAGCGTCCAGTCTTCGCTGCGCCGCCATCTTGGGCTGGACCCGGACAGCTACCCGGCCAAACCACGTGAGCAGGGCGTGGCGGAGATGATGGTGGATGTCTATTCCAGCTTTGCGGACCCGCTGAGCCACGAGACGCTGTACCGCTGGCATCGGATGCTCCTGTCCCATGACCGCCGGTTGGAAACCATCGGCGAATACCGGGGGCACAGGGAGGCAATGCAAATCGTCTCGGGACGCCTCGACCGACCGACGATCCATTTCGAAGCCCCTCCCTCAGCGCAGGTCATGCCCGAGATGGCGCGCTGCGTTGACTGGTTCAACAAGACCGGACCGGGGGAAGCGGCTTCACTCCCGGCCCTGACACGCGCCGGGCTCGGTCACCTGTATTTTGAAAGCATCCATCCTTTCGAGGATGGGAATGGCCGGTTGGGCCGTGCGCTGGCCGAAAAGTCGCTGGCACAGAACATCGGCCAACCGAGCCTCATCTCGCTTGCTTTCACCATCGAGAAGGAGCGGAAGGCCTATTACGACCAGCTTGAATATCACCAAAAGACACTCGATGTGACGGAATGGCTCGTCTGGTTTGCAAAAATCGTCCTCGAGGCCCAACAGGTCACGCTTGACCGGGTGGGCTTCTTCATCGGCAAGGCACAATATTACGATCGACACCGGGACCAGTTGAACGACCGCCAGGCCAAGGTCATCGCGCGGATGTTCCGCGAAGGTCCCGGCGGGTTCAAGGGAGGTCTCAGCGCCGAGAATTACCTCACGATCACCGGCACCTCACGCGCGACCGCAACCCGGGATCTGCAGGATCTGGTCGAAAAGGGCGCACTCCGCCGAACCGGCGAGCGGCGGTATACGCGCTATTGGCTGAGCCTGGATGGGACCGAACCGGGTTGACCGAAGACCGCGGAGGGAGCCGACATGCATCGTTTGCTGTCAGAAGTGATGGGCTTAGGATTCGTGGCGACGGCGCTTGACCCATAATCTGTTTTATGTAATATCGGGCGGACAGCAGCCATTCTCCGCGGCGGGTGCGAACAAACCAAATCGAATTGGTGATAGCGGCCGTTCGGAGAGAACTGCCAAGCCGAAATCTGAACCCGCCGTTCGCCGCGCTGTCGACGAACTGGGAAGACGCGGGACGAAGCTGACATCGAGTCGTTTCTGTCGTAGGCTTCCGAAAAGGAAGGTCTTTGATGACAAAACAGTTGGTTGGGGGATGTAAATGTGGATCAGTTCGCTTCAAGGGCGTTCGACTGGACGCTCCTATGTTCCGCT
>JAXMNQ010000075.1:0-21411 GCA_034670345.1 Paracoccaceae bacterium | reverse complement strand
GGATCATGGCTACACTCACCAGACAACAGATCGGAACCGTTCTGGCCCGTCAGGGCATCCTGATTGCCTTTGCGGTCTTCATGATCGCCTTTACCCTCGCCAACCCCAAGTTCCTGACCGTCGACAACCTGTTCAGCGTTGTCCGCTCGACCGCGATCCTGGGGGTCATGGCGCTTGGCGTGACTATTGTCGTCATCAGCGGCAACCTCGATTTTTCGGTCGGGTCGATGATGTCCTTTTCCACCATCGTCGTGCTGGACCTGCACGACAAGATCGGACCGCTGCTCGCCATTCCAGCCATGTTCGGCATGACCCTCTGTCTGGGGGCGTTCACAGGCTTTCTCGTCGTGTATCTAAGGCTTAACTCCCTGATTGTCACTCTGGGAATGCTGTCGGCGATCCACGGGTTGACCCTGACCTATTTCGGCGGCCAGAACATGGACATCGCCGACAAGGAAGGCACCTGGTTCGCCGTCTTTGGCCAGGGCGAGGCGCTGGGCATTCCAATACCGACCCTGATCTTCGTGGCGCTGGCCGCGCTGCTGGGGCTGGTGCTTGCCAAAACCGCCTTCGGTCGCAAAGTCTATGTGGTCGGCGACAACGGGACGGCGGCGACCTTTTCCGGCATCCGCCGCGCCCGCACCGTCTTTACCTGTTACCTGTTGTCGGCGGGCTGCGTGGCAACGGCTGGCGTCATGCAGGCCAGCCGCTCGTTGGGGTCGCAAAACACGGTGGGGCAGGGGATGGAACTCGAAGTGCTGGCGGCGGTGATCCTCGGCGGCGCCTCGTTGCTGGGCGGGTCGGGTACGGTCTTCAAGACGGTCATCGGCGTGATGATCCTTGGTTTTATCCAGCACGGACTGCTGTTGCTGGGTCTGCAGTTCTATGTCCAGTTCATCGTGACCTGGGTCATCTTCATCCTCGCGGTCTGGCTGGATATCGCGGCCAAGCGCGGCAAGCTCTTTTCGATGATCGCGTGAGGGAGGCAAAGCCATGAAGACGAACACTCTGTCCAAGGCCCTCAAGAGCGGCGCGATCTGGGGCTTCATCGCACTGGAGTTGATCTTTTTCAGCATCGCGGGCGAGTACCTGTCGCTCTCTGACAAGGCCTTCATGGACTGGGAGAACATGCTTCTCCTGCTCAAGCAGTCCGCCCCCATCGGGATCATCGCCATGGGCATGACAATCGTGATGGTCAACGGCAACATCGACCTCAGCGTCGGTGCCACCTTGGCCATTGCCGCGATCATCCTGCTCGACAGCCTGACATGGCCGATCTTTGCCGGTCTCGGCGACTGGGTATCCCGGTGTCATGGCTGCTGGCGCTCATGGTCGGCACGCTGTTGGGTGCGCTCAACGGGCTGATTGTCTGGAAGACTGGTGTCGACGCCTTCATCGTGACGCTGGGTTCGATGCCGGGCTTTCGTGCCATCGTCTCCATGTTCAACGGCGAAAACCCCACCAGTCACCTGACCTGGACGCTTGTGGATTTTGCCGAGCCGGAATTTCTCGGGCTTGCCGCCGCCTCATGGTTCCTTCTGGCGGTGACGCTGGTGATTTGGTTCGTGATGGCGCGCACGGTGCATGGCCGCAACGCATATGCCACAGGCGACAACCGTGAGGCGGCGGTCAATGCAGGCATCAGGGTCGGTTCACACATGATGACCAACTTCATGATCATCGGCTTTCTCGCCGCGCTCTCTGCCGTGGTCTTCCACTCTGAATCCGGTTCGGTGAACCCCAACGACGGCCAGCTCTTTGAACTGTGGGTCATCACCGCGGTCGTGCTGGGCGGCACCAAGATCACCGGCGGCGCGGGCAATGTGATCGGCACCTTCGGCGGCGTCATCGCGATCCAGCTCCTGCGCAAGGGTCTGGGCCATATCGGGACCGACACCTCGACCGTCAACCTCGTGATCTGACTGATCCTGATCGCCGTTCTGGTTCTCGACCGTCAGCTGAAAATCAAGGGCAAAGAGGAGTTAAGGGTATGACCGAACCGGTTCTCCGTCTCGAAAACATCGTCAATACCTTTCCCGGGGTTCGGGCCCTGGATGGGGTTTCATTCGCGGTCATGCCCGGCGAAGTCCATGCGATGATGGGCGAAAACGGTGCTGGAAATCCACCCCGATGAAGGTCCTTGGCGGCATCCACCAACCGACCGAGGGCGCGATCTTCATGGGGGGTCCGAACAGGCACCATGGCCGGGCCGCTGGAAGCCAAGGCCAAGGGCACCGTCTTCATCCACCAGGAACTTAGCCTTGCCGAAGAATTGAGTGTGGTCGAGAACATCCGCCTGGGTGAATTGCCCCGCAAAAGTTCCGGGCGGGTCGACTGGGCCACGCCGACCGCCCGGACAGACGCCATCCTGAAAAAGCTGAACGTTGGCTTCGACGCCGAGACCCGTGTTGGGGATCTGTCGATCGCCAACCAGCAGATGGTCGAGATTGCACGTGCCCTCTCGGTGGACGCCAAGGCGGTGATCTTTGACGAACCGACGGCCTCGCTGACCGATGCGGAAAAGGTTGTGCTGTTCGACGTGATCTCCGATTTCAGGGCCTCGGGCCTCGGGCCTCGGGCCTCGGGCTTCGGGCCTCGGGATCGTCTACATTTCCCACCGGATGGAGGAAACCTTCAAGATGACCGACCGCATCTCGATCCTGCGGGACGGCCAATATCAGGGCACGGTCGCCACCGCCGGGACGAACGAAGAATCCGTGACGCAGAGGATGATCGGCCGCAATCTCGACCTCAGCCGCAATGCCTCTCATCATGAAATGGGCGATGTCGCGCTGGAGGTGCGGGGGCTGTATTGCGGTAAGCTGTACCAGGATATCGACTTTACCGTGCGGCGTGGCGAGGTCCGCCGTGCAGGCGGTCAACGCGATTACTTGGCAAACTTCCTTAACGCGGCTGCCAGCAGGTCATGGTCCCTGGCATAGGTTTCCACCGGGATTCCAGCCTGCGCCGCATCGGCCGCCATGCGGAGCGAGCTTACGCCAGCGGCGGGTCCGTCAGGGTGGCTCATGATGCCGCCGCCCGCGCAGAACAGGAAATCCTGATTGCCAAGGAAAGCGGCACTCTCGCCGATCTGCCATACCGTCTGGCCCGAGGAAAAGACCGGCAGGGCAGTTCGAGCGGTTCCCGGTATCTCGGCCTGCACGGATCTGGCGGCGTCCATCACCACTTCATCGGGCTCGGTGAACTTGTTGGCCAGACCGTTGACGTGCAGGTGGTCCGCCCCTGCCATGCGCCAGATCTTCTGCTGCACCGGGTAGGAAATTCCGATGTCCGGTGACCGCGACATCAGCCCCCATCCGTTCCGATGGCCGTGGATCGGCAGGCTTGTCCGTTCCCGCAGGAACCGGACGCCGCTCAGCCCGACCCAGTTGAGCGAGACCATGGCACAGGTCGCCCCGAGGCTCTCCAACAGTTCAACCCGGCGCGCCATTTCGTCGATCTCGCCGGTGATATTGAAGGCGTACATCACCTTTCGCCCCGCGGCGTCGCCATGGCGGTTCAGGACGTCCATCACGGCCCGCGCCCGGTCCTCCAGCCTGTTGTTGGGGCCGTCGGATTGCAGTTCGTCATCCTTGATGAAATCGACCCCGGCCCCGGCCAGCGTGTCCACAAGAGCGGCGGTGTCTTCGACCGTCAGGCCGATGCTTGGCTTGATGATGGTTCCGATCATCGGTCCGGTGGGCACACCCATCAGATCACGGGTGCCTTCGACGCCATGGGCCGGGCCGGAAAGGGCTGCGGCAAAGCTTGAGGGGACATCCAGCCCGATCAGGCGGATTGCGGATATCTCGGCCAGTTCGAACAGGTTGCCCGCAATCGTCGCCATGAGGTTCGGCAACGAAGGCCCGATATTGGCGACTGGCCAGCTGAGCCGGACAATTCCACGTTCAAAGGTTTTGCCCGTCAACCGGCACGGCAGGGCCGGTGCCCGCGATACGCCGGTCACTTCGATATGTTCGACCCGTGCGGCACTGCGGGCGCGCAATTCGTCGGTTTCCGAAGCGAGGCGCACAAAGGTGCCCGTCGATTGTTCGCCCGCGACGACGGCAGCGGCGCGTTCCAGCCCGACCGGCGTTTCGATGTCATATGTGGCCTCAAAGCGTTCCGCAGTCATGACCGTATTCCCCCTCCGTCACGGACCCAGCCGAAATAGTCGGGCGAGCCCATCTGTCCGCCCTTCAGGGCGATTTCCAGACCATTCAGCGCCCCCGTGGCCCGGGCGCGACACACCGCGGCGCCCGGGATGGTAGGTGCGGCGGCCTCCAGCGCGTAGATGCCAAGGGCCTCGCAGACCCGGCCAGAGGTGTCGCCGCCCGATACCGCGACCCTGCGCAGTCCCAGGTCGTCAACCAGCGCCCGCATGATCCGCCCAAGCGCACGTCCGATCAGGTCATTGGCATGATCCATGTCGCCAGCGGCCGCCTTGCGGACCAGATCCAAAGCGGGATCGGCAGGGCCTTCGGCGGTAAAGACAATCGGTGGTGTGCCGGCCGCAAGGGCATCCTTCGCCGCTGACAGGGCCTGATCCTCGACGCGTGATGCCTCGCTGCCCAGAAGGCGCGCGGCGTCGAGGCGAATGGGGGCGAACCCGTTGTCCCGGGCCCATGCGATCTGGGCTGCACTGGTCGGCGAGACCGAACCGGAGACAACGGCAAAGCGGTCGTCCCGTCCCAAGCCTGACGGCATGGGAACGGTTTCGATCAACCCCTGGCTTTGCAGGTAAGACACCAGTGCATATTCCACCCCCTGCGACCCGACGACAAAGCGGCTGTCCTGTCGCCGGGTCCACAACAGCCGTCCGACCTCGGCCTGCTGGTCGGTCGAGATCATGTCCAAAGTCCAGATGTTCGGGGCGCTGGCGATCTTCTGATCCGCACGGCCTTGGGCAAAGTCCTCGAGGTTTATGCAGCCGGTTGGCAGCCTTGTTTGCGCGGCCAGGTGGCGCGCGACGTCCGCCTCGGCCATTGGCGTGACCGGATGATGTGCCATGACCGGATGCCTGTCCAGCCGATGGACGCCATCCGCTGCCGAACAGAAGAGCGAGCCGAAGGCCTGGTATCGGCGCATTTCGGGGGCCGCGGTGACCACTGGAACCGGTGCTGTGCCAAACTGTTGGCAACCCAGCTCGATCGCCTTGCCGATTGATCCGACGTCTGGAGAGGAGTCGAGTGTCGAGCAAATCTTGTAGTGCACCAGGTCTGCGCCTGTCTGGTCCAGGAAACCGAAGATCGGCGGCAGGTTGTCTGACATCCAGGCGGGCGCATGCGATCTGGCAAGCGTCGCGACGCCGACACCACAAAGACCCTTGCAGTCGGCCAGCGCCTCGGGTGAGGGCGTGGTCAGATAGAGAATGGACGGCAGGCCTGCGAAACTCAGGACCTCCATGACGGCGGCGGCTCCGGTGAAATCATCGCCCAGCCACGCGACCAGAGGTCGGTCGACCCTGTTGCCAGAAGTGCGCTCCATTCTGTACATCACCTCATCATACCAGTTGCGATCTAACTCCGATCTTGTTTCAGGTCAACGGCCCCTCCGGCCAAATGAGTTGACTTTCGCCCCTTTGTTCTGGGAATTGACTGCAAAAGATGGACATTGAAACATGTCGACCGACACACCACCGAAGAACGCAGAAAAGATTGTTAGACTCAAACTCTCCGAGCAAGTGCTTGAGCGTTTGCGCGAAATGATACACAGCGGCGAACTGGGGCCCGGAGATGTCATGCCTTCGGAGCGCGTCCTGATGGAGCGATTCAGCGTTGGCCGGCCGGCCGTAAGAGAGGCATTGCAAACCCTGCACACCCAGGGGCTGATCACCATCAGCCACGGAGAACGCAGCCGGGTCAACGAGTTGTCGGCAAACCTGGTGCTCGACAAGAGCGACAAGGTGGCCAAGATCTTTCTGGATGCGGTGCCCGCCAATCTGGAACACCTGAAAGAAGCGCGGCGCATGTTCGAACTCGGGATCGTGCGGGCGGCAGCCGAAAGGGCTGTGGCTGATGACGTCGACATGCTTCGCGAGCTATTGACCCAGCAGGAATCGCACCTGACACAAGATCTGGATGTTCGAAAATTCGTCGAGGCGGACATGGCCTTTCACACCGGCATTGTAGGTATCCTCGGCAATCCGGTCATCAGCGCCGCCTCCAGCGCCATGCTGCGCTGGCTGCAGGAATATCACACCACGCTGTTGCACTGGTCGGGCAACGAACAGACCACGCTGGACGAACACGCCCGCATCGTCGACCGTATCGCGGCCAATGATGCCGATGGCGCTGTCGAAGAGATGCGCAGCCATCTCGACAGATCGCGGGAATTGTTCGTGCCGCGCCGCACGAATTAGGGTCTGGAAAACGCGTTGCCTGCCCGAATGGTTTGACCGATACCGGATGCGGTTATCATGTGCACGTTCAGTGTGGTGCTGCGGGAGCAAGGCATGGAGCAAGCGGACAACCTCTTGAAGCTGTATGGAACCAGCGAGTCCAGGCAGGTGTTTCGCCGGGTTTCCGTGGGTCCGCTGTCGTTTCTCTATTCGCAAGAAGGCCTGCGCCGCATTTCCTGGCAGGGCACCGAGTTGGTCCGTGCCCTCGCCTGGCCGATCCGCGACAAGAACTGGGGCACTTACCCGGTCGAGATCCATGAAGAGACCATTGACGACGGCGACGGATTCGAGGCGCATCTGACGTTTTCGGTGGGAAATGGCAGGTTGGTTTGCAGCCTCGGCATCCGGGCTTCGGGCGCGGGCGAGGTGTTGGCGGACCTTGTGATGACCCCGCAAGGCAAAGCATTTTCCACCAATCGGGCAGGGTTCACCGTTCTGCACCCGATCAAGGGGGTCGCCGGAGCGCCGCTGCGCGTTGCACACGCCGATGGATCGTCCGAGACCGCAACATTTCCCGAGCAGATCCTGCCCGATCAACCGGTAAAGGACATCAGCGGGTTAGGGTACGGAGTTGGCGAGCAAAGGGTCGACATCGTTTTTGAGGGTGAGATCTTCGAGATGGAAGATCAGCGCAACTGGTCCGACGCATCCTACAAGACCTACTGCGTGCCGCTGGCGCATCCCTTCACCTATGACATCACCGAACCCACGCGCCAGTCGGTGCGCATGACCTTTTCAGGTGATGCTGTCGTGACGGCGGAGGGCTCCGGGCAGGCTGAATTGCGGATCGACGCAACTGAGCGGCGGGCACCCGACGTCGGGCTGGCGTTGGAGAGTGGTTGGGTGCCAAGGTCATCGGTGCCTGCGCTTTACGCCTCATATGTGTTGTTGCGGACCTCGCCGGGGGCGGGCGATCTGGCAGAGCTCACCGCCTTTGCCCGAAACTATTCGGCTGTCGATCTGGAGGTCGTGCTGCCGGACACCATGCCGGTCGAGGACGGGCTGCGTGATCTGGCCAGGGCGCTCGCATCACAGGGTATCGCGCCAAGACGCGTCATCGCCTTGCGTGAGGTTTATCTCGGCAGCCACCAGCCGGTCGGGCCCTGGCCCGAAGGCCCTTCGCCAAACGATATGTTGGATGCCGTGCGGGCGGCCTTTCCCGATGCATCCGTCGGCGGCGGCATGATGACGAATTTCACCGAGTTGAACCGCTGTCGCCCCGACACGGAGCGCTGCGATTATGTTACCCACGGACTGACCCCGCTGGTCCACGCAGGTGACGACTTGTCGGTTCTGGAAACGCTGGAAACCCTGCCGCAGATCTTTGCCAGTGCGGGGGCCTTGGCAAACAGCCGGCCTTATCGGCTTGGGCTGGCCAGCATCGGGATGCGCTCCAATCCCTACGGTGCTGCCGTGGCCGAAAACCCGCATCAGGTTCGCCGCACCATGGCCCGGATCGACCCCCGCCACAGAGGGCTGTTCGGGGCCGCCTACGCCACCGGCGTTCTGGCCGCGAGTGAGGGCAGCACGGTCGAGGCGCTGTGCCTTGGCGCTCCTGCCGGGCCGTTCGGGGTGCTGCACGAAACGGCAGACTATCGCCAAGAGGGCTACGATCAGTCGGAACGCACCGTCTATCCGCTTTATCATGTCGTTCGCGCCGCCTGCGCCATGGCGGGCCACCCGAGGCTGGAAATGACGGGTGTGCCCGAAGGCGTTGCCGGTTACGGGGCCTCTGTGGACGGCATGAACCTTTTGCTTCTGGCCAATGTGTCGGAAAAGCCCCAGCAGGTGGTTCTTGCCGAAGCGGCAAACATCCTGCATCTGGACACGGACAGCTTCGACGCGGCAACAGCCTCCGCCGATTGGCTGGACATCGCAACCAGATCACAGGGAACGCAGGTGGATCTGCCGCTGTTTTCGGTGGCATTTCTGAAAGTCGAAACCTCAGGAAACTGAAACAGGGGACCGCGTTTGGCCAAGGGCCATTTGGCCGCGCTTCATCGGCGAGGCGACTGTCAGAGCGTGCGCGTTTCGATTATTTTCCCCTCTGCGGCAGAGCGGTAAGCGGCCTCGACCAGCGTCAGGGTCTTCAGGTTGTCAGCCCCGGAGGTTTCAGGCGTGGTGCCGTTTTGCAGACAGTACACAAAGTGCTTTTGTATGATGAAAACACTTTCCTGAATGTTGTGCCAGGGGCGTTCGGCCCAGTCCAGAAGCGGTGGTGACACGTCTTGGACTTCGACCGTTCCGCCTCTGTGGATCTCAAGTCGGTAGCCCGCCTTGAGATAAAGCGACCCCTTGTCGCCATCCACTTCCAGCAGCGTTTCGGGGAAGGTCTCGGGCCTGCGCTGAGTGGCGTAAGAGCAATCGACGACGCTTGCCATGCCGCTGTCATGAGACAGCAGGATCGTCGCGACATCCTCGCCCTTGATGTTCGGATTGATCCGGCTGGTATGGGCCGCAACCCGTGCAACATCGCCCATCACTGCGCGCACGATGTCGAGTACGTGGATGCCCAGATCCTCGATGATGAAGCGTTTGCCTTCGGCAAGATAGGGTTGGCCCGAAAAGACGTCATAGCCCGATCTGAACGCGGCACGGCAAAAGAACGGGGTTCCGATAGTGCCAGCGCGCACCGTGTCGATGACCTTGCGGATCGGCGTTTGCCAGCGGAAATTCTCGTGGACCATCAGGCTCTTGCCAGCGCTTCCAGCAGCGCGCACCATGGCCCGGGCGTCTTCCAGAGTCTCGGCAAAGGGTTTCTGGCATATGACGTGCACATTCTTGCCGATGGCCAATTCGACCAGGGCGCGATGGCTGGGCGCGGTTGTGATGATGTCGACAAAATCGAGGTTTTCGCTGTCCAGCATCCGGGCCGCGTCCGCATAGCGGGCGTCGACCCCGAAGCTGTCGCCAACACTGGACAGCCGGTCCGGATCGGTATCGCAGAGCGCGACGATCTCGGCGCCCTCGACCATTTTCCAGGCGTTCAGGTGATTGCCGGCAAAGAATCCGGCCCCGATGACTCCTCCCTTCAACATGGCCGGATCAGGTGATCCGCTCGATGCTGGCGGCGATCTCTTCGGGTTCGAAGACACGCTTCCAGTCTTCCTTCATCAGCATCGGCAGACCATTTTCGATCGCCTTGTAGCAGGCATCCGAAAAGACGCCGTCGATGTGGCCGAAGGTCACCGCGCCAAGGATATTCATGTGACCCAGCAGGAAATCGCGGGCGGCCTCTTGCGGCACACCGCGCGCAACAACCTCGTCCATCGCCTCTTTCATCACGTAGAGCAGGGATGCGCAGACTGTTTCCGACAGGCCGGGTTCCAGCAGGGCCAATTGGTCGACCGTGACACGATGCGACCGCACAACCGGCGCGTAGATCGCCTTGCCGACCTTTTCGCCAAGCGCGTAGTGTTCGTCCGGCCCCTGCATCAGGGCGTTGACGATCCCCTGCTTTGCGGCAATTCCCCCGAAATGGTCATTGCGGCCTTCGGTGGTGTCTTCGTCGTTGAAGATCGGCGGATGACAGGGGTGGGTGATGAAATATGTGACGTCGTCGCGTTTGGGCAGATGACCAGCGAAGGGACCGGCGGCATCCAGACAGACGACGATTGCACCGGGTTCGACCTGATCAATGATCTTGTGAGACACCGCCTTGATCGCCGTGTCCGGGACTGCCAGCAGAACAACTTCGGCCCCTTTCAGCGCCTCATCGGCAGGAACACAATCCTTGCCGATCTGGGTCTTCACCCTTTGTTGCCCGGCCTCCGTGATCTCGACATGAGCAACGTCGAAATCTGTTTCGAGAAGGTTACGGGCACTGCGCAGGCCCATTTTTCCCCCGGCACCGAAAAGTGCGATCTTGGTCATGTGATTCACTCCGTAAACTGGTATGATAAGTATATGAGGGTGAATGTGCGCATGCAATAGCTGACCGGCGACTGCCCTGAGCCTTGCAGGGTGATCGGAACGGGTTGAACAAGAGAGGGAAACTGAGCCAGGAGGCCCGATCCGTCTGGAAGTTGCAGAACGTCGACACCGTGATAGAGGAGACACCGACGACTCCAATGATCCCTCGAAGAGCCTCGATCAGGACCCTGAGGTGCGACTGCTGAAGGCGCGCGGAACTTGCTCGGGATCGCCCGGCAGACGACCCGCGAATGTCGGCAACATCCGTGATCTGTCAGATGCCTCGCGCAGCGCGGGCCTTGCGGGTTGCGGTCAGTTTCATGCCCGGTGCGCTCAGCTTGTCCGCCGGGCCAATCCAGGCGTAGGCCAGCAGGCAGGGATCGAGGTCTCCGGTGGTGATGCGGTGTTCATCCCCCGGCTTGTTGAGGATCAGCGAGCCCGGCGCAAAGACCGCGGAGTCGTTCTCTGACCAGGCACCGGAAATCGAGACATAGCTCTCCTCGATCTGGCTGTGGCTGTGCTGCGGGTAGGTGGTGCCGGGTGCGAACATCACAAAACCGAGGATCAGCCGGCTGGACAGGATCGGCCCGCTGGGGCCCGCAACCTCGCAGTAGGCATATTTCTGCGCCAGAGCCTTGGGCAGTTTTTCATAGCCGTAGCGCCATGTCAGTTCGCCGCGCACTTCGCGCAAGGCGCGCGCCATGCCCTGCATCGCGCCCCGTTCGCCCAGATCGAGCGCCCGGGCAAAATGGGCGATGACCGGCTTTTCCTCCGGAGGCGAAAGAGCGACCGACGGGTTCGCGACGATGATGGCCGACATCGCGTCGCGGACCTTCTTTCTGTGCGACCGGATCGATTTGCTGCCCCCGGCCGAGCCATGGCGATAGAGCGCCTCGAATTCGCGCAGAAGGTACAGCCAATTCGGCGCGTTCCGAAGGCTCGGCGGCTCTGCAGCGCTCTCGACATGCAGTTCGGTGTCTGAAAGCGGGAGGGAAGCATCATCATTCATCGCGGGTTGGCCATCATTGGAGGATCGAAATATGTCAAAGGGGCGGGGGTGCCGCTTTACGCGGCGACTTCGGGACGGATCGGAACAACGATACGGCCACGGACATCGCCGCCAAGGAATTTCGGGGCGGTCTCGATGACATCCTCAAACGCGACCTCGGTGGCGATGCTGTTCAGCGCCGAAAGGTCCAGGTCCTGTGCCAACCGCCGCCAGGCTTCGCGGCGCTCTTCGATCGGGCACATGACGCTGTCGACCCCGACAAGTGTGACGCCTCGCAGGATGAAGGGGGCCACGCTGGTCGGCAAGTCCATGCCGGCAGCCAGACCGCAACAGGCGACGGTGCCGCGATACTGCATGCCCGCCAGAAGGTTGGCCAGAACGGTGCTGCCTGCCACGTCGATCCCGGCGGCCCAGCGTTCCTTGGCCAGCGGGCGCACTTTGCCCTCAAGTTCCGAACGTTCGACGATGCTGGTGGCGCCCAGACCCTTCAGATAGTCCGCCTCGGACGGACGGCCCGTGACTGCCGCGACCTCATAGCCCTTCTTCGCCAGCAACATGGTCGCCACGCTGCCGACACCACCTGCCGCGCCGGTCACGACCACCGGGCCTGAGGCCGGAGTGACGCCCTGACGCTCCAGCGCCATGACGCAGAGCATCGCCGTGTAGCCTGCCGTACCCACCACCATCGCATCGCGCGCAGACAGCCCTTCGGGCAGTGCCACCAGCCAGTCACCCTTGACCCGTGCCAGACCGGCCAGACCGCCGCAATGGGTTTCGCCCACGCCCCAGCCGTTCAGAACCACGAGGTCACCGGGCTTGAAATCGGGATGGCTACTTTCGGCCACGCGCCCGGCAAAGTCGATGCCCGGCACCATGGGAAACTTGCGCACGACAGGGGCGCTGCCCGTGATCGCCAGCGCGTCTTTGTAGTTCAGCGTAGACCAGGCCACATCGACCAGAACATCACCTTCCGGCAGGTCGACCGTGTCGAGCGGCTTGAGGCCCACGGTTTGTTTGTCGTCGGTCTTTTCGATCAGGATGGCGCGGTTCATGATGCAGCTCCTTGTCTTGAGATGAGTGTGAAAAACAGGCGGGAAAACGCCCGCAACGGGGCGGCGTTCCGGTCGAGCTTGGCGCGCAGAACCGCACCTTCCCAGCCGGTCCAGAAGAAGGCGGCCAGCGCATCGCAATCCATGTCAGACGGCAGGTCGCCGCAGGCCTTGGCCTCTTGCAGACAAAGCGCTGTGCGTTCCTGCCAGTCGTGCAGCACCGCCTGTAGCTGGCCGCGAAAGTCTTCGGGCAGGGTGCCCATTTCCTGCCCGAGGTTGCCGATCAGGCAGCCGCGTCGGAAATCGTGCCGGGCCATGCCCGCCTCTGCCTGATCGGCAAAGGCCCGCAGCCGGTCCAGCGGCGCGCGCGCCCTGTCGTCAAAGGCCGCGTCCAACTGCTGCGCAAAGTAGGTCTGGTAGGCGTCTATCAGGGCCTGCCCGAAGGCGGCCTTGCTGTCAAAGTAGTGATAGAAACTGCCCTTCGTGACCTGCGCATGGCTCAGCACGTCGTCCAGCCCGGTCGACGAATAGCCTTTCTCGGTGAGATGGATCAGGCCGCTGCGCATCAGGCGCTGTCGCGTTGCCGCATCCGCAGGTGCGCGGCGGGGACGTCCGCGCGGGCGGGCAGGTTTTGTGGCTTCGGCTGTGCTGCGCTGTGTCATGAAGGTTTAATAGACCGGTTAGTTTAATAAATAAAGCAGGTTTTTCCGCGCGTGGTGCGCGAAGGGGTCGCAGCCGGACTGAAACCTCGCGGCCACACCGGCGTTCAGGTTGATTTGAGTTTGACTTGCGTCATTTGGTCTGTAGGGCAGGGGTGTATTATGTGCCCATTCCCGCATGGCGCGAGTTCTGTATGAGGGTAAGCATTTGAACGGAACAGACATCAGAGATCTGAGGCGCAGGCTGGGGATGACCCAGAATGACGTTGCCGCCGCGTTGCAGGTGGATCAGGGAACTGTCAGCCGCTGGGAACGTGGCAAGGAGAGCCCGAGGCCGAACAACCTGGCCGCGCTACGTGACCTGATCCAGTCGGACAGCGAAAAACGGTCCAAGTCGCGCCTGCGCGCCTACATGTCCGGAAATATGTACTCGATCATGTTCCTGAACACCCGCGCGCGGATCGCCAAGGCAAGTCCCTTGTGTGTCGAGCATTATTTTAAGGGCTTCGGGCTCGATATCGCCGACCACTTCGGCAAGACGTTTTATCGCCACACAGAGCTTGTGGGGCGGGACCATCTCAATCAGTTGGTTTCGGAAAGCAATGCATTGAAGGGTGATACATTGCTGGTGCGGACGTGGTCGAACGTTCGCGGTGTCGCTTCCTGCAACGTGTTCGAACCGATCTTCGAACACGGAACTTTCGTTGGTACGGCGGGCTATCTTGCCTCGCAGCACAGGATCGAATCCAACAACGAGATTACGCTTGAAAAGGTCGAAGTAATCTTCGCCGAGGCCCCGGAGCACGTCGAGGTGCTGCTGGAAGGTACCCGCGCTGCCATGATGACGCCGGGGTATCTGCCTGCGAAACCTGTAGAGGCGCCAATCAGCACCTCCGCGGCGGCCCCGCGTCTGGTTCTTCCCAAGCAAGTAAATTTGCGAAACGCATAATTGCGCCCTCTGTCGGGTTGCTGCGCCGCAGTATATTTGACGCGGATCGAGCGGTTCAGAAATGTTATCCGCGATCAAGAGACGTGCAAAACAACATGCACTTGCCCTGATCGCCGCGAACACAACGCAAAATTGTTCTGCGTGAGGTGACATTCCTTGCTGTCTCGATCAAAGTTGGGCCACAGTTGTCTGACGAACCTGAATGAAACTGAGGAATCGAGACAACGATGAACCTGAAACTTGCTGTGATCCTGGCTGCACTGGTGCCCCTGTCCGCCTGCATTGAAGACTCTGCACCGGCCGGACAGCCTGCGGTCGGCAGTTCTTCCGACCTTTCGTCCTTTCAGGGCGCGCGCGCCGGGCAGGCCGAGATGGGCATCCAGAACCTGGGCTATGAGCTGATCCGGACCCAAGGGTTGACCGCCTACTGGTTCAACCGCGCAACCGGCGCCTGTGCACGGATCACCACGTCGCAAGGGCGCTACTCGGATGTGACCATGTTGCCTGCTCAGGATTGCTGAGGGATCGGCCCTCTCGTTTTCGAGGGGGCCGCCGTCCTCCGCTTTGTTCAGAGCGGGGTAATCGACAGCCATGCCGAATGAATCGACCTTTGCTGAAAGAACCGGACCATCGCCGAGATGGCACTGCCGCGTATCTCTGCCGCGAGGATGCCGCCCAAGGCGATTGGGGCGCGGCTCGCAGGTGACGCGGCGGCCTGAAAAAACAATAAGTATAGACTGCGATACTGAGGGAAGATGACATGGGAACTTTTGCTTTCAACGCCTTCTGGCGATACGATTCGGGCGGCAATGTCGTTGGTGCGACGGAGCCAAGCGTCACTGATGGCGGTATTTTTGGAACCGAGTTGAGCGATGGCCAAGCGGACCTTGAATTCACCCCGGGCGACACCATCACGACTGGCTCCCCAATTTCCCCATACGATCAGGATGGCACCTATCTCGGAACCGAGGAACTGCCGGGCTTTCCTGGCGTCTTGTGGGTCGGCATAGAGTTTACCGGAGGCGATACCGTGTATTTCGCCACCCTTCCCAACACCGTGACCGGCCCTGACATCAACAATGCGTGGGCCGCCGAATTTGGCGCCAGCACAAACGGGTCGGTCGTCGAGGCCCAATTGGACAACACAACGCAGCTGGATGTGGCCTGCTTCGCCGCCGGCACCCTGATCGCGACACCAGAGGGGGAGCGGGCGGTCGAGACGCTGGAAATCGGCGACCCGGTGATGACCGCCGATGGCCGCGCCGTGCCGGTCAAGTGGATCGGTCGCCAGACCCTGCACAAAGTCTTCACCCCGGCGGAGCGGTTCTGCCCGGTTCGCGTGACCGCCGGTGCGCTGGGAGACGGCCTGCCGCATACCGACCTCGTGCTGACCGCCGATCACGCGCTGATCTTCGACAGTCTCGCCATCAACGCGGGCGCGCTGGTCAACGGCACCGCCATCGTGACCGAGGCCAAGGAAAACCTGCCGGAACGAGTCACCTACTACCACGTGGAAACCGAGGGCCATGACGTGATCCTCGCCAACGGCGCGGCGGCAGAGACCTATGTGGACTACGTCCAGCGCGCGGTCTTCGACAACTATGCCGAGTATCTGGCGCTTTACGGCGAAGACCGGACCATCCCCGAGATGCCGCTGCCGCGCGTTTCCAGCGCCCGGCTGGTGCCGCCCGCGATCAAGGCGCGGCTGGCGTCTGAGCAGGCAGCGTAATACTGGACCGGGCGTCAGGATTGCCGTGATGCCCGGTTGTTCTTTAACGCCAATGACAGGAACGACAAATGAAGACTGTTTTCTCCGGGATGACCCTTGCGGCTGCCGGACTGCTGATCGGACAGGCCGCCTTTGCCGCTGACGAGGCGCAGATGATGTCCATGTGCAACACCTACGCGGCGCATCATCTGCACGTGTCGACCAGCGACATCGCCACCCTCAGCTACGAAGGTCAGCGCACCGACGGAACCCATGCGGTGAACGGCGAAACCTCGTCCGGCCAGAACTTTCAGTGCTCGTTCAACGCGCCGGGCACGCATGTTGTCAGCTGGTATCACGCCGCGCCGACCAACTGTCCTGTCGATGTGTCCGAAGCGGACCGCTACCGGTATCCGGCCTGCAACTGATCACAGCGGCCTGAGAGCTGGTCTGACGGCTCTCCCGGCCATAAAGGGCGGCGTCAAGAAACGGCGTCGCCCTTTTCCGACCCGGGGGCAGACAAGCACGGCTGTCGGCACATCCGGCCCCCCCGCGCATCAAAGGACATGTTTTGCCTTATTCCTGCAACACCCGCCTGCCGTTCTCTTTCGCTGCCCGGATTGCATCGATCAGCGCAGTGTGTCTTGCCGCGCTGGTCGCGCCTTCGATGGTGCGGGCCGAGGCGACTGTAGAGACGCTCGACAGCTGCTTTTTCGACGACCCCGAAGGCGCGCCGACCCTGCCCAAGGACTGCGGCTATGTGGTTGTGCCCGAGAACCCGGACCTGCCGGACAGCCCCGAGATCAAGCTGGCGTTCCTGCGTCTGACAACGGACGCGCCCAACCCCAGGGCGCCCCTGTTCATGTTGGCAGGCGGGCCGGGCGCTACGGACATCAAGCCCACCACGCTTCTCTTTTTCCAGGATGCCTTTCTGGGTCCGATCCTTGACGACCGCGATGTCGTGCTGCTTGACCAGCGCGGTGTCAAGAACGCGATACCGACGCTCGACTGCCCCGAAGCCTATAGTGCCCCTTGGGAGTTTCAGGATCGCGGGCTGAACGAGGCGGAGACGGATGAATTGGGTCGACAGTTGCTCGCCGATTGCGTGGCGAGCGCGCGGTACGATGGCATCGATCTGGCGCAATATAACGGTGTCCGGATCGCCGCGGATGTGGATGCGGCACGACAGGCTCTGGGGTATGATCGGATCGTCTATTACGGCGCTTCCTGGGGCGCGCAGCTGGGTCAGCATTTCATGCGCGACTTCCCCGATAGCCTTGAGGCCGTCGTGCTTGATGGTGCGAACTCATTGTCGCGCAAGAGCTGGGTGCAGGATCGCGTGCGCGACGTAGACGTTGCAATGGCGAAGCTGTCAGACCTTTGCGATGCCGATGAAAAGTGCGGCGCGGCCTATGATATACCGGACATGCTAAATCGGGCGATCGCACTCTTCGATGAAGGGCCGCTCGAGACGACCTATCAGCATCCCGAAGATCCGGAGATGACGCTGGATCTTACCCTGACCAAGCTTGACCTTGCCAAGACCATCTTCGAATTCCAGACCGGCCAGATCGGTATCCACGCGCTTCCGGCCATTCTGGATTCAATCCTTGCCGACGGGCGAACATCTGCGGCAGCCTTTCTGGCTGAACAGAAGGGGGCCGCCATCGTCGCAACCCGAGGCGCGACCGAGGGCGGATTGTCGATACTGATGCATATGGCGGTCGTCTGTTCGGACGACCCGGTGACATCACCCGGCGACATGATCATCGAACCCGATGCCAGTGCCTATGCACGCGCCTACGGCGAGTCCATTCTGGATGAATACATCTCGTTCTGCGAGGCGATCGATGTGCCCTCTCTGCCAGACAGCACAGATGTGGACGTGACGACGGATGTACCCACACTGATCCTCGCCGGTGAATTGGACGCCAGGACGCCCCCGAGCGCGAGCGAACTTGTGGCCGAGACGCTGCCGCGCGCCACCATCGTCGAGTTCATCGGCGGAACACATGTCCAACTGGGCGAGATCAATCTTTGCGCCGGAGAAATCCTGAAGGCCTTTCTCGACGACCCCGATGCCGCCCTTGATACGAGTTGCGTCGCGGAAATCCCGCGCCGCGGGTTCGTGCTGCCGGACGGAACACTTAGTCGGGATTGAAGAAGAGACAGCGCGAAGTCTCGGGCCGTTTTATCGGCGCGGGGTATGCGGCATGGTGATCAACCAAGGCCAAGGCAGCGGTGGTTTCGACTTGCCCCGAACGGCGAATCCCTGCTGGCTTTGCGGCAATTAGTTCCGGCGATTGGTCCCTTGTGGCAGATTGACCAGCACGTCGGCAATGGCGCCAAATTGCTTGTCTTGCAGGCATTATTTGGGCAATCGGCCAATATATTCTTCCCCGGCCCCGGTGATTGACGGGACGGGACGTGCCTTTGAACCAAGGCAGATACCGCTTGTGGACCCCTGTCTTTGGCAACACATATTTGCGCCCTTTTACGGCAGGGAGAATCGGATATTTCAGGGTTCAGTCTGACCTCGGAATGTGTGGGACCTATGCAGATTTTTTTCGAAGCATGGCACCACGCGCGGTTGACAGTCGCAATGGCTGAGCGGGTTTTGGGGGCGCAGCCGGATCGGCCACCTGTCGCCATGTGAATTGTTTGTCTTGTGCCAACAGAGTGGACCGCCGGATTTCCGCCACGTAAAGTGTGAATGGTCGATAACGAATCCACAAAGACCAAACTGGGAGAGTGAACAATATGCGTTTTCGAAATCTTGCCGCGGGACTGGCTTTATTGCTTGGTACGATACAGGCCGAGGCCCGCGATCTGAGGGTAGAACGCATTCACATACCACATGGTCAGCAAACCGTCGAAGTGCAGGATCTTATCGTCGGCTACGAGGCTGTCTCTTACCGGGTGCACGGGATCGTGGGTGAAACGCTTCAGGTCAACCTGAACACCGCTGACACGCAGACCTATTTCAACGTCTACGGCCCGGGGCAGGGTCCGGGTGACCGGGCGCTTGTGGTCAGCGAGTACTCCGGCCCGCAAGTGCCCGAGATCAACTCGGTTGAACTGGATCTGGATGAGACCGGCGACTACACGGTTTCGGTCTACATGGTGCGCGCGGCCGCCCGACGTGGCGAGGTTTCGCGCTTTGCCTTGAATGTCTCTCTGGTCGGCGGCCCCGAGGTCGAAACCGCCGAGGCCGCTCAGGTGACCGGCGTCGGCATGGATCACTGGGTCGTGGACGTGAGCTCCCGCCTGCGCGTTCATGAAACCCCGTCCACCTCATCGCCCGTCGTGGCCTCGCTGCTGCGCGGCACCGCCGTGCGCAACCTTGGTTGTCGGCGCTCGGGCCTCTCCACCTGGTGCGAGGTCGAGCGTCCGAACGGGAGCGATCGCGGCTGGGTCTCGGCGCAATACCTGACCGCATCAAACACGCCCTTGCCGAGTGAGGACGACACTTACCAGATGTATGGCCATTCGCGCGGCTGGAACATCCTTGTGCGCGACGATCACAACAACGGCTGCCTGGCCGAAGTCGAACGCGATGGTGTGCAGGTCCAGATCGGTCTCGACCGGCGCGACATGAGCACCTATCTCGCCGTCTTCACCCGAGATGCAATCGGCGCGCAGGAAGGCAAGCACCTTGGCGTGCGCTTCGAACTGGACGGCGGCACCTACTACGGCGATCTGCATGAGGAAAAGCGCGGCGGGTATGAGGGCGGCTATGTCCACGTCGCCAACCCGGCCTTCATCACCGACATCGGCGATGCCCGCGAACTGACCGTCTATGCCGCCGGTATGGATCCGCTGCGCATCGACCTCTCGGGTTCGAAACGCGCCATCGGTCGCATCATCGAGTGCCAGATGCATCACTGACGACCGCCGTGGGTGAGAATGGGCAACGGGCGTGGACTTCCCTCACTGCGCCCGTTGCCCGGCAATAAAGGCGCATTCAGGGAGGTAACGAAATGAAAATGATTAGGTTCGGCTGTTGGGCCCTGATCGCCTCGGTGCTGGCGACGGGCGCACAATCCGGCCCCTGGTCAGTGACCGATATTGACGGTGCCCAACCAGTCGCCGACGCGACGGTCACATTCGAACCAGGCGGCGGCGTTCACGTCGACACCGGCTGCAATATGCTGCGGATGTCAGGCCGGATTGACGGCGCGACGCTGACCATAGTCGGCCCCGTAGCGGCGACCCGCATGGCTTGCCCCGGTGGTCTGGCCGATCAGGAGACCGCCCTTGAGACCTTGTTTCAGGGCGACGTGGCGCTGAGCTTCGATCCTTTTGCAGATGTCTTGATCCTGCAGGCCGGAGGCGTGACGGCGCGCCTCGTGGCCAGCCATGCAACCGGCGATGACGCCTCCGAACGCGGCCCGGCCCCAGACCCGTGGCCGACCCACGGCGGCCGTGACAAACCGGCGGGCAGCCCGCCGTACCTCGGTGTCTACGGCCTCGCGCAGGACATGCCGATCCGCGCGGAACCGCAGGATAACGCCGAAGTCGTCGTTGGCGTGCCCTCGGGCACGGTGCTGCGCAACGCGGGATGCGCCGATGGCTGGTGCGTGGTGGAAACGCTTGGCGGCAATGTTTCGGGTTGGGCCTTGCCGGACAATCTCGAACCGGCGGCTGACGCTTTGCGCGCCGGGCAGAAAATCTTTGACGCGACCGGGCGGCTGACCTGCAGCACGTCTGCTGACGCAGCCCTGTCCGGCTGCCTCTTCGGCGTCGCGCGCGGGGCCGATGGCGCCGCAACTGTTGTCGTGCAACGCCACGACGGCATGCAACGTGCGCTGTTTTTCCAACAAGGAGGCTACGTTTCCACCGATGCCAGCCAAGCGGGGGGCGGTTTTGACACCGCGGCCAGCCGCAGCGGTGAGTTGACCACCGTGCAGATCGACGGAGAGACCTACGAAATTCCCGATGTCCTGCTTTTCGGCGGATGAGCAATTGATGACGGGCAAAGGACCAAGACCCATGAAAGCGTCAACCCTGGCGGCAACCATCGAGAGCCTGACCGTCGGCATCACCCGGGACGGGACCGACGCCGCGACGCCCTGTCAGGGGCAGCTCTGGCAGTCCGGCGATCACGAGGTCGAGGTGATCAGCCGAGGGATGCAGTTTGCCCTTAATTCGGTTTCGTTCAGCATAAAATGACGGGTGCGGTGTGGCATGACTTCGTTTCAGCCGCGCCGCGTCCGGTTCACCGCCTTTCACCGACACCACTCAATACAAGAAATGAGGACGCCCGATGAGGAAGTTACTTCTGCTTTGTTTCGCCGCGCTGATCAGCGCCGCCGGGGCCGTACAGGCCCAGGTCAGCCAGGACTCGGTTGACGCCTGCATCGACCAGTTGCGCACCATGCCCGACCAGTCCGGCGGCGCGGTCCTGAGCACGGAATTCTCCGAAGCCAACTCTATGGTCATGCTGCAGGATGCCAACGGCGCTGTCTGGCGTTGCCTTGTGTCCAACGACGCCGTCGTGGCCGAGCTCAGCGTCTCCGAACCCGCGCCCGCCGCCGCACCGGCACAGGCGGAGGTCATGGACGCGTCTGTCAGCCAGGACGCCATCGACGCCTGCATCGACCGCCTGCGCACCATGCCAGACCAATCCGGTGGCGCGGTGCTGAGCACTGAATTCTCCGATGCCAACTCGCTGGTCATGCTGCAGGATGGCAACGGCGCTGTCTGGCGTTGCCTTGTGTCCAAC
>JAXMNQ010000074.1:0-22256 GCA_034670345.1 Paracoccaceae bacterium | reverse complement strand
GATAGCGATGCGTTCTTGTAAAACAGACCTGAGCTTCAAGGCATTCATCTCGTTGGCTGCTACAATCATTCACCTCAAATGAACGTCAACAGCCCCTAATGCAACCTCCTGAATAGCCGTCTCGGGAAAAGACTCGACCATCTTCTTCATGTCCCGCTCTGTTGGAGGCCATGTGCCAATACCCGACGGAAGTTCATCTTGAACTGCCATCTTCGGCCGCCCGGGTTTCTCCTTGTCAACCGCACCCCGAGTTGCAGGCTCCGTGTCTGCAACTATTGCGCCATTCTGTGGCTTCCTGGTTTCCGCCAAGTCCGTCTGATTGCTGCCCAGTGTCAAGTTGACAGGTCCGACGACAGTCGCCCGCGCTCCTTCGCGCTTGGACCATTCGAAAACCCAGCCGGTTTCTTTGGTATTTTTCAGAATGATGAACCCGCCGGTCCCACAAGCATCCGTTCCCGTGACAAGACTCTCGTCGAACTCCAGCCGGGACTCCGTCATACGGGCTGTCTCAAGAGTTCCGCCGCAGTTCAGATCCGGATACGTGATGCGTATGATGGAGTCATCGCTCCAGATCCTTACCGAATATTCGCCATAACCACGCTGCACGACGGTGCCGGAAGCCTTGATCTGTAGAGTGGAATCATCACGGGTTTGTGCCCATGCGGAGGACGTAAGAAATACTGATGTCAAGGCAAGTGTCATGAAAGTAAGAAATGAAATATTATTCATCGGGAGTGACCTCCAACACGACGTTAAATTTCTAATTATGTCCGATTCCTTGGAGAAAACAAGGTCCTCACAACGTTAGTTCGGCCGCCCCTGATTTCGCAATTGCAGCGAACGGCAGGTTCGACGGGCCGCGTCGCAGCATCGAGACGCCACTGTGGAGGTCGGCTCAGGGCCGGTCGCGAAGGTCAGCTCAATCACTACCGCTGCTCGTGCCAGTCCACCGGAAACGGCTCCAACACCCGCGCCAGTGTCACCTCCGGTCCCTGTTTGCCGTCCAGGATCGCCTCAACGATGTCGGGCGCGAGCAGGGTGAACCTTGGGACGCGGGTCATGTAAGACGGTGCGATGCCCTCGCGCTCGGCCAGTTCGGCGATGGTAGCGAATTCGCCCGACTCCAGCATCCGCTTCCAGCGGAACGCACGAGCCAGCGCCTTGACCAGTGTGCTGTCGGTCCGGCGCGGTTGCTTGCCGCTGTCCGGCAGCAGCATCTCCTTCCGCCCGCCGCGCTTCACGATTCGGAACGGCACGTGGAGCGTCACGGTGTCCGGGATCGGCGTCCTGCTGGTCATGCTGCCGCCTCGATGCCGCCTGCAAGAATCTCGCGCGCGAGGCCGCTGAGACCATCAATGCGGAGCCGGACGTTGAGCCCATCCGAGCCGATATCCACGCGCTCGACGAGCAGCGCCGCAATGCGCGCCTGCTCAGCGGGGAAGAGTTCGTCCCAGAGCGGATCAAGACGGGTCAGTGCCTCGCGGGTGTCGGCTTCGGTTATCTCGCTGTCCTGCGATCGGGCCACTTTCCATGTGCCCGCCACAATCTCGGGCTGGCGGAACACGGCGCGCAGCTGGTCGATGAGAGCGGCCTCGATCTCACCAGCGGGGACCCGTCCGACCGGACACGATCCGGCACCGTGTTTCAAAACCGTCTGGCTGACATAGTAGCGGTAGAGCTTGCCGCCTTTGCGCGTGTGGGTCGGCGAGAAAGCGGCGCCGTCAGGGCCGTAGAGCAGCCCCTTCAGCAGCGCGGGCGTTTCGGCGCGTGTGCGGGCGGCGCGTTTGCGCGGGCTCTCTTGCAGGATGGAGTGCACGCGATCCCACGTCTCACGGTCGATTATCGCGTCGTGCTCGCCGGGATAGCTGTCGCCCTTGTGCACGGCCTCGCCGATGTAGGCGCGGTTGTTCAGCAGGCGATACAGGTACTTCTTGTCGATCCGATTGCCACGGCTGGTCTGGATGCCGCGCGCCGCCAGCTCCCGCGCCAGTTCCGTGCCCGAGCCGATTTCGATGAAGCGGGCGAAAATCCAGCGGATGTTGGCGGCATCGGCCTCCTTGATGATCAGCTTTCGGTCCTTCACCTCGTAGCCCAGTGGCGGCACCCCGCCCATCCACATGCCCTTCTTTCGGCTGGCGGCGACCTTGTCGCGTATGCGTTCCGCTGTCACTTCGCGCTCGAACTGGGCGAAGCTGAGCAGGATGTTCAACGTCAGCCGCCCCATCGAGGTCGTCGTGTTGAAGGACTGTGTCACCGAGACAAAGGTCACGCCGTTGCGGTCGAACACCTCGACCAGCTTGGCGAAGTCGGCCAGCGAGCGGCTGAGACGGTCGATCTTGTAGACCACCACCACGTCGACCAGCCCGTCCTCGATGTCCTCCAGCAGCCGCTGCAGGCCGGGGCGCTCCAGCGTGCCGCCTGAGATACCGCCGTCGTCATACTGATCGCGGACCAGCACCCAGCCCTCGGAGCGTTGGCTGGCGATATACGACTCGCACGCCTCGCGCTGGGCATGCAGCGAGTTGAACTCCTGCTCCAGCCCTTCCTCGGAGGATTTCCGGGTGTAGACGGCACACCGTAGTTTGCGGACGACCTTCGATTTTTCCGGTGGCTTTGTCATGTCTGCCCCCTGTGGTTCTTGAGGCCGAAAAACACCCAGCCGTTCCAGCGCGTGCCAGTGATGGCGCGGGCAATCGCTGAGAGCGACTTGTAGGGCCGACCCTGCCAGTCGAAGCCGTCGGTCGTGACCGTGACGAGATGTTCAACGCCCTGCCATTCGCGGATCAGGCGGGTCCCGACGATGGGTTTCAGATCAGCGCGGATGCGGCTCTTCTTGCGGTCGCCGCCGTCCAGCTGTTCGCCGAGGGTTTCGAGCCGCTTCACCGTTTCCGGCTTCAGACCGCCATAGACCAGTTCCTGGATGCGGTAGGCCAGTCGGCTCTCGAGGTAGCGGCGGTTGAACGGGGGTGGCTCGCAGTCGAACAGGTCGCGCCATTGTTGCTTCAGGTCTGGCGTCGGGGTGGTTTTCAGCGCGGCGAGGCGCGCGGGGATCGTGTCGGTCATGTCGGTCTCCGAGTTGCGGTGGTTGCATGACCGCTCCGGTCCGCCGGATTGTGTAGAGAAAATTCTCCATCAGGCGGACAGAGTTGCGCGTCCTCCCGCATCCGCAGGCGGACCAGGCCGAGCGCCAGAAGGCGGCAGAGTTCGGCTCGGCGTTCGCGAGGGTCCAATCGACCCGGGTCAATGGCGTTGGGGCCGATGCCAATACCAGAGAAGACGTTCACGACGACCTCCCTTGCTGGTCCGACCAGGCGTTCTGCGGGTTTGGCGGGTTTGGTGGGTTTGTTTTCGGCGCTTCTAATCCATGAGCAGAGGCCACCCTCACTGTTTCGGAATGGGCCGGATCAAACCCGCCAAACCCGCCAAACCCGCGCCGGCCGGCGGTTTCGACAACTTCGATGCGGTATTCGCGTCCGTTTCGGCCCGGACGGGATTGGAGCCGCAGGCCGAAGACGATCCGGCCTTCGCGGAACTGAAGAATCCGCCCAACGCTCCTTGTGCTGGTCAGCGCGCGTTCGCCACCCAAGTCAGCGAGAGCATTGGCGATGGCCTTGGCATTCGCGCTGGCAAAGCTGTCGTTCCGTCCCTGTACGGCGTGCTGGCTGGTTTCTCGTGCCGTGAACCAGCTTGTTCGAAAGGCCTCTTTTAGCGCTTCCAACAGCGCAAACAGGCTTTCCTGCTCCGGATCGCTTGCAGACGCCTCCTGGATCAGATCGAGCGGATCACCGAACTGCCCGGAAGCGATTTCCCTGTCCAGCCAGCACACCGTCTGTCGGACAAGATCGTCCCAGGCTTCGAAACTGGCCATGCGCCCGCTTGCACGCGGTGCACCGGAACTCAGCCATCCGCGAATGAGAAGGAGCGCTGCACAGACGAGATCGATGCGGTGTTCGAGGACATGGTTGAGCGGGTCGAGGTCGAACTCGCGCGCAAAAGGCGCGTCGGTACCGGGGTCGATCCGGATCTTTATGATCCTGCGCGACAGGTCGCCCGTGAAACAGAGATTGTTGCCCGTGAACAGCAGCAATGCACGGTTGGGGATGCTGAGGCTCTCGGACCGGCCCAGAACGCGGTCGCGCAGGACCGGCGCGGTGATTGCCGCGGCCAGAGCGGCGGAGTCGAAGATGCCGGTGATGTTGTCCCAGACAAGGGCGGTGGCCCCGCCCCGCAACGCCGTCAGGAGCCTCTTGCGAACCTCTTCATCGTCCCGGCCGGCTGTGTGGGGCCAGATTTCAGGAGGCCTCCCGGTCGCCAGCGCCGCGGTACATGAGGCGAGCAGCGTCTTGCCGGATCCTTGCACCGGCGCATCCATGGCAAAGGCCGGTGCGGTCAGGAGCGCCGGACGAACAACAGCTGACAGAAGTGCGGCGAGGAGCCCGCCACGTGCATAACGATCTACCAGCGGAAAACCCTGGAACGGATACATCAGCTCTTCGAGGGCCTTGCGAACGTCATCTCGCGAAGGGGCGGGATTGATGTCGATCCTGTCCCTCAAGCTGACCAGGAGAGACGTCCGGGCGTCATACCCGGGCGTGCAGAGTGTCGAGCCATCCGGGCGGATCGTGGGCGCCGTGACAATCGCGGAGAGCTGCTTCAACTTGCGTCTTGCACCAAGGCTGAGGATCTGGCGGACAAGTTTTGCCGGCGGGTCGATGTCAGCCTCGGGGAATTCGCTGCCCGCCTTGCGCTGTTGCCAGAACTGAATTGAGCCTGCGAGATAATGTCCGAGCGCGTGCTCGTCGAGCGCGGGTGATCGAGCAGCGCGTGCTGTCCGATCTGATCCCTTATGCCCGCAATGCCCGCACCCACAGCGATGCTCAGGTGGCGCAGATTGCCGGGTCGATCCGGGAGTTCGGGTTCAACAACCCGGTGCTGGTGGATGGCGCGAACGGCATCATCGCGGGCCATGGCCGGGTGCTGGCGGCGCGCAAGCTGAGGCTGGGGCACGTGCCTGTGATCGAGCTGGCGCATCTGAGCGAGGCGCAGAAGCGGGCCTACATCCTCGCCGACAACCGGCTGGCCGAGAACGCGGGCTGGGACAGGGACCTGCTGTCACTGGAGCTGGGGGACTTGTCGACGCTGAACATCGATCTCGGCGACCTCGGCTTTGACGGGGCTGAACTGGATGCGCTGTTCGAACATGGTGCGGCGGATGCGCGAGAAGAAGAAACGCCCGAACCACCGGTCAATCCGGTCTCACGTCCCGGCGATCTCTGGCGGCTTGGCCCGCACCGTCTGCTCTGCGGCGACGCCACCGATGCGAATGCGGTAAAACGCCTGCTGGATGGTATCACACCGCATCTCATGATCACACCGTATCTCATGGTCACGGACCCGCCGTACGGCGTGGGTTCGTGCGCATGCCGGACGCCCAGTTCGAGGCCATGCTGGCACGCGCTGCCGAGGAAGGCGCCAAACGCGCGCTCGCCGATGTCGGCCTCGACGGCGACGAGGCGGCCCTCGAAATCCGCGACCTGCGATCCCTGGTGGACTGCATCCGGCGGTGCGCCGAACCGCCATGCAGACCGCCGTCAGCATGATCACCACCGCCGTCATGCTTGCGCCACTGGCGGGCACCGCCATCAAGCTGAAAATCTTCGGCGGGGTCCCGTAGCCGCGCGTTCCAAGCTCGGGCGGCCCAGGAACGTCTGTGCTGCGTGAAGGCTCGGCGATAGCGGATATGCTGAGCGACTACGCCGTGATGCGGGAGCAGGCGCGGGCATGTCGATGTTCCGGCCTTTCCACCGACTACGCATCGCGCCTCGCGTGAGGATCTGGGACATCGGTCGGCAACTTGACCGAAGCTTGGAAGCCGGACGAGGCACCCTGACGCGGCGACTCCAGCATGAGCGAGCTGCCGATCCGGTCCGCGATGGCGGCAACGATGGCGAGGCCGATCCCGCTGCCATCCGTGCTGTCGTTCGCCCGCTCGAAGCGCGCCGTCAGGCGGTTGAGTGTTTCGCGCGACACAACGGGACCTTCGTTAGCGACGAACAGATGCCCGTCCGGTGTCAGGGTGACCTGGACCTGAGTGTGTTCCGCCCCGTGCCGTAGGGCGTTCTCCACCAGATTTCGGCAAAGAATCTCGAACGCGTCGGGGTCGATGTCCGACATCACGGCCGTGTCTGGCAGGTTCAACGCGATCCGAGCCGGCGCGCCAGAGCGCCCGATATCCTCCACCACGATGCGTGCGACAACCCTTAGATCCGCACTTTGGTCTGTTCGTAATCGCCCGCCTTCCGCCCGCGCGAGCTGCATGAGCCGTTCCGAAAGCCGGGTGAGGCGCTTGAGCGTCGCCTCGATCTCTGCGGCGCGCGCTCCGATGGCAGGGTCCTTGGCCTCCGACCTGAGCCGTTGCACCTGCGCGATGGCGCCCGCCAGCGGCGTCCGCAACTCGTGTGCAGCGTTCGCGGCAAAGCTGCGTTCAGCCTCGAATGCCTCGCGCAGCCTCGCCAGAAGGCTGTTGAGCGTTTCAGCCAAAGGGCCGATCTCCGTCGGCAGATCGCTCGCAGGAACTTCTGACAGGTCGCGGGCGCCGCGCGCCTCCAGCCGTGTGCGGAACCGGCGCAGTGGGTCCAGGCTGAAGCGGACGGCCAGGATGATCGCCGCCAGCGCGAGTGGTAGCACGATCAGGAGCGGCAGGCCGAGGCCCATCTGGATCTCCCGCGCGACGGACGCGCGATGCGCCAGCGGTTCGGCCACTGTGATGCGGATCGTCCCCTGAAGCGCGGCGTCGCTGTAGAGCTGGTGAGTTGCGGTCTGAAGGAACCCCGGCCCGTCGTAAGGCGGAAACACTGCGGGGTCGGCCGCATGAGATTGCAGCAGGATGCGCCCCTCGTCATCGCGGACGAGATAAGTGAAGAACTCGTCGTGCTCCCGGATCGGCGCGAGCCGCTGGGTCACTCCCTGGTCTTCCCTCCCGACGATGTCGGTCACGGCCAGCGGCAGGATGCGCTCGGCGGTCTCGCGCAGCGCGCTGTCGAATACCTCGTCCATCTCGCCCCGGACGATCACGGCTGTGACCGTCGCGGCGGCGAGCCAGAGGACCGTCAGCAAGAGGCCGAGCGACAGACCGAGCCGCGCCTGAAGGCTGGCGGGCCACCTCATGGCCGGCCCAGCCGGTAGCCCATGCCTCGCTCAGTCTCGACGATCGCGCTCCCGAGCTTCTTTCGCAGGCGGCTGACATGGACCTCGATGGTGTTGCTCTCGACCTCGGCGTCGAAGGCGTAGAGCTTCTCCTCCAGCTGCGGCTTGGACAAAAGCTGCCCCGGGCGCGCGAGGAAGGCCTCGAACAGCGCCCATTCGCGCGCCGTCAGTTGCACCGGCATTCCGTCGCGATGGATGCTCCGCGCGGCGAGGTCGATCTCGAGCGGGCCGTGGGTCACGATCGGGTTCGGGTTGCCGCTGTAGCGGCGCGCGACCGAGCCAATCCGGGCCGACAGCTCGGCCAGGTCGAAGGGCTTCACGAGGTAGTCGTCCGCACCCGCGTTCAAGCCTTCGATCCGGTCCGACACCTGGTCGAGCGCGGTCAGAATAATGACCGGCGTGACCTCGCCCCGCGCGCGCAGCGCCTTGAGAAAGCCGATACCACGCCCGTCCGGCAGCATGAGGTCGAGCAGGACCAGGTCGTAGGAGGTGGTGCGCATTGCATCGGCCGCAGCGTCGAGCCGCGTGACCCAGTCCACCGATTGGCCATCGGCTGCGATCTGGTCGCGTACCGCTGCGCCGAGAGTCGTGTCGTCCTCGATCAGCAGTATGCGCATGGTCTTCCCGTCCTGTCCCGATGTCCCTCCATGATCCGTCTGGCTGACGCGAAGCTGAAGCCGATGGGCCTGGCCTCTTCAGGCTGCCGTCAGCTTCGCCGCGCATGAAGAGCATCAAGAGGCGAGCGACGAGGAGTTTGGCCCATGAAGAAGACATTGACAATTCTTGGTTTTCTCGCGGTCTTCCCGGCCGGCGTCGCGCTGGCGGACGACGACTGCTTCGTGCCGATGGCCGATTGGCAACCGCGCGACGCCGTCGCTCGGCTGGCCGAGGAGAACGGCTGGACGGTGCGCCGCATCAAGATCGACGACGGCTGCTACGAGATCGATGGCAGGGATGCCGAGGGTCGTCGGATCGAGGTGACGGTCCATCCGGCCACGCTCCAGGTGATCGAGTTCGAATACGCGGACGACGACGATCGCCCCCGCCGGGATCGCCAAGGAGGCGATGATGACTGAAGCAACCGCTCATGATGCGCCTGAAATGAAGGTCGGGCCGACTGTTAAGATCCAAGTCTGGGATCCGCTGATCCGTGTGTTCCATTGGGGTCTGGTCGCCGCCTTCGCGACGGCTTGGCTCACCGCGGACGAGCTGCAGCCTGTCCACGAGTTCGCAGGCTATACTGTCGCCGGTCTGGTGGCCTTCCGGCTGATCTGGGGCCTCGCCGGCAGTCGCTACGCCCGCTTCACGCAGTTTCTGAAGGGGCCCGGCGAGACGCTTGCCTATCTTGGGGACATGACCCGCGGTCGCGAGCGGCGCTACCTTGGGCACAACCCGGCGGGTGCAGCGATGATCGTGGCGCTGTTGGTCACGCTCGCGGGCACGGCCTTCACCGGCTGGCTCATGGAGGACGAGACCCGCCTGGCGATGCTGCCGGCGATGCCGGCCATCGTGGCGCCCGCATGGGCCGACGACGGTGACGAGCGCGAACATGGCGAGTTGGGCGAGGTCGAGGGCCCGCTGAAGGAGGTCCACGAGACGCTCGCAAACCTGATGCTGCTGCTCGCCGCGCTGCATGTCGGCGGCGTCGTCCTGACCTCCTTACGGCATCGCGAGAACCTGGCCCGCGCCATGGTGACCGGCGACAAGCGCGGCCCCGATCCCGGCGACATCGCCTGACCGTCCGGCCCACAGATAGGCCGATTGTCCCGTCGGCCGCGCCTGGCCCCGCCCTGACCGGCGGGGCCTTTTTGCTTCCGGCGGTGCGCCTCTTCCTGACGGCCAGCTGAAGCGGGAAACACCAGCGCGTCAGGTAGGCCTCAGGTCGGCTCCCCAGATTGTCCTCAGCAAACAAAAGGAGACCCTGCCATGAAAAAGACCCTGACACTTCTCGCAGCAACAACGGCGCTGACCGCCGCGATCGGTGTGCCCGCCAGGAGCGCGATGCACGCCCCGTCCGAAGGCGTCCTTCGGCCCGTCGCCGCGCTCTTCGATGACGCCCCGCTAACGATGCCGCTCGTTCTCGCAAGCGACGATGACGACGACGATGACCGCCGCGGGCAGGAAGGGTCGCGGCGCGGCCACGATGATGACGACTGCGACGACGATGACGACGACAATGACGATTGCCGCAGCGGCGCTCGCAATCCTGCGCCCGCCGGCACCGTCGCGCCGCCGCAGAACGGCTTCTTCGGAAACGGCGCCCCGCCGCAGGTTCAGGTGAACTGAACCGCTCCGCAGCCCTTCTCCGAACAAGGACCCATCCGATGAAATCGCTTCTCGCAAAGCTTGCGCTGACCACGGCGCTGACACTTCCCGGTCTCGCCATGGCGCGGCCGGTGACGCTCACCACGACCCTCAACAACTACGGCGGCGACGGGGCCTACCTCGCGCTCTACGTCACCGACGCCTCGGGCGCCTATGTCGGCAGTCTCTGGATGGCCGGCGGCAAGTCCAAATACTACGAGCATCTGAGCGACTGGTACGGCGCCACGGGCGGCGACACCGCGCAGGTGAACGGCATCACCGGCGCCAGCGTCGGCGCGGGCCGCACGCTCGAGATCACGCTCGACCTCGCCGATGCTCTCTTCGACGCGGGCTTCACGCTCCACATCGACGCGGCCGTCGAAGACATGCGCGACAGCCCGAGCGAAGTGGCGGTGCCGCTCACGACCGATGGCGCGGGCACGCCGGTGACCGGGCGCCGCTACGTCGCCAATTTTGCCTACGACATGTGAGGGGACAGGGCCATGATCCCCGCACTCCATCGCTGGCCGGGTCTGTTGGCCCTCGCGCTCGTCACCATCCTGAGCCTGAGCGGCGCGGCACTGTCGGTCTTTCCTGTGGCTGAACGCATCGCCGCGCCGCAGGCGGAAGCCGGTCTGACCGTCGCCGCCCTCGCGGACCGTATTCAGGCCGTCTATCCGGGCGTCGAGCAGATCCGCCGCTCGCCCTCGGGCCGGATTACCGCCTACTGGTTCGATCAGGGCACGCCGGGTGCTGCCGTGATCGACCCGACGACGGGTGAGGGCGTGGCCTCGGCCGACCCGAACAAGGCCCTTCGCTGGCTCACCAACCTTCATCGCTCGCTTTTCCTGGGTGACGGCGGGCGCATCGCAATGGCCGCCGGGGCTGCGGCGATGCTCGTCCTCTCGCTTTCCGGCGCCGCGCTGGTCGCGCGGCGGTCGGGCGGCTGGCGGCACTGGTTCGCGTCTCTGCGCGGTCCGCTCGCGGGCCGGCTGCATGTCGAGATCGCCCGGGTCGCCGTCATCGGCCTCGTCCTGTCCTCCACCACCGCCCTCTGGATGACGGCCTCGACATTCGATCTTCTGCCAGACGGACGTGCCATCCCGGCCACGCCGACCGAGGTGAGCGGAGAGACGGGGTTCGCTCTCGATCAGATGGACACGCTGCATCAGACGCCCGTCGCCGAGTTGCGCGAGCTGAGCTTTCCTTATCCCGGCGACGCGACCGACGTCTTCACACTCAAGGCCGACCAGGGCACCGGCTATCTCGACCACGGCACCGGGGCCCTCGTGGCATGGGCCGACCTGACCGGATGGGAGCGCGTGTCGGAGACGATCTACATGCTGCACACCGGACAGGGTGCGGCGACGCTTGGCCTCGTGCTTGGTCTCATGGCGCTTGGTGTGCCGGCTATGGGTGCGACCGGCGCCCTGGTCTGGCTGGCCGGGCGGCGCGGGCGGCCGCGCATTCGGGGCAACCAGCCTGCGGGTCGCGCCGAGACTATCCTGCTCGTCGGCAGCGAGGGTGGCAGCACCTGGGGTTTCGCCGCGACCCTTCACACCGCGCTGACCGAGGCCGGGAAGAGCGTCCATGTCGGCCCGATGTCGGGCTTCGCGCCAGAGCGTTACGCCCATGCCGAGTGCATCATCCTGCTCGCCGCGACCTATGGCGACGGGGCTGCGCCGGCATCCGCAAAGGGTTACCTCGACCGGCTGAACGCCCTCGAGCGCGCGCCGGACATGCCTCTGGCCGTGCTCGGCTTCGGCGACCGCAGCTTTCCGGCCCATTGCGCCTTCGGAAAGGCCGTCGCGGCAGCGGCGCAGGCGAAGGGCTGGCACGAACTCATGCCGTTCCACACGATTGACCGCCAGTCACCACAGGATTTCGCCCGCTGGGGCCGCGCACTCGGCGTCGCTCTCGGGCTCGACCTCGAACTGTCGCACCAGCCCTTCCTGCCGAAGTCTGAGACGTTGACCCTCGTCTCGCGCCGGGACTACGGCGCCGAGGTGCAGGCCCCGACCGCTATCCTCCGCTTCGCGCTTCCGCGCGTCTCGCTCTGGCAGCGGCTGTTCGGGGGCGGTTTCGCCCGGTTCCAGGCGGGCGACCTGATCGGCATTCTGCCCGAGGGCAGCGCCGCCCCGCGGCTCTATTCGCTCGCCTCCGGACGCCGCGACGGCTTCATCGAGATCGTGGTGAAGAAACATCCGGGCGGCCTCTGCTCGGGCCAGCTCACGGCGCTGGAGCCGGGCGAGACGGTGACCGCCTTTCTCCGCCGCAATCCCGGTTTCCGCCCGGGCCGGAGCCGCGCGCCGCTGATCCTGATCGGCGCGGGGACCGGCATCGGGCCGCTCGCTGGCTTCGTGCGCGACAACGAGCGGCGCAGACCTGTCCACCTGTTCTTCGGGATGCGTCATCCCGACAGCGATTTCTTCTACGGGGAGGACTTCCCCGCCTGGCAGGAAGAGGGGCGTCTGACCCGGATGGTCACAGCCGTCTCACGAGGGGCGCGTCCCCATTACGTCCAGGACGCGCTGCGCGGCGAGGCCAGTCAGGTCGCGGAACTCATCCGCAATGGGGCTCGCGTGATGGTCTGCGGCGGGCGAGATATGGCCGCGGGTGTGGCCGATGCGCTGGCCGAGATCCTCGCGCCGACCGGGCTCACGCCAGCAGTTCTGAAGTCGGAGGGGCGGTATGTCGAAGATGTCTACTGAGAGTGCGCGTATCGCTCTGAACGGCCTGACGATGGGCACACGTTGGTCGGCACTGTTCTTCGCGGAGCCGGGCATCGACTCCGACCCGATCCGCGCGGCGTTGCAAGCGGCCGTGGACGAAGTGGACGGACAGATGTCAACGTGGAAACCCGACAGTGACCTGATGCGGCTCAGCGCGGCGCCAGTGGGCGAGTGGGAGACGGTGCCCGAACGCCTTCGACACGTCCTGCAGCTCGGCCTCGAGATCGGGCGCGCCTCGGGCGGGGCATTCGACATCGGCACGGGCGACGCGGTGACGGCCTGGGGGTTCGGGCCGGAGGCCGCCGCGCCGGATGGCATCCGCGCCGCTATGGCCGCCCCGCGCCGCCCGGCGCATGAGGTGTTGGAGATCTGTGGCGACCAAGTGCGCAAGTCCTCGCCCATCGTGCTGGATCTGAACGGCATCGCCAAAGGCTATGGTGTCGACCGGCTGACAGAGACCTTGCGCAAACACGGGATCACTGGCGCCCTTGTCGGGATCGACGGTGAAATGCGCGCGCTCGGCCTTCGACCGGACGGAAAGGCGTGGACCATCGCCGTCGAGACACCGGATGCGGAGCGCCGGGCGCCGCATTCGATCCTCGCGCTGCAGGACGCTGCCGTCGCGACCTCCGGCGACTACCGCCAATGGGTCGAAGTTCAGGGACGACGCCTGTCGCACACGATGGACCCCAAGCGCGGCGCGCCGCTGATCGCATCGCCGGCCTCCGTCACCGTGGTGGCCCACACCTGTGCCGAGGCCGATGCATGGGCAACGGCCCTCATGGTGGCCGGGCCCGACAGAGGCGCGGCACTTGCAAGAAAACGCGGGCTCGACGCCCTGTTCCTCCTGCGCGATGATGATGGCAACGCAAGGGGCGTTGGAGTCGGACGACTTTTTTTCCGGAGAGCCAGCGGCAATCGCCTCAGCCGAAGGGAGATGAGCCGCATGGAAGAGACCCGTACCGATCGCTTCAAGACCGCGCGCGAAGATGCGGAAAGTAGCTGTTCTTTAGGAATGCCACTTCTGGCGATGTTGAATGGTAGCTCAGAGGGGTATTGCGGTGAGCATAGCGGCCCAAATGTCCGATCGCCGTTTTCTCGTCATGGGCCCGCCGGACCCGCGTCCGGGAAACGCCGGGTCACCTTACCATATGCGCGCTACGCATCCTCGCGGGCCGATAGTCTGTAGCTGCGCAACCCGTGCGACGGCGTCTGCTGGCAACCGAAGGACCGATCATGATAGCTGAACCTTACGTTCTTGTTCCGGCATTCGAGTGGATATTGTGAAAAGGCTGTTCGCTGCAGATCGTGCGATGGTGTTGACGGGACTGACAGTCCTCGGGATGCTCGTGGCGATTCTCGCTCTCTGGCCACTGCGGGACATCGCAGCCCAACGCATTTCCATGGTCGGTCTGGTGTTCGTATATCTGGCCGGGGGGGTGCCTGCGGCGTGGCGGGCACTTGTGGCCCTGTGGAACGACCGCATTCTGGATATCGATCTGCTGATGGTTGTCGCGGCCATTGCGGCAGCAGCCGTTGGCGCACCCTTTGAGGGTGCGGTGCTGCTGACGCTGTTCAGCGTTTCGACAACCCTGGAAGATCGCGCACTCGGACGCGCGCGCCGGGCTGTCGAGGCCCTGATGGCGCTGCGCCCCGAGACCGCCTTGTGGAAGTCATCGGACGGCACGGTCAAGGAAATTCCCGCCGCCGACCTGAAGGTCGACGACATTTTCGTTCTGCGACCGGGCGCGCGCGTGCCCACCGACGGGCTGATCACTGCCGGACGTGGTGCGCTGGACGAGGCGAATATCACCGGTGAATCCATGCCCGTCAGCAAGCAGCAGGGCGCAAAGGTGTTCGAGGCAACGGTCAACCTTGACGGAGTGCTGGAAATCGCGGTCACGAAAACGGTCGAGGAAAGCACCGTCGCGCGCATGATCGCGCTGGTCACTGAAGCGCAGGCGGAAAAGGCGCCGTCCGAACGCTTCAGCGAATGGTTCGGACAGCGGTACACGATTGCGGTTCTGCTTGGTGCCATCCTTGCCTTCGCCGTTTTCATCTGGCTTGAGAATGACTGGCACGAGGCACTCTATCGCGCGGCTGTGTTGCTGGTGGCGGCAAGCCCCTGCGCCATCGTGATTTCGGTTCCCGCCGCAATCCTGTCCGCACTCTCGGCTGCGGCACGCGGCGGCGTTCTGTTCAAGGGCGGGGCTGCGCTCGAAACTCTCGCGGCGGTCGATACCTTTGCCTTCGACAAGACCGGCACGCTGACGACCGGCAAGGCATCGGTCACGGAGGTTGTTGCGCTTGATGGCAATGAGGAGAAACTCCTGTCCCTTCTGGCCGGCCTCGAAGCCCAGTCGGAACACCACAGCGGCGCGGCGATCCGGCAGGAAGTGGCCGATCGCGGGATCACTCCTTCCCAGGTGGAGAATGTCGTCTCGCTGCCAAGCGAGGGTATCACCGGCGACAGGGCAGGTGAAAAGTTGTGGGCCGGCAATCCGCGCATGGCGGCGCTGATGGGGGCCGGAATCGAGCATGCGTCCCTGACGGCGCTGGCCGAGGACACCCAGACGGTTATCTACTTTGGCCAGGATTCCAGACTTCTCGGTGCGGTCAGCCTGGCGGATCAGGCCCGCCCGAGTTCCAGACCGGCGCTGGCGGCGCTTCGCGAGAGCGGCGTTACGAAGATCCTCATGATGACGGGCGATAGAAGGCCGGTCGCCTTGCGCATAGGCCGCGAACTCGGTTTCCAACCCGACGAGATCCACGCCGGCATGCTCCCCGAGGACAAGCTGCGCATGATCGGCGCGCTGGCGGCCGAGGGCAGGGTCGCTTTTGTCGGAGACGGCGTCAATGACGCGGCGGCGCTCGCGCGGGCCGATGTGGGGATCGCGATGGGTGCGGCGGGGTCGGACGTCGCGCTTCAGGCCGCCGACGTTGCTCTCTTGTCGGAAAACATGGGACAGCTTGCGGAGGCACATGGACTGGCGCGCAGGACCGCCACGATCATCCGTCAGAACCTGATCTTTGCCATGGGCGCTATGACCGTACTTGTCCTCGGCGGGCTGTTCTTCGATCTGCCCTTGCCATTGGCAGTGATCGGCCATGAAGGGGGTACGGTTCTGGTTGTGCTCAATGGCCTGCGGTTGCTCCGCACACCCGGTCGGAATGGCGAAACGAAAATGCCTGAGACGGTGGAAGTAGTCGCCGCTTGAAAGTTCAGCAGGCGCTCCTGCCAACGCGTTTTCTGTTTTCTGTGGAAAGATAAAGGCTTAGCCGACAGGGATGGGGTGGATACCGCTCTCCCCGGACGGCATAGCGATGTGCCAAACTCGTGGTTTCTAAGCACAAGCCGAAAAAGAGGGCATCCATGGGAAGTTTAGAATGATCGTTTCCGTAGTTTATGCCCGTGAATAAAACTCCACGAAAAAACAGCAAGACACATCAATGCGATGCCGACGCTGATCTGGCGCAAAGACCAGGGGCTGTGTTGGGTGAATGATCCACCTATGAACAAAGGGAATTCCGACCATGCCTGAGACACAAAGTCAATCGCTGCCTATCGTCGATCCCGCGCGCAAGAATGACGAATTCCGCAAGGTCCATTGGACCGGCGACAAGACCCAGCTTGTGCCGATGGCCATCCCCGAAAGTGAGGAGATCGGCGGTGAAGTCCATGAGGGGCACGATCAACTCCTATATTTCGTCGCCGGCAGCGGCCGGGCCAAGATCCGCGAAACCGAAAGCGAAGTTTCCGATGGCGACGTCAGCATCGTGCCTTCGGGTGTCTTCCACAATTTTCGCAACACCGGATCGGGGATGCTGAAGCTGTTCACCACGTACAGCCCGCCCGAGCATGAACCTGGCACCGAACATGCCACCAAGGCGGAGGCTGAAACGGATGGTTGACCCAACGTGGGACAGGCATGGCGCGAGCTCGCCCTCAACAGGGACGAGCTGTTGTTGCTGTCAGGCACCCCGGCATTACAAAAGAAGTTCTGGGGTGGTGGGCCGACCATAGGGCCATCCGTTTTCAAGTTCTCGTGGTGCTTCGGCTCCCAATAAAGGCCCGTTCGAATGACACGCTCTGCAGAAACCGAATTGCCACTGCTGGTCGATGCACCGAACGAAGACGTGCCACGCAAAAGCAGCCGATTTCGCAAGCGGTACCTGCTTGTGCTGCTGATTCCGGTCTTCATGTTCACTGGTGCGGTCATCGGTCTATATTTCCAGCCGCCCGCCTTGCAGAAATTCTATGAACTGACGGGTCTGCAGCCGGGCGGAGGGTCTGGCGCGCCGATTGCGCTGCCCCCCGGTGTCGAGCTGCCACGGGAAATGGCCGAGACGATGCTGCCCACCGACGTCGTGGGTCTGGCGCGCGTGATGCCGCGGGGCGATGTGGCCGTCGTGGCCGCACCCTACGGCGCGAGCGATGCGCGGGTCGCAGAGATCCTTGTCGCCGTCGGGGATCGCGTGGAGCGCGGAGCACCACTTGCGTACCTCGACAACCGGGCGTCGTTGGAAAGCGCAGTGTTCCTGGCGCAGGCCAATCTCGCTGTGCGACAGGCGACCCTTTTGCAGACCCGCAGCGCCGTGCAGGCCAGCAGGGATGAGGCGCAAGCCACGCTGGACCAAGCCCGTGGCACATATCGCGAAGCGCAATCAACCCTCGAGCGCACCGAGGGGCTGGTCGAGCGCGGCGTTTCGACAAGTGTCACACTCGACGCGGCCCGCACCACGGCCCAGGAGGCGGCGCTCGCGATCATGCGCGCGGAGGCCACGCTTGCCCGTTTTTCATCCGCGGAGATCGACGACCAGCCCGACGTCGTGGTCGCGGCCCGCAACGTGGAGGCGGCCGAGGCCGAACTCGCGCGGGTGGAACTCGATCTGGCGCGCGGCATCGTCGTCGCCCCGATCGCAGGGACGATCCTCGACATCCATGCCACTCCCGGACAGCGCCCCCCATCCGAGGGAGTCATGGAGATGGGCGATATCAGCCAGATGACGGTCGAGGTGGAAATCTACCAGGACCGGATCGCCGCCGTTCAGCCGGGCCAACCTGTCGAGCTTGCTGCCGGCGCCATCGGGCGCACCCTGCACGGAACCGTCGAGACCATCGGCCTGACCGTCGGACGGCAAGGGCTGATGTCGGATGACGTTGCAGCGAATACCGATGCCCGGGTGATCAGGGTCGTGGTCGCGCTTGACGCAGAATCATCAGAAATCGCCTCACGCTTCACCAATTTGGAAGTCATCGCCCGGATCGACACCGGCGCGGGCGGCCGGGTCGCACAATGACCCGCTTTCTCGCGCGGCTGTTGGGCCGATTGCCCATAGGCTGGCTGCAACTTGTCCACCAACGCGGACGTTTCGCCGCCGCGCTGTCGGGTGTGGCCTTCGCCAATGTTCTTGTCTTCGTCCAGCTGGGGCTCATGAGCTCGATGGGCGTCTCGACGCTGCGCCCCTATCAATTCTTCCAGGGTGACATCCTGATCTCCGCCGCCGACGCCAACACGCTGACAGACGGCGGAAACGTCGCGCGGCAATGGATGCTTCAGGCCCTTGCCGACCCAGACGTCGTGGACGGCATGGGATTGTTTGTGGCCATGGTGCCCTGGGATCGGGGCGAGACCGACATCAGCCTGACGACCTTCGGCATCGACCCCTTCCGTGCCGATTTCCTTGCGCCCGAAATCGCAGCCGACATCGACGTGCTGCAGGTTCGGGACGCAGCCATATTGGACCGGCTCGCCCGTGGGCTCACTCAGGACGAAGCGGCGGCGATCCGGCAGCAGACGCCGCTTTCCTTCGAGTCGCAAGGAAGGACCCTGACCGCCTACGACACCTTCGCAGGGGGTGGGGGCTTCGGTGGAGACGGATACCTGCTGGTGTCCGACCAGACCTTTCTGTCGCTGTTTCCCGCGCGCAGTTCCGGCGCCCCGGATCACATCCTGTTGCGCCTGTCGCCCGGTGCAGAACCCGACGCAGTGGCGAGACGTCTGAGGGAGCTGATCGCCGACCCGACGCTGCGCATCCGCAGCTATTCCGATGCGATGGACGAGGAGGTGCGGTTTCAGCAGACACAGCGGCCCACCGGGGTCATCTTCGGTTTCGGTGTGCTGATCGGCGTCCTCGTGGGGATCGTGATCGTCTTCCAGGTCCTTTCCGCCGATGTCGCCGATCATCTGCGGGAATATGCGACCTTCAAGGCCATGGGCTACGGACAGGGCTTCTTCCTTGGCGTCGTCGTCGAGGAGGCGATCATCCTCGGCGTGCTCGGCTTCATCCCCGGTGCCATCGCCGGTTGTGGCATTCTGACGCTGATGGCCAAGGTGACGACCTTGCCGCTGTTCATCTCGTTCGGGATGGCGGTCACCGTCTTCATCGGCACCGTCGTGTTTTCGGCCTTGTCCGGGATGATAGCGACCCGGCGGCTGGCCTCGGCCGACCCGGCGGATCTGTTTTGAAGATGCCAGACGAGGATTTCTCCATTCAGGCCAGCGCCCTGAACCACTGGTTCGGAGCCGGCGAGGCGCGCAAGCAAGCGTTATTCGATATCGATCTGCGGATAAAGCGCGGCAGTTTCATCGTGATGGTGGGCCCCTCGGGGTCGGGTAAGACTACGCTGCTGACCCTGCTGGGTTGCCTTCGAGAAATCCAGGATGGATCCGTTCTCCTGCTGGGTAAGGAACTGCACAACGCGACGAGCGCGCAGAACGTCCGGCTGCGGCGTCGCCTGGGGTTCATTTTCCAAGCCCACAACCTTCACGAAAGCCTGACCGCGCGCCAGAACGTGCTGATGGGCCTGCAGGTGAAGGGATACCTGAACCGGGAGGCGTCGGACAAGGCCGCCGCCCATGTCCTGACCCTTCTCGGGCTTTCTGACCGGCTGGATTACCTTCCTGCGAACCTGTCGGGCGGACAGAAGCAACGCGTGGCGATCGGCCGGGCCCTTGTCGGCAATCCCGATGTCGTTCTGGCAGACGAGCCCACGGCAGCACTTGACTGGGAAACGGCCGCCAAGGTCGTAGACCTCCTGAAGCAACTGGGACAGGCGCGCGGCACAACGACCATGATGGTCACGCATGACAATCGCATCCTCGATCGCGCTGGCCGCATCCTGACGCTGGAGGACGGCCGTCTGGTGGGCGACGAAGACCGGATAGGAAAAGGATTGGACCCATGACTGTGAATTCATCAGCTCAATGGCAGTTGAGGGTTGCAGCTGGCGTGGCGGTCCTCTTTGGTCTTCTGACGATCGTATCCGGCGGTAGGGCGCTGTTCGGGGGGCCTGCCGCGGCGGACGCAGTAGGAGATGCGGTCCCCTTCGTGCTGTGGTTCAATTTTCTGTCGGGGTTCGTGTACGTTCTCGCCGGAATCGGGATCGCCATGGGGCACCGGTGGGCGGTCATGCTCTCCGCAGGTCTGGCGGTGATGATCGCCGTGGTGTTCGCTCTCTTCGGCCTGTACGTCTTCCAGGGTGGAGCGTTCGAGATGCGCACCGTTGGCGCCATGAGCCTTCGCTTGGTTGTTTGGCTCGCTATCGCTGTGTTAGCGGCTCGGCACATTTCGTCACGCAAAGCCGAAGCCGCTGCTACAGAATACACGCCGTGGCCTACGCCCTCCCTCGGGCATCGTTCCCGCTGGGAACTGGTGTTTGGAATCCTTGCTTTGAACTTTGCAATCTTAGGCCGCTTTGAAGTTGGTTTGGTCTCGCATGATGGCATGAAGAATGATTGCGAGACGTCTGGCCAAAGCCACGCGCGCCTTTCGCATCGTAGACCGGGCAGCGATTGCCAGCGCCCATGATTTCAGCTTGAGCGGCGCAGCATATCTGGTCAGCATGACATTGGCTGCCTCGTAAAGAAGCGTCCGAACTTTGACATCACCTCGTTTTGAGATGCTCCCGGTGTAGTCGATCTCGCCAGATTGGTGTCGTTGTGGCACCAGTCCGAGATACGCCCCCACGTCACGTGACTTCTTGAACCGTTGCGGATCATCAATTGCTGCGGCAAAGGCCAATGCTGTGATCGGACCGACACCTGGTACTGTCATCAGACGCTGACAGACTTCTGATTTACGGGTCATCTTCTTGATATCACCATCAATCGCAGCAACGGCCGTCAGAATGGCTTCGCGTGTGGCAAACAACCCACAAAGTGCGGCATGCAGGCCGGGCACACCGTCACTCGCAGCCAAGGCTGCGTCTTTGTCAACGGCGACAATGCACGTGGTAGACGCACCCCAAATACGACAACCAGCCCGCGGATCTGATTGTCGATAGTGACACGCTGCCCGACCAGCTTCTTGCGTGCTGCAATAAGCGAGCGGACGGCATGCGCGGACAGAGATTTGACATGGGTGGGTTTATAGAAGCCGGTCCGGGCGAGATGCGCCAATCCACGTGCGTCATTGCGATCGGTTTTGTGCCCCGCCAAGGATTTCAGGGCCTGATAGGCCTGCCTGCTTTCAACGCAAACAACCGGGACACTAAGCAACGTCAGGCCATGGTGGAGCATGGGGGCCATCCGTCCGGTCTCAAAAACGACCTTGGTACATATTGGCCCCCCGGCGAGAAAAGCGACGATCGCCTTTGGCACCGAGGACGCTTTCCCTTCCCGGATCAACACGCCTTCACGATCCAGAATGCAGATATGCGTCTCTTCCATGGAAACATCCAAACCAGCAAAATATTCCATCGGTCAGTCTCCTTTTCAACGACATGAACATCAAGAATAACAGAGGTAGCTGAGCACTGACCCCGATTACGCCATGTTGAAAAACTCGCCCTTGATCGAATGGCCCTCTGCTGATTCAATTCCCGCAGTGGGTGGGAGGATCAGCGATGATGGGACCGCGGCAGGAGGCGCAGCCGGCGCTGTTCTATGAGTTCTCGCTCGAGGGTCATGTTCCGCGAAACCACCTGCTGCGCTCCATCGACCGGTTCGTGGATTTGTCTGGTATCCGCAGCTACCTCGCCGATTTCTACAGCCATACCGGGCGGCCTTCCGTCGATCCCGAGTTGCTGATCCGGATGCTGCTGGTTGGGTATTGCTTTGGCATCCGGTCCGAGCGGCGGCTCTGCGAGGAGGTGCATCTGAACCTGGCCTATCGGTGGTTTTGTCGCCTTGATCTGAGTGACCGTGTCCCGGGCCACTCCACGTTCTCGAAGAACCGGCATGGCCGCTTCCGCGAGAGCGAATTGCTGCGGCACCTGTTCGAAACGACCGTCGCGCGGTGCATCGAGGAAGGCCTCGTCAGCGGCCAGCGCATGGCCATCGACGCCAGCCTGATCGAAGCGGATGCCAACAAGCAGAACTCGACCCCGAAGGAGGATTGGGATGCGGGGCAGATCGATCCCGCTGACGCGCCCCGGGCCGTCCGTGAGTATCTGGAGACCCTGGACGAAGCCGCCTTCGGCGCGGCCAGCGAGGTGCAGCCCAAGTTCACCTCGCATTCCGACCCGGCCAGCCAGTGGACGGCGGCCCGTAAAGGTCCGGCTTTCTTCAGCCATTCCGACAATTACCTGATCGATACGGACCATGGCGTGATTGTGGACGTGGAGGCCACGAGGTCGATCCGTCAGGCCGAGGTCGGTTCGACCAAGACCATGCTAGAGCGGGTCAAGGCAAGGTTCGACCTGCACCCCGAGAGACTCATCGCGGACACGGCCTATGGCACGGCGCCGATGCTGGGCTGGCTTGTCGAGCGCAAGATCGCCCCGCACATCCCGGTGTTCCATTGCCCGACAGGCGATTGCGTAGCAATGTCCCGAGTATCCGTGATGATCAAGCCGGTTCGAGAGCCCACTTCCGCCCGTCTCTCAGGAGCGCATTTGCCAAGACGATAAGTTTTCGCATGACAGCGGTCACGGCAACCTTTCGTGGCTTACCGGCTTGAACCAAGCCCTCGAATTTGGCCCGGACGGCACCGTTGTGTTGGATGGCACAAAGCGTCGGCATGAAGAGCGTCTGTCGTACAGACTGTCGGCCGCCCTGTATCCGTTCATGA
>JAXMNQ010000073.1:0-22323 GCA_034670345.1 Paracoccaceae bacterium | reverse complement strand
CGAAGGTAACCATCAGATCGTAGGCTTGGCCCGCCACGATGCCCGGGATCTCGAAGACCTGATCCTGGCTGCCGTCCTGGAACCGGAACTTGAGGATGCCATCCTCGACATAGGCCGCGAAGTGGTGTCCGCCGCCTGCATAGTAGCTGGCGTCCCGCGTCACGAGGCCCATCCGGCCGGACACGCTGTCGGCTTCGAAGGTGAGCGCGATGGTCCCTGACGCAAGGTTCAGGTCGGCGTCCGGCGCGACCTCGATGACGTCCTGCGCGCCGGAGATGTCCCTTGTGCCGGTCATGCTGAACGCGGCGCCATCGACGACATCGAACATTTCCGGATCCGGGTCAGGAGTGGGATCCGGGTCAGGAGTGGGATCCGGGTCGGGAGTGGGATCCGGGTCGGGAGTGGGATCCGGGTCGGGAGTGGGATCCGGGTCGGGAGTGGGATCCGGGTCTGGAGTGGGATCCGGGTCCGGGGTCGGCAAGACATCCCCACCCAGCAACTCCGTCAGCCTTTCCAAGGCACCGTAGTTTTCCGCGATGGTCCCGGGCAAGATGGCGAGGTCTTCGATCGTAATGCCAAGGCCCGCGGTCCCGTCGCCAAAGAAGTCGTCATAGTGGTTCGGCCGGTCCGGCTGAGCATGCTGGACGTAGAGGTTGCCGCCCGAGATCTTGCCGTCATATCCGGTTGTCGAGATGATATTGCCGGTCACGGTCGCGCCATCCGGGCTCGTGATGACCGTCGCCTTGTGCGGTCCGCCGGGCATGTTCAGCACGGTATTGTCGCGGATCGTCACGTTGGAACCGGAGTAGAGCGTGATCCCGTGGATCATCCCGGTATAGACGATGTTCTGCTCGATCAGCACGTTGTTGTACGAGCCGTCGGCCATGAAGATCGCCTGGGTCGTCGAAATATTGCCGGCAAGATAGACGTTGCCGCGGATTTCGATGTTCTGCGACGATCCCTGGAACTGAATGAAATCGACATGCGCCGTGGGTGAGGGAAAGTTCAGGCTCGGCCCGATATTGTCCTCGATCAGGACGCCATTGACACCGGCAAACTTCATCGTGTCGTTGCCGAGCCGGTCAAACCGGTTTCCGACCACCTCGATGTCGTCGCTTCCCAGGGCGACGAAGCCGTTCTTGACATCGTGAACGTAGTTGTTCTCGATCCGGATATCGTGGACATCGCCACCGGTGTAGATGCCATAGTGCCCCTGGAACTCGTTGTAGTCGGTGGTGGCAGAGACAGACCCGTTCACCTCCGAATTCGCGAAGGTCACATCGTGGCTGGTGCCGTCGATGCTCACGACCTTCGACGAGGCGACCCCGTTGGACGGGTTGTCCACGTGCACGCTGTCGACCCGGATGTTGCTGGAGTTCCGGATTTCAATCTTACCGAAATGCGCGCCCTGGGGGTTTTCCGAAACGAGTGTGATCTCGCTGGAGTAGTTGCGCCCGGTTATCTCGAGATCCCCGTAGGCGCCATCGGCCAGGACAATCGTCTCACCGCCTGTTGCGGCGTTGAGGGCAGACAAAAGCTCGCTGCGCGACGTGACGTATATGGTATCGGCTGAAGCCGCCATTTCGTGGTCTCCTAGATATGCTGTATTGTTTGCGTTGCTCTACCTGAAGTTGAAGAGCTGCGGGTTGCTCCACATAGAACGAGTTCGTAGGTGGATTCGAAACGTGCGACCTGTCCCTTTGAAAAGGCTGCCGTTTTTCGTATCCTTGATGACATTCCACTGCGTGATGGCAGCGCCGTGCCACCACGTCTAAACTCGTTAAGGTTGATGTTTCGTTAACTCGCTGTCGTAACAGTGGTCGTCCGTATGGGCAAACCGAACCGCCTTTTCACTGCCGGAATGGCAAGTGCCGCGGGCGATGATCCGCTGGGAATGCGCGTGTCCAGACCGTGTGTCAGGATTGGGTCGTGATTCCGCCCAACGAAACTGTCAACGATCTGTGAGCATTTTCAGTTGGTTCATGGACACCGAGTGATCGACCCAACGGCCGTGTGCCAATCGCTTTGTCGCAAGCAGGAACGCGCCGACGATTTCGGCGGTTCATGGGCAGGACAAACCTTCAGTGGTGTAGCCGATTGTTGGGGAATATCGATCCGGCGAAATCCCGCTCATGCCACATAGAGGAAATCGTAGCGATGAGCGGTCGTGTCGCCAAGTTGGTGGAAATTTGAAGGAGGCGTAATCTCCGGGTGAACATCCACCCACCCAACCGGCGGCGGCAACCGCCAGGGAGATCACGCCATGAACCAGATCACCGACACCGCGAGCTTTGCGATACTGGCGGGGGAAGCCGGTTTCGACCCGATCGAGGAGCAACTACGGACCAACGTCAGCGCGACCATCGAGAACGAAGCTGGCAAGGTGACGGAATGGCGGTCGAAGACGCTGCCCCTTTACCGGCGGCTGACGAAGAAGGCCGAAGCGCTGATCGCGGCATCGACCTCGACGGCACCAACATGCGACGCGTCAAGCGGGCGCTGTTCGGGCTGTTCGAGGGGGCTGTGAGCAAAGACGTGGTCAGCCGCGCCTGACGCAAGATGAAGGTGGACCGGGACGCCTGGTGCCCCCGCAGCCTGGCCGGGGAGGACATCGTCCGTCTGACCCTGGAGGCACCGTGATCAAGACCCGGCTGGACTGGAATGCCACGAAAATCTCGGAGTCGACCGCCAGGGAGTTTCCACAGCATTTGCGACACGATCCGATGAGCGGCGAAGCGCAAGTCAGCGCTTGTGATCGAGACGCTTCAAGGCAAGACGACGGTGGCGGAAGCCAAACACAGTTGTGGTGCCCACGCGGTGGTGAAACTTTGGTCTCCGGCCTTGGTCTGGCCGCTGTTACAGGGCGGCGATTGTCGCCGGGTCCATGGGTGCAGTGTCGCAAAGGGCGGCGACGGGTTCCAGTGTCATGTGGCGCCGTGCGATCGCCCACTGGTCATTATGTTCCAGCATCAGGGCGCCGAACAGACGTGTGACGGCGGCTTTGTCGGGGAAGATTCCCACGACGTCGGCGCGCCGCTGGATCTCCTTGTTGAGGCGTTCCAGCGGGTTCGTGGAATGGATCTTGCCCTAGTGGCCGCGTGAAAATCTCTTGCAGGCGAGCACATCGACCTCGGCGCGGCGCATCAATTCGGCAAGCTTGTGGTGGCGGGGTTCCAACGCCTCGATCCGCTTGGCCCAGTGCTCTTTCGACGCCTTGAGCGTGTTCTGATCGACGGGGGTCCGAAGCGCCGCTGTGACGATCGGACGGTGCTTCTTGCAGACGCAGGCAAGCGCTTTGCGCCTGAAATGGATGCGGCAGCGCTGCACGGTGGCGCCCAGAACTTTGGCGGCGGCGGATTTCAGCCCCTTGTGGTCGTCAGCGATGATCAGGCGGGTCGCGCGCAGGCCACGATTGGCCAGGGAGCGAGAATCTCGTCCCAGAACACCTCCGCCTCGCCGGATAGGACGGCGAGGCCCAGAACCTTTTTGCGGCCATCCGGATTAACCGCCACTGCCATTATGGCCTCGACGCTGACGATCCGGCCTGACCGGCGGACTATGATGTAGCTGAGCGCGCGAAGCGCCGCTGTTTCTGATAGGGGGGGATTGGTCAAAGATCGGTGTTCAAACCAAACATTATCCGAAGAACAACCATGGCCGCCAAGCGACCCGCGAGGACCTCGCTATTCTGCGAGAAGGCTACGCTCAGGCCGCGCTACCGGCAGAAGCAACACCACCCCGTGGCGCACTACCAACACTGTCGCGTCACCACCTCGATCCAGCTTGCCGAAGAGGTCAGCAAGCAAAGTTAAGACGCAGAAGGCTCAGGCGTCGTCTCGCCATGTCTCGGCGGATGCGCGATATCCCTTTCCGAATAGCATACGCAGCATGATTCCGGCACGGTATAAACGAACCCGCGACAGGCACCGGAAAGCCAGCCAGCGACTGCGGCCCCCCGCAACCCGCTCCGTCTGCAGGACACGCGGGATCTCTACCAATGGTGACACAGCCAGGGCCACCGCACGGGCAACCCAGCGCAATTGGCCCAAGACTGTCTTGACCTTCTCGAAATCATGCGAGATGTGGCGGTCCCATTTGCGGGCCAGTTGGCCGAAGTTCTCGCGCGCGGGCGTCGCGATACGCATGTCCGGCACGTAGTCGATGCGGACTCCTCTGGCCGTGGCGCGATGACCCCAGTCCCGGTCTTCGGCGATGTCGATACCTCCAAAACCGCCGACGGTGTCGAAGATACTGCGCCGGACCGCCATGTTCCCGCTGCCGGTGTATTTATGCTGTTCGATATAAAGCTTGAAACGATAGCCGTATATAGCCTCGTAGGCTTCGATGGCGGTTGGGCGATCCGGGTCAACGAACGCGATCCTGACGTCCCCACCCATCGCACCGGTTTCGGGATGTGCGGAAAGATGCGACTTGATCGCGTCGATCCAACCCGGCTGGGCGATACAGTCACAGTCTATGAATGCCAGAAGTTCTGACTGCGACAAGCGCACGCCCAGGTTTCTCGCCGGCCCTGGACCGGGCGTCGTTTCGCTCACAAGCTTGACGAAGTCATGCGCCGCACAGACGTCCTCGGGCATCTCGCGAGATCCGTTATCGACCACGATCAGGGAAAATCGACCCGCCTTGCCCCCCTGTTCCGCCAGCGCCTCGAGACACCTTGCCAAGCCCTCAGGAGAGTTCAGATGCGGAACGATCACGGTCAAGGTGGGTGTCATGGCACCTGGCCTGCTGGTTTTTCGCGCAAGGGATCGCGGTGGGTAATGTTTGAGGCGGATACTCTTTCCTCAATGACGAGAGTATGGCTGCCCAGGTGTCGACAGTTCAAGCCAAGACTGAATCGCGGCGGCAGAAACCTTCTTCCCGTGGCGCCCGGTCAAAACGAAGTGCGCATTTTGGCGACAATATCAAGGCTTGATCAATTCTGTTCTCGAGATTTATTGGTAAACAGATCATTGACAATCAAAAAGGCCGTTATGCGTCTTAGTGCTTGAGTTTGCCCCGTCAGCGGTTACCATGACGACGAGTGGAAACGATTATTAATGGTCACCCGATCTAATCGGCTATTCGCAATGAACAATTTCCGTCCGCGCAGATATGGTGCGACAACCCACGGTAGTATTTAGAACAGACTAGAATGTTTAAGGAGAGAACCATGAAGATCGCTATTTTGGCGGGGGGCAAGGGTACAAGGCTGGCCGAGGAAACGGTCGTGCGGCCCAAACCCATGGTCGAGATCGGCGGCAAGCCAATTCTCTGGCATATCATGAAAATTTACTCACACTACGGCTACAACGATTTCGCTGTCGCGCTAGGATACAAAGGTGACTACATCAAGCGTTATTTCGCGGAATACGGCACCCTGTCTGGCAACTTGACCGTTAATTTCGGAAGCCCGGATCCGTTGGTGCGGCACAATCAGTTCGAGCTGCCCTGGGTGGTAGACCTGATCGAAACCGGCGATGAGACATTGACTGGCGGCCGGGTCAAGCGGTTGAAGGAGCATCTGGGCAACGAGACCTTCATGCTGACCTGGGGCGACGGCGTCTCGGATGTGGATCTCAATAAACTTCTGGCTTTTCACCGCCACCACGGCAAGCTGGCGACGATAACCGCCGTCCGCCCGCCTGCGCGGTATGGCCACATGCGTTTCGAAGGCGATCAGGTCACGGCGTTCGAGGAAAAGCCGCAGACCGCAGAGGGCTGGATCAACGGTGCGTTCTTCGTTCTGGAACCCGAGGTTCTCGATTACATCGAGGGCGACTCGGTCATGTTCGAACACGCTCCTTTGGAAAACCTTGCCCGCGACGGTCAATTGATGGCCTACCGGCACGAAGGCTTCTGGGCCGCGATGGACACCCTTCGCGACAAACATACCCTGCAAAAGCTCTGGGATTCGGGCGACCGCCCGTGGGCCATTTGGGAAAAAGAATGATGCGAGTTCTTGTTACAGGTCACAGAGGGTACATCGGCACCGTTCTGACTCCGATGCTCGAGGCCGCGGGCCACGAAGTTGCAGGAATCGACAGCGATCTCTATGAGCGATGCACATTCGAGCCGGGCGGAGAGATGCCGCAGGTCCAGACTTTGCTGAAGGATATTCGCGACGTCACACCCGCCGATCTTCTGGGCTTTGACGCCGTGCTGCACCTGGCCGCCCTGTCGAACGATCCGCTGGGAGATTTCCGCCCCCAGACCACCTATGACATCAACTACCAAGGCACGATGAACGTGGCCCGCGCTGCCAAGGCAGCCGGGGTCGAACGCTTCGTCTTTTCGTCGTCCTGCTCGAATTACGGGGCAGGCGGGTCGGCATTCATCGACGAAACCGGCGCTTTCAACCCGGTCACGCCCTATGGCGAAAGCAAGGTGAAATCGGAACTCGCGCTGGCCGAGCTGGCGGATGACGGGTTCTGCCCGACCTTCCTGCGTTCGGCCACGGCGTATGGCGTCAGCCCGCGCATCCGCTTTGACCTGGTTCTGAACAATCTCGTCGCCTGGGCGGTCACGACCGGCAACATCCACATGAAGTCCGACGGCACGCCGTGGCGACCGATCACCCATATCGAGGACATCAGCCGCGCTTTCGTCGCCACCCTGGAGACGCCCGTCGAGGTGATCCGCAACGAGGCGTTCAACGTCGGCGTGACCGATCACAACTACCAGATCAAGGAGCTGGCCGAGATTGTCGCCTCCGTGGTGCCGGGCTGCGAGGTGACGTTCGCCGACGACGCCGGGCCGGACAAGCGGTCATACAGGGTGAATTGCGACAAGATCCGACGCGTAATGCCGCATTTCGAACCGCAGTGGGACGCTCTGAAGGGCGCGCAATCGCTGTACGAGGCCTACAAGGCGGTCGACCTCACGCTGGATGAGTTCGAGGGCCCGCGCTATCAGCGTATCGGCCATATCAAGCAACTGATCGCCGACGGTCATGTCGACAACACGCTTGCCCACACTGAGGCTGCAAAAGCCGAGCGTCTGGCGGCGAAGTCCGAAGCCCTTGACCCGGACTTTGCCGCTGACGCGGCAAAGGTCGACTGTATCTCTTGTGGCCAAAAAGGGTTGCAGCCCATCCTCGATCTGGGGTTGATGCCGCGCTCGGACGGATTGCTGGAGGACGCCAGTCTCGACCGGCGCGAGACCCTGGTTCCGCTGCGTCTGGGCTATTGCCCCGGTTGCACGCTGGTTCAACTGCTGGAGACGCGCCCTGCAGAGGAAATGTTTGGCGAAGATTACGTCTATTTCTCATCCTACTCCGAAGATCTGCTCAAGCACAGCCGCGACAACGCGTTGGAACTCATCGAGATGCGCAAGCTGGGCGCCGGCAACCTCGTGGCCGAGATCGCCTCGAACGACGGCTACATGCTGAAGAACTTCATGCAGGCCGGCGTGCCTGTGCTGGGCATCGACCCGGCATCGCAACCCGCCAGGGCCGCAATGGAAAAAGGAATCGACACGATCAACGATTTCTTCGGCAAGGCGCTGGCGCAACGGCTGACCAGCGAGGGGCGCAAGGCCGACATCATCATCGCCAACAACGTGGTCGCGCATGTGGCGGATCAGAATGATCTGGTTGCGGGCATGGCCGAACTGCTGGCCGATGACGGCATGGCGGTCGTCGAATTCCCTTACGTGCGAGACCTGATCGACTTTGTAGAATTCGACACGATCTACCACGAGCACCTGTGCTATTTTTCGGTCGGTTCGGCGAAAACGCTGTTCGCCCGGCACGGGTTGCACCTGAACGATGTGCGGCGCCTTCCGATCCATGGCGGGTCTTTGCGACTCTATTTCGGCAAGACGGATCAGCCGTCCAAGGCTGTTGCGACCATCCTTGCCGAAGAAACCGAGCTTGGTCTCGACCGGTACGATTATTATGCGAGCTTCGGCGAACGGGTCCGCGAATTCCGCCGCAGAGCGCGCGACCTCATCGGCGGGCTCAAGGCAGAGGGCAAGCGAATTGCTGCCTACGGTGCCGCGGCCAAGGGCACGATCATGCTGAACTTCCTCGACCTCAACAGCCGGTCGATCGAATACGCCGTTGACCGGAACGTTCACAAGCAGGGCAAATACATGCCGGGCGTGCGCGTGCGGATCGATGATCCGGATCGGCTCAAGACCGACAAGCCTGACTACGTGATGATCCTGCCCTGGAACTTCAGGGACGAGATCATTCGTCAGCAGCAGGATTTTCTGCAGGCCGGAGGCAAGTTCGTCGTGCCGATCCCGGATCTCGAAATCGTCGAAGGTTAACAGGGGACCCGCAATGACCCAGTTGACTTCTTGCCCGGCTTGCGGTGCGACGCATCTTGAAGAAATATACCGGCTGGACGCCATCCCGGTCCAAAGCTGCATCTTGTTGGACACCGAGGCCGAGGCGCGCGCCTTTCCAACCGCGCCGCTTGCATTGTCGCTGTGTCACGCCTGCGGCTTTGTCTTCAACACTCTCTTTCGGCTGGAGAAAGTCGACTACGCCTCGACAACAGAGGAAAGCCAGCACTTCTCCGGTACGTTCAACAAGTTCGCGCGGGAGTTGGCTGGCGAGGTGGCTACGCTCTACGATCTGAACGGCAAATTGACGCTGGAAATCGGCTGCGGCAAGGGCGAATTCCTGCAGGAACTTGCGCGCCAAACCCACACGCGCGGGCTTGGCGTCGATCCTGGTTTCATTCCGGAACGCCTGCCAGGCGCCGACGGACAGGAGATTGCCTTTCAACGCGAATACTTCGACCCTGCAACCATCGAGAGGACACCTGATTTCGTCGCGTGCCGCCACACTCTGGAACATATCCCGGAAGTCGGTCAATTGATGAAAGATATTGCCACGGTGATCGACGGTCGGAAGGATGTCGGCATCTTCTTCGAAACGCCAGACGTCCGCCGCGTGCTGGATGAAGGCGCTTTCTGGGACATCTATTACGAACATTGTTCGTATTTCACCTTGGGCAGTCACGCCCGCCTGTTCCGCCGAGCCGGGATGGATGTGACAAAGCTGTATCTCGCCTATGACGACCAGTACATCATTCAGTATGCCGAGCCGTCGACCGGGCGACCGCCCTTGGCAAATGAGGATGACATAGACGCGGTGCGCGCCCTCGCAACCGCCTTCCCAGGCAAGGTCGCCGACGTGCGAACCTACTGGTCCGACTTCGTCAGGTCCCGTCACGCTGCGGGCAAGACAGTGTCGATCTGGGGCGGCGGATCGAAGGGCGTGTCCTTCCTGACCACCGACGGCATAGGAGAAGAAGTCGCACGGGTCATAGACATCAACCCTTTCAAGCAAGGCAAGTACCTGCCGGTCACGGGTCATCGCGTGTCAGCGCCCGAGGACTTGAAGCGGGATCCGCCTGATACAGTGATTGTCATGAATCCGATCTACCTGCCCGAAATCGGAAGGCAACTTGCGTCGATGGGGCTGCACCCCGAACTTGTGGCGGTATGAGATGAGCCTTTCGACACATTGCCCTGTCTGTGCCGACACCCATCCACAGCCGATCTTCCGATTGGACAATGTCCCTGTGATTTGCAACCAGCTTTGGCCGGATGCCGAGGCTGCGCGGGCCGCTCCGAAGGGCGATGTCGATCTGGTCGCCTGCCGCACCTGCGCCTTTATCTGGAACCGGGCCTTCGATCCGGCGCGTATGGTTTATGCGCCGGGCTACGAAAACGCCTTGCACTTTTCGCCCAAGTTCCAATCCTTTGCCGAAGACTTGGCCGCCGGTCTGGTCGAGCGTTTCAACTTGAAGGGCCGGGACGTGATCGAAATCGGGTGTGGAGACGGTCACATGCTGGACCTTGTCGCGAAGAATGGAGCCGCGACAGCGACCGGGTTCGACCCTTCGATGGATGGCAAACCGACGCCCTTTTCCGAACGGGACGGAGTCGAGATCGTTCCGGAATACTTCCGCTCGGATCAACTCGACCGACCTTTCGACGCGATCCTCTGTCGCCACGTATTGGAGCATCTGGACACGCCACTGGCGCTCCTGCAGGACATCCGCCGCGCGATAGGCCTCCGCGACGTGCCGATCTACTTCGAGGTGCCGAACGCAGGCTGGATGCTCGAAGCCGTCTCGATGTGGGATGTGATCTACGAACATGTGGGTTACTGGACGGCCTCGGCCATCATCACGCTTTTTCGCCGTGCCGGATTCGATCCGGTTTCGGTAAGAGCAGGCTATGGCGATCAATTCCTCATGGTCGAGGCACGGCCAGCCCCTCCGCAGCCCGACTTTGTCGACGATGGCGCCAGCACAGTGCTGACATCGGCGCATGCTTTCGGCGCTGCCGCCACGGGCGAACTCGACCGATGGCGTGACCGAATGTCCAAGATTGACGGCAAGGCCGTCATTTGGGGGGCGGGATCGAAAGGCATAACCTTCGCCAACGCCCTTGGAGCCGCAGGCGCACCGCTTGCCGCGCTGGTCGACCTGAACACCCGAAAGCATGGGCTGTTCGCGCCAGGCATTTCTCTACCTGTGATTGCGCCCGAAGGCTTGAAGGAAATTGCGCCGCAATTGATTCTGATATCGAATGCTCTCTACGAGGCTGAAATCGTCGTGGACGTGAGAAAGATGGGAATGGCGCCCGATTTTGCAGTGGTGGCAGGGTAGCCGAGTTGCCGGTCGCATCAACGTCGTCGGTTCCCGGCGTCTGGTGATCATCAGCCTGACGGTTATCCTGCAACAAACGCCGTGAAATGTAGCGGTTTGGAAAAGATGGCTGTTCAGTGTTTGTTTCCACGATCAGGACATCGAATGACAAGTGTGCTCCGAGTCGCCGTAAAAGATTCGTACTCGGTAAATGCATTATTGGAAAATGCTTTGAGCTTTGTGCGAACAGGTGCCAGAACGGCGAAAACCGTTCATCAGCCGCAGTGCAGGCCAACAGACAAACGCGGAGCGGAAATGAATAAAGAGAAACCCCAACGCATCCTCGTGGCTATCGCGAATCATGGCGTAAAAAATCAATCATATCTGAAAAAGCTCATTTCCACGTATGAAACGTTCCACGACGATGTGGACATATTTGTTCTCTCTGACATCGACAAAGACCTTGGCCCGGAAATTAAAGTAAAAGTAGGCGCGCCCAGCGAAAACCCCTGGTCACTGCCCTTTGCGTATAAAGCCTTGTTTGACGAGCGGCAGGATGACTACGACTTATTCATTTACTCGGAAGACGACACGCTTATCACACAGGTCCACGTCGATGCTTTTCTGGAAGTCGACGCTCATTTGCCATCAAATAAAATTGCAGGATTTTGGCGTCATGAAATAGCAAGAGATGGCGCTTGGCACTATTCTACAGCGCATGGTTCATATCATTGGGACCCAAAATCAATCTTTATGGCAGGCGGCGAAGTATTTGCGCATTATACGAACGAACATGCCGCGGCATTCATCCTGACCCGAGATAAACTAAAAGCATGTATTGGGACTGGATTATTTCTGTGCCCGCCGTATGAGGGTCGCTATGATATGCTGTGTACGGCAGCCACCGATCCTTATACGATTGGTGGATTGAAGAAAGTTATCTGCATCTCTCGCCTTGAACAATTTAGCCTGCACCACCTTCCTGACAAATATATCGGAAAAATCGGCCTTCCAAAGGTCGAAATGGATGTCCAGATTGACCAAATGTTGCAAATGGCCTCCAAAGGTGAATCAGGGAAATCGCTGTTAGAGGGGCGAACCAAACTCAAAGGGTCCGGACGCTATGACCGAAGCTATTTCACTCCTGAAGTTCCCAGCGTCGTGGCCGCAATGCCGGATGATGCACACAGAGTCTTGTCGGTTGGTTGCGACATCGGTCGCATCGAACATGCTCTGCTCCACGCCGGGCACAAAGTCGAGGCGGTTACCCTCGATGCGATCGTGGCGAGTTCGGCCAGGACTCAGGGCATTGATGTCCTCGAAGTCGACCCAGAAGCTCCCTCTTCGGGACTGGAGTCCAACGCTTATGATGCACTGCTCATGAATTTTTGTCTGCCATACGTCCCTGATCCGTATGCGTTCTTGAATAGTTTCAGATCAGTACTGAAATCTGGTGGCCGGATCGTGATCCCGTTCTGGAATTGGCAATGCGTCGGTGAGTTACGCAGACGCCGAACCGAAGCAAAACGGTCAGCCGAGATGAAAACGGTTGGCGACTATGCACTCAGCGGTATCCATCGCACCGACATTGGCATTGTTCGCAACTGGTTGGAGGCAGCCGGCCAAGGGCTCGAATACTGTGTCTTTGATGTCCCGTCCGCGCACGAGTCTTGGTCCCGGCTGAGTTTGGGCACCACAGACCGCTGGACATCTCAGACCGGCACGGCTGTTTCAAGGCCGCGTTCGGACTGACAGCAATCAACGCTTGGATCCGACGTCCTCGGCCGCCAAAAGAATGCTGTTTGCCCACGCGCTCCAACTCAAGCGTTCCTCGTAGTGATGCCGTGATGTAACGCACATTTTCATATATTCATCAGGATCGTGCCACAGATCCAGTATTCGGCGGACATATTGCTCGCAGGTTGCGTCCAGAGGCATTAAAAATCCGTTCTCTCCGTCGACAATAATAGTCCCAACTCCGCCGGTTTCGGTGCCTATTGGTGGAAGGCCAAAGGCGCAGGCTTCGCAAAATACAATTCCGAAAGCTTCTTCCCGCGACGGAACAAGTAGAAAAGCCGAATCACGGTAGAGTGAAACCAATTTTTCAGCTTCATCGGCGACGGACTTACGCAAGACGCCGTGAACCGTCACAGCTTTAGTTGCGCCGATGTTTGGATTGCAACCGACGATATGCAAATGCGCATCTGGAACCTGTGCGCGAAGACTATTGAAAATGTTGAGTAATAGCGGCCCGCCCTTGCGTTCCCAGTCGCCACCCACGAATAGTAGAGAAAGATTTCTGTTTTCTTTCCGTCTCTGCATGTCGAAACCTGGATCATACTCCAGATTGGCACCAAGCGGCAGCACAGTAACGAAAGTACCACTCAAATCATAGTGTCGGCATGCCGAATCGACCGCCCAATAGGAGGATAGAAAAAGGCGATCGACCTTTCCAAGAAACCGACGTTGAATTAAATCACCCAATCGCCTCGATCGACTGCACATGCCAGACATGGAACCATAAGATTCTAGTATTGTTGCAAAAAGTGCGTCAGCCACATGAAATATTGGGGCATCAGTTTCGATGTCACACAATTTGTGACTCGCGCCGACAGAGACGATGACATCAGGCTTAACTTCTGAAATTCGACGCTGAATAAACTTTGAGTAAACAAATTTGACAATGGGTTCCCGCAACAGGTCCAATCCAAATCTCCGCGTCAGCTTTCCAATATAGAAAAGAATCTTATCGAACTTCGGAGTATCGATCAAAACGGTATCTGCAGTAGCATTCTTAATTGCTTCATAGCTATAATACGGTGTTCCGCTCCAATACTTCCGACTTGTTGGTGACCATAAAGCGATAAATGCAATTTTCATGAAACATCCTTCCTGCATGCGCATTAAATAGTCTTGAGTCAGTTCGGTGTTGAAGTCAATTGTTTCGGCTTGATATTGCACATGTTAGAAAATGATTTTGTAGGATTTTGGTGTTCCTTTGAACTTGCCGCATATGTCAGGCTACTGAAAAATGAGCTGCATGTTCCATCCCGGATGTTCACATAGTCCCTCGCCGGCCTGCGCTTTTCATGGCCCGATCTGTTCTTGGGGCTTCTCGGGACGGAGAGAGCGATGCGGGCCAGTGATGAACCGGCCTGGGTTTTGGCGGATCGCTACGGCACCACCGGACAGATCGTGTGGAAGTGGCGCAAACGGGACAGTGTTGAGGATCGCAGTCACACGCCGCACCGGCTCCAGACGACGCTGACGCCAGCACAGGAGGCTGTGGCGGTGGCCTTGCGCAAGGCGCTGCTGGTGTCGCTCGATAACCTGCTGGCGGGGTTCGGTAATTTCTTGATCCGAACGTGTCTCGCTCTGGCCTGGACCGCTGTCTGCGCAGACATGGGGTCGGAAATCAACAGCGCTGGCCTACTATCTGGCCACCTTCCTTCGCTGCGTCGAACTGCCCGAGGCGATGGCCAACTGGTCGCTGATGAGCCTGCTACTCAAGCTGATCAAGATCGGGGCCCGCGTCGTGCGCCATGCCCGCGCTATCATCTTCCAACTGGCGGAAGTGGCCGTCACCGGTCCCATGGTGTGCGCCATCCTTGCTGCCATCCGCCGGCTTCGCGCGCCGCCGTCATGCGCGTGACGATGAAACCGCCCGAGACCGGACGAAAGCGGTTCGGCAGGTCCGTCCGGCACGCTGAAAAACGACGCTGCCGGACAAGAATGCTGCGAGGTCATGGCCCGATCCACCCAGTTCCAGGCGTTTACGCGACCAAAGACGCCGGGCTCGGCAGAAAATTCTTGTCCAGCGAGCAAGTTCAGGCGATTTTGACGACAGACGGCAGGCCACTTGGGGAATGTCGGATCCATTCGTCCGAATGGTTCGTGTACAGAGGAAAACCACCATGGCAACCGAAAGCTTTACCTACTCCTACGGCTATTTGGGCACGGTTCCCGGAACAGGATCTCTCGGGGTACCTCAGACGGTAAATGTCACGTTGACCGAAATAGATACGGATGGCACCGACGGGCAAACTTCGGCCGGTGACGATATTCAGTACACAACCTCGACCGTCGACCTCACGGTTACCTATGTAGGCCTGACCGCGGGCGGAGACCCGATCATTCAGTCTTCTGGTGGGAGTTTCTTTGTCCTGTCAAACGATCCGGCCCTGGGCCCCAGCGCTACATCCACTGAAGGCGACTATTTGTATTGTTTTGCCGCCGGTACGCTTATTGCGACGTCCGGCGGTGAGACGGTGGTCGAGGCGCTGAAGATCGGCGATCTGGTCACCACGCAGGACGGGCGCGCGGTGCCCGTAAAATGGATCGGTCGCCAGACCGTTGTCCGGTTCTTTTCCGGACAACGGGCTCGCCCGGTCCGCATCGCTGCTGGTGCGCTGGGCGACGGCTTACCCCATAGCGAACTGGTGCTGACCGCAGATCATGCGCTGATCCTCGACGGGCTGGCGATTAACGCGGGCGCATTGGTAAACGGCACGACAATAGTGCTCGACCCGCTCGAACGTGTACCGGACCGCGTGACCTATTACCACGTCGAAACAGAGGATCACGACGTGATCCTTGCCAACGGTGCACCGGCGGAAACCTTTGTCGACTATAACCAGCGCGGCGGCTTCGACAATCATGCCGAGTATGTGGCGCTTTATGGCCAGGAACTCACGATCAGGGAAATGCCGCTGCCGAGAGTTTCAGCTGCCCGGTTGGTGCCACCTTCGATCCGAGCAAGGCTGGCCTCTTCTGGCGCCGCCTGACAGTCGGTCAAAGTAAGGCTGCTAGTTCACAACCTGCGAAACGAATGTCAACTGAAATGCCGTGCTGCCTCACTCTTGTTCATTCCATAGACATGGCACGCAAACCGCACACGACCATAAAGCTCCACAAGAACATCTCCCCACCCTCAGCTCAGTTGCCTCGGGTGTCAGACTGCGGAATTTTGCGCCGCGACGGGCAGATCATCCAACCGATTCCGCTGTCCATTTCGTCTCCGTGATTCACCATTGTTGGTCACGCAACGATGGCTTTCTGGGTTTGGTTCGCGAACATTGGTTCATTTGAATAGTTCCCTGTATCAAGGGCGCCAATTGAACTTTCGCTCGAGTCCCACATAGACGGTATTGTCCACGTCCGGTCCGTCGGAACCCGACCAACTGCGTGTGTGCGCTACTTCGGCCGTCAGATCAAGGTCACGTGTCAATTGCTGTGCGTAACCCATCTTCAGTTCGAGCTTGCGGGTGCGGTCCATTGTCGAGTCCGGGAATTCGGTTTCTCTGAAGGCAACCGCGCTTGAAAGTTCGGATATTCTGCTGAGAGGGATCTCATAGCCAACGCGGAATTCGGTGCGCAGGGACTCTTGCCCAAACACGTCGCCTTGGACCCCGCGCGTCAAGGAAAAGGCAAATTCAGAGTTCTGACCAACCCGGGTAAATTCGACCCCGAATATTCCTTTCAGATCACCGTTGTCACCGCGTGACAGACCCGCTGACAGCAGGAAGTCATCTCCTCGTGCCGTCTTCAGGGTGCGGGTCACTCGGGCTTCTGCCCCCGTACCGCTGTCTGTCACGAGCGTCGACAGGTCAAGGCGAAGTGCGCCATTCAAGAAGTCTTTTTCTGCAACCAACGAAAAGACGGGACCACTGTCAATCTGAGTGTCGCCTGTGGCCGGGCGCTTCTCGATTTGCGAATAACTCAGATCGGCCGAGACCCGAAACGCTACATTCAACGCGAAGTCCACGCCCACACCCAACGACAGGTTCGTACGAGCCGTTCCGGAACCCTCGACAAGCGTTTCTTGGAAGTTTGCCGTCGTGCGGAGGTCGACCCGCGGGTCGACAGAGAACCGCAGCGCCAGCCCGGCGCTAAACGTCTGGTAATCGTCAAGCGTCGTCGCACCGGAGTACTGGATCTGTCGCCACCCAAGGCTGACGGTTCCACCGAAGAGCGAAGCTGTGCCGAATTCCAGGTTTGTCGACAAGTTGAGATCATTCTTGGAGCCGGTGGTTGCAACCAGTTCTGCAGAGGTGCTGTCTTCCGCCAACTCGAAACCGCCCAGATCGCTCTGATTGTATCGTGCATCCACCGAGAAAAGGGCATTTTGCCCAATCCGATTGTAAGTCAGAAGCACGCTTGGATCGACAAAGTCCAATGCGCTGCGACGACCGGTTTCAAGCCCTGACGATAAAGAAAAACCCAAGCTCTGCGTGCGGGTCGAAGAACTGAGTGAAAATCCCAGTGCGCTTTGGGCCCGCAATGCCTCGTCTTCATAGATCACCCCGAAAGACAGCGTCGCATTGGCCTCAAGACCGGCACCGTCCTGCGCTTCGATCGTTCCCGCGGAAAAAATCAGACAAAGCTCAAGTCCGACGAACGACAGAACCGCCGGTGGATAGTTCATGGGGAAGCCCTACTCAAAAAGCCTTCGGGCCGGCACCAGAATTACATCTCCGTTTGTCAGAACCACGTCCTTGTACATCCGCGCGCCGCGCGACAGTGCATGGTAGTTGATTGTGTACAGGGACGATTGGCGAGACTGAGGGTCGATGCGGCGCAGCTGGATTCGCTTGGACGCGGCGAAAGGCGTCAAACCCCCCGCCTGCGCCAAAGCCTGCAGGAAAGTCGTGCCGGGTGAAACTTCGACCCTGCCACTGCTCGCGACCTCGCCCATGACGTAGATGTCGATGACCGGGTCTGCACGCGCCTGTCTCTGAATTGGCGCCGGTGGAGGCGCCGGTCGAACGCCGACGTAAACGGTGGGCGACACGGTAAAGTTGCCGGCGATAGCGTTGGCTAAGGCATCGCGAACCTGTTCCACGGTGCGCCCTCGGGCATCAATCGTTCCGGCCAGCGGATAGGTGAACCTGCCGTCCGGCAGAACCACGACGGAGCGATTTAGGGACGCGTCTTCGAGGACCTCAATCTCAAGCGTATCACCCGACTTGAGTGTGTAAGTGGATTGTGACGCTGCGGCCCCGGCAAAAACCACCCAGGCCAACGCGACGACAATGCTTCTGATCAGCCGCACATCCATATCCTTTTCTGAGTCTGCACACCAATACTTATCTTTCACGTCAGAAGGGGCAATACACCCCCCTTGTGACGTTCTCCTTCAAAAAAAGCGGATGTTTGGGGCGCTCGGCGGCCTTTCTTGACGTGCCAGGCGTGCCGAGCAACTGTGTGGCCAGGCCGGACACACCACGTTTGCGCCTCCCGGGAGGGGCCACGAACACGCTACAGCAGCAGAAGACTCAACCAACCAAGCCGACACGGTCTAGACGCCGGTACACTGCACAACGACCCTGAATGTCTTGAGGATCAGCGCCACGTCCAATCTCAGGCTGAGGTTCCGAAAGTAGTACTCGTCATGCATGACGCGTTGCGAAAAAGTGCCGTTGTGCCTTTCGCTAACTTGCCACGACCCGGTGAGGCCCGGACGCAGTTTGAAATAGGCAGTCCCATTGTAGATCGCCTTCTGTTCCGCGACCATCGGACGTGGCCCGACCAGCGACATCGTTCCGTTCAAGACGTTCCAGAGCTGTGGCAGTTCGTCGATCGACGTTTTCCGAATAAATCGCCCGATCGGTGTCACACGCGGATCATTCTTCAACTTCTGGGTCTTGGCCCATTCCCGCGCCGCCTGTGGATTCTTCGCGAGATAGATTTTCAGAGTGGCATCGGTGTTGGCAACCATGCTGCGCAGTTTCCAGATACGGAAGCTGCGCCCACCTCGCCCGATGCGGTTTTGCGTGTAGAAGGGGTTGCTCCCGTCAAGCGCAACGAGCGCTGCGAACAAAAGCGTTATACACAGCGCTGGAAGTGCCGAAGCCAGGACCAAAAATATGTCAAAGGCTCGCTTGAAATACGTCTCATAAACTCTGCCCGCGCTGTATGGTTCAAATGGGACATCCAGGAAAGGCATGAATTCATTAGAAATCTCGTGATCGGCATTCTGTTTCATGTCGAATCACATATGGAAATTATATTATACATTTTAGACTCCCTAAAAATTTTCACCGAATACGAATTTCGCAGCCGGTTCAAGGATGCACATAACTGTATGGACCTGACCAAAATAGCGAATTTGACCACACACGATCACAGCCCGGCGCGTTCACCGGACAAAGCCGTCAAAGAAATGTATCTGCGCGAATCTGACCGTTAACTCCGTCCACCCAAAGATTTCATTGTATTGCTATGGGAAACGCAATGATTCGTTAACATACTTTTGCCACATTTCGGCCAGATTCTATGACTATACTCACCTATGGTTGAGCGGCAATTGTGCAGCACACCAATAACGATTGCGATTGTCACTTTTAATCCCGGCCAAAACCAGTATGCAGTTAGGTAACCTTTCCAACCGCGAGCGTGCAATTGACCGACACCATCTTCCAGACATATTTTGGGTTTTCCGGCGTGCCCTTCGCTCTGCCTCCGGACCCCTCGTTCATGTTCTGGACGTCGCAGCACAGCAAGGCGTTCACCGTTATTGAATACGGGTTGGTAACCGGTGCTGCGGTGACCGTTTTGACCGGAGAGGTCGGCGCGGGAAAGACGACGTTGATGCATGCTCTTCTGAAGTCACTTCCGGATGACACGCGCGTCGGCCTGATTTCGAACTCGGGAATGGCAGGCGCGGACCTGATGCGCTGGATTGCAAGCGCCTTGGAAATCAAACTTCAAGACCCGAACGATGCAGTCCAGGTCTTCAACGATTTCCAGAACCACCTGGTAGAAGAGTTCGCTCATGGCCGGCGGGTCGTACTTATCTTCGACGAAGCGCAGAACCTCGGACCTGACCGCCTCGAGGAGCTGCGCATGCTGACCAATGTCAACTCTGGTACAGATGATCTGCTTCAGTTGATCTTGATCGGCCAGCCCGAGCTGCGTGAAATTCTGTCAAGACACAGTCTGCGTCAGTTTGCGCAGCGGGTTTCGGTCTTCTTCCATCTCAAGGAGATGGATCTGAGCACGACACGAAAATATGTGTGCCATCGGCTACGCCATGTCGGCGGAACCGGTACAGAAATTTCTGACGACGCCGTCTCGCTCATCCATGAGAAGTCGGGTGGCGTACCGCGCATGGTGAACAAGTTCTGCGAATTGTCACTTGTCTACGCGGCCGGCGCAGACAAGAAGAGTGTCGACCAGGCGATTGTTCAGGAAGTGTTGGATGATGGCCTGGTCCTGTTGCCCACACAGCCGCTCCCGGTTGACGCGGACGATGTGACCGAGGCACCAGCGGCCGCGCCCCTTCCATTTGGCCGAAAGACGGGTGCCGCAGAGTAGTGTCCGCCTGAACCAGCGAGGTGATCGGGCGATCGCCCAAAAAAGGGGAAGGCGTCGCAGGGCAGCGCGATTGGTCGCCATTGGCGCATTCTTCGGCCAGTCCGGCATTCCCTGCGGCAGACGCCCGACGGCTGCTCGAACCATGTCGGCCCGGAGGACTTTGCCCAGCTTCGGGCAATCCCAGCCTAGCAACTGAATTTTCACAGGTTGCCAACGACATGCCAATTTCAAAGGCGCCTGCAGGAAGATCCTCGGAGATTGGCGGATAGCTGCCGAGCGTTCACTCTACGCCGACAAAAACATGGCATTCCGTCAACCGTCGGTTGATAATGACACGACGATCTCATACCGAGGAGAGGTCAAGGAACGGATCCAAGGTCGATACTCAGATAGGAGGGAGAACGGACCACATGTCGATCCACAGCGACGCTCAAGACAACAAAGATTCGGCCACAATGTTGCTCTCGGTTGCGATATCCACGACTGTGTTTTGGATAACCTGTGCCATTTCCTGGGCCTTGCTCGAGTACGGCTGGCTGTCAGGTCTGGGGATCGGTTTGCTGGGGTCCTTGCTGGCCTTCGCAGCGACCATTGCCGCCGTTTTTGGCGTTAGAGCCATTTGCGCGCAACGCCGGGAGCACCAAGCAAGTGCGAACAATGCTCCCGAGCTGAGATAGAAGTCACCAACAGGATGGCATCCGCCGGGTTCAATGACCTGCCCGCGAAGCGTTGGGTTGAGAGATTACCGCCCTGGTAAGTCTTGCAGTGCGCCGAAGAAATCGGCCTTCGAGCCTGGCCGGGGAGCATGATTCGGTCCCTTTCTTCGGGGCACCGCAGCATCGTTGAACTGGTCTGAAATGAGGGGTGGATGCGCATTTCGGGCTCGACAGCAACCTCGGGTCAATTGCCATCTTGGCAATCAAAACGTCAAATACAACCCTTGGGGGAGCTGTTGCAATACGCCGCTCGACGAAGATGTGTTAGCGCCCTGAATTCTGCGGTAGTAACATCAATTAACAAACAATGAACTTGCAAGTCGTCCTTATTATGTCATATTTGAGGCCTGTAGACCTTGACCAAGGCGCTTTGTAATGACCTTTTTTCGACTTCTCCCGGCCCTCGTGTTTCTGGCCTCATCGATTTCCATGCAGGCTCAAGCTGCGGGTTATCCCACGTTCACAATTGACTTCACGCAATCCAGTGTCGATGTAACGCCGACTTCCGCGTGCAGTGGCGACTGCGGGATCACGGCGACCTTCGCCGAATCCAGCGTTTCCATGCAGTTCGACCGCGTAGGTGATCGGCACAGGTTGCGCGATATCATCGAATGGTCGTTCGACAACGCGAGCAGCATTTCATCGGGCCTGTATGATGTAGCCGTGAACCTCGTGTTCACGTCGCCCGACGTTCAGTCCACAACCCATACCGGAACATCGCATTTCGCGACCTTCTACGGAATTGTATCACAGGGCATCCTGTCATGGGACAGGCGGCGCGCGGACGTGGCGTTTGATCAAGGCTCTGAACTGGCAGTCATGTTCCAGACCAGCTATGAGTTCGCTTTCGGATCGACGCTCAATACGCAGGATATCCTCATTCAAGCTTTGACACTGGCCCCGATGGAAGCACCGTCGCCTGCACCGGTACCGCCGGCACTCCCGATCATGATCCTCGCGATAGGCGCTATGGTCTACATGGGGCGTAGGCAAGTGACCATTCCGAGGCCTGCGGCTGCATAAAGCTGACGTTTGCCGGCTGCCGCCTTGCATACATACATACATACATACGTCCGTCGGGATTGAGAGATTGAATTCCGACGGTTCCAGATTGCTGGATGGGTGCGTGCCAGACACGCGTCGAGGTTTTGTGCAAAAAGCTTTGATCTTGTGCAGGGCCAACGGTTCGCAGGCTTGAGTTCCAATACTCCAACCCTGTCATCAATGATAAGTGCTTGCTCATGACAAGCCGCGACGGCTTTGCCAAGGACAGTTGTACCTATTTCAACTGTCCAGGAAATGCTTTCGTGAAACACATCAATAAGCTTTGAGGGAAGGCTGGCTGATCCAGTGCCCCTTCTGCGATGCCTCTTTGACAATGGCCTTTTTGCCGACGCCGCGACCAGAAGTCAGCTAAGTCATTGAGATGTCGATGCTTCAACAAACGACTGTATTGGCCAGCCCAGAGTTGAAAAAATCCTCGACGATTTGGCCCAGGTTGATGCGGCCATAGTTTGAAAGAAAACCTGCCCCAGCCTATTTTCGCTAGATCTAAAGCACCCGACGCGAAACCTGAATCGTGAGGGATTCCCATGATTGCTGATCTGTGATTCATTCTGTTTGGGAGGATGTATCATGTCAGCACCTTTGCCGAATGCGCTGCGGGCGCGGTTTCAGAA
>JAXMNQ010000072.1:0-22618 GCA_034670345.1 Paracoccaceae bacterium | reverse complement strand
TGCCATAGGATGTGGCTTGCCCATCTCAAACCCCCATATCTGCCTTGCAGACAGGGAATCACAGATCAAGCCTCATGGGAATCCTGAATCGGAATGGGCGCAACGCGCTCTAAACGCGGGTACGGCAACGACGCCCTCCATATACTCCAAGGCCGCGACCTTCGGCTTCATGTCCTGAACCTGCGCCTCGGCGAATTTCGCGCGCTTCGCTTCGCATAGTCGGCCAGAAGCACGCCGCACTGCGCAGGTTTCAGTCTACCCATTCACCCCACCCCTGGTAAGCAATCGGGATGCGGGACAATCCTTCCTTTCGCCGAACGCACAACACCTTTGATATCGCCGCAACCTGCATCTGGAAGGTGGGGCGGAGAATGTGAATTCACTACTCTTCAGGTCGAGTTTGCATTGAACAGGTCTAGGGACAACCGCGTCACATCTCAGTGGAAATCAACAGCCATACCCTTCGCGCAAGGTCAACTTACCCTCTGAAAGCCAACCTTACTCACCAAGATCTGCACCAGCTGGCCACCTTGGCCGGTCCCTACCTACGATCATGGGGCGGTGTTTTCCCTTTCCTTCTCCGGCACGGTCGCTTCGGATCGCGAGCCGCCTGTCCGGGTCCATCCGAGAGGCGCCTCGGTCTGCCTGAGGTGCTGGTCGACAGCGAAGATCCGGTGGCGGAACGGAGCGAAGGGCAGGCCTGTGCCGATGGCCGTGGCGAGGAGGGTGCCGCCCAGATCGGTCAGGCGGAACTGCCAGTGCTGGTCGTCTCCGGCGGCGGGGGTAGCCAAGGTGATACCACCCTCGGCGGTGAGGTCGAAGCAGAAGCTGTCGAGCGGGGACGCAAGGCCGGTGCCGCGGGCTTTGAGGTAGGCCTCTTTCAGGGTCCAGAGTTCGAAGAACCGCCGGGGTTGGCGGGCGGTGGGCAGAGCCCGCAGGTCGCGGGCTTCGCGCGGGGAGAAGAAGCGGTCGATGCCTTCGGATTTCTCGGGGGCGATCTGCTCGATATCGGCGCCGAGGGCGCCGGACGGGGAAATGGCGCAGGCGGTCCAGCTGGCGGTGCGGCTGAGGCTGAAGCGCGGGGCGCCCGGCACGCCGGCGAGTTCGGGACGGCCGTAAGGGCCCGTGACAAAGCGGAAATACCCGGGCCTGCAGGCGGGAGTGTAGCGCGCCAGCGCGCGGCGCAACAGGACGTGACTGGCGGCATAGGCGTCGCAGTCGGCCTGGGCCCGGTAGCGTCGGCTGCGGGCGACTTCTTCGGCGCTGAGGGCCGCGGTCAGCCCGCGCGTGGTGGCGACGGCGGCATGATAGCGCGCGGGCAGGAGCCAGATGTGGACCTCGGCCGGGCCGGGCGTCACAAAAGGCGCCTGCGGTTTGGTCATGCCTCGACTGGCTGATCGGCTTCGGGCGGAGTGGCGGCAAATTTCTGGCCCTCGAAGAAGAGGATCAGGGAATACCGGGCGCCTTCGGCGATCCGGCTGACCCCGTGCACCACATTGCCGGCATGCAGGACGGCGCGGCCTTCGGTTCGTTCGATGGCACGCAGCCCGTCGCCCCGCAGCACCAGCAGCCTGCCGCCAGAGAAGGCCGCGTCATCGCTGAGCGCCACGTTCACGGTGTAGTCGCTGGTGTCATGGTGAAACGGGATGAAAGCGCGCTTGTCCGGGGCATAGAGCCGCAGGAACATGTGGACCTCACGATAGGCGTCAAGCGGGGCGGCGACCTTTGGCGCGCCCATGCGTTCGGGCATGCGGAACAGGGTTTCGGCGGTTTCCGGGCCGAGCAGGCCCGCGATGGCCTCGGCATTCAGGTTGATCTGGTATTCCGGCAGATCGTCCACGGTATCCTGGATCACCGAGGTGATGTGGGTATCGGCGAAGTCCCGCAGGACGGCGCATTGTGCGGGCGAGAGCGCCGGCACGTCCTCGAGCAGCAGCGAGCCGGGGGGCTGCGGGTTGTTGGCGTTGCCCATGTCGAGGATTTCCTGCAGGTCCGCAGGGGTGGCACTGGCCGGATCGGCGCCATCGCGCAGGAACTTGCGGACGGAGGGTGCGGCTTCGGCGCGGGCCTTGCGCTGCTGTCGCCCAAGGGCGGCGCGCAGTTTCTCATCGACCGCCGTGAGGGTCGGCAGCGGGGCGTTCAGCGGCAGGGCGGCAAGGGCGGCGGCCACGGTCAGGTCCGGCAGAGCCGGGTCCTGCAAGGTCTCGCCGCCGAGTCGACCCGTCCGCGCAACGGCGGGCAGATCCACGCGGAAATGCACCACGTGGCTGGCCCCGGTCAGGCGGTGGCGCCGCGCGCCGGGGATCAGGGCCATTGTGCCGGGCGGCAGGTCGATCCGGTCGCCGTCGGCAAACTCGATTGCGGCGGGCGAAGCGTCGTGATCCACCCGCAGATAGACGCCGAGATGGCTGGTGAGGCGCGCCGCTTCTTGGGTGTTGCTGCCATCGCGGACCTGCAGTTGCGGCCCCGAGACAGCGGCCCCGGCAAGCGGGACGCCACGGGCGCGCAGGTGCGACAGCAGCCGCGCCAGGGCGTCCTGTGTGGCTTTCCAGTGCCCGACCTGCGGATAGATCCGTGCGGTCTGGGTCTCGTCGGACAGCCAGTCTTCGGGCGCGAGGCCGTCCAGCTCGGCCCGGTAGGCGGCCCAGCCGCCGCGGCTGGAGCAATGGCTGAAGCTGCGGGGGGTCCAGAGGGGGTGGCCGTCGAGGTCCGGCAGCGCAAAGCTGTCGGTGGCGGGATCAAGGTTGAGCAGCCGGTCGAGCGGGGTCATTCCGGGGCCGGGCAGGGGCGACGGTGCCCGCTGCTGCGCGTCGGGCAGGGCCGACGTGCCGCCGATGATCTGGCGCCAGCTGGAGGGCGCGGGCATCAGGAATTCGTAGTCGCCGTCGTGATCGCCGCCGCGCGAGGTCACGATCAGGTCGAAAGAGATCGAGATGCGCTGTTCATCGGTCTCGTTGGGTTCGACCGCATGGGTGGTCTTGGAGGGAAAGAGCAGCAGCCGCCCGGGTTTCGGTTCGTAGACGGCACTGCCGTAGTTCAGGGAATTCCGTTCGGCATAGCCGCCGGTCATGGTCGATCCGATGCCGGGCTGAATCTCGTTGGGCCGGTTGTCATTGTAGAATTCGATCTTCCCGCCGTTTCCGGTGTTCGGGGCGGAAACGTAATAAACCGCGCTGATATGGGCAGTGTGATGGGCATGGCGCGCCACCCGCTGGCCCTTGACCGCGATCACCGGCCAAGACCGCTGGATATGGACGGCGCATTTGTCCAGATCATGACCCAGAAGGCGCAGATATTCCTCTGCGTGCCGGGCGACATTCTGGGTCAGCCACTCCATCTGGTCGTCGAAATGCAGCCGGTCGACACGGTGCACATCGCCGGTCCAACTGGCGTGGCCCTCGGTGCGCTTTTCGCCGGAGCTTGATTTCAACTCGTTGATACGGCTTAGTATCTTCTTGTTCTGCGTGTCGCTTTCTTCAAGGTCGTGGTAGTAAACCGCGAGGGGAAACCAAACGTCGAACGCCATCCAATCCTCCATATCAAGGGCGAAAATATGCATGCGGTGGTTGAATCTGGCAAGAGGTTTCGCGCGTCTTGATGAAAGGAAGGCGCGTGTACATTCGGGAGCGAGAACAATTTTAAGCTGCGAGGTGTTTTCTACTCTAAAAGGTATTTGACAACCTGAGATTTTGCGACGTAGCGTAAGGACACGTGTTGCGTGATTCAACTCATTGATGCGACTTGCTTTCGCGGCTTTCGCCGCGGCTGTTGTTGTCTTTGATCGGTATCGAGTGTTTCCCGAATTCCGGCAGGGATCTTTTTCCCTGCGCAGTCTTTTCGAAGAAAGGATTCCCAGATGTCGCTCGAGTCTCTTTCGCCAGAGCAGCAAGACGCCTTCATGAACCGTCTCAAGGAGCTGCGGATGGACCCGGCCAAGGTCCTCACGGAGATCTCGCCGAAGACGCATCAGGGGTCGATTGTCCTGTCGATCGATCCGGACAGATCCCATGTTCCCCCGCATCACGTGACCGTCGACAGCATTGACGAGGTCAAGCGGATCGCCGGCAACCCGGACTCGGATTTCGAAAGCGGCAAGATGGCGGAGCACCACGAGATACCGCCCGAATGCCCCAGCGAGATCCTCACAGCCGATCCCGGTACGCTGAACGCGGATCAGAATGCGATGGTGGACCTCGCCGAGCGGGCCTACATCTACGGCAATTCAGCGCGGGTCGCCTCGTGGCGCGAGGCGATAGACCGGCATCGGTTTCCGGTGACCTTCGCGGTCTTCGCAGCCGAAAGTGTCTGTCTGGATGCCTCCAACAGTCCGCTGGTCATCGACTCTCACTCCGCGCACAATTTCGGGACGCTGAAAGTCTGCGACGGCGGCTGGATCCAGGTAACAGAGAACGGGACGATGACGATTCAAAACTTCATCCGCTGCGAGGGCACGGACTGCAGTTCCAGCTGATAGGGGGAGAGACGAAATGGCCGATCCGTTACCGCTGAATTTGTCAGGGGCCGATGGTCCGGATTATTCCAAACAGCCGCCGCCGCCGGGTCCTGGTGACTATGATGGCGGCAAATCCGCTGGCGCGGGGCGGGACGGCAAGGACGACGGCAAGAAATGCGGTACGGATACGACGGAAGGATCCAAGGGGCATGAGGGCTTGCAGGGCAATCCCGGTCAGAAGGGCGGTGCCGGCCACAGCGGCGGTGATTTCACCTTCAAAGCCACCAACATGACGGGCAACTGGCCGGTGAACACCTCGGGCGGGAAGGGCGGCGGCGGGCAGACCGGCGGTGACGGTGGCACGGGTCAGGCAGGTGGCCGCGGCGGCAAGGGATCGAGCCATTGCAAAGGATCGGACGGCGGCCCGGGCGGACCCGGCGGCACGGGCGGCACGGGCGGCGACGGCGGCGCACCGGGCGACGGCGGCAATGTCTACATCAACTATACCTCTGGCAATCCGACCTTCAATGGGCTGCTGACCACCGGTGGCACGGCAGGTCTTGCGGCCAATGGCGGCAAGGGTGGCGCCGGCGGCGACGGCGGCTCGCCGAACGGCAAGAATGGTGGCAAAGGCAAGGGCGGTGATCCGGGCAAGTCTTCGACCGAGCCGACTGGCAAGACTGGCAATGTCTTTGTCAACGGGGTCGCCCAATAGGGCGGTATTCGCCGATCCCCCGTGACGCAAGCTGCAACCAATTCGTGGAGTGCTCGTGATGACACCCAAGTATCTACTGGACGCAAGCGGCAAGGATGCCGCCAAGGTCACCGAGACGCCGGTTCAGGCAGAGAACGGGGTGCCGCTCGGTCCGGAGGGAGACGGGAAAGACGGGGTCAACGGCTATTTCTGGGGCTGCGAGACCGAACCGACCAAAGGCCAGACAGGCAATTATGGCACCGGCGGCGGCAAGGGGCTTCCCGGCAACAACGGCGGCGATTGCTGGACGATGACGATCACCATCGACAATTTCTCGGGCGCCGCCTTTCAGGTCGGTGCCCTGGGTGGCAAGGGGTCGGATGCCGTCGGTGGCGCGCGCGGCGGCGATGGCAGTGACGGCGGCGATGCCGGGAAGAACACCAAGCATTGCACGACCGCGGCCCCGGGCGGGACCGGCGGCGCTGCTGGCAATGGTGGCGATGGCGAGATGGGCGGCACCGGCGGCAATGGCGGCGATGTGACGATCCACTATGGCACGGGCTTTGCAGAGACACCGGTCACCGCCGAGACGCAGGGCGGCACGGCGGGCCTGAACTCGCAGCCCGGATCCTTCGGGACACCGGGCAAGGGCGGGCTCAACAGCGATGGACAAACCTATGCGCCGAAAGGCGATTCCGCCCTTTCCGGAAAAACGGTGACTGACACGCCTTCGTCGGGACAGACCGGCAATTTCTCGGCAGAAAGCGACGCCAGGCTGGGTGCAAACGGGCTGAAGATTCAAATCGTGACCAAGTTGGGATCCTAGGGCAGATGGCCCGGGACCAGGTTCAGCGGTTCGGGTCCTTGGCACAACACCTTGAGAGGCTGGCAGGCGACCGGCCCCAACAGCTTGCGCTGAGGTTTCTGGGCGACGGGGTTGCGGTGACGGAGACCCGGACCTACGCCGAGCTGATCGATCACGCCGCGCGGCTGGCCCGCACCGTCCGCGCCCGCGCACGGCCCGGCGCGGTTGCGGTGCTGGCGTTCCGGCCCGGCATTCCCTTCATCGAGACTTTCCTTGCCTGTCTCTGGGCCGGTGTCGTTCCGGTTGCCGTGCCCACGGGCACAGGACGGCGCGTGGCGGCGCGTCTGGATGCGGTGGCCGCGGATGCGGCGCCTGCGCTCTACCTCTCGGGCGGGGCAGCGATGGGCGGGACGGGACACGACTGGCAAGGTCTTGGGCCGCTGCCGGAGGATCCCCTGCCGCTGTCGGTGCGGAACGGCGATCCCGAGGAGATGGCCTTTGTCCAGTACACCGCCGGCACGACCGGGCGGCCGAGGGGGGCGGTGATCTCTCACGCCGCACTCATGGCCGAACTGGCGGCCTATGCGGCGCGCCATGGCGGCGATCCGGAGGATCTGTCCTTTGTCAGCTGGCTGCCGCACACCCATGATTTCGGGCTTGTCGGAATGATCCTTGCCGCGCTCTACCAGGGCGCGCCGCTGACCTTCATGCCGCCGGAGTCCTTTGTGGCCGAACCGCTGCGCTGGCTTGAGGCGATCAGCCGGTATCGTGCTGTGGCGACGGGGGCGCCCGCCTTTGCCTATGACCTCGCGGCACGGGCCGGGGCGGGGGCAGGGGCGGCGCTGGACCTGTCGTCGCTGCGCTATGCCGCACTGGGCGGGGATTACATCCAGCCCGAGACCTTGGCGCGGTTCGAGAGGGTCTTTGGGCCGTCGGGGTTCGCGCCCGGGGCCTGGCTCCCCGCCTATGGGCAGGCCGAGGCGGTGCTGGCGATCACCACCCGTCAGGGCGCAAGGATCGCGGAGTTCGATGCGGCGGCCCTGCGCCGGGGCGTGGCGCGGCCCGCGGAGGGCGGTGCCACGGTGCGACTGGTGTCCTGCGGGGCGCCGGACGATGGCAACCGGGTCCTGATCTGCGATCCCGAAAGCGGCGCGGTCTGCTCGGAGGGACGGCTGGGCGAGATCTGCGTCGAGGGGCCGGTGCGCGCCAGCGGGATGCTGGGCGAGGCCGCAGACAGCCCTTTGCGCACCGGGGACCTGGGGTTTGTCTCGGCGGGCGAATTGTTCGTGACCGGGCGCATGGCGGACCGGATTGTCGTGAACGGCGAGACCTACGGCGCCGACCTGCTGGAGGCTGCGGCGGCCGGGGCCATGCCAAAGGTGCCGCTCAACGCGGTGGCGGCGGTGCAGACCGATTTCGCCGATGGCGCCAAGGTGGTGCTGATCGTGGCCCATTCCGGCCTGCGGTCGCGCGATTGTTCCGCAATGGCCGAGGCGGTCATGGCGGAACATGGCATTGCCGTGGACCGGGTGATCGGGTTGCGCAACGGGGCCCTGCCCCGGGCGATGGGCGGCAAGGTGGCGCGGCAAGCCAGCCTTGCGCGCCTTGCGGCGGGCGACTTCCGCCCGCTGGTGGAGTGGCGCCCACCGCCTGCCGCAGGGGCCGCGGCGGGGGAGGCCGAGGCGCCGGATGTGCAGCTGGCGATTCTTGAGGAATTGCGCCAGATCCGCGCCTTGCTGGAGCGGCAGAACGCGCAACTTGCCGCAGGGGGCGCGGGACCTTCCGGGCCTGTGGCTGTGCCGGATCCCGATGCCCCGCTCTCGCCGATGCAGGAAGAGATCCTGACGCGGCAGATGCTGTTGCCGGCGGGGGATGATCAGCTGGTGGTGCAGATGGTGCTGGAATGCACCGCGCCCGTGACTGCCGCGCGGGTGCATGCGGCGATGGGCGCCTTGGCGACCCGGCACGAGGCGCTGCGCACCGTGATTTCCGGGCAGCGGCAGGAGGTGCTGGTGCATCCGGCCGTGGCCTTCGACAAGGTGTCGCTGCCGGACGAAGCGGCGGTTGCCGATTGGTTGCGGGCGGCGCGGCAGAAGGGCTTTGAGGTGGCAACCCCGCCGCTGTGGCGGGCCGCGCTGCTGGAAGTGGGGGCGGTGCAGTTTCTGGTCGTGACCGCCAGCCACCTGATCGCCGATGCCGCCTCGATGCGGCTGATCGCCGAGGAGCTTGCGGGGAAGGAACCTCTCGTGGCTGCCCCGCAGATGCGCAGCGTACAGGCGGGGCAGGCTGCGGCGCTGAAGGATGAGGCGCGCGCCACCCACCGGGCCTATTGGCAGGGGGTGCTGGGGCGCGATGAACCCGATTGGCAGGCGCCGGGCCAGAAAAGCAACCTGTGCATTGGCAGCTATCGCTGTGGGCGACAGGTTCTGACGTTGCCTGCCGAGATGCGCCAGAGGCTGATTGCCGCGGGCGGGGAGTGCGGGGCAACGCTGGCACAGGTGCTGGCAAGTTTTCAGTTGCTGCTGCTGCGGCGGATCTCGCGGCAGGACCGGCTGATGATCGGTATGGACAGCGCGGGGCAGGACGGCCCCGGCGCGGCGGGGGCGATCGGCTGTCTCAACCAGTTTGTGCCACTGGTCTTCGACTTCGAGGCCGAGGCGCCCGCCAGCCTGGTCGAGCTGATCACCAAGGGGACCGAGGCGCAGAAGGCTGCGCTGGCGCATCAGCACTACGGGCTGGGCGCGCTGGCCGAGGATACCGGGCGCATCCGCGATCCGGCGCGGCCTTTTGCCTTCATGGCCGGGTTCAAATTCCAGAGCATGACCGAGGATTTGCCTGGACTGGTGCCGCGCCATGATCTGGCGCGTGCGGCGGTGGCATGCGCGCCCTTTGGGCTGGGCTTCGAATGGTCCGACCGCGGCGACGTGCTGGAGCTGGAACTGGTTCATAACCGCGATATTCTGGAGGCCGGCTGGGTTGCAGGGCTGGGGCAGAGGTTCTTGCGGTTGCTTTCGGACGGGATGACCGATCTTGCCGCGCACCCCGACGATCTGCCGCTGGTGACGCCCGAGGAATGGCAGGCCCTTCGAACGCGCGGCAAGGGTGGCGCGGCCCAGGCCAGGGCACCCGGGCTCTGGGCTGCGGTGCGCGAGCAGGCCGCGCAGCGGCCCCTTGCCCCTGCCATCACGGATGGGGATGAGTCGCTGAGCTATGGCGATCTGGTCGCGGCGGCCGGTGCGATGGCGCAGTGGTTGCGTCGGCAAGGAGTGGCACCGGGGGACCGGGTGGCGCTGCTGGCCAGTCGCAGTTGCCGCTATTGGGCGGCGGTGCTGGGGATGTTTGCGGGTGGTGCGATCTATGTCCCGCTCGATCCCGCGGCACCGGCGGCGCGGTTGCGCGGGCAGGCGGCGAGGGCGGGGATAGGCTGGTTGCTGCATGACGGGTCGTGGGCGGCCGAGGCGGCAGAGATTTCCGAGCCGGAAGACTGGCAAATCGCGACGCTGGACGATGCCTTTGCCGAAGAGGCCTCTGGCCTGCCGGACGGGGGGCCGGGGGCAGAGGAGATAGCCTATGTGCTGTTTACCTCCGGCTCTGGCAGCGCGCCTGCGACGACGCAGGTCAGCCATGGCGGGATGATGAACCACTTGCGCGCCAAGACCGGGCTACTGGCGATGGGGCCGCAGGACCGGGCGGCGCAGAACATGCCGCAGGGGGCCGACACCTCGGTCTGGCAAGCCTTTGCGCCGCTGCTCACGGGCGGTCAGGTGCGGGTGGTCGACGACCGGACCGCGCAGGATGCCGCTGCGCTCTTCGCGCTTGCCGAGGCGGAGCGACTGACCCTGCTGCAGGTTGTCCCGGCGGTGCTGCAAACCGCGCTGGAGCACTTTCGCGCCGGGCGAAGCTGGCCGGAGCTGTCGGCGCTGCGCTATCTGATCGCGACCGGAGAGGCCCTGGGCGCGGCGGCCTGCCGGACGTGGATTTCGCATTTCCCGAAGGTGCCGCTGGTCAATGCCTATGGCGCCCCGGAATGTTCCGGCGACGTGGCGCATTTTGTCGCCCAGTGGCCTCCGGCGGAGGACGCGTTTGCCGTGCCGGTCGGCGGGCCGATCCCGGGGGCGGAACTGCTGGTGCTGGGGCCGCGCGCCCAGCCGGTGCCTGCGGGCACGCCGGGCGAGCTTTACATCGGCGGGTCCTGTGTCGCGCCGGGGTCTCCGGGCGATCCGGCGCGGACGGGGACGAGGTTTGTCACCCATGCCGAGGCCGGGCGGCTTTTCCGGTCCGGCGATCTGGTGCGCTGGCTGGATGCGGGACTGGAATACCTCGGGCGCACCGACCGGCAACTGTGGCGCGGCGGCGTGCGATTCCAGCCGGGCGAGGTCGAGGCCGCGATCTGTATCGATCCGGCTGTGGACCGCGCAGTGGTGCGGCTGGTCGACCGCGAAGGCGGGCGGCAGCAACTGATCGCCTGGGTGCAGTTGCGCGCCGGGCGGGAGGCGATTGCCGGGACGATCAAGGCGGTCGCCCGAAACCACCTGCCACGGGCGCTGGTGCCGGATGTGATCGTCTTTGTCGTGCGAATCCCGCTGACGCGGAACGGCAGGACCGATCTGGCGGCGCTGCCCGATCCGGGGCCAGCCGCGCCGATGCCGGTCGGCGCGCCGCCGGAAAGCCCGCTGGAGCGATCCATCGCGCGGGTCTGGGAGGAGGTGTTGGGCCAGAAGGACATCGGGCTGCACGACGATTTCTTCGAACTGGGCGGGCGGTCGCTGGATGCCACGCGGATCGCGCGGAAGCTGGATGACGACATGTCGGTGAAGGTGCCGCTGACGCAGATATTCCGCAACCCGACCGTCGCGGGTCTGGCCGCCTATCTGGCCCGCGCCGAGGCCGGCGGCGGGCAATGACCGGCGGGGACGGCATGCGCCCGCCTGGCGGCTCCCGGCGGCCAAAATGAACAGGGAAAGACCCATGAATTATACGTTTTTTGGCAAATGGACATTCGATCAGAACAGCACGGTTGTGCAGACCGACGCGACCGGCGTGTTGGTGATCAAGGCTGCGCCCAGCGACGGCAGCGACCGCTTCAACATCTACGGCAGCGCCGCAGGTTTCGTGATCCAGTCAGCGGCCAATGGGCAGTATCTTGTCCGCGCGGGCACCGCCTACAAGGCCAGTGAGACCGACCGCACCAAGGCCAATGTCTTCAAGACCGAGACCACGACGGCGCCTGCGTTCCGCGTTGTGGACCTTGGGGTCGGGGGCGCCGGGACCCCAGAGCTGTGGAACGCCAGCAGCGGAGCCATCGTGGCCGTGGCCAATTCCAGCCCGCCTGCCACGACGGTCTTTGGCAATACTGTCGTCACGGTGGGCATCGACCAGATCATCGCGAGTGGTTTCAGCGCCCCGAAGCCGGACATGAACTGGGTCGATATCTCGGGCACGGACCTGAGCAAAATCCCCAGAACCAACTTTGACCTGTCGGGCGGGACTGCGGAACATGCCAACCTGTCGAAGTGCCGTTTTCCGGCCAACATCAGTTTCGATCAGGCCAAGTGCAAAGGGATCGACCTGAGCGATGCGACGCTGGAGTCGCCCGGCTGCGGCAATGTCGATTTCACCGACGCTAAGCTGGATGGCGCCAATATGCAGGCGATCACCCTGACCAGCGCCACCTGTGACGGGATGAGCGCGGTCAAGACCGACATGTCGACCACCTCGGCAAATTTCGGGGCCACGGTGATCAGCGACACGAGTTTCACCAAAGCGACGCTGGATCACTGGACGGTGGCCAACGGCACCGCCGTATCGAACTGCGATTTCACCGGGGCCTCGCTGCAATATGCCGATTTCACCGGGATCAACGTACAGGGGCAGAACGGGGTCAAGGTGCAGGGGGCGGATCTGACCGGGGTCAAGCTCCAAAATACCTTCAAGAACGGGCAGGTGATCACATCGGTCTTTCCCGGGGTGCTGCGGGTCGACAACAACACCAATTTCACCAATGCCGACATCAGTTATGTCGATCTGACGGGATACAATCTGTCGGAGATCTCCTTTGCCGGGGCCAACATGACCGGCTGCAAGCTGGACAAGACCCGGCTGGACCTCGCGGATCTGGCCTATGCCACGCTGGACGGGGCGACGCTGACCGGAACGGTGACGCTGCATGGCGCGAACCTGTCCAATGCCTCGCTGAAGGGATGCGATCTGTCGGGTGCGCAACTGGGGGCGGTGTCGCTGCTGTTTTCCGTTGCCCAATCTTCATCCTCTTCGGCTTATCAGACCTTTCTGACCGCGCTGCAGAACGACAACACGGCCACCGTGACGAAGATATTCGGGGCCAACGGCGTTACCCTGACCGGGACGGTGACGATTTCGCGATCGGGGTTCTCGGACAAGTCATGGTCGATCTCAACCTCGGCCAGCCAGATCACCTATTCGGTCGACCTGGTGACGGTGGGCGGGGTCAATACCATCGAGGTCGGGACCCAAACCACACCCGCAGTGCTGTCGAACGCCTTTCTGGTCAATACCAAGTTCAACAACGCCAACCTGATCGGCGTGAATGCCTCGGGGGCTGCGCTTTATTCGATCAACAGCCAGAGCAACGGCATGAACACAGCCCAGTTTCGCGACATGCAACTGGCCAATTCCAACCTGAGCAACCAGAGCTTTGCGTCGGTCACGATCACCGGGGTGAATTTCGATTTCGCCATCCTTTCGAATGCGAAATTCAACAATGCCACGCTGGGCACAAGTTCCACGGGGCTGCGCACCAGTTTCAACGGTGCCAACCTGCTGAGCGCCAAGTTCGACGGCGCGACGCTGAACGATACGGTCTTTACCAATTCGGCTTTCGGGATCGGCAATCCTAAGGACAGCAACCCCAAGAATACACCCGTGGGGGCCTGGTTGTTCGGCATTCCCGCGGCAGGGGCCGCCGGCGTGGTGGCCGAGTTGAATGCGGCGCAGAACGTGCCGAGCCAGACCCCGCCGAACCAGTTCACCATCCCGGCCTCGCATCTGTCGGCCTTCGATGCGCCAGGCAAACCAGTGGCAGGGATCGTAAGCGCCTTTTCGGCCAACGGGATCACCCTGACCAGCGACGCGCTGCTGACCATCTCCGGCGAGACGGTGTTCTGGCAGATCAACGACGGATCGACCCCCTACGTGATCATGGAGGCGGTCAATACCTCGGCCGGCCAGCCAGCACTGGGCGTGGCCGCGGGCACGGCTTATTCGTTGACGCCGACAACGTTCCTGCCGCTGTCGATGCAAAGCGATCTGGTCGCGGGCAAGATCAGCCCGGCGTTGCAGAAGGCGCTGGCGGCTGCTGGGATCACGGTCAGCGCGACGGCGACGCTGAACATGGCGCAGCAGCCCTCGGACTGGCAGATCGTCAATGGCGCGCCCTGCTACGAGGTCTTCAACCTCTGGCTTGATCTCTCGGCCTTCGGGACGGTCATTCAGGTGCGGCCGACGCTGAGCGGGCTGATCGCCAGCTTCTCGGAATTCTCGACCGCGCTCAGCACGCGGGCGACGATCCTGCAGCTTCTGGATTCCGCGACCCATGCCCAGATCGGCTGGATCATCGACAACAATTCCGGCGATCCCTTCAACCCGGTGACGAACTACGTGCTGTTCCGGGTCTTGCAGAACAGCGACATGTCGCTGGACGTCTATGGCGGGCTGATGCGGGTCAAGCGGCTGAGTTCGGAAGGCAGCTACGAATATGCCAATATCGTCGCGGGCATCACCACGATGACCGAAAGCCAACTTTCGGGCAGCGGCAACGTGGCCCCGAACGGCGATTTTTCCGCGACAAATGCCGCCAACAAGCTGCCTTTCAACGCCTGGCTGCGGCCCCGTGTGCCGCCCCGGCCGCCCCTTTGCGTGCCTGACCCTTCGGGCAATTTTACCTGCCCGAACTAGGAGAATTCCTGGGCCAACCTGCTGATTTTTCAACGAAAGGACCCGTGATGACCGTCAAACTTGAACCGCAACTTCTGCATTTCGACCTCTCCGCGCATTCGCAGGAGCATGAGTTTACCCTGCTGGCAGGGGGCGGGCGGCGGTTTCCGCTCAAGCGCTATGTCGATCATCCCGGCAAGCTGGACGAGCACCTGCACACCCGCCTGCATTTCCTGAAGCTGGGCGGCTGCAAGACCGAGAGGCTGACCCATTTCGTCGAGGAGGCGCATATGAATGCGCAGCGGGCGACGATCCGGCGGGTCATTTTCCCCTCGCTCGACGACCATCCCCTGCCCGAGATCGCACAGGTTTTCCTGCACACGCCGCGCGCTCATGTCGAGGTCGCGGTGCGGCGGTTGCAGCGGGTGGGGATCTGCCCGCGCGCGCATATGAACGCGGTGCATTTCGGCCTCGGGGTCGAGGAATACGAGGATCATTTCGCGTCGCTTTCGGCACAGGAGCAGGCGGAAACCATTGCGGACTGGAACGCGACCAGCTCGCCCGGGCAGACGGCGGTCGCGATTGCGCTGCACCACCCGGAACTGGGGTCGATCCAGCCGGGGGTGATGGAGATCGTCCGGCAGACCAGCCTGAACCCGCTTCAGAACCAGGACATGCAAGATCTGGTGACATTCCTGGAAAACACCCAACCCGGCAGCGGCACCTATACATGGTACAACAAGAGCTGGTCGAAATGGGCCGAGAACCCGCAAGAGACCGATCCCGCCAAGGTCAGATGGGTCGATGCCGAGGCCAATACCGAGCTCAAGTTCAAGGATGACAAGACGCCGGACTGGCCGACACCGAACGGCGGATCGGCGCCCGGGCTGCCGTCTTATGGGCTGACCGATGAATACGACCCGCCGCAGGGCAACCCGGCGAACGAGGGTGTCGTCGATGCCGCCGGCCCGGCGGTGCGGGGCGCGCTGCTGGATGCCAAGAACAACGTGGCGTTGGCCGGTCAGCTCTGGAACGCCCAGCAGGGGGTGACAAATGTCTCGACCGGGACGACTGCGGCCCCTGGGCCGGGGCCCTTCTCGGCGCCGAAAGCCGCCGCAGCGGCGGCAAAGGCGCCGGCCCGGACTGCGGCCTCTTTCGCAGCAACGGCTAGTTCTGCCGCCTCGGGCTTTGCCACGAAGAACCTGACTTCGCTTTACGGACTCTATACCTACCCGCTGAGTTTCGACAATACGTCCAAGAAGCTGACGGTTCCGGTCAAGAACTGGCCCAGCCGCTATCTGGGGGCCTATGTCCAGTTCCTGAAGGAGGACGGCACACCGCTGAAACAGTCGGAGCTGTCCACCAAGGTGAACGGGAAGGACGAGAAATGGCCGGACACGATGCCCTTCGGCCTCGATTTCCTGAAGCCGCTGGTCGAGAATTCGGACACCAAGAACTACCTGACGTGGCTGTCCTCGGGCAATGCGATCTTCGGCGCGCCAGTGCCGCCGCTGACGCAGAGATCCGACCTGGAATTCCCCTGGCCGGATCAGGCGTCGCGGGCGTTGATGATGTTCGGTGGGCTGGGCGTGGCCGCCGGGTTTTCTGACTGGGATACATCCGTCGATCTGGTCGGCACGCTGGGCACCGGCATCGTCAACTTCGGCATCGGGGGGATCATGCTGGTCGCCGATGTCTATATCATCAACCCGCTGATCGACCTTCTGCAGCGCGAATGGGGCTTTGCCTTCTATGTCGTCGCCTTCTTCATCGGGGCGCCGCTGCTGCTGGTCGGGGTCGTCGAGCGGGAGAATTCGGCTGGCAAGGCGATCTTGTCGAAGCTGGGTGGCATCGCCGCCTCGGCGGCCTTCGGGGCGCTCTCAAACAAGGTCATCGGCGAGGAGGCGGCCAAGTACCTCGTGAAATGGAACACCGGCATTGGCGAGACCACGGCCGAGATCGCCTCGGAAGAGGCGCTGGAGGAAGTGCCGATTGCCGGTTGGGCGCTGCGCGTGGCCTCGGTCGCGGCCGATATCGCCTCGCTGGCGGCCACCACCATCGAGGTGCTGACCAGCCCGGCGACCTACGAGATGCAGATCCAGCGGACGATGAATGTCACCGTCACCGTCGGTCCCGACCCGACCCACGGCAAGAAGCACGATGCGCCGGTCTGGCCGGTGGTTGCCGATCACTGGATCTGTCAGGTGAAATATCCCGGCGCAAATGGCACCGAGGGCGGGACGACCTATACCATGGCCGGCCCGCTGGAAGGCGGCAGCGCGGGTGACCAGGTCATCGAGTTCAAGGACATCCCCGCCGGCGGCAAGATCGAGGTGGTCTTCGGCGTCTATTCCGACACCAACTGGATGGCCGGGCAGTGGAACAGCGGCTGGATCGACGCGGTGCCCGATGACAATGACGCGCTGGCGGTCTCGGGGGCGATCAAGGAGATCCTCGTGCCGTTGACGGCCAGCACGACCTATAGCCAGAAGCGCACCATCGGGTACACCGATACGGCCAAGCATTACTGGATCGATGTCGGCTTTGCGGTCGACAGCACGCTGACCCCCGATTTCGACAAGGGCGGGGGCCCCGACAGCGCGATCCAGACCGCCTTTGCCGACAACGGCAACACGCTGACCGCGCAGGCCACGATCCAGGTCAATACCGCCGGCCAAAGCTGGACCATGACCGACAACGGACTGGGGGCGGTCTTTGCGGTGACGCAGAAACAGATCTACTCGGGTCAGGTCTTCACGATGAGCGCCAGTACCTACACCGCCGATCTCGACAAAGGCGGGGCGCCCGACAGCGCGGTGCAATCGGTGTTCCAGTCCAACATCATGCCGCTGCCCGACGGCGGTGTGATCACAGTGGTGACAGCGGGCCAGAAATGGACCATCGCGGCGCCGGGACAGCCGCCGGTCTACGAACTGTCGGTCAGCGGGTCCGACATCAACGTGCTGAATACGCTTTACGAACTGGAGGTCGCCAATACCGCGCAGGCCGTGCCCTCGCTGCCGGAGAGTTACCCGCGGTCGGCCCCCACCGGGCACAAGACCGGCGATCTGCTGAACATCGTGCACAACAACCACGAGTTCCAGCTGGGCTATGCCTATCTGGCCTCGGGTCAGAACATGCCCTTTGCCGGGAGCAACGCGGTCAGCCAGGATGCGATGTATGCGATGCAGTCGATCTCGACCCTCGGCTCGCCGGAAGAGCAGATCTATACCCCCAAGGTGGGCTACACGGCGTCGAGTTTCATAGCCTATGACCAGTTCGGGCTGACGCCGCTTTTCGTGCTGCCGGACAGTTTCCAGTCCGAGCTGACAGACGGGCCGGTGCCTGCGGATCTGGTCAAGCAGTTCGCGGACTTCGGCCATACGCTACCGTCCGGTGCGGTGATCGTCACGATCACGGCGGGCAAGGACTGGTCGATCGGGGTTGCGGGCAAGACGCCGCTTTTCGAGATCCGGGTGACTCAGACGACGAAGGATTCAAAGACGATCAACCAGTTGTCGATCTACGATTACCCGGTGCCACGCCTCGACAACTTCTTCTTCGAGCCACAGCCAAAGCAGACCGGCCAGCCGGTGCAGTTCCATCTGCGCGGGGTCGATCTGGCGAAACCGCCGGGGCAGTACACCTTCGACATCACCTCGCCCGACATCTGGGGGATCTTCACCAATGCCTCGGCCTCGGTCAACGAGGCGCCGTTCCAGGAGGTGGCGGTGCATCCCAACGGCTATGCAGTGGCGCTGGACAACCTCAACGGCAAACTTTTCGTGCTGAAGCTGCCCGCCGATGCGGTGGCCGCCGACAAGGCGCCCTATGCGATGCCGCTCTCGGGTCTGGGATCGCGGCAGGGTCTGGTCGACGGGCCGCAGGCGATGAACGTGACGGCGGACGGGCGCATTCTGGTGCTGGAGACCGGGACGACCTACATCAAATCGCCGCGGATCCAGGCCTTCGATACCAAGGGCAACCCGGTGCCCAGCTTCTCGGTCGACCAGCCCAGCATGAGCATCGCAAATGCCGAAAGTTATGTCACCGATTTCGACGCGGTGACGGTCAGCCAGGATCTGTTGAACCAGTTTCAGCAGAACTTCGAGGAGACGCTGGCGCCCAAGGTCACGCTGACGGACGCAACCGGCGCGCCGACGGTGCTGGCCGATCTCGACAACGGCAAGGTCGACGAGACGCTGATCGATGCACTGGCGCAGGCGGGGCTGGCCAAGGTCGGATCTTCGGATCCGTCGAAGAACACACAGCCCTCGGACTTTACAGTGCGTGTGACCGAGGCGGGCAAGCTCTGGTACATGACCGACAGCACCACGCAGGCGACCTATGATATCCGCACCGAGACGGACGGGTGGGGCCAGACGCTGGAGGTCTTCATGGCCTTCTCGCTGACCATCACGCTCCGGTCGCAGGGGGTGGAATGGCAGATCAGCGACAGCACCAACGCCGAGACCTACAGCGCCAAGTACGACGAAAAGACCAAGGCGATGACCATTCAGCGGCTGATTTCCTACATGCCACTACGGTCGCAGCAGGTGACGGGAACGCTGAGCTATCTGGACCTGTCGACCGAGACCAAGGGGTACATCTACGTGCTGTCGGTGATCAACAACAAATACAATACGACCAAGGACCCCGATGACCTGACCTTCCAGCTTGATATCTACGCGCCCGATGGTTCGCCGCTGCTGACCGAGCCGCAGAGCGGGATCAACGCGGGCAAGATCACGGTCGATCAGTACCGCACGCTCTACACGCTGAACTTCGATGCCTTTGTCGGGCCGGACAGCCGGACCGAACCGGGCGTCAGCCAGTGGGCACCCTCCACCCCGAACGGGTAGCACACCGGCCCGGCGGGGTCGTCCCGCCGGGCCTTTGACCGTCAGACGAGGGAGGCCGCCATGACCCTGCCACCACAGCGCCTGGCCCAGGATCTGGTGCAGGCATTCGGACAAGCCATCTATCTGGATGTCACCGCGCGGAGGGACCTGCTGAACCACCTCAACCCGCTGCAGAACCAGCAGATGCAGGGTTTCATCAGCTTCATCGAACAGGGCGGGGACGTGGCGGCGGCACAGGCCGTCCTGGCGCCCGCCGGGGCGCCGTCGGACAGGGCGCAGCCGCTGGCGGAGGGGCTTGTCGCCGCTCTGGCGCCGGTGCTTTCGGATGCGTCGAGCTATATCCGGGGATCGGCGGGCTTCGAAGGGCTGGGCTGGACGGTGCAGCGGGCCCCGGCGCCGGGACCGGTGACGCCGGAGCCGCCTGCGGGCAACTGGACGCTGGACGATCTGGCGCCGCGCGGCGGCCTGGTGCCGGGAAAGGTCGGGTTCGACGCTGGCACCTTCACGCTGCAGTTGACCAACGATCAGCCGCGCCATCTGGCGGTGTATGCCAGCTTCGTGAAGGATGGTCAGACGGTCAGCCCGGCGGGCTGGACCTCGCGCCTGCCGGTGGTCGTCGATCCGGGGTTCGAGACCGCAACCGTCAAATACATCGGCATCCTGACGCCGAATGCCGCGGTTGCCGGGGTGGCGATGCCTGCCGGGCCGCAAATCCTGTCCCTGCCGCTGCCCGACAATGCCGACAGCCTGCGGCTGTATTTTGCCGGGCCGGGGCGCGGGGCAGGACCGGTGCAGGCGCTGGCCGCCGGAATGGCGCTGAGCCTTGTGCTGGATGTCTTCCTGCCCTGGGTCATCGTGATGTCGGGGCAGGGCGGGGCTGCGGCGGATGCCTGGCTGAAAAAGTCCCTCGCCGATGCCGATACGCAGGCCGCGGTCCTTGCCGCGGCGACGCCGCTTTTGCAGGAAAAGGGGGCCGCACCCGAGATGCTGGCGGCGCTTGGCGCGCAGATGACGGCGATGATCCTCGACCCGGTGCTGGCGCCTCTGTGCAAGTCGCTGGACAAGCTGCTGGGGCGGAATCAGGATGGCCAGCCGCCGTCCTACACCTGGAGCCAGCAATTCGCGCCCGGGGCGGGCTGGGCGGCGCAGCTGCTGGCTGCGCTGCTGCCTGGGGGGACGATCCCCGGCTATTGGCCTGCCACAAGCGCGGCGGCGATGCCGCTGGTGCTGGCCCCGAACGACAGCCTTTCGGTCAGCCTTGCGATCACGCCGGATCCGGTGGCGGGCAGCTGGCCTTTCGGGGCCGACAAGATGACCGCGCGGCTGGACTATGGGCCGGGGTATTCGCAGATCCTGACGATGGATGTCCCCGCGCAGGGCGCGCCGCTGGCTTTTGCCTTCGGCGGGCTGCGCAACGCCGGACCGATCAAAGCGTCGGTCACGGCAGTGGCGGACAGTTGCCCGTTGGCCAGCGCAGAGGCGCGGCTGACGCCCGAGCCACCCGGCGGCACGCGCAGCGTGACCGGCACGGCCACTCTGGTCAATCGCGCCCCGGCGCTGACCGCCAATACCACTTATACCCATCAAGCCACCCTCGCCCTGAAGGATGGCGCTTTTGTCTGGCAGACCGGCGCCGCGGCCGCTACGCAGATTGACCTGCGCGAGAACGCCAGCGGCGCTTCGATCGGAGCGCTGGGGCCGCTGCGCTGGCAGGGCGGGCTGAATGCGCTGACGTTTAGCTGGCAGGCGATGAACCAGAGCATTCCGGACTGTGACAGCGGCGCGCGGTTGCAGGCGGCCTGGATGGTTCAAACCCTGGGCAGCGTGGCGCCGGGGGTGCTCTACGGGTATCGGACATGCGGCACCCCGGCACAACCTTTCTGGGCGGTCGATGCGCTGATGCCGCCGGGCGCGGGTGAGGCCGCGGCCTATTTCCTTGATACCGGCACCTTTGTGGACCCGGCCAGCCAGTCGGTCAGCCTCGCCCCGGTGACGCTGTCGGGCGGCCAGATCACACCGGCGCAGGTCAGTGTGGGCACCTTCACCCTTGGCAGCGGGTTGAGCGATCTTGCGGCGCATCCTGCCGGGGTGGTGGCGGCGGTGGGCGCGGCGGACGGGCGGTTGCAACTTCTGCCGGTGGACGCCTTCGGCGGTGCTGCCCCGCCGGCGCTGGATTTTGCCGGTTTCGGCACGATGCCCGGCCAGCTGGAGAAGCCCGTGGCCGTCGCAGCCCTGCCGCAAGGGGGCTTTCTGGTGCTGGATGCCGGGCGGTCGCAGCTTGCCGCCTTTGACCTTTTCGGCGCGGCGCTGACCCTCTTTTCCGGCAGTGCCACCGTGGCCCTGGACGCCGGGTCCGGGGCGCAGTGGCTGGACCTCGCGGTCTCGCCATCGGGTCGTATCTATGTGCTGGGCAAGGCCGCCGCGGCCGCCAGTCCTGCGGACTTCACCTTATCGGTGCTGTCACCTGACGGCAAAATGGTCAGCCGGACCAGCGGGGTGGCTGCCGCAAGGATCGCGGTCGATGGGGCCGAAACGCTTTATGCGCTGACCTACGCCGGCCTGACCGGCCCGGACGGAACTCTGCAACCGGACCTCAGCCTCTGGGTGCCCCATGAGGGGTGAAGCCGAGACCGTGGGGCGATCCTGGGTTACCGAGCGGGACGGCTTTCTGGACGCTGTCGCGGCGGCGGCGCTCTATGAACGGTTCCGGGACCTGCGGGTGGACTCTGCCGAGTTCTACATCGCCGAATGCGACCGCCTCAGCCCCGCCACCCGCCGAGTACTGGGCCAGAAGTTCCTGCCCGAGATCGTCGATTTCCTGATCCGCCATCTGGGGCGGCTGCTGCAGGCCGCGCCGCCCGGGGTGCGTGCGGCCGCGCATGGGTTCGAGATCTGGACCAGCCATGTCGGCAAGGTCGAGGAACCGCATTCCTATGTGCATATCGACAACGACGAGGCGCTGCGCAGCCAGACCGGCAGGGTGCGCCCGCCGCTGATGGGATCGGTGCTCTATCTGGGCCCCGCGGCGGGTTTGGCAGGGGGCGAGACCTATTTCATCCACGACGCTGAGGCAGTGGCACTGGGACCGGTCTTCCGCTTCTTCGACTGGGCAGAGCTTTCCGCGCTGGGGCCCGGGATACACGTCACCCGTCCGGTGCCGGGGCGGCTGGCGACCTTCGCCGGACACATGCCGCACGGCCAGGCGCCGGTCACGCAGGTCGACTCGGGCGCGCCGCGCGTCGTGTTCCTTGCCAATATCTGGGACGCGCCGATCGGAAGCTAGTCGCCGTCCATCAGCCGATGCCGGGCGCGGGGCCGTAGTCTTGCCCAACTGAGAGACGCCGCACAGGTTGCATCTTGGAAAGCAGGCGTGGAATGCAAGATTCCATATTCTGGGATGGCGGGATCCGCGAGTTCCTGCGCGACGAGCATTGCGAACCTGTTGTCATCGAACGCATCATGGCCAAAGAGAAAAACCGATAGATCCCGACGGCCCCCGGCGTATCCGCGGCTACCTCGCCGATTTCTACAGCCATACCGGGCGGCCTTCCGTCGATCCCGAGCTCCTCATCCGGATGCTGCTGGTTGGGTATTGCTTTGGCATCCGGTCCGAGCGGCGGCTCTGCGAGGAGGTTCATCTGAACCTGGCCTATCGGTGGTTTTGTCGCCTTGATCTGAGTGACCGTGTCCCGGGCCACTCCACGTTCTCGAAGAACCGGCATGGCCGCTTCCGCGAGAGCGAATTGCTGCGGCACCTGTTCGAAACGACCGTCGCGCGGTGCATCGAGGAAGGCCTCGTCAGCGGCCAGCGCATGGCCATCGACGCAAGCCTGATCGAAGCCGGTGCCAACAAGCAGAACTCGACCCCGAAGGAGGATTGGGATGCGGGGTAG
>JAXMNQ010000071.1:0-23777 GCA_034670345.1 Paracoccaceae bacterium | reverse complement strand
TGTCATGCGAAAACTTATCGTCTTGGCAAATGCGCTCCTGAGAGACGGGCGGAAGTGGGCTCTCGAACCGGCTTGATCATCACGGATACTCGGCATCTTTTCCTGTGGAAAAGAGCCTGTCGGTCAACGGGACGCGAGGTGCTGCTGACTTTCTACGACTTCCAGGCCGAGCACTGGAAACACGTCCGGACCTCAAATCCGAATGAAAGCACCTTTGCAACGGTTCGCCACCGGACAAAACGAACGAAGGGGTGCCTGAGCCGGAAGACCGGTCTGGCCATTGCCTTCAAGTTGATGATGTCCTCACAGGCCAAGTGGCGAAAGCGCGATGGCAGAAACCGCCTCCCCGAGATCATCGAAGGGGTTGAGTTCCGAGACGGTGTCCGCCCCCTTCAAGCCGCCGCCTGATCAAGCGTCACCAACTTTCGCGCATACCTCGTCTCGGTCGAGATGCAGGGCGTCACCTTGTCGACCGGCCCAGCATCCAGCAACGCGAGAAGAAAAGAGCCTGACCGTGTAATGACGGAGCAGGCAAAGACATGCTAAAAAGCCCGGCAGCGGAGCGATCTACATCATCGAAGGCAACCACAGTACGATTGCTGGAAAGATGATGATGAACGCGAGCTTGTTGAGGTCAGGGATGATGAACAGCAGCACCCCGCCAAACAGTGTGCGCAGCAACAGATGCGGCAGGACCGATCGCAACACATAGACATTCAGCCCGACCGGCGGCGAAATCAGCGCCAGTTCGACCACCATGACGATCAGGATGCCGAACCAGATCGGATCGAAGCCCAGACCGACGATGACGGGAAACAGGATCGGCACCTTCAGCAAGATCATCGACATGCTTTCCATCACCATTCCGAGCACGATGTAGACCAGGCAGATCACCAGCAGAACGCCATAGGGCGGCAGGCTCAGCGGCTCGATCATGGTGCGGATCATCCTCGACAAGCCGGCCATGTTGAGAAAATTGCCCAGCTCCATCGCACCGACGATCACGAAGAAGATCATGCCGGAGGTTACCGCGGTTTCCACCAGCGTGTCGCAGAGTGAGCGCCAGGTCAGCGCACGTCGGGCCAGCGCGAACAGCAGCGCCCCCAGAGCGCCCACGCCCGCAACCTCGGTCGGGGGGCGAAGATACCACCATAGATCCCGCCCATGACCAGCCCGAAGAGCGCCAGCACCGGCCAGACCTTGGCGTAGGCCCGCAGCCTTGTCGCGCTATCCACGCGCTGGCCGGCCGGGCGCCATTCCGGACGCAGGCGGCAGATAACGGCGATGGTGAGCATGTAGCGCGCCACTGCCAGCAGCCCCGGCGCGATTCCGGCGATGAACAGTTTCGAGATCGAGGTGTCCGTAAGGATCCCGTAGACCAGCAACACCACTGAGGGCGGGGTCAGGATACCCAGCGTGCCGCCCGCCATGATCGACCCGGTCGACAGGGTATCCGAGTACCCGTAGCGTTTCATCGACGGGTAGGCGAACTGCCCCATCGAGGCGGCGGTGGACATACTGGACCCCGATATTGCGGCGAATCCACCACAGGCCAGGATGGTCGCGTGGGCCAACCCACCACGAAATGCCCGAACCCCGCATTTGCTGCATCGTAGAGATCGGTCGAAATCCGTGACCGGTTGATCAGGTTGCCCATCAACAGGAACAGCGGAACGACTGACAGGCTGTAACTGTTGACGGTGGCAAAGGTGGTCTGAGCCGTCATGAACGAAGCCGGGCGGAGCCCTGTCAGACTGGTGAACGCCACGAAGCCTACACCCAGCATGGCCAACCCGACGGGCACCCACGCCAAAATCAGCAGAAAAACCGACAGAAGACCAATGAACGCAATCATAGTTTTCTCCTAGCCCTCGTTGCCGAGGTCACTGGGGCCACTGGGGCCGTTCGCGCGATGGACGATTGCGATGGACCGAAGCCACGGCTGCAACGGCGCTGAGGATCGCCATGCAATAGGCAAATGGCGCAAGCGGGACGCCGCCAAAGCGTGAGCGCGCATTATGTTGTCCCAGCTGGAGGACGAAGCCGGCATTCCCGTGCTTTCGGTGTCAGTGGCGACAACCCATCAGATGCTGACCCGCCGCGGGCTGGATCCACATGTTCCTGGTTGCGGTGCCCTTTTGAGCGGTCGCTACCGCAGCCAAGGTTCGCATTGAAATTTCCTGGTTGTTGGAGCGGCACGGTTGCGCCGCGCCAACAGGAGGTGGAAACGGAAGTGCCGGAATGGTTCGATGAGCGGCTTGCCGGCTGCGAAGTCCAGGAAGAACGCTCCCGGTACAGGAAGTTGGGTGCCCGGGGCTTTGTTGCACAATAATGTCGCTGGATGGACCTCCCCTTTCCCGGACAATTTTATCCCACGGTTTTCGTCACGGCTATGCCGAGCGCGGTATGACCGTTCTTGGTGGCGATACGCACTTGGACCTCGGCGACCTGTCGGTCGAAGTCCCGTGCCATGAGGCGTTGCCCCAGCAGTTTCATGCAATGGATCCACTGACCGGCAGGGTATTTCCGAAGGAAATGTCCCGAGCGGTTTGGTCTCGGCTCGACTTCGGCGGTGGTGACCGCTCCAGTTTCGCCAGATCGCTCGGTCGAGGTATTTCGATGCCTCGAAGGGCCTCGTTACGCGCGATGGCACTTGCCGCAGTTGGCTTCCAGGGTTTGGCATTCTTGACTTGGGTGAAGGGCGGTCAGGAATTGATCCGGCGACCGTGGAAAGAAAACTGCCCGGCAGCATGCGCCCGCATCGAAACCCTGCGCGCGACGCGATATTACGGCAGGGCCTTCTGGAGACGTTGGACCGGATACCATGCCCGCAGCCGGATCGAAGCAATCCCTCTCGTGACATCACGTCGTGATGCCCTGCCGGGCCGTGGATGCGATGCCTCAAGGCTTTCGGTGAACGCATCGCCGCAAGAAACCCAGACCGCCGAAATCCACATCTGCATCGCCTTCATGAACCGCTTCAACGCCCTCGGCACCGCCGAGATCGTCCGCATTGCCTGACCTCAGCGGTAAATGGGGCTGTCACGCCTCAAGCCGGGGCTGTGCAACAGTGCCCCATGTCCAAACGCCACAAATCCGCTCTGCCCGTCTCACGCCGATCGTCTATGACTGCGTCTTCAATGCGCGTTCGAAACAGCGCAGCGCAAATCCAGCAAGACCTGCCGTTTTTCGCGCCGGATAATGTCGATCGCGCGCGCCAGCGCGTCCGGAAGGTCGGCACCGTCTTCTAACCGTAAGGCATGCGCCCGGGAGGCCGCAGCAATGGCTGCAAAATCTGGCAGCGGTTCGAGCGAAGTCAGCGGCACCCTGTTGGATTTGGCTGCGGCCCCGTCCGGATAGCCGTTCACGACCGACCGGCGCACGGCATTCCACATCGCATTGTTCTTGATAATCGTCAAAATCGGCAGCTCCAGCGCCTCGGCGATCTGGTGGCAGGCAACGGGATTGGCGAACATGTAGCTGCCGTCGCCCATACAGGCGATGGTCAGCTTGCCGGGCCGCATGAGCTGTGCGCCAAGTGCGGCGGGCATCGCCCAACCAAGGCCTCCGGCATGCACATTGCTGAAATGCCGGTTCGGACCTTTGATATCCATGAAGTCCGGGAGCAGCCCCAGTTCGGAAAAGGCGACGGTGTCGGCATCCATGATGTTCGACACGCAATGGCTGATCCATTCGGCGGTCATCGGCGTCTGCGCGCCGTCGGTCGCGGTTGCGCGGGCGCGATCCCTCCGGTCCTGCGAGGCCGTGGCGTTAGCGGCACGGTTCGCAGCTGCAGCCAGACCCGGGCGGGCCTGCGCGGCAAGCGCGTCAATCGCCGCCACGGGATCCGAGGCGATGGCAAGGTCTGTCTGAAATCCACGTACCGGCATACGGGCGAAATGCGGATCGGGTCCGATATGAATGACCTTCGCATCCGGCGAAGGGGCGGTGGTCGCCTCGATCCAGGGAGTGTCGCTGTCGATCACCAGGATCAGATCGGCACCTTTCGTCCCGTTGGGCGCATAGCCCTGAAGCGCCGGGTCATCGGACGGCAAAACGTTGCGTAGGGTAAACGGCTCAAAAACCGCAATGCCATGCGCAGCAGCAAGCCCGGAAAGCGCCGCCGACAGCCGCCCCTCTGTGTCACCGCGCTGGCAGATGGCCACAGGCCGCGTCGCCTCTTCGAGCCAGCGTGCGGCCTGTGCGATGGCCGCCGGATCCGGATGCGCAGAGGTGGCAGGCGGAGGCGGCACGGTCCGCGCTTGCAGATGCTCGGGAACCAGTTCTGACAAAGGCTCTTTGGGCAGGGACAAGTAGACCGGACCTTTCGGTTCGGAATTGGCAACAGACATGGCTCGCGCCACCAGCGCCCCACCCTGTTCGGGGTAACGCATCTCGTAATTGTATTTGACCACGTCGCGCACCAGAGAGCTTTGGTCGAACATCTCCTGACCGTACTGGATCGGCGTCATCCGCGCGCCCTTGCGCCCGCGCTCGGTGATCGGCGTGCGGCCCGACATCACCAGCATCGGGATATTGTCGGATGCCGCATTGATTACGCCCATGACCGCATTGGCCAGGCCGACATTGACATGCACCATGACCGCCTGCGCCCGCCCTGACACCAGATAGGCGCCATGCGCCATGGCAACGGCTGCGGTTTCATGTGGAACGGTGACAGGTGTGGGCACTTGCGCGGGATCAAGCTGTGCCAGCGCCTCGATCACTGGCGGAAAATCCGTGCCCGCATTGGCAAAGAGGTAATCGATGCCCGAACGGCCCATTCCCGTCAGCAATGCTTCGGCCCCGGTCTGGGCTGTCTTGGCATCCATCTGGAACCCTGTCGTGTTGCCCTTGCCACCAGTAGGCCTTGTGACATTGGATAATTCAAGTATTTTGAAGTGGAATCTCATTTATTGAGATTTCAAGGAAAAATCGGTCACACCGAAGCCAACCTGGGAGGGTAATAATGAAGAAATTCGTCAAGGCCGCAGCGATCGGCCTCGCCTGCGTTGTCAGCACCACGGCGACGGCGCAGAACAATGTCGGTATTGCCACGTCCAATCCGGGCTCTCTGTTTCACAATATCGGCACAGCCGTGGCCAACGCGGCCAATGCCAACGGGCTGAACACGACCATTCAGCCCGCCACCAGCCCAAACCAGTTCATTCCCTTCGTCAATTCCGGCGGGATCGAGTTTGGCGTAGCCAACCTGCAAGAGGTCAACTATTCGATCACAGGGGATGCCTGGTGGAATGGCGTCAAGAACGAAAACATTCGCGTTGTCGGGCACTTGCAACCGCTTGTTGAAGCGATCTTCGTCCGTGCCGACAGCGACATCATGAGTGTCGCGGATCTGCGCGGCAAGGCGATGACCGATGGCTACACGGCGCAGAACACCATCCTGCCGCAGCTTGCGGCCTTCTATTCGACTGCCGGCATGTCGCGCGACGATGTCCAGAAGGTCTCCGTGGCCTCTGTTGTGGCCGGGGCCAATGCCTTCATGGCTGGCGATACGGTTGGCTTCATCTTCGCTCATGGGGCCGGGAAGGTCCGCGAAGCGGATGCGGCCGTCGGCGGTCTGCGTGCTCTTGGTGTCGGCGACGACAGCGAGGCGGCCCTGGCCGCCGCGCGCGAACACTGGCCCACCGCGTTCTTCACGCAACTCTCCGCCGGGGCGATGCCCGGGGTTCTCGCAGACACCACTTATATCGCCTTCCCGCAGGTGGTTTTCACACATGCCGATGCCTCCGAAGAGGCGGTCTATCAGATGACCAAGGCGATGTACGAGCAAAGCGCGGTGATGGGAGATACCTTTCCGCCGATGCGCGCGTTCAAGCCTGCGGACATGGCCAACGATATCGGGATCGCAGAATTTCATCCCGGCGCCATCCGCTTCTTTGAAGAAGTCGGCCTGAAGTAAGGCCCTCGTGTCCGATCCGGCAGAAATCCAGGAAGGCGGCACACGCCTTCCGACCGGAACCTGGCGCATCATAAGCGATGTGCTGGCCGCCCTGCTGACGCTGCTTGCGGTCGGCTGGGCACTGTCGTTCCAGCGCCGGATCGGACTCGACATCTATCCGCAGCAATTCTTTGCGGCCATGTTGGCGCTGACTTTGGCGCTGGCCTACCTGACCCTGCCCCGGATCCGAGGCACCGAACGCAGCACCGTTCCCTGGTACGACGCGGCACTGGCGCTGGTCAGCCTGATTTCCGTGGGGTTCGTGGCGGTTCGCTACCCAGACCTGGTGCTGATGATCTTCGCCCGCCCGGCCGTACTGTGGATACCCAGCATCATCATCGTCTTCCTGACTCTCGAGGCGCTGCGCCGCGCATCCGGATGGGCGCTTGTCATCATCATTTCAGTGTTCCTGCTTTATGCGCTGTTCGGCGATCAGTTTCCCGGCCGCCTGCAAGGGCGGGCACAGAACTGGCAGCTGCTGGCGGGCTACATGGCGGTGGATTCCAACGGCATTCTGGGCCTGCCCATGTCGGTGGCAACGACCATCGTGGTGGCCTTCATCCTGTTTGGCGTGCTTCTGGGCATCACGGGCGGCACTACATTCTTTACCGATGCGGCGATGATCGGCATGGGGCGGTTTCGCGGCGGCTCCATGAAGATCGCTGTGCTGGCTTCGGGGCTTTTCGGATCCATCTCGGGCTCTGCGGTGGCCAATGTTGTGGGCACCGGGGTCGTGACCATCCCGATGATCAAGAAGGACGGATATCCAGGCCACAAGGCGGGCGCCATCGAGGCCGTGGCCTCCACCGGCGGGCAGTTGATGCCGCCGGTGATGGGCGCCGCGGCGTTCCTGATGGCCGAGTTTCTGGCGGTGCCCTATACCTCCATCGTGCTGGCGGCACTTGTGCCTGCGATCCTCTATTACGTCGCTCTCTTCATTCAGGCCGATCTGGAAGCCGCCAAGCTGGGCATCCGCGCGGTGCCGAAGGACCAGATCCCGGCAGGGCGCAAGGTGCTGGGGGGCATGCATTTCGCGTTTGCCTTCGCGGTGTTGATCTATTTGCTGTTCTGGCAACGCTACCAGCCTGAGCGCGCGGCCCTTTGGTCCGCTGGCGTCCTGATCCTGACAGCCCTGGCACTTGGCTATGGCGGCGTCAGACCGCGCCTGCGAACCGTGATCGGAGCGCTGTCGAAAACCGGGCATGCGGTGGTTGAAATTCTGCTGATCTCTGCCGCCAGCGGCTTTGTCATCGGGGTGCTGAACATCACCGGGCTCAGCTTCAACCTGACCTACCTGCTGGTGCAGGTGGGCGGGTCGTCGCTGATCGCCCTGCTCGCACTATCGGCCATCGTCTGCATCATTCTTGGCATGGGCCTGCCGACGCTTGGCGTCTATGTCCTGCTGGCCGCCCTCGTAGCGCCCGCGCTGATCCAACTGGGGGTGGAGCCAATTGCGGCGCATCTTTACGTGCTCTACTTCGGTATGATGTCGATGATCACGCCGCCCATTGCGCTGGCGGCGTTTGCCGCGGCCACCATCGCACGCGCGCCGGCCATGGCGACGGGCTGGTCGGCGATGCGGTTCGGCTGGGTGGCCTACGTGATCCCGGTCTTGTTCGTCTTCTCGCCGACGCTGATCCTGATCGGCGCGCCGCTGGAGATCGGCATCGCCATCCTGACGGCTGTGATGGGCGTCTGGCTGGTCTCTGCGGCTCTGGCCGGGTTCTTCCGGGGTGCGCTGTCGCCTGTGACGCGCGGACTGTTTGCCGCGGCCGGGCTGCTGGCGCTGGTTCCGGCAGATGCCTTTCCGGGCGCGATCTACAGCGATTTCGTCGGCGTTGCCGCAGGTCTGGGCCTGATGCTGCGCGACGGGCTGAAGCAACGGAGCGAGGTTGTGACATGAACGCCGCTGACCGGCTCTTGGCCGTTCTCGACCTCTTTTCCGAGGCACGCCCGGAATGGACCGCCGAGGAGATGATGCAGGCCACGGGCTTTACCCGCCCCACCCTGTACCGTTATCTCAAATCACTGCGCGACACCGGTCTGATCACACCCGTATCGGGCGCGGCCTACAGGCTTGGTCCGCGCGTGACCGAACTGGACTACCTGGTGCGCCGGGCCGACCCACTCATCGCGTTCGGGAAACCGGCGCTCGACACTCTGTCCCTCGCGCATCCTTGTTCAGCCTTTCTGGTGCGGTGGTACGGACGCAAGATCCTGTGCGTATCTTCGGTCGTCTCGGCGGCGCAACCGGTCACCAGCTATCCGCGCGGACGGCCTATGCCGCTCGCCCGTGGGGCGATATCGCGGGCAATCCTGGCGTGGCTGTCCAAGCGTGAGCAGGAAGAGATCGGCGGATCAAACCTGGCAGACTTCGCCCGCGTCGGCACCGGAGAGACGGTTGACGAAGTCCGCGCGACCTTGCGCAAAGTGCGCCGGGACGGCGTGGCCATCGCCCATGGCGAGGTGACGCCCGGCGTGGTCGGCATCGCCGCCCCGGTCTTTGACTCGGGCCCTGCCCCCGCTGCCGCCCTGTGCATGACCGCGAGAGAGGAAGAAACATCGTCCGGGCAAGAGGCCGCTCTTGCCCATCTGGTCCGCGATCAGGCGCAGATCATTTCCCACCAACTGGCCGGGGCGGACCCCGCTCTGAAAAGCGCTTGGCGACGAATGGAACTGACATGAAAAAGATCGACGTATTCACCCATATCTGGCCCAAACCCTTTCACGAAGCGCTGATCGCGCATCTGGGTCAAACCACCGACATCACCCGCCGCTCAGAGGCTGTGCCGATGATGACCGATCTGGATCGTCGGTTCGAAGTCATGGACATGTTCGGCCCGGACTATTGCCAGATCCTGTCCATCGCCTCTCCACCCTATGAGAAATACGCCGATCCGGCGAAATCGCTGGAGCTGGCGACCGTCGCCTCTGACAGCATGGCCGAGCTGTGCCAGAAATACTCCGACCGCTTTCCCGGCTTCATCGGCACCGCCGTCATGTCCAATCCCGATGCGATGGTCGAGGACGCCCGCCGCAATATCGAGGATCTGGGCGCCGTCGGCATGCAGATCTTTACGAACGTCTCGGGCAAGCCGCTGGACCGGCCGGAATTCGAGCCCTTTTTCGAATACATGAACAGCACCGGGAAACCGGTCTGGATGCACCCGGCGCGAGGTGCGAACTTCACCGACTACCTGTCTGAGGGACAATCGGAATATGAAATCTGGTGGACCTTCGGGTGGCCCTATGAAACCTCTGCCGCGATGGCGCGGCTGGTCTTTTCGGGCATGTTCGACAGATATCCCGCGCTCAAGATCATCACCCACCACGCTGGTGGCATGGTGCCCTTCTTCGAAGGCCGCGTCGGCGCCGGCTGGGACCAGATGGGCGCGCGAACGACGGACAGGGATCTCAAGGCCGTGCTGAACGGTCTCAAGCGTCCGCATCTGGAATACTTCAAGGAATTCTATGCCGACACCGCCTCTTTCGGCTCGCAAAAGGCCATCGAGCACGCGGTGGAGTTTTTCGGCGAGGATCGCGTGATGTTCGCCTCGGACGCGCCCTTCGATCCCGAAGGCGGTCCGATGTATATCCGTGAGACGATCAACATTCTTGACAGGATGGAGATATCGGACGAATTGCGCCGCAAGATCTATCAAGACAACGCGGTCGAGCTGATGGGTCTCAAACTCTGAATGTATGATGTGGGATCAATGGCGGCGGTCCCGTGGGAACAGGGCTTGCGATCGAGCTTGGCCAGCGCAGTCTGCATGTGGCCCTGGTCGAACGCTATCCCGAACCGCAGCCCGTGCCCAAGGGCCAGAACCTCACACGACGCACGATGGAGCATTTCCGTGCCTGGGGCAGCGATTACGATCTGCGCAATGCCCATCTGATCCCCGAAGGCCGCGGGATCAGCGAAACGCTGAATGAACACCTATAGCGTTTCGCGACATACCTGAGATATCGAGCATCACATAACGCATTGAAATCTCGGATTTCAGGCAGCGTTATGTGATTCAGGTATTTCGGGCAACGCTTTAGAGGTCGATTTCGACGACCCCCTCTGCCTCGGCCGCCCGGGACTGACAAAGAATGATGCCGTTCTCGCGCTGTTTTTTGGACAGCACGAAATCGCGGTGCTCGACCTCACCTGACACCAGCTCGCATTTGCAAACCCCGCAAATGCCGTCGGAGCATTTCACGTCGATATGGATCCCGTTCTCGGCCAGCACATCGGTGGCGGACTTGTCAGCAGGGATTGTGAAAATCTTTTCCGAGCGCGCAAGTTTCAGCGTGAAAGGATGGTTTTCCCACTCCGGCAATTCCGGGACGGAGAAATACTCCAGATGCAGGGCTTCGTCGGGAAAGCCCTGCCGCTCGGCGGCTTCCATGACCGGGGTCATGTAGCGTTCGGGCCCGCAGGTGTAGACATGCCAGCCCGCCTGATACCCCGCGAGAACCGCGTCGAGATCTGCCCGCGTGCCCTCGTCCGAGAAGTGATAATGCACCTTGTCAGCCCAGGGGACGGACTTCAGATCCTCGAGAAACCCCGCGTCTTCGCGGCGCGAGCAGGAGTAATGCAAGGCAAAGTCGCGGCCCAGGGCGTGCAGGCGGTGGGCGAAGGCGATCATCGGCGTCACGCCGATGCCACCGGCCATCAGAAAGCTCCGGTTTGCCTCTTCGACGAGCTCGAAATGGTTGATCGGTTTCGAGATGAAGATCTTGCGCCCCTCGCTGAAGATCCGGTGCATCAACTTGGAACCGCCGCGGCCGCCATCTTCGCGCAACACGGCCACCTGGTAGACGGATCGGTCCGCGGGATCGCCGGACATGGAGTATTGCCGCAGGAATTCGGGGGCCACGACAATGTCGAGATGCGCCCCGGCGGTCCACGGCGGCAGGTCCGCGCCGTCGATGCTGCGGAATTCGTACTTGGTGATGTCTGCCGTCATCCGTTCGGCCTTGGCGACTTCGACGCGGACCACCGGGCTTTCGCTATCGTTGCTGTATCGGTGATCCCAGGGCCCGGTTTCGCCGCGTGCGCGCCGTTCTTTGTAGGCCTCGGCGGTGATCATGGCCTGGTAAGCCTCGATCCCGGCTTCTCGGTCCATCGGGAAGGGATAGGGATAAGGATGCGGGGCGAGCGGCGCAGGGTAGACGGCCAGCGTCTGATCCTCGTATTTCAAATCGAGGTCCTTTTGCAGGTCGCGGGCATTCACTGGATGGCGCGTCGGGCGGTAGCCGCCGTCCTCCTCCAGTTCCAGATCCCACCACCACTTCTTGACCGGGTTCAACCCGCCATTCCCGACCATGTCGTCGAGCTTGGCCAGTGTCGACGCTGCCTTTGGCACGTTCATCGCTGCCCAGCGGAAGGGCTTTTCGGCAAAGAGACCTTCAAGGTTCCATGGGCAGGTCTTCATACAGCGCCCGCACATCGCGCCGCCCAGTGTCGTGATACGGTAGCTGGCGCATTTCTGGCTGTCGGATTTCCAGATCTCGTAGCCATTGAACATCAGTTTCGGCCCGGCGGTGATCGCGCCCGAGGGACATTCGCGCGCGCATTTGTTGCACGACTCGCAAAACGTCTGCAGGCCGAAATCGACGGGTTTGTCATGCGTCATCGGCATGTCGGTGGTCACGACACCCGATTTCAGACGCGGGCCGAGGAAGGGGTTGAGAATGACCTCGCCGATCCGGCTGACCTCGCCCATCCCCGACAGCAGTAACAGCGGCGGCTGCAGCACTTCGCCATCCAGCACCGTATGCGCCTTGGCCTTGTAGCCGAGATTGCGGATCTGCTTGGCGATCACGCCGCCTAGCAAGGAAAACCGAAGGTAGGCGCGCATGGATTGTGCGACGCTGATCCAGTCGTCGCCGGATGCGCCCTCCATGGTCTCGTAGCCCTGGTCGATAATCATGCTGATCGCCTGATCATGCGGCGGATCGAGGGGCGCCCCGGTAGCGTCATGGCTGTACCACGTCCAGTCCGGGCAGCGGCTGATGCCGACGGCATCGACCCCGAGGAAGTAGGATGCGGCCTTTACCGCATCGGCATTGAGGCGATCCTGGTCCGGAGATTTTTCAGTTGCCGGGCGCGGCTCCGACGCCCCGTCTTGCAGAAGCACGAAGGCGCCGAGCATCCGGCGCTGCGCCATGGAGGGCGCGGCTTTGCGGGCGTAATACCCGCCCTTGGCGCCGTCCTGCAGGGATTTGCTCATGTCGCCGAACTGCGCGCGGGCAAACATGTCGGTGCGTTTGGGCACGCGGGCGACGTTGGGCTCGTCGATGTAGGTCGTGGGCTGCTCGACCCGCTTGAGCGTCTCGAACGGATGCGGGCCGTCGACGAAGTTGCGGCTGGCAAAGGGATCCCCGTTAAGCGCGCTGCGCCGGAAGCCCGCGCCCAGCCACCACGCCGGCCCCTTGGTGCGAAACCACGGCTGCGTCTTCATCGGCGCAAGCGGCGCGTCCTGCGCCATGTCGAATGTGGTGGTCAGCGCGGCCACACCGAACCGCGTGCCGAGGTAAGGGTTGACCAGCGCGCCGTCCTCCACTGTCGCAAGTCCCGCCGCAACAGCCAGTTGGTTGAGGTCGACATCCGAGGAGGTGGCGCTGTGCGCCTTGGCGTCCCAGCCCAGAAGCCGGATGTAGTTGGCCAAGACCACCGCCGTTTCCGTCGCGCGCAGGCAGGCCCGGTGCGCCTGCGCATCCTCCAGCCACTCCGCACCGGGCTCATCTGGGCGCGGATCGCGTGGCATTTCGTAGAGGAACACGACAGAGTGGGTGTGCCCGGCAACCGTGCTCGGCGGCGCCTCCATCGATTCCTTGAGATCGGCCATGATCATGTCGATGCCGGAGGCCAGCGTCTTGGTCTGACGGGTGCGCAGATCGTGGGCCAGCCGGTCGATGTCGGGGTTGCGCAGGGGCGTCTCCAGCAGCGCGATGTCGGGCACCGGACCGATCCCGATCATCGCCGCGTCGGAGAAATAGCCGAAGCCCTTGATGTGGTGCGCGCGCTCCTCTGGGTCAGCGGGGCAGTCGGCGCGCGCCTTGTTGACCAGCCCGTCGCGGATCGCATCCATCATCGCCTGATACTCGTTCATGGCGTTGACAATGGAGGCCGGTGCCTCGGGCCGGTGAAATGTCAGCCGCTCCATCGGCGGAACAATTGTCAGGTCGGGCATCCGGCCGCGTTCAAGACGTTCCAACGGGAAGGGGCCCAGATGCACGGGGCGGTTCTTGTCCGAGAAAAAGCGCAGTGTCATGAGTGCCCCCTGCCTGTCGGCCCGTTTGTGACGTTTTGGAAATCGTGTCGCTGCGCCATGGGTTTACGTGTTCACCGACCCGCCATCCACCACAAGCGTCTGGCCCGTCACAAAGGCGCTTTCGTCGCTGGCGAGAAAGATCAGCGCACCCAGAAGGTCCTCCGGCAGGCCATCGCGCGGAATGGCGCGGGAGGCAATGACCTTGGCGCGGGTGGCCTCGATGTGACTTTCGTTGGCCAGGATGCTGTCCGACAGGGTCAGACCCGGTGCCAGAGCGTTCACTGTAACGCCTTTCGGCCCGAGTTCCCGGCTCAGCGCCTTTGTCATCGCCGCCAGCCCACCTTTGGAGGTGATGTAATGCAGCATGTTCGGCAAGCCTTTGTAGACCGTGCCCGAGGTGATCTGGATGATGCGCCCCGTGCCCCGCGCCTCCATGCCCGGACCGACGGCCTGAACCATATTGAACGCCCCGCGCAGGTTGACCGCCATGACATTGTCCCAAAGGTCCGAGGAGATTTCGTTGTATCGCTGCATCGGCAGCGTCGCATAGAGCGCCGCGTTGTTGACCAGAACATCCACTGGTCCCAGCGTCGCGACAACCTCGTCGACGGCGGCGCGGCAGGCTTGCGGTTCGGTGACATCGCATGAGAGGGCGAGCACGCCGGGCAATGGCGCCGCCACCGCAATATCGAGCGTGGCCACCCGCGCGCCCTGCTCTGCAAGCGCCCCGGCAAAGCAACGGCCGAGACCCTTGGCCCCGCCGGTGACAATGCAGACCTTATCCTCAAGTCGTCCCGCCATCAGCCGGTCGGAACCTGACCGTATTCGGCATAGATGTGCTTTGTCTCCATGAAGTCCGAGAGACCCTCCAAACCGTGCAATCGTCCGAGCCCGCTTTCGCGGTAGCCGCCGGTCTCGGCCTCGGCAAAGAGGCGGTTGTGGCAGTTGATCCAGACCGTTCCGGCCTTCAGCGCCCGGGCCACGCGGCGGGTGCGGGCGTGGTCCTGGCTGTGGACGGATGCCGACAGGCCGTAGCGCGTGGCGTTGGCCGAGATGACAGCCTCTTCCTCGTCCGAGACGCGCTCCAACATGCAGATTGGCGCGAACAGCTCCTCTTGCACCAGACGGTGGCTGCGATCCTGGATCGCGAAGAGTGCCGGCGTCACGACATTGTTCTTCGGGTGGCCATCCAGAACCTCGCCGTCGAGTATCGTCTCCCCGCTTTGCCGGGCGGAGGCGAGGTCGCGGGTAAAGCGCCGAACAGCGTCGTCGTTGAACATCGGGCCCATTTGCGTGACCTGGCTCAGTGGATCCCCCGCCTGTACGGCCTTGAGCGCTTCCGCCAGTTTCGGCACGAAGATGTCCCAGGCACTGTCCTGCACAAGCACCCGGCCAATAGCGGTGCACATCTGGCCGGTATGGGGGATGATGCCCCGCATGATTTCCTGCACCGCGACACCGATGTCGGCGTCGCCGAAGATCAGAGCGGGCGACTTGCCGCCAAGCTCCAGCGACAATCGTTTCAGCGTCGGCGCACCAGCCGCCATGATTGCCTTTCCGGTGGCAGATGAGCCCGTGAAGGAGACCACATCCACATCCACGTGCTGACAAAGCGTTTGCGACATCTCCAGGTCGCCATGGACCACGTTGACGACACCGGGCGGCAACGACGGGCAGTCGGCCAAGGCTTCGGCATAGAGCCGGTTCGCGCTGGATGTCTGGTGCGCGCCCTTGAGCACAACTGTGCATCCGGCTGCCAGTGCAGGCCCGAGCGAACGTAGGAGTAGGGTCGACGGCGCGTTCCACGGCACGATGATCGCTGCGACGCCGATAGGCTCATGAGCAAAGATCGACTGCTTGCCGGCGTCGATCTCTGTCACCCGCCCGAAGATCGCCCGCGCAAGGCCGGCGTAATAGCGAGCCTCGGAGATAGCGGCGTTGGTTTCGTGCAGGCAATGGGACAGGATCTTGCCGTTCTCGATGGCGATCTGAAGGGCGATCTCGTCTCGTCTGGCCGTGATCGCATCGGCAAGCTCCAACAGCACCTGCGCGCGCAGACGCGGCTGATGTGCCCAGGTCCCGCGCTCGAAAGCGCGGCGCGCCACCGCGATGGCCTCTTCGGCGAGCGACGCGCCAGCACAGGCATAGCCCGCATGCGACGCACCGGTATAGACCGCCACCGTCTCGCGCGGGTCACCATCGGCGCGCCAGGCGCCGTCAATCCAGTGTTGCGCGGTGTCCATCGTCCCCCCGGCTGCATGTCTGACTTCGGTTGTTGGATTGCGGAAGGACCGTGCCCACGCAGTTTTCGACAAAGAGCTGCCCGTAATTGAGCGTCGCGTTGCTGTGCTCGATCATCATGCGCTCGGCCCGCTGACCGTCGCGTTTCGTCAAGGCGTCCACAATGATCACGTGCTGGGAATGACCGACGGTCAGACGCATGCGCTGACGCTCCAGCGTGGACCGGTCGAACGCCAGCGTGCCAAGCGCTGTCATGGGCAAGAGCGCGATACGCTCGAAAGCATGCCCGATCAGTTCGTTGCCGCATTGGTGCATGATCGTCTCGTGAAAGAGGCGGTTTGCTTCCTGGTATTGGCCGATATGGTCGATCGCCGGCGCCTCGGTTTCGAGAATCTCCTGCGACATCGAGATGGACCGGCGCAGCAGGGCCTCGGTTTCCGGGGACATGCCGTTTTCCGCGAGAGTGCGGGCTGCCAGCCCCTCCAGAACGGCGCGCACACGGATGGACTTTTCGACATCGGCCACCGAAATCGACTTGATGGTAAAGCCGCGTCCGTCGCGCTTCTCGATCAGCCCTTCCGCCTCCAGCGCGGCCAGGGCTGTCCGGGCCGGTGTCCTCGACACGTCCAGATCAGTCGCGACGCCGACCTCCGAAATCTTGTCGCCCGGGGACCGCTCCCCGGCAAGGATCTGTCGCCTGACGAGAGCGAGCACATGCTCGGTACTTGATCCCATGCGGCACCTCCGAGCCTCAATATCGGATACACAATTTGGCTTGTCGAGCGAGGAATTTCACAAAATGCGGACGGCACGCTTAACTTTGTATCCGAAATGCGGATTATGGGTTTGAGAAATTTGGGCTGTGTGCGGAGAATCACTGCAATGTAGACACAGTGCCGGAGTGTCGGCGATCATGATCGCCATCACAGGCCCATTGCGCGCGCAAGGCGCTGGCGGACAGCCAGGCCGCGGGTTGGGAGGCCCGGCAAACGCGTTCAAGCTGGAGACGGACAAAGTCATTTCGACGAGGGAGGAACACTATGACCATCAAGACGACGTTGCTCGCGGGGGCGCTTGCGCTTTCTGCCCTGTCCACAGCCGCCGAGGCGAGGGACCTGACACTGGCCTATTTCATGGGCCCGAAGCACCCGATGAATGGTGCGGTCTTCACGCCCTTTGCCGAGAAACTGGCAGAGGTATCGGGCGGCGAACTGACGGTTTCCATGTTCCCGGGCGGCGCGCTGAATTCGTCTCCGCCCAAGCAGTATTCGATCTTGCTCGACGGCGTGGCGGATATTGTCTTTCACCTGCCGGGCTACACCCAGCCGCTCTTCCCGATCACCACTTCCGTTACGACACCGGGCATGTGCTTCAACGCAATCGAGTGCACCGAGGCGATGTGGCGGGCCTATGAGCCGATCAGCAAGGAATTCGACGCCAAGATCCTCGCATTGTGGGCCAACGAGATGCCGATCCTGTTCTCCAAGGACGAACCAATTCACACGATGGAGGACATGCAGGGCAAGATCGTGCGCGTGACCTCCGCTCAGGACATTCCCTTCGTCGAGGCTCTGGGTGCGTCAGCCGTGTCCCAGCCGGTGAGCGTCATCAACCAGAACCTGACCAACGGCGTCATCGACGTGATTTCGATCGGCTCCTCCGGGGCGCTGTCGTTCCAGCTTTACGAGCCGGCGAACTACATCACCACCAATGTCACCGGCGCCGGATCGGCCTTCGTCATGCTGCTGAGCAATGACGTCTGGAACAGCCTGAGCGATCAGGAGAAGGACTGGGTCGAAGAAGCCTCGGGCAAGTGGCTTTCCATGCAGGGCGCCGAAACCTACAACAAGATCGGCGCGCGCGGTATCGAGGTCTCCAAGGAATACGGCGTCGAGGTCTATGAGTTGCCCGATGAAGAGCGTGCCCGCTGGGAAGCCGCGATCCAGCCCGCCCTTGACGAATGGCTGGCCTCCGAGATCGGTCAAGGCATGACCGGACAGCAGGTCATGGATCTGATGCAAGGCAAGGGCATGTAAGCCCGGTGGCTGAAACGCCCAACGGTCTTGTAAAAGCGGAGAAGGGGCTGCGCATCATCGCGCGCCTCTTTGCTGTGTTGGGGGGATTTGCGCTCTTTGCGCTGGCCGCGGTCACCATCGTATCGGTCTTCTTTCGCTATATCCTGCGTGATCCGATCTTTGGGATCGAGGACATCTCCACAATGACCATGACGTTGGTCGTCGCTGCCTCGATCATCTGGGCGGCGCTCAACAATGGACATGTGTCGGTCAACGTGCTGCCTATGGTGCTGGGGAGGCGGGCCTCTCGCGTCACGGACCTCGCCGGTCGTCTGGTGTCCTTCGCTATCCTGGCTGTCGCCGCCTATGCGCTGGCGGACAAGGGCAGTTGCGGCCTGCCTTGCGGCGCGATCACCTCGAACCTTTCGATACCGCATCCGCCCTTCTATTTCGTGCTCTCCGCCGCCATGGGGTTCACGGCGTTCTGGGTGCTTCTTCAGATCCTGATCGGGTTCGTCCATTGGAATGGCACCGACCCGAACGAGGTCACCGACTGATGGACCGCGAAACGATTGCCGCCCTGGGCTTTGCGGGCCTCTTCGTGCTGCTCTTTATCCGCGTGCCGGTGGGTCTTGCGATGATGGCCATCGGGGCGCTCGGCATCTACATGATCCGCCCACCCGCCGCGCTTCCTGTTGTCGCCGGCGAGATATTCGCCGAGGCCGCAAACTACCCGCTGACAATCCTTCCTCTTTTCATCCTGATGGGAAACCTTGCCGGCGTCTCGGGCATGTCGCGCGATCTCTACGACGCCGCGCACAGCTGGTTCGGCCACATGAAGGGCGGGCTCGCCTCGGCGACGATCGTCGGATGCGCCGGGTTCTCCGCGCTGTCCGGCTCCTCGCTCGCCGCCGCGCTGACCATGGGCCGGGTGAGCCTGCCGCAGATGCAGCGCTACAAATACGACAACGGTCTTGCCACGGGCGCCATCGCGGCGGGCGGGACCCTGGGTATCCTGATCCCGCCCTCGGCGGGCTTCGTCGTCTACGCCATCCTGACCGAGCAAAGCATCGGCCGGTTGTTCATGGCGGGCGTGTTGCCGGGCCTCTTGTTGACCTCACTCTTCATCCTCGCCATTTGGATCGTCGTCTTCCGAAAACCGCACTACGCCCCGAAGTCGGCCGACCGCGTGGCGTTGCCGGACCGCGTCCGCGCGCTCGGCCGGGCGAGTTGGATCGTCGGCATCATCCTGTTGACCATCGGTGGGATCTATACCGGGGTTTTCTCCGCCGTCGAAGCCGCAGGCGTGGGCGCATTCCTTGCCCTTTTGGTCACGATCATCCGCGGCGCCTGCACTTGGGAGAACATGCGCGACGTGACACTCGGCACGCTGAAAAGCACGGGCACCGTTTTCCTGATCCTGTTCGGCGCCTTCGTCTTCAAGACCTTTGTGGGATTCACCGGCATCCCCTTCGCGCTGACTCAATGGGTCGAAGGACAGGGTTTCTCCACGGCGCAGATCGTCATCGCGATCCTGGCCGGGTTCATTGTGCTGGGCATGTTCATGGACGGCTTTGCGATCCTCGTGCTGACCGTGCCACTGGCGCAGCCGATCCTCGAGACGCAGGGCGTCGACCTGATCTGGTTCGGCGTCATGATGGTTATTGCGCTCGAGATGGGGTTGATCAGCCCGCCCGTCGGCATCAACGTTTTCGTGGTCAAGGGCATCGCCAACAACGTCTCGCTCAACACGATTTTTCGAGGCATCTGGCCCTTCTGGTTCGCCATGCTGGCGGCCCTGGTGCTTGTCTACCTGCTCCCGCAGATCGCGCTCATCTTGCCGAATTCGATGTTTGGATAGTGCTGCGCAAGCAAGGAAAGGAACACCAGGATGATCATGACCGCAAAGCGCACATCGACGAAGGCCGCGATCACGGGGACCGCACTTGCCGGGCCATCGGCGCCGGTCCCTCCCTTGAGGTTACAGCCAATGGACAACGCGACGAGGATCGCAAGACATGCTACCGGGTCGAGTGCGGGCATGGCACGTGCTTGTGCCTTTGGCGCGCGCCTTTCAAGAAAGGAGGCCGGTCATGTATGAAGTCGTGATCTCTGGCGGCGGCCCGGTGGGGCTCGGTCTCGCCATCGAACTGGGGCAACGCGGCCACCGGGTCGCCGTGATCGAGCGGAACGAGACTCCGCCGCGGATCCCCAAAGGTCAGAACCTGACGCAGCGCACAATGGAGCACATGGTGGCCTGGGGCGTGGAGCAGGAGATCCGCGCCGCCAAGACCATCCCCAAAGGCGTCGGGCTGGGCGGGCTAACGGCCTACGGCACGCTGACCTCAGGGTATCATTACGACTGGTTCAAGCGCGCCTCAGTCGCCCCCTATTACAGCGCCGAGAACGAGCGCCTACCGCAATACGCGACCGAGGCCGTGCTGCGCGACCGCGTGGCGCAACTGGAGAATGTAGACGCTTTCTACGGCTGGAAAACCACCGATCACCTGCAGGACGACACCGGCGTGACCCTGCACATGAGCCGTGGCGAGGAGACCCGCACAGTGCGCGGGCAATACGCCGTCGCCTGTGAGGGCAGTCGTTCGCGCCTGCGCGACGCCGCCGGGATCACGGAGACCCGGCAGGACCACGAAAAGCTGATGGCGCTCGTCGTCTTCCGCTCCCCCGCCCTTTTCGATCTCGTGCAGAAGCGCTTTCCCGACAAGCAGTTCTACAACGTCATCCATCCTGATCTGGACGGCTACTGGCAATTCTTCGGCATGGTCGAATGGGGTCAGACTTTCTTCTTCCACGCCCCGATCCCCAACGACACCGACCGGACCCGCTTCGATCCCGTCGGCACCATTCAAAGCGTTATCGGGGAGAAGCTGGCCCTGGAGACCGAGTATGTCGGGTTCTGGGAGCTCCGCTTTACGCTGGCGGACCGGTACCGCGTCGGCCGGATCTTCATCGCGGGCGACACCGCGCACAGCCACCCGCCTTACGGTGGATACGGGATCAACACCGGCTTCGAGGATGCGCGCAATCTCGGCTGGAAATTGTCCGCCATGCTCGCGGGCTACGGCGGGCCGGAGTTGCTCGACAGTTACGACGCCGAGCGCCGCCCGGTCTTTGCCTCGACTGCGACGCATTTCATAGAAAAGTTCATCGAAGACGACCGCGCTTTTGTTAACGCGCACAGTTTGACGCGCGACAAGGCGGATTTCGAAGCCGCCTGGGCCCGGCGCGCGGCAGGTGCCACAGCGTCCGGTATCGGTGGCTTCCGCCCACACTACGGAGGCTCGCCAATTGTCGTCGGCGCGACCGAGACGGCCCCGTCCGCACGCGGTGTACACAGCATGGAGGCCGTGCCCGGGCATCACCTGCCGCCGCAGACGCTTCCAAGTGGACGCGTCATGCCCGGCACGCTTTCCGCCGCCGGCTTCACATTGCTGGCCTTGTCGGGTACGGATCCGGGCTTCGAGGAGGCGGCAAGAGCCCTGCGCGTGCCGTTGTCCGTCTGGGCGGAGAGCGCGCCGGAGGCGGCGAAATGCTACGGCTGCGGCCTCATTCTCCTGCGTCCAGACGGCTTCGTCGCCTGGGCCGGGGATCGCTGCGACGCGCCGGCGCAGGTCATCTCGCAGGCCAGCGGCGCTTGATGCCGCGGGTCCTGCCGGGTACAACCGCGTGTGGTGTCAGACCAATGCGAACTCGTCTCACTCAGGGCAGGATGGCTGATCCATATCCTGCGCAGAGACCGCGCCACTCGGTGAGAGCGGCGGCGCGGTTGGCCTTGAAAATCTCCCGGCTCGAGAAGCCGCGTTCCTGGTTGAAAAGGTTACGGTTTCATGGCTGACGTCGATGCCCCGCTCGTGCAGCAGATCCTCGACATTCCGTAGCGAAAGCGGAAACCGGACGTAGAACATCACAGCCGGCCGGATGATCTCCGAACTGATCTTGAAGTACTTGAATGATGAGCGTTTTGCCATTCCGGCACGCTGGTCAGCCCCGTGCCCTGCGGTAATCCAAGTCCTTCTGACACTGCCCATGACCGGCTTTGAGATGGGAAAGGCATAGCCCAGCGTTTGATGTTGCCTTCAGCCGAGATGCGGGCTGGCCTCGGCTCGACCACATCGACGAGCCACCGTCTTGTCGCTTCACACGCGGCGCATCCGCCTTCGGTCGGGCGTGGCCACCTTCAGCGAGCGAGCCACGCAATTGCGCCGATCAGGGCAATGAGCACTGGTTGGTGACAAAGATAGACGGCGAGACTGTGCTGCCCCGGCCAGGCCAAGGCTTTCGGCGGGGATGTCCATCGCGGCTCGAGGCGTTCGGGCGGGATAATTTTCGCGAAGGCCAGCCCGGCCAGGAAGGGCGCGATCCATGGCAGAAGCGGAAGGTAGTCCAATGTCGGCGGATAGCTGCTCCCGAGCCCGGTCCAAACCAGCCAGATTGGCAGAGCCAGGCTGCGCCCGAATTCGGCCGCGGCCCACCAGACACTTAGCGCGCCGAGAGCTGACACAATCGCAGGCGCCCTCACAAAGCCAAGACCGATCACACTGGCCGCGGCGATGGTATGCAGAATACCGAAATAGATCCAGCGATCCGGCATCGCCAGAAAGGACGCAAGCGACACCAGGGCCGCGGCGCCGCTCACGACGACGAGGCGCGACATCCATTTGCGGAATCTCAAATTCTCCCTGTGGGTCAAGGCGAAGCTTACGCCCGACAGGAACAGGAACGTGCCCGCAATCAGGCGCGCGAAAACCGCCCAGCCACCGCCAAGTGTTGTGCCCGATGAAATGATTGCAAACATCTCCAGATCGCGGACGAAGTGAAACACGATCATTCCGGCAAGGGCACCTGTTCGCGCGATATCCACCCAGCACAGGCGCGCCGTCGCGACCCTTGGGCCACCTTCGACGTCAGCTGCTGCAGGTTTACTTTCTTCGGGACGTCTGCCCTGCCTGATCATCGCAGCTGCCAACCTTTTCTCTTCGGTCTTGGAGACCGCTTCTTTCCAACACTGACAGACGCGCGTCTCGAACCATTCAAGGCAGCGAAGCGCGATCGTCGCGAAGACCATTGCGGACGAAGCGCCCCTCTTCAATGGCCCGCCAGACCAAGTACACTTTCAAGCTCCGAGACGTTAGACGACACGACGTCTGGCCATTTTACCACCGTAACAGCACTGTCAGATAAAAGTGTCCCGCCTGCGTTCTGCCCTCCGGAGTCTCGACACTCCGGCCGAACTTCGATATTTGCCTGTCTACATCTCAGGTCAGCGCCGCGGCATGACCCGGGCCCTCAAGCGCGCACTCCGCCGCCGCAGCGCGGTCGAGCCCACCATCGGGCACATGAAGACTGACGGCCGCCTGTCGCGCTCGCCCCTCAAGGGCACCATCGGTGACGCGCTGCACACGGTGCTCTGCGGCGCAGGCCACAACATCCGCCTGATCCTCGCCCACCTGAGACATCTCGCACCCGAAATCAGAGCTGCCTTCCTGCGCATGCTGTTGTTGATCCATTCCACCAGGGTCGAGCTGACCGCCAGAATGACCGCAGCGGCGTGATTTTCAGGACCGACTGGTTATGTATGCATCCCCGTATTGACCGCATCCGGAGCAAAGACGTCGATAGGCTCTCGGCGGAGGCGGCACGTGAACCTTATGGCAGAATAGTCCCGCACTGCCGTCCTTGGATTTTGGAAATGCTGCGGCATTTTCGAATGGCCGGTTTGGCGAAGTCGCAGTGCAGTGCGGGTCGCCATTCCGAAATGGCTGGATTGGTGAAGATTTTTCGATGCGGGCCGGGGTGTGACGGTTGTGCTTAGAGCTCGGGCGGCCCGCGGAATTGTGGCCCCGCGGATGCGTGCTTATGCCATCGTTGGTGAGCTAAGCCGGTTAATGGCGCGACACCGAGCAGCAGCACCAATATCCTGCCGTTCTCGCTCGTAATCTCGTTCGCCAATCACGGCAGAAAATTCGGGTTTTGATTTCCGTACAATCGAACACGACCGATTTCCTGATCATTAACCAAGAGATCGCCATGCTTACCCCCGCATTCCCCAAGTAGTTCAGCCTGAACAACTCCCAAGCATCTGAATTTGCAGCCTGATCGCGCCGAAACAGTAGCGGGAAATTGCAGGATTTCGTATTTTGGCCTTCGAAACCTTGCGAATTTCGGAGCCCCGATGAAGCCCCATCCCCGCCAGAAAGAACAAGACGATCTCCTGCGGCCACGTCTCACCGACATGATCGACATGCGCCACGAACTGGCCAAGCTGGCCGC
>JAXMNQ010000070.1:0-24714 GCA_034670345.1 Paracoccaceae bacterium | reverse complement strand
GTCATGCGTATCGTCAAAGGCATCCTGCGCGGCCGCGGTCTTGGTCTGATGCTCGGGGCTTTCGGAGAACAGCAGCACGACCCGTTCCCGCGGCGTGCCCCCTGCGATACGGCCCTCCCAATACTCCCGGTCGACAGTCGAGGGATCGCGGCCCAGCACGTTGTTATACAGCAACGTGACGAACTGCGAATTGTCGGTAGAGCCATAGGTGGTCTGGAACTCGGATGAGGCGACAAAGGCCGCTGCGACCTCGCTCAGCGTCCTCTCGCCCAGGGTGACCTGCACCACCCAGAACTGATGACCCGCCGCTTCTGGCTCGCGACCGAAGACCGCAAAGTACAGGCGATACACCTGCTCTGAAATCTCGGTGTGATAGACCCCGTCATCGCCGCCCTGCAACATATCGGTGCCCGGTCCGCCAGTGAGCCTGTCAGCGCCACCTGTACCGATGAGCAAGTCATTGCCTTCTCCGCCAAGGAGATCATTGACGCCAGTTACCGTGACAGTGACTGTCGCCACGTCGACGGTGACCTGCGCCCGGCCGAAGACCACATAGCTTTCCCCAGCGCGTACCGTTCCGTTCGGATCGGCCCGAAGCGCCCCGATGATCAGATCGTCGATACCATCGCCATTCACATCCCCCGCAGAGGCGACGGAACTGCCGCTACGGTCCCCCGCATCGATGCCGTTGAGCACAAAGCCGTTGGCGCCATCAAGCGACGACAGGTTCAGGCTGGCGTCAAAGACCGTGTCCCGGCCGAAGACCACATAGCTTTCCCCAGCGTCGTTCTGCCCGTTCGGATCGGCCCGAATCGCCCCGATGATCAGATCGTCGATACCGTCGCCATTAATATCCCCCGCAGAGGACACCGAGATGCCACTATAGTCCCCCCCATCGATGCCGTTGAGCACAAAGCCACTGGTGCCATCAAGCGACGACAGGTTCAGACTGGCCGCAAACCCCGTATTGCGGCCAAAGACAACATAGCTTTCACCGGCGCCTACCGTTCCGTTCGGATCGGCCCGAATCGCCCCAATGATCAGATCGTCGATCCCGTCGCCATTCACATCCCCCGCAGAGGACACGGAAATGCCGCTCTGGTCATTGAAATCGATGCCGTTGAGCACAAAACCGCTGGTGCCATCCAGCGACGACAGGTTCAGGCTGGCGTCAAAGACCGTGTCCCGGCCGAAGACCACATAGCTTTCCCCAGCGCGTCCCGTTCCGTTCGGATCGGCCCGAATCGCCCCAATGATCAGATCGTCGATACCGTCGCCGTTCACATCCCCCGCAGAGGCAACGGACCAGCCGCTTAAGTCATCTCTATCGATGCCGTTGAGCACAAAGCCGTTGGTTCCATCCAGTGACGCCAACTCTAGGCTGGCCGCAAAACCAGTATCACGGCCGAAGACCACATAGCTGTTTCCTCCTGAGGCGCCTAAGGGCGCCCCTATGATCAGGTCGTCGATACCATCGCTATTCACATCCCCCGCGGAAGCAACGGACCGGCCACTTCGACCAATTAGATCGATACCATTGAGCACAAAACCGTTGGTGCCATCCAGCGACGACAGGTTGAGGCTGGCGTCAAAACCCGTATCACGGCCGAAGACCACGTAGCTTTCTCCGGCGTTGTACTTTCCGTTCGGATCGGCCTGAAATGCCCCTATGATCAGGTCGTCGATACCATCGCCATTCACATCCCCCGCAGAGGCGACGGAACTGCCGCTACGGTCACTCTCATCAATGCCGTTGAGCACAAAGCCGTTGGAGCCATCCAGTGACGACAGTTCCACGCTGGCTGCAAAGCCCGTGTCACGGCCGAAGACCACATAGCTGTAACCGCCCGAGTCGACCCCCCCCGGCGCACCGATGATGAGATCGTCGATGCCGTCGCCATTCACATCCCCCGCAGAGGCGACGGAACCGCCGCTATAGTCACCGCTAGCGATTCCCTTGACCACAAAACCATTGGTACCATCGAGTGACGCCAACTCCAGGCTGGCGTCAACGCCACCCAACGCATAGATAAAACTGTCCGTTGCTGCGGTGCCACTGGCAAGAAAGTCAAATGCGCCATTGGGATCATACTCAAAGGTTCCATCTGCGTTCAACGTCAGCAGTGCGCCGGAGGGTAGTGTAGTCTGCTGCCCAACAGTGACTGACACGCCATTGACCTCTGTGACACTCAGATAGCCGCCGCTGTCGGCCCCATTGCCATTGTCTGCAAGCACTGACCCCGAAAGCGAGTTGTGTTTATCTGTGGTGATCTGGTCGTCAAAGGCGATAATTGGCACGTTGGATTCTCCCGATGTCAAAACAGCCAATCAAAAAATAGACCATCAGTTCAAGTCCGATGTTGTATTTACTCGGGTCAACAGTCTTGTGCCATGGCGCTGTCATCGATCGAGACGACGCGCCGGATCTCGTCCGACCGGAACCCGATCAGATTGGGCTGTCTCGCATTCGGAACAGTCGCGATGTCGAACAGTTCCGTCACCACCCCCGAAAACCGCAACCAATGCACCGTGTCCCCGGTCACCGTGTCGATCACGAATACCCCGCAACGGGGCGACACCTTTTCGCGGTCAAGCCGGTCCTGCAGGGCCAATCCGCCGAAGGTGTGATTCTCGCGCGGTTCGGACGCGCCGACGATGGCATACCGCCCAAGGAACTGGACAACAACCGCCCCCCGCTTCCATCCTCTGGCATCAAGTACTGAAATCCTAGGCGGCGTGAATGTCGCTAAAGCGCTCGCGAATTTCGAAGGTTCGGCGATACGGTTCTGGAAAAAACCTTAGTGGTGGGCCCTATCTTGACGGTGCGTTCGCCATACTACTTCCTTTGCGACCCCGGCTGGACCAGGCGAGCGACAGGTTAGGGTGACGGTATTTCGCCGCTGCAGGCGCACGGGAGGATTTCGTCTCGGTGCCGACAAGTTCGGCCAGAGAGTAGCCCAACTCCCGGGCGAGAGCTTCCACCTTGGCGCGGGCTTCCGCCTTCTGCCGATCCTCATAGCTGGAGATCGCCCTGGCGACGTCCCTCTGCATTTTCTTCAGCTCGCCGAGCGACAGTGCCTCGAGATCGTAATCAGCCATTGATGCGGTCGGTGTCCTGAATGTTCCGGTATCGAAAGACCGCCGCGGCATGGTCCCGCAACTCCCGTAGGCAGGGGGGCAGGTGACGATGGTTGGTTGATCTGCAGTCTTTGCCGCCAGTTACGGGTACTGGGCTTGGGTTCAGGCAGTCCCGATTGGCAGGATGACAGGGTCTGGCATGGGCTTCCCGCGCATCTCTGGCTTCTGGGCCATCCCTTCGACTGACAATCCCCTAATCCCGTTCGGCTTCCTGCGCGCAACCCCGCGTCAGCCCGGGCCGTGTTGGCCGCCTATGGCGTCCTGCCCGCTCCACCCCGGTCCTTTGGGGGTTTCCGGTGTCCATGCTGTCCACCGTGCACGCGTCACCCGACGGGCTTTTTCCGGGTCTTGTCGAAGGGACGGTCCCGAAGACAGGAAACACAGGAGCTAATCATGCAGAACATCGTCATCCTCGCCGGCAACATCGGTCAAAAACCCGAAACCCGCACCACCCAGGGCGGTACCAACATCACCAACTTCAGCCTCGCCACCTCTCGCCCCCGCCTCTCGGAAGGTCGCGTCCTGCGCGACGAGAACGGCTACCGTGTCATGGACACCGAATGGCACCGCATCACCTGCTTCAACGGTCTCGGCAAGACGGTCGCGGAGCATTGCGAAAAGGGCATGAAAGTCCTCGTCCACGGCCGCATCCACTACAGCAAGTGGATCGACAGCATGGGCAACGACCGCTACGGCTGCGAGATCATCGCCGAGAAGGTTGACTTCCTGAGCCGCCCGAAGTCGGCCGAGAACGAAAACCCCGAGCTGGTCGACCGCGACGACGAGATCCCGTTCTGAGGAACGGGGTCTTCCCCTCGGGCCCGGCGGGGTAACCCGCCGGGTTCGCGGCATGGCCCAAAGGTAACCTTGAGCCCACAATGACCAATGTCGCGCGGCATATGAGTGGCCGCTAACGCTGCGTTTCGGGCAACGGCTCGCCAGTGATGTAGGTATACGACCCTCGCACCAGTTGCAGCACCACCTCCAATTCGGCTTCAGTGATTGGGGTATAGATCATCACGAACCCCTCCCAACCCGCGCGCTGATCGGCCCAAGGATGTGCCACGGCCCAACCGGCGTCTATCGCGGCACGGGCTGTGTCGGGGTGCAGCGAGGCATGTAGGCTGCCATCAGGGTGAAGATGCGCAAACTCGCGCCCGCCGACGATGGCCTGCGGTTGTGCGATCGGGGCGTCGCTTGTCAGCTGAAACCCAACCGCACCGGGGAGTGATACGCGGGTCGCCCCAAGAACGACTCCGGGAAATTCGGCGACTTGACGCAGCATTTCTTCCGACATCTCAGGGACCGGTGATACTGGAAGTTGCGTGTGATTGATGTCTTCGCAGCTTGGCCTGCCAACGCTCCAAAGCACGGCCTTATCCATCTGGCATTGGACGCTTTAAGTCAGAACAGGCCCTGAAGCTGCCGACGACCCAGTCGCAGCGAAAGCACTGTTTTCCCGCATTGCTGCCGATCAAGCCAAGGTTTCGAGAGTCAGAGAAAGGCTGGTTGTTTTCGTGACGGGTTGAGGGCTGGGAGAGTGGCTCCCGGCGCCTGTCACGGAGGAATGCCGATGGGCGTTGTAGAAGTTCTGGATCCGGTCGCACCGACGCGGGCTGGTGGCTGGAAAGTGGATGTGAGCCGGGGTGAGCGGAACGGGCGGGTGTCGTCCGAATGGTTCAACCGGCCTGATGACGAGCGGTATCTGTCGCTCGACGATCTCTGGGCCAATGTGAAGGGTCGGTCGGAACGCAGCCGCACCCGTGTGGTGCAGACGGCGGACATCCGGGTCGAGGCCGCGCGCGACAACCCCGAGCGGTTGCACCTGACGCTGCCGAAGGCGCAAGAACCGGTCGCGCCCACGCATTGGGCGTTCGGCCAGCTTGCCAGCATCGTCGGCGCCCCGGCCTCCTACCTGCGGCAGTTGCCCGCGCCGCTGGCGGGGATCAACCTGCAATATGGCCTGACCAACCACCGCGCCGAGCAGGTGAAGACCTTCGAGACGGAAGACGGCCGCACGGAACTGCGCGCTGTGACCGGACCCGACTATGGCCGCATCCATGACCACGAGTTGGTCGAGGCGGTGCAGCGCATCGCGGGCAATGGAACGGGCGACACGCGCTGGAAGGTGCCGGGCGTGCTCGACTGGTCGACCGGGGTCTATAACCCCGATGTCGAAATCAGCCGCGACACGACCACGCTTTATGCTTCGGACCGCGATGTCTTCCTGTTCCTGGTCGATGATCGCAACCCGATCGAGGCGGGCAAGCTGCCTGACGGCTCTCCTGATCTCTACTTTCGGGGCTTCTATTGTTGGAACTCGGAGGTAGGAGCCAAGACGCTCGGCATGGCGAGCTTCTACCTGCGGGCCGTGTGCCAGAACCGCAACCTCTGGGGCGTCGAGGATTTTCAGGAAATCCGGATCCGGCATTCGAAATACGCCGCCTCCCGCTTTGCCCATGAGGCGGCCCCGGCGCTGACGCGGTTTGCCAATTCCTCACCACAGGGGTTCGTGAACGGCATCAAGGCCGCGCGGCAGCAGATCGTGGCGCGCAGCGACGAGGATCGTGCGGATTTCCTGCGCAAGCGGGGGTTCTCGAAGGCGGAGTCGGGCAAGATCATCGAGAAGGTGCTGATGGAAGAGGGCCGCCCGCCGGAGAGCATCTTCGATTTCGTGCAGGGCATCACGCGGCTTGCGCGCGACAAGACCCAGCAGGATGCCCGCCTCGACATGGAAGGGCGCGCCAAGAAGCTGCTCGACCGGGTCGGCTGACCAAGCGCCCATGCAGCGATCGCCCGACACCGGGGCGGTCGCTGCAGCTATTTCTCAACATGCACGCTGTTGGCTTTGCCCCGAAAGGACAGGGGGCGTCGGCGTGCGCATTTCAGCGAGACGCCCATGACCCCCCAGGAAGAAACCGTCATCCTCGAGGCCCGCGACATCCTCGGCCGTTACCTCAGCCAGAACCCGGTGATCGGGAGCTGGCAGGCGCTGATGGACTATTGCGCTCTGACCGTCCGAGGTCCCATCGAGCGATTCCATGTCCTCTATCTCGACCGCAAGAACCGCATCATCTCCGATGAGCTTTTGTCGACCGGCACAGTTGATCATGTCCCCGTCTATCCGCGCGAGGTGATTAAGAGAGCCCTGATGCTGAACGCCAGCGCCCTGATCCTGATCCACAACCACCCGTCGGGCGATCCGACGCCGTCCGAGGCCGATCTCAGCATGACCAAGGAGATCCAGAAGGGCTGCAAGTACCTCGGTCTGACGCTGCACGACCACATCATCGTCGGTGCCGGGACCGAGCTGAGCCTGCGGGCGCTCGGCAAGCTCTGAGGGTTATCGGACCTGCCGCCGTCGCCCTTCTGAGGATGAGGGCGGCGGTTTGGACTGTGACGGTGAGGCGGGGAGAGTGGCTTCCCGCGCCGTTGGAGATATTGCCATGTTTGACCTTCCCCTGCCGATCCAACCGAGCCCGCGCCCGATGGGCCCCGTCCCAAATGGCCCAACTGTCGCTCCTGATCCCAGCTTGCCTTTCGCGCTGACGCGGATGCACCGGACGCCCGCGGCCCTGATGTCGGGCACCGCTGCCCCCGTCGTCGTTGAGCGTTTTGCGACCTTGGCCGATGCCATGCAGGGGGCGTTTGAGCTTGCGGAGGACAACGGCTCCGATGCAGCGCCGCAGTTTCTGGCCATCCTTGATTGCGACCAGCGCCTGGTTCTTGCCGGGGCCGCCAGTCATGGCGCTGTGGCTTGGTGCCACCCTGCCGCCAACGCTCTTGAGGCGCGGGCCGTCGTGACCGAGGCGGTTCAACTTCGCGCCCAGGCTGGCCGCGCCACTGATTGGCACGAGCCTGAATTGGCGCAGCGGCTGCGTCACCGTGCTGATCTGCTGGATGCGCGTCTGGTCGATCCGCTCTGGCGCGCCTTTGCCGCCCGCGCGCTGCAGATCGCGGCGTGACGCCCGAGAGACAGAGGAGGGATGGGAGGGGTTTGAGCCTTCGGGGGTCAGAAGAGTGCGCCACCCGGGGGTCTGACCTGTCCTCACCGAACGGAGATATCCATGACCCAGACTGAACCCACTCTGGCCGCCCCGCTGCGACCATCCACGGTCGATTTCGGGGCGATCCTTGCCGCGCATGCCGAACGCACCGCCCGGGCCCTCGCTCTGCGCCCCGGCAACAAGGACCGCCTGTTCGATGGCCTCATGGCCGCCAGGATTACCCATGTCACCGTGACCTTCGACGGTGCCGGTGACAGCGGCCAGATCGAAAGCATCGGCGCCTGGGCGGGCGAGACGGCTGTCGATTTTCCCGCGACCGAAATCCCCTATGCCGCGCTGACCTGGGATGACCCCGACGTTGAGATGCGGAAGCTCTCACTGGAGGATGTCGTCGAGCAGCTCACCTACGACTTCCTCTCCGACACCCATGGCGGTTGGGAAAACAATGACGGCACGTGGGGTGAGTTCTGCTTCGACGCGTCCGTACGCTGCATCCATCTCGAGTATAACAAGCGCTTCACCTCGTCCGAACTCCACACGCACGATTTCTGAGGGGGCAGCGATGGCACATCCCTATCACCACGCCCTGTCCTCGGTGAAGAAATGGGGCGGCACGGTCGATGATTTCATCGCCGTGCATACCTGGTTCGACCAGAGCAAGGAAATCACCGCCGATTTTCGGCACCGGGCCCTGCGCCACCATGCCGAGGGCATATTCATGGCCGAGACGATTTTCGGGCAGACCCTCACGCTGTCGACCGGGCGCATCATCCCGACCCGCTGGGTCGGCAAACAGCACGTGAAGGAAGACCTCGGCTTCATCCCGAGCTTTGCCGACTGGGTGAAGGCCATCCGGCCCGAACCCTGGATGGGCCGGTCCGAGCGGATCGAGGCGCTGGTCGATCCGCATCTCGCCTCGCCCGTGGTCGAGGTCAGTTGACATGACTGATCCCGCATACTTGCGCCTCGGTCTGCCGCCGACGGCATCGCCCCAGACAGTTCTGCGCGCGGCGGTTCGGGCGCTGCACCCTGACACGCGCGCCGTGCGCAGCTTCCGGACGGCGCGCAAGCGATTCTACCGGCAGATGCTCTGCGCGCATGCCGCGCGGCAGGCATCGGGCGACAATCCGACCGGCTGATCGCTTTCAACCAACCCTTCATCCCAATCCAGCGCCCGGCCCCAAGGCCCGGGTTTGTCAATCTCAGGAGGTCCCCATGGCGGATTACTTCACCCATTTCTCATGCCTGATCGACGTCGGCAGCCCCGAAAAGGCCGCCCGCGCACTCGAGCTGTTTCATGACCTGCGCGCTGCGGATCAGCACGCAGACGAGCCTGAGGTCTCGGGCTTCACTCTTGCGCGCCAGGACGCGCCCGAGGGCAGCACGCTCTGGATCCATGACGACGAGCACGGCGATGTCGAGGCGGTTATCCGCTTCGTGCTGCGCTTGGCAGAAGACCTCGACCTCACCGGCCTCTGGGGGTTCCAGTACGGGCTGACCTGTTCCCGTCCGCGCCTCGACGCCTTCGGCGGCGGCGCGCATGTCATCGACCTCGGCGCGCGCAAATCCATCGGCTGGACCAGCACCCATGAATGGCTGGCCGCCGCGCTGAACGGGGAGGACGTCGATGCCTGAGGTGATCTGCACAACAGTCTACCAGTTCCCTGAACTCTCCGACATCGCCAAGGACAAGGCACGCAGCTGGTATCGTGAGCTTGGGCCCCACGACGATTGGTGGGACGCGGTCTATGAGGATTTCGAGCGCATCTGCGATATTCTCGGCGTCCGGCTCAAAACCACGCCTGTGCGGCTGATGGGCGGCGGGACGCGGGCCAAACCAAGCATCTGGTTTTCAGGGTTCTGGAGCCAGGGGGATGGGGCCTGTTTTGAAGCATACCTCGGCCACGCCAAGGGCGCGGCCGCGCGCATCCGGGACTACGCCCCGACAGACGCGACGCTGCATGGCATCGCGGACCGTCTGCAGGCCATCCAGCGGCGGAACTTCTACCAGCTTGCTGTCGAGGTCAGTCACCGCGGTCGCTACTACCACGAATATACCATGTCCGTGCACGTCACCCGCGATAGCCCGACCTGGCAGCCGCCCACCGAGGACGCAGAGGAGATCGTGACCGAGGCGCTGCGCGACCTTGCCCGCTGGCTCTACCGTCAGCTTCAGAGTGAATACGACCACCTTACCTCGGACGAGTCCGTTGAGGACGGCATCATCGCCAATGAATACACCTTCACCGCAGGGGGGCGGCGGTTCGGATGACACATGGAAGGTCGCAACCCATCTCTTGCAGAATATCCAGAATGTATGTATATTCTGCACAAATGGAGACCCAGATCATGCATGAGCTTCCCGAGTTCAAGGCGGCCGACCTGACGCGGCACACAAGTGACCTGTTCGACGCGGCCATTCGGTCGCCGATTGCGATCACCAAGCATCGCAAACCCAAATTCGTGCTGATGAGCATGGACCAGTACCAGCAGCTCGCGCGGGGGGCCACGCAACAGGCTCATATGGTTGACGAGATGCCCGAGGATATCAAGGCGCTGATGATAGAAGGGCTCGAGCGGGACTTGACGCAGGCTGATGACTAAGCCGAGCGCGGGAGAGGTTTTCCGCTACCCGTTCCTATGGAAACGCGAGCAGATGGCTGGCGAGACCGAGGGCCGCAAGTCGCGGCCTGTCTGCATCGCCGTCACTGTCGCCAAGTCCGATAGCGAGACCGTGGTGTTCATCCTGCCGATCACGACGCAGCCGCCCTTGCCGTCGCGCAAGTTCATCGAGGTGCCACAGATCGAGTCGCAGCGCGTGGGGTTAGAGACCCATGTCCGCAAATGGGTCATGCTGGACGAGATCAACACCGATGTTCTGGAGCGGTCCTATGTCTGGGAGGACCGCACGCCCATCGGCACGTTCAGTTCCGTCTTCACATCCAAGATCCAGTCCAGCCTGATCGCGCTTGCCAGGTCGGGCGGGGCATCGGTTGTCGATCGGCTGAAGTAGTCTCGATCACCGCAGGGTCTGCCCAGCTTCACTTGTTCCCATCGATCCACTTCGACATCAGCCCCTTGTCGCGGAAGCATTCGTCTGGCACGGCGCGGCGCTTGATGCGGGCGAGACGCTCGGCAAAGGCGACCTGCTTTGACGTCGGGCGGCTGTCCTGCGTGCCCGGCTTCAGCTTGGCTTGTGCGTCGATCCAGGCGCTCAGGGAGCGCCGATCTTGCTGAACCTCCCACGGCAAAAGTGTCTGGTTGCGCAGGGCCAGCGCGCGCGCATAGGCGATCTGCTTCGGCGTCGCGGGCAGGGCGTAAGTGGTGCTTTCCATCGGGGGTCTCCCTTCTTAGCGTCGTTCTTAAAATAGAACATAATAGGAACAAAAGCAAGCCACCTGCGGGAATCATGGGATTTGAGAGGAAGAGGGGGGGCGGGGAAGATCAGGCCTGAGGGTGCCCGAAAGAGGGTGTCCGGGCCTGACCCTGTCCCTCATTCCGGAGTTTCCCGATGACCCATCTCGCCCATTTTGCGACCGAGCGCGCGCTTGCGTCTGTTGTCCCCATCCCGTCCCTTGATACGGCCGCTGCGATCTTGAGCGTGGCCGAAGCGCTGCAGCCTGATCTGGCGCAAGGTTTCCAGATCGACGCGCTGCGCCTGCGCGTTGAGATGGAGCGCGCCTTTGGTGGCTCCGACGCGGAGGGCGCATGGGATTGGAAACTGGCCTATGAGGCGGGTGAGGCAGCGCTGGTCCTTTTCCTGCGGAAGTTCGGCCGTGCGCTTCTTGCCCGGGCCGGCTCGCCTGCGGCGCTGCTGCCGATCCTTGCCAAGGTGTCCGGCCTTTTGCCGACCCATACGCGGCGGTCCGAGGAGATGGAGCGGTTCCAGCAGTTCTCGACGCCGCTGCCCATGGGGCTCGCGGCGCTGGCTGCGGCACAGATCACTGCGCACGATCTGGTCTTGGAGCCATCGGCCGGAACAGGCCTTCTGGCGATCCTCGCGGAACTCGCGGGCGGCAGTCTTGCGCTGAACGAGCTTGCCGACACCCGCGCCGATCTTCTGCGCCGCCTCTTTTCGGGGCGTCCGGTCACGTGCTTTGACGCAGCCCAGATCGACGATCATCTCGACGCGGGGCTGCGCCCGAGCGTCATCCTGATGAACCCGCCCTTCTCGGCGGTGGCCAATGTCGACGCCCGCACCACCGAGACGACAGCCCAGCATCTGCGCTCGGCGCTGGCGCGCCTGGTCCCCGGCGGACGGCTGGTCGCCATCACGGGTGCCAGTTTCGCGCCCGACGCCCCTGCCTGGGCGGAAACCTTCGCCCGCCTGACCGAGACCGCGCATCTGGTCTTTACAGGTGCCGTGTCGGGTGCGGCCTTCGCCAAGCACGGCACGAGTTTCGAGACCCGTATCTCTGTCTTCGATAAATGCCGTGGCGGTGAGCGGGGCGGCATCACCGCCGATCTGGCGCGCCCGATATCGCCCGATGTCGCCAGCCTGCTGTCGCTGATCACCACCCACGTCCCCCCGCGCCTCGCGCTGGACGCCCGAAGCCCTAGCGCGCACGTCTCCACTTCCCCGTTCCCGGGAAATCTTGCCCGCACAACGCGCGCGGCCATCAGCACATCGCGCGCCACGCCAGCAACACCCGCCACCAACACCGCTCCACAGATCGAGGCCGCAGACCTCGCCTATACCCTGCGTGATGCAACCGAGGACGGGGCCAGCACGCGCCTGTCGGATGCCATTTATGAGACCTTCCGGCTGCAGGCGATCGACATCCCCGGGGCGGAACCGCACCCGACCAAGCTGGTGCAATCGGCGGCCATGGCTTCGGTCGCGCCCCCGAAACCGACCTATCGCCCTAGGCTGCCCCCCGCTGTCCTGCGCGACGGCCTTCTGTCTGACGCGCAGCTCGAGACCGTGATCTACGCGGGTGAAGCGCATTCCGCGTATCTTGCCGGGTCTTGGACCGTCGATGAAACCGGCGATATGGTCTCGGCCGCGCCGGACGATGCCGCTGACGCCGTCCGTTTCCGCCGCGGCTTCTTCCTTGGCGACGGCACCGGGGCGGGCAAGGGCCGCCAGTCGGCCGGGATTGTGCTCGACAACTGGGCTCAGGGTCGGCGCAAGGCGCTCTGGATCTCGAAGAGCGACAAGCTTCTCGAGGACGCTCAGCGCGACTGGTCTGCCCTTGGCCAGGAGCGGCTGCTGGTCACGCCGCTGTCGCGTTTTGCACAAGGCCGCGACATCCCGCTCTCCGAGGGCATTCTGTTCACCACCTATGCCACGCTGCGCTCGGAAGAACGCGGCGCCAGGAAATCCCGCGTCGATCAGATCGTCGATTGGCTGGGTGCCGACTTCGACGGCGTGATCCTCTTTGACGAAAGCCACGCCATGGCCAATGCCGCCGGGTCGAAGGGCGAGCGTGGCGACACGCAAGCCTCGCAGCAGGGCAGGGCGGGTCTGCGCCTGCAGCACAAACTTCCGAATGCTCGCGTCGTCTATGTCTCGGCCACTGGCGCGACCTCGGTTCATAACCTCGCCTATGCGCAGCGCCTCGGCCTCTGGGGCGGCGAGGACTTTCCGTTCGCGACGCGCGCGGAATTCGTCGAAGCGATCGAGGCGGGCGGCGTGGCGGCAATGGAGGTCCTCGCCCGCGACCTGCGGTCCCTTGGCCTCTACACCGCCCGGTCGCTGTCCTACGACGGCGTCGAATACGAGATGCTGGTTCATGCGCTCAGCCCAGAGCAGCGCAGCATCTACGATGCCTATGCTGGGGCCTTTGCCATCATCCACAACAACCTGGCCGCCGCGATGGAAGCTGCCAACATCACTGGCGACAGTGGCACACTGAACCGTCAGGCCAAGTCCGCTGCGCGCTCGGCCTTCGAATCCGTCAAGCAGCGCTTCTTCGGCCATCTGCTGACCTCGATGAAAACCCCAACCCTGATCGCCGCCATCGACGCCGATCTCGCGGCAGGTCATTCGGCGGTCATCCAGATCGTCTCGACGGGCGAAGCGCTGATGGAGCGCCGCCTGTCGGAGATCCCCACCGAGGAGTGGAATGACATCCGCGTCGACATCACCCCTCGGGAGTATGTCTTATCCGGAGTTCCGGATAAGACATAATATGCCGCGTCACCGTTATGCGGAGTTCGGGATTTCAAGCTGTTGTTCTGCTGATTCATTTTCGGGTTTCCGCTTTGGATAATCATGATGCCTCTGCTCTCATCCGCAGAAGGACATCCTCCATGAACTCCCCCTCCAACTCTCCGCTCGGTGGCCGTGCCGGCGATCGGCAGACCTGCTTACGCCAGCCGCTTTCCCGCTTTATGCTGGACGGGACGGAAAGGCGTGGGTGGTAATCGCAGGTGGCAGACAAGAGCGACATCGAAGCGGAAATGGCTCGGGTTCGAGCGCGTCTGGCCGATCTGGATGCCGAACGGCAGCGGCTTCAGCGCGAGATGGCGTCCCTCGAGGTTCGCCTCGCCGCAGAGCACGCGCCAGCCGTGAAACAGCCTTCCTTCGAGGACGCTCCGGTGACGAACAGTTCGTCGTCGCATGAAAAGGTCGACCTGTTCCGAAGTCTATTCGCCGGTCGGCCTGACGTGTTTCCTGTGCGATGGGAAAACAGGAAGACCGGTCGCTCAGGATATTCGCCTGCTTGTGCCAACGAATGGGTGAAAGGCATTTGCGGCAAGCCGAAGGTCAAATGCGGCGAGTGCCCGCATCAGAAGTTCATCCCGCCGAATGAGCACATCATGGAAAAACACCTGCGCGGTGATGATGGCCGAAGCGGGGATTTTGTCGCCGGCGTCTACCCGCTTCTCCAGGGTGATACTTGCTGGTTCCTTGCAGCGGATTTTGACAAGGCATCCTGGGCGGAAGACGCTAGTGCGCTGCTGGAAACCTGCCGGGCAAAGAGAGTCCCAGCAGCGCTGGAGCGGTCGAGATCGGGCAACGGCGGTCATGTCTGGATCTTCTTCTCTGAACCCGTGTCCGCCCGTCTGGCGCGCCAGCTCGGATCGGTCCTGATCACGGAAACGATGGAAAGGCGGCCGGAGATTGGCTTTGCCTCCTATGACCGGCTGTTTCCAAACCAGGATATCATGCCGCTCGGCGGTTTCGGCAATCTGATCGCACTGCCGCTCCAGAACACTGCGCGCAAGGCTGGCAACAGCGTCTTTGTGGACGCGGGTATGCGGCCATTTGACGATCAGTGGGCCTTTTTGTCTTCCCTGCCGAGAATGTCGGCGGCAGCGGTGAGTGACCTCGTCGAAACGGCGGAGCTTTCCGGGCGGGTGCTGGGTGTGCGCATACCGGTGGATGACGAACAGGCGAATGAGCCCTGGAAGATGTCTCCGTCACGCCAAAGCACGCCGCGACGTCTGGATGTGCCCATCCCGCAAACCATCAAGGTGACAGTCGCAGACCAGATCTATATCGACCGGTCAGAGCTGCCTTCGGCCATGATTGCCCAACTGGTCCGGCTGGCCGCGTTCCAGAACCCCGAATTCTATCGTGCGCAAGCGATGCGGCTGCCGACATTCGGCAAGCCGCGAATTGTGTCCTGTGCCGAACTGCATCCCCGACACGTTGCGCTGCCGCGCGGCTGCTTCGACGAAGCGATCGGGTTCCTGTCCGATCACAATGCGACAGCCGGTCTGGACGATTTGCGCGAAGATGGAACCCGCTTGCAGGAGACGGTTCGCTTCCGTGGCGAACTCCGCCAACAACAATCGCGAGCTTTTGACGCACTGACCGAACATGATACCGGCGTGCTTGCCGCCACGACCGCATTCGGCAAGACGGTCGTGGCCGCGGCGCTGATCGCACATCGTGCACGCAATACACTGGTGCTGGTTCACCGCCGGGAACTGCTAAACCAATGGGTCGAGCGGCTGAAGTCCTTTCTGCAGATCGACCCGAAGCTGATCGGCACCATTGGCGGTGGAAAACGCAAACCTACCGGTGTGATCGATGTGGCGCTGATCCAGAGCCTGGTCCGCAAAGGCGAAGTAGACGACATTGTTGCCGACTACGGACACCTTGTCGTCGATGAATGCCATCATCTGTCTGCGTCAAGCTTTGAACTGGTCGCCCGCAGATCGAAGGCGCGCTACGTCACCGGGTTGTCGGCGACCGTCGCCCGAAAAGACGGGCATCATCCGATCATCTTCATGCAATGCGGCCCCGTGCGCCATCAGGTGAGCGCCAAATCGCAGGCCGCCGAAAGCGGCATTCACCATCGGGCGCGTGAACGTCACACGAGATTCCGTTTGCCGGAGCCCCTCACCATGGCGGAGCGCCCATCCATACCTGCAATTTATGCCGCTTTAGCGGAGGACCCTGCTCGAAACGATCTGATCTTCGACGATGTGCTGAAATCGCTGGAGGCCAAACGCTCGCCGATCGTGCTGACCGAACGGAAGGATCACCTCCAGTATCTTCAGGAACGGTTCTCCCGATTTGCGAAGAACATCGCCGTGCTCCGTGGCGGCATGTCCGCAAAGGACCGGAAGGCCGCGCATGCGGCGCTGACTGTCGATGTCGATGAGGAACGGCTGATCCTCGCGACAGGGCGCTATATCGGTGAAGGCTTCGATGATGCGCGGCTCGACACCCTGTTCCTGACGATGCCGATCGCCTGGAAAGGCACACTGGCGCAATATGTCGGCAGGTTGCATCGGCAACATGATGGAAAGAAAGACGTCCTGGTGGTCGACTATGTCGACAGTTCGGTTCCGGTCCTGTCCAGAATGGCGGCCAAGCGTCGTACAGGCTATCGGGCGCTCGGCTATGTGTTGGAATAGCGCCCCGCCGGAAGCGGGACGCCAATTTTGCCCGACAGGTCAGTAACGCTGCTTGGCCGCCGCCAATATCTGCATCAGCTTGTCCGAGGGGTCCCGGAACTTGCCCGGTTTGATCAACGGTGCGTGATGGGCATCCAAGAGCGCGAGCTTCTCGGTCGGGTCCGCGCGCAGATACATCTCCGTTGTCTGGATGCTGGCATGGCCGAGCCAGAGCGCGACCTTGCGGACATCGCCGGTGGCCTGAAGCGTGTGCATCGCGCAACTGTGCCGCAGCACATGCGGGGTGACGTGCTTTGCGGCGATCGACGGCGCCGAGCGTTCGGCTGTCACCACATGCTGCCTGAGCCTGTAGGCGAACCCGTCCCGTGTCATCTGGCGACCATCACGGTTCAGGAACAGTTCCGGCCCCGCATCGCCTGGCCGGACAGCCAGCCACGCGCGAATGGCGGCCTGGGTCTCCTTCCAGAGCGGCAGAATCCGCTCCCGCCGACCCTTGCCAAGAATCCGCACGCTGGAAAACGAGCCTTCAGGAAAATCGCCCATTCGCACTGCGAGCAGCTCGGACGCCCTCAAGCCCGCAGCATAGGTCAGATGCAGCATCGCCCGGTCACGCAATCCGCCAAGCGTATGGCGGTTCGGTGCGGCAAGCAGAGCCTGGAGTTCTTCACGGGTCAGGTAGTCGATGAGCCTTGTATCCGTGCGCTTGACCGGCAGGGCCCGGATCATCATCGCCTGTTCAAGGCATGCCGGGCACCGATGTTCGACGAAACGGAAGAACGATTTGATCGCCGCCAGCCGCGCGTTGCGGGACCGGACGGAATTGGCGCGCCCTACCTCGATGTGTTCAAGGAACGCCCTGATCATCTGAACATCGAGGTCTTCGATTGCGAGTTCCGAAGGGGAGCGCTTGAGCCGTCCAGCGGCAAACCGCAGCAAGAGGGTGAACGCGTGGGCATAGGCTGCGATGGTATGTCGGCTTGCACCGCACTCGCCAGGAAGATGGGTTTGCAGGAAGGCCGAAAGATCGGGAGCGAGCGGTGTCATGCTGCACCTCCAATCCAGGTCTCTTCGGCGGTCGATGCGATCATCTTCAGCAGCACTGGCGTGGCCTCAAGGTACCAATAGGTGTTGGCGATATCGACGTGACCCAGATAGGTGCTCAAGGCCTTCATGTGCCGCAACACTGCTTGCGGATCGTGCCCGCAAGCTTCCAGAGATCGCACCGCAAATGTGTGGCGCAGATCGTGCAGCCGGGGGCCGGGACCAGTCGGAGTGCGATATCCGAGCTTCCGCACGATCCGGACGAAGACCACGTGGACCCTGGTCGCCGTCGGGGCACGGCCATGGCCGAGTACGAAAAGATCATCGCCGGGATAGCGCACGACGTCGCGGGCTTCGAGATACCGTTCCAGCGCAGCGCGGGTCGAAGCATGTATCGGCACGAGACGGCTCTTGCCGAACTTGCCATGCCGGATCATGAGACCGTCGTCGGTCAGGTCGTCGCACCGGAGGGACAAAGCCTCCGAAATCCGCAAACCTGTCGATGCAAGCAAACCGATAAGATTGTGGTAAGTCAGCGGGCTGATTGGTGTCAGGCCCGGCACCAGAAGCGCCTCCCGCATAATCCGACTGATTTGCTCCTGCGTCATGCTATACGGGGCGGGCCGCCGCCGTCGTGAACGGCCCAGCAGATTCAACGGCGGTATCTCGTGATGCGCATCTTCCGCATGAAGGAATACGGCTTAGGCCCGGGCTTGATCGACCCGGATTTGCACGGCACCTGGCGTCGAGGCGCCACCAGCCCATTCCAATATCAGGGTAGTTGTCACGTGGCTGGCTGATCGGTCTGCAGCGAAATCCGCGAAAGAGCGCAAGGACGTCTCTTGCGCGGCAAACTTCTTTCCAAGGGCGCGGTTCAGTTGAACGAAGCGATCGACATGGGAATGCATCATGATGCGCACTCCGGCCAAGGCTGGGCCACACCTGCCAGCATCTCGACATCGACTTTGGCATAGATCGCGGTCGTATCACGCGAGCTGTGGCGAAGCGCGACACCGATCTGATCAAGATCCGCACCGCCGCGCAACCAGGCCGACGCCAAAGAATGGCGAAACACGTGCGCGCCCGTCGGCAGACCGGTGAAGCCACCCCGGGCAAGGACACGGGAAACGATCCCGGCGATCTCAGCAGAGGACCGAAACGGAGTGAATGGCGCCTGAATGCGCAGAAAGACCCTGTCCGTTGTGACGACCGGACGCACATCTTCGATATAGGTAAGCAGCGCATCGCCAGCATCCTGTGGTATTGGTACCAAAACTTCGCGTCTGGCTTTGCCATGCAATCGCAACCGACTCGCACGCCAGTCAATGTCTGACAGCCGCAATTGCCAGATGTCACCGGCGAGCAAAGCAAGCCGCGCGAGCAGAAGGAGTATGGCGCGGTCCCGTATCTCGACAGGCGTTTTGGTTCCACAGGACGCTATTATCTCTTCAATCTTGGTTCGAGGGATCGTCGGTGGTACCGTTGACAGCTTGCGCGAAACGGCAGATGGCACAGCATATAGGAGCGACGGGGCGCATTGATTCTGAACAATCGTGAAGCGCAAGAAAGCGCGCAGAACGGTCACTGTCATCCGCACCGAAGATCTTGACCGCTCATCGCCCTGGTTCAAAACGATCGAGCGGATTGCCGCCGCGTTGTAGTCTTTCGGGTTTGCGCCGAGGCTATCCAGCCAGCGGTTCGCTTCGTACAAGAAGCGCCGTACGGTCTCGTGCGTCACCCCACGTTCGCGGCGCAACCATTCCGAGAACTCGGTCAGGCGCGGATCGCAGGTGGTAACGCAGTCAGGCGCTTCAGGCGGGATCAGACCCTCATCCCTCAGGAACCGGACAAAAGCATGCGCACCACGGCGGCGGTTCTTGAGGCGCGAGCCCAGCATGTCCTTGCCATGTTTGGTCTTCTCCCCACAGCGGCAATTATGCCGTGCGAAATGATCGATGGTGGCCTCGTTGATTCCGTGGACCGGAACACGCGTCAGCAGCGCCCATTCCGCGAAATGGCGGGCCTGACTCAGCTGCGTCGAGTACGTCACCTTGCTATATCCGGTGGCGCAGAGCTTCTCTGCATGGGCCTCCAGATATTGCCCGAGCCGGACGACTTCATTTGCAATGAAGACCACCCCGGTGGCTTCGAGATAGCTCAGGTATCTGCGTGTATCTGTGGCGTAGGCAGGCTTGCGCAGTTGCGCAGGGCTGCAGCGGCCGCAGCGGCAGCGATGGCGAAGGAACCGATCCACCGCCGATGCGTCGAAGTCTCTGGTCGGGATCTTCCGGGCGCGTGCCCACTTCAGAAAATGCCGGGCGGCACCCACGGCGCCCTTCGAGAGCTGGGGATTGTCTGCGAGATAGGCGCTGACCAGAGCGACGTCGTCGGCGCCGGCACGGCCACCGAGCGGAGAGTTGGAGGGGGAGTTCATGGAGGATGTCCTTCTGCGGATGAGAGCAGAGGCATCATGATTATCCAAAGCGGAAACCCGAAAATGAATCAGCAGAACAACAGCTTGAAATCCCGAACTCCGCATAACGGTGACGCGGCATATTATGTCCTGGACTACCTCGCCCATTCCTTCCCGGTGCAGCTCTACGAGCCTTTCACCGACAGCGAGGGCAACCTCTCGTCTCGGCCCGTCACGCGAGACGGCCAGCCGGTCGAATGCCGCGAGGCCGTCCGACGGCGCGATGCGCTGATCGAAAAGCTGGCTTCGCTGCCGCCGGTGCCGGGCGCTCTTGATCAGATCGTTCAGCGCTTCGGCACGGATCTCGTGGCCGAGGTCACGGGGCGTTCACGGCGCATCGTGCGCAAGGGCGCAGGGCATTCGGCACGGCTCGTGGTGGAGAACCGGGCCGGAGCCGCGAACCTCACTGAGACCCAAGCCTTCATGGATGACGAAAAGCGTATCCTGATCTTCTCGGATGCCGGCGGCACCGGGCGCAGCTATCACGCCGATCTCGGGGCGAAGAACCAGCGCTTGCGGGTCCACTACCTACTGGAGCCCGGCTGGAAGGCAGATGCGGCGATCCAGGGCCTCGGGCGCACCAACCGCACCAATCAGGCGCAGCCGCCGCTGTTCCGGCCGATGGCCACCGATGTGAAGGCGGAGAAGCGGTTCCTGTCGACCATTGCGCGACGTCTCGACACGCTTGGCGCTATCACGCGCGGTCAGCGGCAGACCGGCGGGCAAGGGCTGTTCCGCCCCGAGGATAACCTCGAGTCGCCCTATGCCCGTGACGCCCTGCGCCAGCTTTACCGCCGCCTCTATCGCGGCGATCTGGCGGGCTGCTCGCTAAGGGCCTTCGAGGATGCCACTGGCCTCAGCCTGAACGATGACAACGGGCTGAAGGATGACCTGCCGCCGATCACGACCTTCCTCAATCGCCTGCTGGCGCTGACGATTGACATGCAGGCCGTGCTGTTCGCGGCCTTCGAGGGGCTTCTCGACCAGCGGATCGAGGGTGCCATCGCCGCCGGGGTCTACGACATCGGGCTCGAAACACTCCGTGCCGAGAGCTTCCGGGTGACCGACGTACGCGTCATTTACACCCATCCCGGTTCTGGCGCGGAAACCCAGCTCCTGACCATCGCGGAAAAGCGCCGCAACACGCCGACTTCTCTCGCGGATGCGCTCGACTGGCTAGACGACCCCAAGGCGCGGCTTCTGGTCAACAGCCGATCGGGTCGGGCTGCCGTGCAGGTTCCCGCCACCAGCCTGATGCTGGACGATGGCACCATCGAGCCGCGCCTGCGCCTGATCCGCCCGACCGAGGCCAGCACAGTCCCGGCGAGGATCATGGAGGACACCCACTGGCTTGAGGCCGACCGCGCAGCCTTCTCCGCCGCCTGGGCCGGGGAACTGGCCGAGGTGCCGGAGTTCACGGAAACCACGCTACATATCGTGGCGGGGCTGCTGCTGCCTATCTGGAAGCAACTGCCGCAGGATGAAACCCGCGTCTACCGACTACAAACCGACGATGGCCAGCGCATCATCGGCCGCCGCGTTTCGCCCGCCTGGGTCGCGACCACGCTGGCCGCTGACGCGCCGCAGCTGACAGCCGCACAGGTCCATGCTCTCGTTCTGGAGGGCAAGACCGTGGTGCGCTTGGCCGAAGGGATGGAGCTGCACCGCTCGCGCGTCATGGGCGTCAACCGGATCGAGCTGTCGGGCTTTTTGGGTGCGGCCAAGGACCGGCTGAAGGCCGATGGGTTCTTCTCGGAGATCATCGCCTGGAAGCTGCGGCTCTTCTGCCCAGCAGACTCCAGCGGCATCGCAGTGCTTGATCGTCTGCTTGCACGTTGTCCCGTGACAAGACTACATGCGCGCGGAGGGTGCTGAGCTATGTATTCCGAGACTGAAGATGTGATCCGCGCTCTGGCGGAGAACGCAGAGAGCGTGTGTCGCGCCTACCTTCCCGCCGGACAGCGGGAGGGGTCCTACTGGATCGTGGGCGATCTGCAGAACTACCCCGGCCGGTCGCTCTTCGTGCGGCTGACTGGACCCACATCAGGACCGGGAGCCCGTGGCAAATGGCAGGACGCGGCTGTCGGACTGCATGGCGATCTCCTCGACATCATCCGCGAGCGAACCGGGATCTCGCGCTTTCCCGATCTTCTGGCCGAGGCCCGAGCGCATTTGGGCCGTCCGCAGCCGGTCCGCCCGGATGCAACGGTGCCGAAGAAGGCCCAGGCCCCCGGTGGTACGACAGCTGCGGCAGCGCGTTTGTTTGCAGCCTCCATGCCGGTCGCAGGCACGCTTGCCGACAACTACCTTCGCGCCCGGGGCATCACCCAAGGCGGCTTGACGAATGCGCTGCGCTTCCACCCGAAGTGCTGGCATCGGGATGAGGGTCAGACCCGGAGCATCCCCAGACCGGCGCTGATCGCCGCTGTCACCGATGGGGCCGGGGCCTTGCAGGGTGTGCATCGCACTTGGTTGGCACCTGACGGACAGGGGAAGGCGGAGGTCGAGACGCAGCGGCGGGCCATGGGTCACCTCCTGAGCAATGCCGTCAGGCTGACCCCGCATGAGGACATCCTTGTGGTCGGCGAAGGCATCGAGACCATGTTGTCCCTGTCCGAGGCGGCCCCCGGCCTTCCCGTCTGGGCGGCGCTCTCGTCGGGTCACCTCGGGGCCGTCCTGCTGCCAGAGGGATTGCAGCGCCTCTACATCGCGATCGACCGCGATCCGGCCGGGCAACGCGCGGCAGAGAGGTTGAGCGCCAGAGCGACCGAGGTCGGGATTGATTGCCATGTGCTCGAGCCTCAACTCGGGGATTTCAACGATGATCTCCGCGCGAACGGCAAGGAGGCGCTGCGCCAGCATCTGGCAGGGCAGATCGGGCCAGAGGATCGGCATCGCCTGTTGGGCTGAGCTGCATCGCGCAGGGGGACGTCTGGGAGTGCGGGGCAGGGTCCCTGCATCCCTGTCGTGGCCCTGGATCGTCGCTTTGCCACTTCCGGGGCCTAGCCGCATCCACCCGTCAGCCCTGAGCGGCCTTCAAGAGATGGGCAGGCCGTCAAAGCGGTTGCCCCTGCAAGGTCGGCAGGGAACCTATTTCCGCCGGCGGCAGGGCCGCCTTTGCATCGCGAGACAAATAGCTTCCCTGCCGACCTCCTCCACGCTGTTCCGGCCCCGGTGAAGCCGGGGTGAAGGGGCAACCGCCCCGACGGCTCGGGTCTGCCCATGAAGGCCGCGCGGGATGACGCGCGGACACGGCACAACCCGGAGGTAAGAAACCGATGACGATCCACACCCACGACGACGCGTATGAACCCGCCCACACCGCATCCCAGACCGCCCATGCGCTCGATGAGCTGCAGCTCTATGGCTATCGCCCCTTTGACGAGCCCGATCCGCGCCCGATGCCAGATGGGCAGCGCCTTGCAGTCGCCGTCGCCGACATCTTCGATGCCCTCGTCGCGACCCTGGAAGACACCCGCATGGAACCCGACCTCGGAGAGGTGCTCTGGGGCCAGGTCAACCTCTTCCACCGCGCCACGGCGAGGGTTGAGCGGTCGCTCGATGAGAATGAGCAGGCGCAGCGCCGCCTCCAGCGTGAGCAGGACGGCTCGGAGGTGAAGTCTGTCGAGCTCGAACGCCTGACGGCCGAAGGCCTGACGCTGATTGAACGGCGCAACTGCATGGACATGATGCGCGATCACGCCGCATCCGAGTTTGTTCAGCACACGGGCTCCATCTGGCGCCCCCGCACCGGATCGATGGTGAACCGCCAGCACATGACCGCAGCGCTGATCGACAGCCGCGACTTCCTGGCTGCCAAGCGCCGCGCGGAGACCGAGGTGATGCTTCCCGCAGGCCCCAAGGTCGCCCTCACCGGCGGGACCGACTTCAACGATCACCGCCTGATCTGGGGCAAGCTCGATCAGGTCCGAACCAAGTATCCCGATATGGTCCTGTTGCACGGTGGCAGCCCCAAAGGCGCAGAACTCATCGCCGCCAAATGGGCCGAGGCCCGGGGCGTGACGCAGGTCGCCTTCAAGCCTGACTGGACCAAGCATGCCAAGGCCGCACCCTTCAAACGAAACGATGCGATGCTGGATGTGCTCCCGGTTGGGGTCCTTGTCTTCCCCGGGACCGGTATCCAGGAAAACCTCGCCGACAAAGCCAAGAAGCTGGGCATCCCGGTCATGAAGTTCGAGAAGGGGGCGTGAGCCCCCTCTTTCTTTTCGGGATAGAACATTGTGGAAACGTCGAAGAGCGCTTGATATTGTGGTCTGGAGAGAGGCGCCAACAACATGCTCGACATGTCGCAGCAAATGGAAGTGTTCCCGACGACGGTCGATCTCAAGCGGATCGACCCGTCTCTCAACATGCGGCGCTTCTATCGAATGAGCGTTCAGCCGGACCTGTTTGGCGGCGCATGCCTCGTGCGGGAATGGGGCCGTATCGGGTTTCGAGGGCAGATGCTGGTCGAACAGCATGATGACGAGGGCAGAGCGGTCAACGCGCTGATGAAGCTGTTGTTGACGAAGAAGCGGCGGGGGTATCAGTTGCAGAGCGAGAGTTGAGAACGGCCCAGTCCGGACCTTCGTCGTCATCTAATGATGCCGCACCGCGGCCCGTCATTCCTGACTTTCGCTGCAGGCGCGAAAAACGGGAGGCAGTGAATTCACAGATTGCGGACTTAGCTGCCCTATGCTGCATTCGCTTAAGACGGCAGATAACGGCACATAGCGACCGCAGCGAAAAGCAGCGAGAGCTGAGAACTGCAATTCGTTGTGGAGAAATCCGACCCTGCGCGTCATAGCGAACTATCAAGCTGCAGGATCGGGTATTCGTGACCTTCAGTTCGCCATATCCAGAAAGCCGGAGATAACCTGTGCGATGTGTTCGGGTGTTCGCATCGGGATTCCGTGATTTGCATCAGGCACGCGAATGGTGAACGCATTCCCCAGGCAGTCCGCCACTTGATCCGCCATCATGGCAGTGTCGACGTGGGTTTCGGCGCCCTGCACAACAAGTGTCGGTGCGTCAACGGCCGCCAGTTCTGCACAGGTCTGAGAACGGCGGTGCCAAAGTCGGCCACGGTAGTGGCGGGATGAGCCTGCTGCGGGCGGCGATTGTCGCCGGGTCCATGGGGTCAGTGTCGCAAATGGCTGCGACGGTTTCCAGTGTCATATAGCGCCGCGTGATCGCCCACTCATCATTTCGCTCCAGCATCAGGGCGCCGACCAGGCG
>JAXMNQ010000069.1:0-25381 GCA_034670345.1 Paracoccaceae bacterium | reverse complement strand
CCAGCGACGTGGGGCGCACGCCGGCGGGGCCAAGGCCTCCGCCGCGCTGATGACGGCTGAATTCGGGTGCGCTCTTGACAAAGCCGCAATCAGAGAACCTTCAGGGAGGCAACCGGTCGAGTTTCGTTTGCCCATGTCAGTTCAGATACTTCTGACCAGTTGCACGATGCCGGCCTTACGCGGTGTCTGCAGGTCACAGATGTTCGCTTAGCTTGTCGCGATGATTTTCAGCCGTCATGATGGGCGGAGTTGCTACCATTTTGGCTGAACGCCGCCCTGTAGAAAAACGAGATCACCGCTGATGTTTGTGCCCGCCCAGTGCCGCCAGCGCTTGGATATGCAGTGGGGCGCTGGCAGCCGCGATGACTTTTCCCTCAGAGCTCAGCGTCAAAGCACGGCCATCCCAATCCGTGATGACCCCGCCAGCACCTTCGATAACCGGTACAAGCGCCATGAAATCATAAGGGTGCAGATTCATCTCGACCAGCAAATCGACATGGCCGGAGGCCAGCAGCCCGTAAGCATAGCAATCGCCGCCGAACCGCCGCATTGCCACGCTTTCTGACAGCGTTTCAAATTGCGCAAGCCCCGCTGGATCAAAACTGTCGGGGCTGGTGGTGTAAAGGATCGCCTCGGACAAGGCCTGCCGCCCGCTGGTGCGGCAGGGGATGCCATTGAACAGAGTGGGCTTGCCGCTCTGGCCGGTCCAGCGCTCGCCCGACGGCGGGATCGAGATCACTCCGATATCGGGCACACCGCAAGAAAGGCAGGCGATGAGCGTGCCGAAACTGGGCATGCCCGAAAGGAAGCTCTTGGTGCCGTCGATCGGATCGATGACCCAGACCCTGTCGGCGTCCAGCCGGGCGTCTTCGTGCTCTTCTCCAAGGATGCCATGGGTGGGAAAGGACGCCGTGATGTGACGGCGCATCGCAGCCTCTATGGCGCGGTCAGCCTGCGTAACAGGAGATGCGTCCTCCTTTGCCTCGATTTCCAGGGGCTTGCGGAAATAGCGCATCGCCATGGCGTCGGTCTCATCTGCCATGGTCCCCGCGAACTGCGCCAGCTGGTCCGTCTCGGGGAGAGGGGGATGAGTCTGCATGAAAATTCCTCAGTTCCGGGGGCTGCAGGCTGCAGGCGTCCCCTGTGAAATTAAAACGTAGACAAACGCCACAAAAACGCAAGACTACACATATTACCCCAAGCCTGACATCGGGCAAAATAATCAGAACGGGTTTCTGTAAAGCCCCGCGGACGACCGGACGCAGGTCCGGACAAGGATGTGGACCAACAAGGAGAAGACGATGAGAACCTGGATTCAAACCACTACGCTGTCGCTCGCGGCCCTGGGCTTTGCCGCCCCGGCACTGGCCGATGAGCTGACCGTCTATACTGCGCTCGAGGAAGAAGAGATCGCGGCCTATGTGGAGGCCGCACGGGCTGCCATGCCTGACACCGAAATCAACGTGCTGCGCCTGTCCACCGGCAAGCTGGGCGCACGGCTGCTGGCCGAGGCCGGCAATCCGCAGGCCGACGTGATCTGGGGTTGGGCGGTCAGCGCCATGATGGATCCCCAGATCCTCGAGATGCTGGAACCCTACGCGGCCAAGGGGGTCGACGTGCTGCCAGACACCTTCCGCGACGCGGATGGCAAGTGGTTCGCCCCCATCGGCTACATGGGCGCATTCTGCGTGAACACCGCCCGGCTTGAGGAAAAGGGCCTTGCCATGCCAACCAGTTGGGCGGACCTTGAGGACCCCGCATTCAAGGGCGAGGTGCTGATGCCCGACCCGAACTCTTCGGGCACGGGCTACCTGCATGTGAACGCCTTGCTTCAGAGCATGGGCGAAGAGGCCGGCTGGGCGCAGCTGCAAGCTGTCGATCCCAACATGGCGCAATACACCTCGTCGGGGTCCAAGCCCTGTAAGTCTGCGCGGGTGGGGGAATTTACTGTTGGCATCTCGCTGGCCTTCACTGCCATGCAGTCGATCGAAGAGGGCTACCCGCTGGCCATGGTCTTCCCCGAAGGCGGCGTGGGATACGAGCTGGAAGCCTCGGGCCTGATGGCAAGCACAGACAATCCGGAAGGGGCGAAGGCCTTCCTTGATTGGACCATGTCGGACGAGGCCATCGGCCTGTACCAGCAGTACAAGGCGCTGATCACCGTGCCGGGCGTAGATGCCTCTGCCGCAGCCAAGGCGGCGGGCCTTCCCGCCGATATTTCGACGATCCTGGCGGATGTGGACTTCGTCAAGGCCGCGGCCGACCAGACCGCCGTGAAGGCCGAATGGAAAGAGAAGTTCGGCCGCTAAGGCCGGGCATCGGGGCGGCTTTGGTCGCCCCGACCCGTTGCAGGCGGTCGCGGACCACCTGCACGCCCAAGGAAAGCAAGGCCCTATGTACCTGACTGTCCGCGACGCCACAAAAATCTATGGCACGTTCACCGCGCTCGACCGCGTTTCCATCGGCATCGACAAGGGAGAATTTGTTTGCCTGCTCGGTCCTTCGGGCTGTGGAAAAACCACGCTGCTGCGGCTGATCGCCGGTCTGACCGAACTCGACGGCGGAGAGATCACCCTGGAGGACACGAGCTTGTCGCAACTGCCCGCCCGCAAGCGCGGCTTCGGCATCGTGTTCCAATCCTATTCCCTGTTTCCCAACATGACGGTGGCCGAGAACATCGGGTATGGGTTGAAGATCAGGGGCGCCGCAACGGGCGACATCGCCGCGCGCGTCTCTGAACTGCTCGACCTGGTGAAGCTTCCGCAGGTCGCAGACAAGATGCCCGGTCAGCTGTCGGGGGGGCAACAGCAACGCATCGCACTGGCCCGGGCGATCGCCGTCGATCCCCGCGTTCTACTGCTGGACGAGCCGCTTTCCGCGCTTGATGCCAAGGTCCGCGCAGAGTTGCGCGACGAGATCCGGCAGGTGCAGCGCGCCCTTGGCATTCCGACCCTGATGGTGACCCACGATCAGGAAGAGGCGTTGGCGCTGGCGGACAGGATCATCTGTATGAACCACGGCATTGTCGTACAGGCTGGCACGCCAGAGGATCTGTACCACCGACCTGCCACCCGCTTCGTCGCCGAGTTCATGGGCATAAGCAACTTGCTGCCGCCCGAGGATGTCACGCAGCTGTTTCCCGATCTTCTGCCAACCAGGCCGGTAACGGACGGTGCGCAGCTTGCCTGCATCCGACCGGAACAGATTGACCTTGTCCCGGTGACGGATGGCGCGGCCACCGTGCGCAGCATCAGCTTTCTCGGGAACCTGCGGCGGCTTCAGGTCGATACCCCGGTTGGAATGCTGACCGTGGAAACCCATGGTGCCAACCCCTGTCGCGTGGGCGATCGCGTGGCGCTGACAGTTGCGCCGGATGCCTGCACATGGGTGATCGACGACACCGCGCCGCGCAAGGCTGTCCCGGCATGAGTGCTTCTGAAACGATCCAAGCGCAGGCAAGGCGCAAGCCTCTTGATGCCGATCGCCTGCTGACTGCCGCATGCGTCGGGCTGCCGCTTTTGGGACTGATCCTGTTCTTTGCCTACCCGATGCTGATCGTCTTCCTGCGCTCGATCACGGTGGGCGACAGCTATGGGGTCGGCAACTATGTCGAGGTGCTCGGCTCTTCGGGGTTCTGGCGCGCGACGCGGCATTCACTGGTCATGGGCGGGGCGACCACGCTGGTCAGCGTGCTTCTTGGCTTTGTCATCGCGCACGGGCTGTATCGCTGTGCCTTTCCGGGCAAATGGGTGATCCGGGCTGTCATTGTCCTGCCGTTGCTGGCACCGTCGCTGGTGCAGGCGCTTGGGCTGATCTTCCTGCTGGGACGCAATGGTATCGTCAGCCGCGCCCTTGGCGTCGAGATCGAGATCTACGGATTCTGGGGCCTGCTGATCGCGAACACGCTTTATGCCCTGCCGCAGGCAGTGATGATCATCGGCGCAGCGCTGGTGCTGCTGGATGCGCGCACCTACGAGGCGGCCGATGTCATGGGGGCCTCTCCATGGCGGCAGTTCCGGGACCTGACGCTCCCCTCGGCGCGCTTCGGCATCCTTAATGCGGGTTTCGTCTGCTTCATCATCACGATTACGGATTTCGGCAATGCGGCAGTGATCGGGGGGGATTATTCGGTCCTTGCGACCGAGATCTACAGCCAGGTCGTCGGCCAGCGGAACTTCAATATGGGCGCCGTGGTGGGGATCATGCTGCTGCTGCCCACCGTGATCGCCTACGCCATCGAGCGTCAGGCGATGAAACGGCAGCAGGCGGGCCAGACCACCGGGCAGGTGCCCTTTCGCCCTGTATTTTCGCCGCTGCGCGACCTGTGCATGGCAGCGCTTTCGCTGCTGATCTGCGCCTGTATTGTCGCTGTTATTGGCATCGTGGTCTATGCCAGCTTCGTCACGCTCTGGCCCTATAATATGTCTCTGTCGCCCAAGCATTACGACATCACGCTGGCGGGCGGGTATTCGTCGCTCTGGATGACCATCGTCATTTCGCTCGGCGCGGCGGTGGGCGGGACAATTGCGGTGTTCCTCCTTGGGCTCGGGTTGCGGCGTCTGCCGCAAGCGCTCGCCCAGCCGGTCCAGATCCTTGCCGCCATGCCGGCCGCAGTGCCGGGGATGGTGCTGGGACTGGCCTACATCCTGACATTCAATTCCACTGCGACACCGCTTTACCTGCTGTACGGCACCGCCGCGTTGATCGGAATCGTCAACTTCTACCACTACCACACCCAGGCCTTCCTGACGGTGATGACCGGCTTTCGCCAGCTCCCCCCGGCGCTGGAAGAGGCCGCAGGCAGCCTTGGCGCGGGGCTGGGACGCACAGCCCGCGATATCGTGGCCCCCTTCATCGCGCCGATGCTGGTGTCGGTCTTTTTCTTCCTCTTCATGCGCTCCATGGTCACCCTGTCGGCTGTGGTGTTCCTGACCACGCCTCAGCTGAGCGTCGCCGCCGTGACAATCATGCGATTGGACGATGCGGGGCTGACCTCGCAGGCTGCGGCGTTCTCGACCTGCGTGATGGCGGTTGTCTGCGGTGCTGTCCTGTCCATGAAGGTCATCCTGGCGCTGATGCGGCGTCGGGGGGCCAAGTGATGTGGGCAAAAGAGCGCCATCAGAGGATCTTGTCGATGCTGACGGCCAACCATCAGGTCAGCGCCAATGATCTGGCCGGGATGCTGGGCGTCTCGCGCGAAACCGTGCGCCGCGATCTGGTCGACCTGGAAGAGATCGGCAAGGTGGCGCGGGTTCACGGCGGTGCTGTCCTGCCCGAGGCCCGGACCGAAGACCCTTTTCGTCAGCGCATGGCGACCCATGTCCGGGCAAAAACCGAGATCGGGAAGAAAGCTGTCAGCCTGATTCAACCCGGCCAAACGATCATGGTGGATGCCGGGTCGACCACCGCTTTCTTCGCCCGCGAGCTTGCAAAGGTGCCGGGCGTCTCGGTCATCACCAATTCGCTGGACGTGGCCACCACGCTGCAGGCCGGTGGCCAAAACGCCGTCCTGTTGGGCGGGCGGATTGCCGCGGATGTGCCCGCGACGGTGGGCGAACTCACACTCTCCGAGATCCGCCGCTTCGAGGTCGACATCTGCTTCTCGGCGCCAGTCGCCCTGCACCCCGTGAAAGGGTCGTTCTTTTATGACCTGCAAGAGGCAGAAATTTCGATCGCGATGGCGGCGCAAGCGGTGCAAACAGTGGTTCTCGCCCATCATGCCAAGCTGGGTGTCGCCAGCCGTGTCCGGTCCTGGGATGTGGACGGGATCGGAGCACTGGTCACCAATCGCGCCGCTCCGGATGCGGTGCTCGACCAATTTCGAAACGCTGGTATCGAAGTTGTCTGACCTGCTTTATCGGTACCGGTTCGTGCCTGTTCGGGACTTATTTGGGACGACGGCAACGCAGTCTCATGGCGCTGCGCCGGTCCAACAGGGTACCCGCGTAAGCGGGACACAGGGAACAGATGTGCGCATCGCGCTGTCGGTGACTGGAAAATCGCCACAGTTGCTTCGGGCCGACACCGGTCATCCGCTGCGCCTGTCTCAAATATCCGCTCTGGGAAGGGTGCCACTTACAAATCAGAAAGCCTGGAACGCACGCACCAAACGAGACGCACGTCGTCAACGCGGCTGGGTTTTTCTCATCCTTCCTGGATGATGAGAAAAGGTTCGGCGTCCTTTAACTCCTTCGTGTCCCTTCCAAGTGCGCTGACCGCGCTGCCGTACGTTCCGCTGATCCCGTGCTTCGAGACCTGCAACAGACCCTTGAAACCGCTATCGCTGACCATACCAATTTCCTCAAATAGGCAGATTGGCAGTTGGCGGTTGTCCTTGAAACGGCGATCCGGACCACCCTTCTTGTTCACGTATTTCCACGCCTGCCCACCGACGGTCGCGTCGGCTGGGGCCATTTCCATAATCATGCGCTTGTCGCGAACGGCTGTTCGAATGGTTTCAAAGCGCACTGCGCCAAACCGCTTATTTTCCTCGACAAGGATTCAGTCCGGGAAGAAGTAGCGGTTCTTCCCGTCGATGGCGATCATCGGTGGGGTAACATTCGAGGCGACGCCTTTTGGGAGAGCGTAGGAAACCGAAGTCTCTTTGGTGTCTACCAACGTCGACGCTCCCGCGTTCTTCTTCCAGGCATGCAAGTTCGTGATGTCGCCCTGCGCCCTTACGAACCATATCCTGCTGGCGTTCGCGATCCTGTCGATGGCGTCGACGAGCGCCTTGTAACGCTCTTCCACTGCGGGATCGAGGTTTCAGGCGAAGACGACGTTTCGCCCAGGTTGGTCGATTGCGTTCCCAATCGCCTATGCAGCGATCAGGAGGACTGCAAACACTGCGATTACGGCCGGGTTCTGCGACGCGAACGAAAAGGCAAGACCGACCCCTAGCGAGAAGCAAACGCAGGCTGCACCTGAAATACCCAAAGCGCCAGATGTGCCATGGGGCGTCAGTTCAGGAAGTGCGTCGGTCACGGTACTCGCGCGACTGATCAATTCTGCCAAATGTCAGAAGGATGTTCTTCTGGCACGGTCCTGTCTTGCCAGCAAGACGCCGCGACCAGCTTCTTCTCCTAGGATTCCAGAGTGTCCGGTCTAGACAATGCAGTGCTTGGCGTAGACGTCCGCACAGGGGAATTCTGCCATGCAGCATGGAAGGGATTCAAATGGGCGCTTCGAGCCGGTCACGGATCGAGATGGTCGCTCAAGGGATCGATCCTGCGGCAATCTCAATGTCACCGCAAAGCGCTTGGGCCAACGAGAGAGGGACGTGTTCAGACACAGGTTCTTCAGGCCCAAGGTCCAGTCCGTTTGCGATTCCGGGTCTTGGGAACACGGCCGTTGGACATTGACTGCCGGATATCGCCCGAGGTGTGCCCGCTTTGCGATGCCATCGCGCGAAGCGCGGCCACCCGGTTCTCGGTCGCAGGATGCGTCGCGAAGAGACTGTCGTGTTTGTGCGCGTGCAGCGGGTTAATGATGAACATGTGCGCCGTCGCCGGATTGCGTTCGGCAGCGTGGTTGTCGATCCGGGCCGCACCCATGGCAATCTTCTCCAACGCCGAAGCCAGCCAGAGGGGCTCTCCGCAGATCTCGGCGCCGGCCTTGTCGGCTGCATATTCCCGCGTCCGGCTGATCGCCATCTGAACCAGCGCAGCCGCCATGGGGGCGAGGAACATCATCGCCAGCGTGCCGACCAGACCCATCCGCTCCCTCGATCCGCCGAAAAAGAGCGCGAAGTTGGCCAGCATCGAAATCGCTCCGGCGAAGGTCGCAGTGACAGTCATGATCGCGGTGTCGTGGTTGCGGATATGGGCCAGCTCGTGGGCAATCACACCGGCCAGTTCCTCCCGCGTCAGGCTGCCGATCAGACCCGAGGTCACGGCGACGGCCGCGTTCGCGGGATTTCGCCCGGTGGCAAAGGCATTGGGCTGCGGCGTGTCGATCAGATAAACCTTTGGCTCGGGAAGGCCCGCGTTCCGGGCAAGCTCGGCGGTCAGTGCGTGTAGCCCCAGACGATCACCGCGGATCACCGGCTGGGCGTTGTGCATACGCAGGACCAGGCGGTCGGAGTTCCACCAGGTAAAGGCGTTCATCGCCGCCGCGACGACAAATGCGATCACTGCACCGCCGGATCCGCCGATCAGGTAGCCCACACCCATGAAGAGCGCGGTCATCGCTGCCATCAGCATCGCTGTCTTTACATAGCCCATCTTCGTCTCTTGGATGTTACACTGAGGAGGTGAAGGAAATATGGGGTGCTTCCCGAGCTGCGCAAGCATGCGGCGGCGAGCGCACAGGCAAAACGGACGTCCCGGAAGCCGTGATTGGATGGCCGCTCTGGGCCGTCCGCGCGGGACGGCCCCATCCTTCAAATCTCCACAGCCTCGGATATTGCCAAGGCGTCTTCGAGTTCGACGCCGAGGTATCGCACCGTGCTGTCCATCTTCGTGTGACCCAGCAGCAGTTGCACGGCTCGAAGGTTCCCGGTCTTGCGGTAAATCTGGGCGGCTTTGGTGTGGCGCATCGAATGCGTCCCGTATGAGCTCGGCTCCAGGTCGATTGAGGTCACCCATTCCCGGACCAAGCGGGCGTATTGCCGCGTCGAGATGTGGCGCCTTTCATGGAAACGCCCGGGCCAGAGGTGCTCGGACCCTACCATCAGCGGATCGTTGAGCCAGGAGGCCAGCGACTTCCGCGGTCCCTCTGTAATCTCGAAGCGAACGGGTTGGCGGGTCTTGCTCTGTGTGATCGACGCCCGTTCCTTGACCTGGCCAGCGGCTTAGATGTCCGCGACTTTCAGCCTGACGAGGTCACATCCGCGGAGCTTGCTGTCGATGGCGAGGTTGAAAAGCGCGAGATCGCGGATGCGTCCTGCGATTTCGAGACGCACACGGATCGCCCAGTCGTGCTTCGGCATGAGCGGTCGTTTCTGTCCGACGATACGACCCTTGTTCCATGCTGAACGGCACGGCACCGCGCCAATGCTCGGCTGGCTGGTCGACCGCAAGATCGCTCCGCACATCCCCGTCTTGGACCAGCCGGGCCGTGCCGAGGGAACATGGACTTCCTGTCGATCACCCGCGAAGAGCATGAAGACGCGCGGCAAGTCGCCCGCGACATCGCCAAGACCCGCCAATACGACATCTCGATGAAACTCCGGAAGAAGGTCGAGATGCTCTTTGCTCACCTCAAACGCATCCTTGGATTGGGAAGGCTCCGTCTACACGGCCCATGCGGCGCAAATGACGAATTCCTCCTTGCCGACGCCGCCCAGAACCTCCGCAAACTGGCCAAGATCCTTCCTGCACCGCAACAACCGCGGAACGCCTGACAAGAAAGGCGCATGCGCATCTCTCCGGCACCGGATTTCTGCGGTAGCGAACGGGTGTTTTTCAAAAGAATCTGCGGAGAGCGGCCCTTCGCTGCGAGTGCAGCAAGGCCGTTCTCGCATGTCCGAGGCCGTCACTAACGTGGCCGATCTGCGGCGCAAAAGCATTCGGGTCAAACCAGGTTCGGGAACTGACCCACGTCGAAATTATCTCGACGATCGCCCCAACATTTGAACGCTCTGGTAAGCTATCAATTTGCTTTTCTCATTCGGTAATTCGGCTGAGGCTGAAAGAACCGAGTTTCCGAAGTTTACGTTTCGCGGGCCTACGCAACCGAGCACGCCTACCACCATACATCCGATTGGAACCATCTCTTCCAACAGGCGTTCGCCTCAGGAGGCACCATGTCAGACACATCATCATTCCGCCAACGCACAATCACCCGCCCGATCCACAAGTGGGCTCGTAAGGTGTTGCCGCAGGACGTTTATTTCGGCCCAGCGGCTGGGTTCAAGTATCTCGATATTCTGGCTCACAATCCTAGCGCCGCGTTCGTCTTCTACGACCAAAACCCTGCCTCCCTGCACTGGCTTGAGACGCTGAAGCGGGACTGGGACGGCGACAACTTCCCAACCTACCTCCATGGGCGACCGGCGGCGCTCCAACGCAAATTCAAGTTCGGAAACGCGTCCATCTCGGCAAATCAGGAGCGGCTAGTTCGAGAGTTCGGGGGGGAGGACCGGTTCAAGCAGCTTTGGGGGCGATTCAGATCCGCTAGCGTTCGATTTGCCGTATGCGACCTGTTTGATCCCTTCGAGGTAGAGGCACTGGTCGCCGACTCGTCCGCCGAGTCCCCATTTTTTTATTACAGCAACATTTTCTCGACGAACTTCACCCTCACGCGGTTTAGTCGCGAAGAGGCGGAGGAAAGATATCGCCGCTTCAAGGCGGTCGTGATGGCGAGATTTAAAAGGGTTATCCTGCACGGCGCTGATGTCGCAGGGCGTTGGCGTTAACTCGATCGGCTGTTCGACGTAGTTGCTGTCAATCAGCTCGGAATGGGGACCCCGTATTGGCGTCCAAAAGGGATGCCTCTGTCTCAAGGGTAGTCGGTCCGATACGGCGTAGCCTTCAGGTGGCGCAGACGGCTCGGGTCGGGGTTCAGGCGCGGGTTTTAAATCGCCAGCTTTCGTTGCCGGTCTCGACGACGTCGCAATGGTGAGCGATCCCGGTGAGCAGCCCTGCGATCACCGCCGCCCCCGCTTCCAGTCGTCGAGCCGGGCGTAGATCGTGACTGCGATCCCGCCGAGAGCCACGGCGATGAACACCCAGCGCAACGTGTCGAGATACGGCACGAGCGGCAGGATGGCGGTCTGGGTCTCGGCAAGGACGCCCTGCGCTACCTCGACACCCGCAGCACCCAGCGTCGCTACGCCGGCCGCCCCGCCACCTTTCATGGTGCGGCTGTCGGCAAGCACTTCGCGTGCGGGCGGCGTCTCGGCTGCAAATTCCGTCGCCCGGACCGGGAACCGCTTGCCCCACTGCCGTGCGGGCCCGAGATCGACATGGATGAACCCCGATCGCGGGTAGAACCCGAAGCCGAGGAATCCGACCTCGCGCGCCGCGGCCTCGAACGCCACCGGATTGTGGTTTGCCATCGCGATGTCGAAGGCCGCACCTTCGAGGTGTTTCGACCGGATCGCGCCGCCGACAGCACGGTTGTGCTCGGGGCTGCGATAGGCGGAACGGACGATCAGCGGCTTGCCCAGCCGATCGCGCAGCGCCTGCAGCTTGTCGAGCACGGGTTCGTTGACGAGTAGCTTGCCGGTGCCCCGGCAGGCGATCTCGGCGGGCGAGAAATTCGGCCAGCGCCAGGTGCCCTCAGGCACGTCGCGCCAGTGGCGGTGGAAAGTCGTGGTCATCGGGTCCTCCGAAACGAAAAAAACCGCCTCGAGGGCGGATGCTGTTGGGCTGATGAATGGGGATGGAGCGCGGCTACGGGCCGCCGCCGAAGATCTTGAGCTTGATGGCGATGCCTGCGAGCAGCGCCAGCATCACGCCGGTGGTGATCATGCGGACGGCGGTCTGCATGGCGGTGCGCCGCACCAGACGGATGCAATCCACGAAGGAGCGTAGATCGCGGATGTCGAGCGCGGCCTCGTCGCCGTCGAGACCAACATCGGCCAGCGCGCGCTTCGCGCCTTCCTCGGCCGCCCGGGTCAGGATTGCCTCGAACTCGGCGTCGGGCATGCGCACGAAGCCCTCGGATCGGGGTGGTGTCATCGGATCTTCCTTCCGCCGCTCAGCCGACCTTGCAGCCCCAGAAGGACGTGTGGTCGGCGGCGAAGTAGCCGTCCGCGACCCGGAAATACCCCTGCAGCTCGACGGTGTCGCCCGCGGTCAGCGGCACCATGGTCTGCAGCCAGATCGCGGTGGCGAGCGAGACGTGGGTGGCGGAGATTTCGCCAAGGGAGCCGCGAATTTCCGTGGAGCCGTTCAGCACGAGCCGTCCGCTCATTCGCGCGGTCGTGCTGGCGTTGATCTTGTACAGCAGCGTCGCGCCGAAGAGGTAGGTGCCGTCGACGGGGGCGACGAAGTGGTTGTTGGCGGCGTCGAAGGCTCCCTGATCGTTGTAGTCGGTGTTGTTCAGGCCGATCTTCGTCCAGGCGCCGACACCGACATAGTTGTCGTAGTTCGTGTACGCCTTGAAGCGCGGCAGCCGGGGCTGGTCGACGATGCCGGTGGCGTTGTCGACGCTGAGCCCGTCGAAGAACGTGCTGCCGTCGGCCGAGACTGCGAGGCGGAAGCGGTCGGAACCGAACAGCCCCACCAGCGCCTTGGTCACGAAGCCGGTCTGCAGGGTCAGCCCGAGATCGTCGCCCGCAGCCTCCTTGTTCATGGTGTAGAACAGATCGCCGGTCCCGCCCTCGGCCACGGTCTTCGCGGTCCAGAGCGCGGCGTTGAGCTTGGCCGAGAACGGGTTCGACGCATCCGCGGTGGTCCCGAGCCCCAGCAGCGCGATGTTCTGCAGCGCGGCCGGTGTGGTTCCGACCCAGCCCCCGCCGTCATATACCAACAGCAGCCCCGCGTCCTCGACCCAAGCCCGCCAGCCGGTTCGCGGCGGCAGGCGCAGCCATGCGCCGTCCGTCCAGAGCGCCACGTTCAGGTCCCAGCCCGCCCAGTCGCCCGTCGCGCCCGAGCCGACGATGTAACGGTCGCCATCAGTGGGGCTGGCGGGCGGCGCGGTCAGGTCCCTGTCGAGCACGGAGAGTTGCACCAGCCCGTCGAGGATCCGCAGCGCCTCGTTGTGGGTGACGTGCTTCTGGGCCTGCGCCGCCAGGATGTAGGGAAGCAGGAGATGGGTCGTGGCGTCGGACATGGGATGGCCTCAGATGGTCAGCGTCACTGTTTTCGGCGCGCCCCGCCCGACGAGGGCGGAGAGCTGGAAGATGCGGATGTCGAGCGTGTCGCCGGGGCCGAGCGGCACGCCCCAATCGGCGTTCTGCTGGGCGGCGGTGTAGACCGCGCTGGTGGTGGCCGTGCTCAGCACCCGCTTCACAGCAGGACCGTCGAGGATCTCGACCTCGTAGGCTTCCAGTTCCTCGCCGAGCGGCACCTCAAGCCCGCCCCAGCTGTCGGCCGCGAGCGCGCGGGACCGGCGCGTCCAGCGGATGGTCAGATCGCCGGGACCGCGTGGCGTGCGCCACGGCTGCTCAACATGGACGACGGAGAACGGCCTCAGCCCCACGCCCACCGGCGTGAAGGCCTGCGCCACATAGGTCTCGTCACTGACCGGGCGGCTCGCCGGGCCGATGCGCCAGTTCCACGGGATGCCGAGGTCGGCCTCGGCGATCGGCAGCGTGGCGAGGCTGTCGTCCAGCACTATGACGCGGGCGCCAGACGGTGCTGAAACACGGCGCCGGGTCCTGCCCGGTCGGCCGTGTGCCCGCAAGCGGCAGGTGTATGACGGACAGCATCCGGCGATCATTGATCCCGATGTGTGGGATCAAGTTCAGCAGACACTTGAGGGCACGGCTACCAAGGTCCGCGGAACGACAAGAAAGGCCACGCGATCACCTTTGGTCGGCAAGCTCTTTGACGAAACCGGTGACCGGTTGACGCCCAGCCACAGCCGGAAGGCTGGCAAGCGCCTGCGGTACTACATCTCCCACAGGCTGGTGAAGGATCGCAGCAAGGAGCACCCGGATGCCTGGCGTCTACCAGCGGAGCAACTGGAGGGGCTGATTGCCGATCTGGTCAGCGACACACTGAAACGGCACGACATCATAGCTGTTCTGATAAACGACCTGTCTGCCGCTGTGATATCCACGATGACCGCAAAAATACAGGCTACCCAGACGACTAATTCCTGTCTCACCCTGATCGAGCGCACAGACCTGCGTCCGGGCGAACTGACCGTTCAATTGAGTCCGGGCGAGCTCGCTCGTGTCTTCGGCTGCGATCCGGACCAGATCAACCGAGACGCCCTGATCCTCCCGGACAAAGCCTTGTGCGCAAGGCGCGCATCAATGCAGATGATCGGCAATCCGCGCTTCTCCAACTCGCGGGTCAGCCAGATGGCCAGAATTCCGCTCTCGTGCACCACACGCTCCGGATCAGGTGCATGCTCGTCGATGAAGGACGCAATCCGATCCGGGTCCGACGCCGTCTCCCCACGCGCCAGGATCGTGCCCTGCGCGTCTACAATACAGATCGAAACGGATTTGACGGATACATCCAGGCCAACATAATGGGACATGGTCGTTCTCCTCTACGGCTTGTGATTGGTGAGGCCAGCATACCGGACCTCGTTCGCCCGAGGAGAGCGATCACCGCAAACACACCATGTCATTCGACTACGGATCTCCACTCGGCGAGCGACCCCCTGGCCGTTTCCAAGGTTTTCCTGGCCGTTTCCCCAACGCCGTCAATCCACCACGCCCGCTGCCAGCCACGCCCGCGCCCGGGCCGTCGGCAGGCAGCCGATTCAAGGGACATTTCCTTGTATGTACTTATCAGGCTTTGTCCCTTAAATCCGCCCCGCGCAAAGGCTTTCTTGGCTTGTTCAGCGTTCCCGAACAGTCCCGGATGCAGCGCCGCGGCATCGCCCAGACTGTCGGTCGCGATGCCGTCGAGCGGCAGTGCCAGAGGAACATGGCTTGCCTCAGGGCAGCGGGCTGACTAACCATCTCCGGGTCCCAGCCGATCCCAAAAGCAAGCTGCAGTCTCCGCGGCGAACCGTGTATTGTAATGAGATTGCCCGGATTGGCAATCCACTCAACCTTTGGGGGATTCGCAAAAGTGTGATATTCTCCAAGGTATAGAATCAGGCGCGGTGATTTTTGGCCCCCCATTCATTCGAGAATGCCGGGACCCACCAAGCGATCTGGAGATTTGTCATGCCCATTCGCGAGACGTCCATCAATTTTCCCGTCACCCGTGGCTCCGGTCCACGGCTCGCATCCTCGACCCTGGTCTTCCCCCGGCAGGTCGAAAAAGCCGTTGCGACGATCCGTGGCTACCAGATCGGGTTTGTCGGCGAGGATCACCATGTCGGCGTTCTCCAGGTCGAGCTGGGAACCACGATCAACGGAAATGTGGTGATCGCCAACGGCACCTTGGGGTGTCGCGATTGGTCCGGCACATGGGACGACGAGTACACCGGCTCCATCAACGTCACCGTTTTCGCGGAACTAGCCCCGGTTTCCGCACCGCCGCCGCGGGGCGATCTTCAGGTGATGGACATGGAGGTCAATCAGGCAACACAATATTTCCGGTCGTCGGAGCACCTCGATTCCGCGAACGTCATGCCCGACAACTCGATGCCGCTGGTGGGCGGCAAGCTGACCGGCTTGCGGTTCTACGTGGACTACGCCGCCACGTCCGGCCTGCCGCCGATCACTACGCTGTCCGGCGACTTGAGGTTGCGGTCCGGCGGTGCAGAAACGGTGCTGCCCCCGATGGCAGGCATCACACCCCTCGCGGCCAGCGAGATCGATCGCGCCCAGGCGGGACATACGCTCAACTTCGCCGTGCCGGCGGCCTGGTGCCGCGGCAGGCTCGACATCTCGCTGGAGGTCTTCGACCAGTCCAATCCCGGCCAGCGGTCCGCTCGGTTCCAGCGCACGCTGCAATTCGTCGATGTGAATCCGCTTCGGGTCTACGGCGTGGGCATCAATTACACCGGAATGGGCCTCGATCTGCCCGCGCCGTCAATGGCGGCTTTCAACAACACGTTCAATTTCACCCGCAAGGTCTGGCCGACCGGCGATGTCCTGACTTCCGGTTTCACCACGCTCGAGTTCAGCCAGAACCTGGCCGGCAATGCCGCGGATGGCTGCGGCTCGGGGTTCAACGCCCTGCAGGATGCGCTCAAGGACATCAAGGGCGACACCGACGACCTTGTGTACGGCGTCCTGCCGACCGGCACGCCGCTGACCGGCGTGGGCGGTTGCGGCGGGGGTGGCGCGGGGTCCGGAATGGTGGGCGGCGGCGTGACCGCGGCGCACGAGGCCGGGCACGCCGTCGGTCGCAAGCACGCGCCGTGCGACGATCCCGTGCGATGCGACAGTCCGCAGAACCAGGACGACGATTATCCGCAATACGGGAACTACGTGTCCGACAGCATCGGTGAATTCGGATTCGATCCGGCACTGAACCGGGTCCACGATCCGGTGACGCGACGCGATTTCATGGGCTACTCTGGCAGCGACTGGATCAGCCCCTATACCTACCGGGCGCTGTTCGCCAAGGGCGATCCTCAGCCGAACACGCCGACCGCTCCGCGCCGGATGTCGCTGCTGATGGCGTCGGCGGCGATGTCGGACGCGTTGCAGCAGACCCTTGTCCCCGGGTCCGTGCGCGCGGAATGGATCCGACGGCGGATCCCGCTTCTGTTCCTGTCGCTGTGGGTCGACGGCAAGAAGGTAACGCTGCGCCCTTCGTTCACCTATCCGGCCCACATCCGGCGGCCGGGACCCCACACCGACTACGAGGTCCACCTGGAGGGACCCGAGTGCGAGGTGCTGGCCTGCGTCCGGCTGCAGCAGGCCTGCGCGGTGTGCGACCAGGATTGCGGACCGCTCCACTTGCAGGGCGAAGTGCCCTGGTCCGACGAAGCCCGGTCGCTTGTCCTGCGCAAGGACGGCAAGGATATCGAACGCTGGCCGATCGAGGAGCCTCCGAAGCTGTCGGTCGATCTGCAAAGGGAGGGTCGGGAAACCACGCTCAAGTGGAAGGCGGCGGGCGGCACGGAGCCGCTTCACTACCTCGTTCAATGGCAGGATTTGGACGGCGCATGGCGCGGGGTGGCGCCGCGCACGACCGAGACCGAGATATCGCTTCCGCACCGGTTCCGCTACGCGCGGCACGACGAGTTGAAACTGCGGGTTCTGGCGGTGCACCTTCTTCACACCGCCTCCGCCGAAGCCGTCATGAAGACGGAGGGCACGGAACCCCCGGCGGTCATCGATGTGCAGTTTCTTCCCGACGAAAACATCTTTCGCGCCATCGCCCATGACCCGATGGGCCGCACCATGTTGTCCGACAATCTTGTCTGGTACGACGAGGACGGCGGCGAGATCGCCCGCGGCGGCGACCTCCCGCTCTGGACCACGACGCGGCAGGGTGTGGCCACGGTCCGTCTCGAGGGGGCGGGTGTCACGGCGGCCGAGGGATTTGCGCTGCTTGATCCCAGGCACGACGACGATCACGAGATCTGCGGCTGTCGCCCGGCCGGCCAGGCCGCGTCACAGGTTCTGCAGCGGGCGAGACTGATTTCATCCGAAGAGGACATTTGACATGGAGATCGCCAATTCAAGCATCAATTTCGGGCGTTTCGAAGGCTCGGGTCCCCGAACCAGCACGCGCGACGTCACTTTGCCCGGCGCCGTCAGTTCCGCCTCGGCGGTGCTGACCGGGTTCAACGTCCAGTTTTCCTCGAACGATGGAGACCATCACCTCGGCAATCTCGATGTGAGGTTGCGTGCCGACCTCTTGACCGGAACGAACGTCCGGGTCACAGCCACTTTCGGCCTGCGTGACTGGAGCGGGTCCTGGGACGACAAATACGAAGGCCAGATCTTCTTCTCGGTGATCGGCGAATAAAAGCTGAATGAAACCGCACGCGGCTTCGGCGGGTGCATATCCATACGGGGTGGTGTCAGACCAACTCTAACAGGTCTCACCAATGACAGGATGGCTGTCCCTTAATTCGCGCAGAGACCGCGCCACTCTACAAGAGCGGCGGCGCGGTTGGCCTTGAATGTGTCTCGGCCCGTGAGGCCGCGTTCCTGGTTGAAATGGTTGTAGACGGAAGCATAGAAGGCGGCGAATTTCTGCAGACTTCGCATCCGCCGGAACCGGAGCATCGCCCGTTCCCGTCGTCGAAACGGCAGATGGAAATTTTCCGCGCGATTGTTGAGGCCGCGACCGGTTTCTTGTCGATCCTCTGCGGCGGTTTCCTTCAGGGCGGCGCCATGGGAGCGGAGCTTGTCCGTCACCAGGGCGTCTGACCGGCCGTGCATTTTAAGCGTTTTCTTGAGGCATTTCAAAGCGGCCTTCTTGTCTCGCGTCTTTGTCACGAAGCTTTCCAGCACTTCGCCCTCGTGATCGACGGCGCGCCAGAGATAATGCGTCTCGCCGTTGATCTTCACGAATATCTCGTCGAGATGCCATCGCCATCGGCTTGACCGCATAGCTTCGATCCGCCGTTTCCGGATCTCGGCAGCGAACATCGGTCCAAACCTTCGTCACCAGAACCGGACCGTTTCGTGGCTGATCTCGATGCCCCGCTCGTGCAGCAGATCTTCGACATTCCGAAGCGAGAGTGGGAAAAGGATGTAGAGCATCACCGCCATCCGGATGATCTCACGGCTGGATTGGAAATGGCGAAATAGATTAGGTTTGGTCATCGCCAAACGCTACGAAACCGCCCGGTCCGCCTTAAGCCAGTTTCCTTTGTCAGTACCCTCCCGGCTACTCCGCGACGGTAGGCTGGTTGCGCTATGGGAACGATGCATGGCGGTCGGGACGTTGTATCCGACAAGGAGGATGATGTTTCCTACCCTGAAGTAAACTTCCATCAGTCGACTACAGCCTTGCATTGAAAAGAATCCGGGCTCTGCTAGGCTTCCAGCAGCGAGGGAGGTTATTCCATTGGGCACCTTGCAGCCATCGGATGTTCTCAGCCAGCGCGAGTTTCAGGTCGCCGAACGGTACGCGCGCGGCGAGAATTTTCGGGATATTGCCGAAGGGCTCGGCATCGCGCCGTCCACTGTCAGAACACACCTCGCCAAGATTTACCGCAAGCTGGGCGTATCGACCAAGGTCGCCTTGGCAGAGGCGCTTCGCGTAGGACCGCATGACCAAACACCGGACGTTGGACCTCTGGATCCGGTGCCTCGCAGTCCGGCGCGGCGTCAGATCGCGTCTGTCGCGTATCTCTTTGTCGATGGGTTCGTGGAACTTGCTCGCACGGCACCTCCCGAGGATATCCGCACGCACGCAGATACGCTTCGCAAGTCGGTTTCGGCCGTCGCCCTAGATCACGGTGCACAAGTACTTTCGCATGGAGGTGGCGCCTATGCTTTGGTTTTCGGGTTTCCTCAGTCGAAGGAGCACGATGCCGAGGCCGCCGCGCGCGCAGCCATCTGTTTGCAAAGCAGTTCGAACAATCTTGAAGGCACGGGGCAAATTGCAGCGCTGTCCGCGAAGATTGCAATCTTCACTGGCCATGTCGTCGTCCCGCCACGCAAAGCAGGAGCAGCAGCGCCAGCGCTTGACCAGATCGTCGCCGGTTTCGTCGATATTGCGGCGGAGATGGCGCGCACAGCAGATGCAGATCGGATCATGGCCTGCCCCAAAACCCGGGCCGCGGTCACCGTTGGCGACTTCGAGGCAGCAACGGACGGCTCTGAAAATTCAGTGCTTCTCAGATTGAACGACCATCGCACGCGATTCCGGGCCGACACCTTGCCCGACCACAATACTTTTGTCGGGCGGAAGCTGGAAATCGAGATGCTCGGCGAGTTGCATGCGAGTTGCTGCGCGGGCTCCGGTCAGGCCGCTCAGATCGTCGGCGAGGCCGGGATCGGCAAATCGCGTCTGATACAGGAGTTTCTGCACCGGATCCAACAGGACGGCGATCGCGTCCTCGTGGCGCAGTGCGACCCGATGGATCGCGCACAGCCCTTTGCGCCGGTCCGGCGCTTGCTGCTTCAGATCGCGGCCCGAAAGGAGACCGAGGCCGCAGCACTGCGGGAGGTTTGGGGGCCGGAACAAGAGGATTCGGCCATGCTGGATGTCGCCATCGGCGAGATCCTCGGCGATCCGGCGCTTGGAGGAGACCTCGCCGCCCGGTCCAGCCCCGAATTGCGTCGTGCCCGGGCCTTCGACGCACTCGACGCTCTGTTGTGGCGAAACGCGCTGAACGGAACGCTCATGTTCGCCTGCGAGGATGTCCATTGGGCCGACCCGACCAGCCGGGAATGGCTCGACCGGCTGTCGGGGTCCATCGGCAATGCGCCGATCCTCCTGCTGACCACATCGCGCCCGGTAGGCGGGACACATGCTCTGGTCGGATCTGATGTTGTCACACTCAACCTGCGCCCGCTGACCAAGGAACAGTCGAAAGCGTTGATCGTCGCGCAACCGGAATCATCGGTCCTCACTGACGAACGCCGCGTCCAAATCGCGGAAAGGGCAGAAGGCGTGCCGCTGTTTCTCGAGGAATTGCTCCGCGCCAGCGTCGCCCTGAAAGAGATCAAAGACGTTCCCGACACGCTGACGGGGGCCGTTCGCGCCAGATTTGACATCTCCGGGGACTCTTCGGTTCTCGTCGAAGCCGCCTCCGTGTTCGGGCGCAGGTTCGAAACGGCGGATGTCGCCGCGATCCTCAAGAAGGACCCTGGTGAAGTTGATGAGGAGCTGGACCGGATAAGGGATACCAAGGTAATCGTTCCGGTTTTTGGGGCCGACCCGGGGCATTTCCAGTTCCGCCATGCCCTGTTGCGCGATTTCGCTTATGGCCAGTTGACCCGCGAGCGGCTGGCGATGTTGCACAAGCGCGCGGCCGGCGTCCTGAAGAAAAAGCCCGGCGCGCCGCCTGTCCTAATTGCCGAGCACCTGGCCGCATCCGGTCAGAAGTCAGAAGCGGCGGGACAATTCCTGCAGGCAGCCGGGATCGCCGTGGGCCGCGCGGCAAACCGGGAGGTGATCGACATTTGCGAACGCGTGATCGCGCTGGCGGACGGTCTTGCCACGCCAGCCGAGCAGCTCGGGATCGAACTCAATGCGAGAATCCTGATGGGCGTCGCGATGCAGGCGCTTTACGGCTACAGCGCCCCGGACGTATTGGAAAATTACCGCAAGGCTCGGGATCTGTGTGAAATCGCCGGGGCGCGCGAAGAGCTCTTCCCGGTGCTTCGCGGGCTTTTCGTCTACAACCTGCTGGCGGGAAAGCTGCGCGAGGCATATCGGTTGGCGCTGCAATTGATAGACATGGCCGACCGCACCGGCACCCGCGAGCATTTCATAGAGTCCCGGTTCGCGCTTGGTCAGATCAAGATCTACCATCGCGAAGACATCGACGAAGGTCTGGCGCTGCTGCAGGCCGCGGCCGAGCGGTACGATACCGCCGACAGCGCTCGCCATGTCCGGACATATGGTCAGGACCCCGGCGCATTTTCACTGGCACTCAGCCTTTTCACGCTGGTCGCGATGGGCCGTTTCGAAGAGGCGCGACAGACGATCCTTGCCGCCAACGATCTGGCCGAACAGGTCGGCCACCCGATGAGCCGCGCCGCAGTGCTGGTGTTTTCCAGTTGGGCGCTGCATATGATGAAAGAGCCCGACCGAGCGGTTCACTATGCCGAACACGCGCGCGAACTGGGTCGGCAACAACTCCTTCCGGCCTTCGAGTTCTGGGGGGACGTAATGCATGCTGCGGCGATCGGCGATGTTGCACCGGTGGCTCAGAAACTCGGGTTCTACGAAGGCTCGGGAATGAAGTTCACGGTGGTCATCATCGTGCCACTTCTCGCGGAACAGGCGCTGGAAGCGGGCGACATCGCCTTGGCCAGCGAAATGAACCGTCGGGCGCTGGATCTGCTGGCAACGGACGAGGCCGAACCTTGCATGTCTGCCCAAGCCTATCGCATCGCCGCGCGCGTGGATGCGGCACTGGGGGACATGGCGGCAAGGGATGCGTGGCTGGAACGGGCCTGGGCGGCAACGCAGGCGACAGGATCGCATTTCTTCGCGGTGCTGGTCGCGACGGACGCCTTAGCACTCGGACTTTCGTCCGAACCCTGGACGGGACGACTTTCGGACGCGCTGCGTCCCGTTGCTTCGCAACTCCCAAAGGCGCTACGCGAACGCGCTGAGCGCCTCCTGCAGTAACAAACCGCACCGCACCGCTTGCATTGCCTCGCCCGGAATCCCCTCTGGGTCCCGGTAGATGAGCAAAAGATGTCGCCAAATCCAGACCGGTCATGACGAGCGTGTACTTGCGAACGGTAGACATCTGGCCGCCGGACCGGGCTCGATCCAATTGTGACCCGCTGCAATCGACACAAGAATACAGCATATGCACCAGGCCAAATACGGCACTTGGCTGATCCCCGGCACAGTGGGTGTCCGGTAGCCTTCTTTCAGGGCCGCACGTCGCGGCGCATACAGAGGAAGGAAGACCGGCATGGCATACCTTGATCCAACCGATACCACCGAAGACATCTGGGACTTCGTCGGTTCCGGCGTCGGCTCCCAGGCGGAGCATGACGCTTGGTGCCAACTGCTGAGTGTCGGGTCTGCCTTGGAAACGCAGGATGACGGCTATGCGTGCGTCGAGCCCCTCGCGAAGCAGTCCGGTGACGACGAGGCAGAGGATTCATTCGTGATCGACTACGGGGCGATGGATATCCGTTATTACAGCGAGACGGACGACGAATTCCTCTTCGCGGACCCGGATGCAGACGGAACCTCTGCCAACATGGATCGCAATGCGATTGAATTAACGGAATTCACGATAAAATCTGAGAACAGCACCAATATCGGTTCATCGACCGCCGGCGGCTCAAGCGGTCTCGAGGAAGAACCGCTCACCACGTCATCGTTCCAAATCGAATTTGATCCGTTTTTCTGATTTCAGCAGCCCGCCGACTTTTGTCCGATCCGACCAACGACCTGAATGGGGCAAGTCCGGCACCGGTTTCAACGGAATGTGACTCCGACTGCGCATTCCCTCACGAACACGTCTTCGCAACCCCAAGGTAAGGATAGGACCGTGCTTTCTGCAACTTTACAAATCATCGGCCTGCTCGGCGCGCTTCTCTATCTTGCTTCATACGCGGCGGTTCAAACCGGCAGACTCGACGGGAATGGCAGTCTCTACGCGCTCGCCAACACGGCTGCCGCAGCGCTCGTCCTGACCAGCCTCTTCGAGAGCTACAACCCGGCCTGTGCCATCATCCAGGTCACCTGGCTGATCATCGGACTGGCACGGCTTCTGCGCCCCGCAATCTCCGCGGACATCTGTGAACCGCTGGAATCGAAATAAGAATACAGCATATGCACCAGGCCAAATAGGGCATTTGGCTGATAGCCTCGCTCGAGAGCCGGTACTACGCTGCTTTCAATGACAAAACATCGCCCACGTGGTACATAGAAGGAGTTTCAGAATGGACGGCGACAGCTTTGAATTCATCGACACGCGGACGCGCGAGACCGAAGTCGACATCATCGATGACAGCATGGATTGGATCGTTCCGGGTATCGTGGAAGATCCGGATCGTCTGCAAGACGGCCACCACGGCGAATGGATCATCCTTCAGTCCATGTCGTCGCCGATCCAGTTCATCACGATTGTCGACCCACCTGAAGAAAACACCGCCGTAACCATTGAATGGGTGGCCCTAACCGCCGGCTAGCGCCTCACTGAAATCTTCATCGGTAGCACCGATGATTCCCATGCTCATGCAACTGATCGGTATTCTGGGAGCCGCACTTTTTTTGGCTTCGTAGGCCGCCGTTCAAGTCGGCAGACTGGACGGCAACGGAACGACCTATGCTGCCTTCAACACTGCTGCCGCAGCGCTCGTCCTGACCAGCCTCTTCCAAGGCTGCAACCCGGCCTGTGCCTTCATTCAGGTCACCTGGCTGATCATCGGACTGGCGCGGCTTCTGCGCCCCGCAATCCCCGCGGACATCGACCAGGAAAGGACAACTTCATGACAGTTCCGATCTCACAGAACCCTGTTGACCGACTTCGCTCCGAAAAGCGAAGCGGACCAGCGAAGCAAACTGCTCTACGGCAGCGTTTGAGTGGACCGGGAGGCTTGTATAACCTGGGCAACCTGATCGCTCTTTCGACGGGAATTACCCTGCAATTCGCCGAGGCCGCGGGCGGAGCCGGGACGAGCATACTCGAAATGCTGAACGCCTACTTCTTCGGCAGCCCCGGTGCGTCCTGGCTGACGCTGGCCATCATGATCTTTCTGATGTCAGGAGAGATTTATCACCGGGCCTGGAAGGACGGCGCTCCGCCTGACATCCGTCTGAATCGTCTGGGCGATTTCTTGTCCGGTCTCGGCGCGATGGCGCTGACCGTCTCCCTGGTCTACTTTGGTGACTTCGTGCTTGCGCTGGTATCGGGAACCCTCCTGGCAGGCGGAAAGCTGGGCACCGCAATCGTGCCGGAGGTCCACGGAGCCGGGCCTGATCGCAACCGGCTGCCACGGCTGCTGCGCCTTGCCGTGGTGGTGAGTCGCGCTCCAGCCCTCATCAGCCTCGGGGTCGAACTGGGTCGCCTGGTTGCCGGGTCGGAGACGCCTCCGGGCGTTGCGCAAGTCGTCGCACCGGCGGTCATGTTTGGATGCTACTTGATTTGGACCCGCGCCGATCTGCTGCTCATGGCACACAAAACTTGACCAGGCTCCAGGGTCCGAGGGTCGGGGTGCGCTTTGTTTAGCGTCCAATTCATGACCGCTTTCACTTCACCGATGGCGGCCGCTGCAAAAGGAGAAAATGGAAGATGTATGAGGAGGAATTCTGGGACTTTGTTGGACCGGCATTTCGCCCCGGCTTGCCGCGCGAAATGCATCGGGTCGAACCGGAACATGAAACAAATGACCGGCATCCAGACTGCGGAGACCTTGACGTCAATCCCCTGAAATCAAGCTGGAGTGCGCCCACTGAAGTGGTCCACCGACTGGAATAGTAATATCCCGTTTCAGGAGGATCAGAGATGGCTGGGAGGGGAGACAAACCCGAAGAGGCGGTGTCAGCAAACCGTGTTGGCGCGAGGGCCTGAAGCGAGCAGCAGCCTGAGCGCATGAAGGTAGGGGCGGTCCACGTTGTTTCGGGCGGCATGCCATCGGCCGTAGGCTGCAAGGTTCCTTGACGCGGGTCCGCAGAAGGGCTGCATGAAGGCGCGGAAACGGCTGACCAGGGCGTTCACGGTGTTGATGTGGTGGCTGCGCGGGGTGCGCTCCGTCCGCCGCCCTGCGTTGAGCGCGAAGCGCGGGATGCGCGCGTCCTTCGCGATCCTTTCGTAGGTGACAAAGCCGTCGTTGCAGAGCACCGCGTCCGGCGCCATCACCGGCAACAGGGCGCCCGAGACCGCCGCCTGGCCCGCGTCGGCGTTCGGCCGCGCCTCACCCTCGAAGGCTCGGTGACCAGCGTGATCGGTTGCCGCGAGGAGCTTTTTCTCCCAGGCCAGCCAGCCCCCCCCGGAGGTGCTCCCGCCGAACCGCTCCTGCGCCGATAGGCTCGCCACCTCAGGCGCGGCGGCACCGGGTGGTTGGCGGGGTCACGCCGGTGCCTGACCCACTCCCTCGACCCCTTTCGGCTCTCGCGTTGGCGGGCTTCGTCGGCTTCGACGATGCCAGAAAGAGTGGCGTCGGGCTCCGGCTTCAGAGCGCCGATGATCGCCATCCGCCAGCGCCAGATGCTGTGACGCGACGCACCCAGCACCTCGGCCCCGCGGCGGCAGGACATCGGCTGCGGCGCCTCGATCATGTCACGCGCCAGCGCGACCACCAGGT
>JAXMNQ010000068.1:0-25382 GCA_034670345.1 Paracoccaceae bacterium | reverse complement strand
CGTCGGCTTCGGCCCGAAGCGCCGCCGCCAGCATCCGGCGCGCGCCATTCCGGGCAATCTCGGTCAGCGGATCATCAACAGTTTCCGGCTGACGCAGGGCGATTATGTCGGTATCGTTCGTCATAGGTGTATCGTTCCTTCTGGAAGTTCTGGCAGGCTTGATCACCCGCCACGATACGCCGCCGTCTCAAACACCGTCACCCATTTCCCGGCATAGCTCCTCTACAACTGATCGCGCATGCAACGACGCGCGACCAGCAACACATTTGCTAAAGAGTCCGGCCCCTTCGTGCCGAGGCCTTTTCAATGTTCCAAATGCGATCATCCGACCACCCCGGCACAGGAGCGCTGCGCCGGGCAATTCCAAACAAAGGGTCGAAACGCCCCTGTAACCCTTTGATTCTCCGTTTCCGCTGAGCTGTCCACGCGTCGACACCCCGCAGGCCCCCCTTGCCTTGCCGCTTCGATCCGGTCACAGATTGTCCAAAACCCGGACAATCAGGAGGCCCCCTATGGCCCGCTACGCCCTCGGCAAGACCGATCTCGAAGTCACAGACCTTTGCTTTGGCGCCTCCGCCCTTGGCGACATGCCCGACACCTACGGCTATTCGGTCAGCGAAGAGCGCGCACGGAACACCATCAACGCCATCTTCGACGGCCCGGTGAATTTCCTCGACACCTCGCGCAATTACGGTTTTGGCCGGTCAGAAGAACGCATCGGACAGGTCATCAAGGACCGCGGCGGGTTGCCCGAGGGGTTCGTCCTCTCGACCAAGCTGGATCGCGACATGGAAACCCGGCGCTTTGACGCCGCCCGCGTGCGCGAGTCGCTGGAGGAAAGCCTGACGGCCCTCAACCTCGACAGCATTCCGCTGCTCCATCTGCACGACCCCGAACACGCCCGCGATCTGGATGAGATCACGAGTGAGGGCGGCGCGCTGGACGAGCTTTTCAAGCTGCGCGAAGAGGGACTGGCGCAGGCGGTCGGTCTGGCCATGGGCCGCCTCGACGTCATGGAGCCGCTCCTGCGCGCCTACCCATTTGACGCGCTGATCTCGCACAATCGCTTCACCCTGCTGAACCGCGCCGCCTCGGCCCTGTTCGATTATGCGCACGATCAGGAGATTGCCGTGCTGAATGCCGCCCCCTTTGCGGGCGGCGTGCTGGCCAAGGGCAGCGCCCAGATGCCGCGCGTCACCTATCAGGAGGCAGACGCGACCGCCCTCGCCCCGGTCCGCGCGATCGAGGAAATCTGCGCCCGGCACGGCGTGGCCACCGGTGCGGCGGCGCTGCAATTCTCGCTGCGCGACCCGCGCATCACCTCAACGGTGATCGGCGTCTCCAGTCCGGAACGGGTACAGCAGACGCTGGATTGGGCTGGCGCCACGCTGCCGACCGCGCTCTGGGACGAATTGGACGCGCTGCCCTTTTCCAAGGACGACCCCGAGGCAAACAGGCTCTACAAGCCGGGCTGACGCGCACCGCGATGCATGAGGCGGCGCGGATTTCCAGACCGCCGGACATTGGCAGACACGCGCTGCGAAATTGACAAGCCCGACCGCACTGGCAAAGCTGCACCCAACCACAAACCGACAGGGGCCACTGATGAAATTCCTCACCACCACAACGGCGCTCGCCTGCCTGATGGCGACCACGGCCATTGCGCAGAACGATTGCGCCATGGGCAAGACCCTGACCGAAGGCACGCTGACGGTGGCCACCGGCAACCCGGCCTTCTTCCCCTGGGTGCTGGACGACGCCCCCGAAAGCGGCAAGGGGTTCGAGGCCGCCGTCGCCTATGCCGTCGCCGCCGAAATGGGGTTCGCGGCCGAGGACGTCACCTGGGTCCGCACCTCCTTTGACCAGTCGATCCAGCCCGGCGCCAAGGATTTCGATTTCAACCTGCAGCAATTCTCGATCACCGAAGACCGGGAAAAAGTGGTCGATTTCTCCGAGCCCTACTACAGTTCCGCCATGGCGGTCCTGACCACGCAATCGGTGGTCGACGGCGGCGCCAAGGCCAGGGTCGACAGCCTGAAAACGCTGCTTTGGGGGGCGGATGCCAACACCACCGCCGTTCCGATGCTGACGGACCTTATCGGTCCGGACAAACAGCCGATGCTTTACGGCGACAACGTGGATGTGACGGCGGCCATGCAGGCGGGCCAGATCGACGCCGCGCTCTTTGACCTGCCGACGGCGCTCTACCTGTCGGCAGTTGTGGTCGAAGGTGGTGTGATCCTGGGTCAGTTCCCACCCGACCGGTCCGCGAATCCAGACCAGTTCGGCCTGCTGATGGAAGAGGGCAACCCGCTCAAATCCTGCGTCGACGCCGCGTTGACCGCTCTCAAGGACAGCGGCAAACTGGCCGAGATCGAGGCCGAATGGCTGCAACAGACAACGGGCGTCCCGGTCATCGAGTAATCGCCGCGGGGGTCGGTGGCACCGCGCCCCTGTTTCTTCTCTCTCCAAATATCTCCGGGGGAGTCCCGCAGGGACGGGGCGGCGCCCCCTGCTCCGCTTTCCACCCGCATGACGGATGCCTGATGCCCACCCGCCGCCAGATCTTCGAGGCCCGCCAGCGCCGCCGCGCCAACCTGATCGCCGCCAGTTCCACGGCGGCGGTAATCCTCGCGCTTGTCGTGCTGATCCCGATGGCCCCGGGCTGGGACCGCGTGCAGCGCAGTTTCTTCAACGGCGAGGTGCTGGCCAAGACCTTTCCCGGCCTGCTCGAGGCCTTCCTGCTCGACATCGCGATCTTTGCCTGGTGCGCGCCACTGATTGCAGCCCTCGGTCTCGCCGTCGCCATTGCGCGCGATCTGCGCACCCCGGCGCTCTACCCGCTGCGACTGGTAGCGATCCTGTTCACCGATGTCTTCCGGGGGCTGCCGGTGATCCTTGTGATCTACCTGATCGGTTTCGGCATACCCGGGCTCGGCCTGCCCCGGCCTTGGAATTCCCCCTATATCTGGGGTTCGCTGGCGCTGATCCTTGTCTATGCCGCCTACGTAGCCGAGGTCATCCGGTCCGGCATCGAGTCGATCCACGAAAGCCAGCGCGCGGCGGCCCTGTCGCTGGGCCTGTCGCAGGCGGATGCCATGCGATTTGTCATCTTGCCACAGGCGGTCCGCCGCGTGGTGCCGGCCAACATGAACCTGTTCATCGCGTTGCAAAAGGACGTGGCCCTTCTGTCTTTCATCGGCCCGGTCGAGATTTTCCGGCAGGCCGGGGTCTACAAATCGCTGATGGCGAATTTCACGCCTTATGTCGGGGCCGCGCTGATCTTTCTGGCAATCACCATCCCTGCCACGCGCTATGCCGACCACCTGATGAACCGGCAGCGAAAGGCGCGCAGCTGATGCAGAGCCTGATCCTGTCCGACATCCACAAAAGCTTTGGCGGCAACACGGTACTGGAAGGAATCGACCTGACAGTGAACGCGGGCCAGATGATCTGCCTGATCGGCGCGTCCGGGTCGGGCAAATCCACCCTCTTGCGCTGCATGAACCTGTTGGAGCCCGTTGACGACGGCCGCATCCTGCTGGACGGCACCGACATTTCGGAACCGGGGTTTGATCCGCAAGCGGTGCGGCAGCGCATCGGCATGGTGTTCCAGAGCTTCAACCTGTTCCCGCATATGACCGCGCTGGACAATGCCCTGCTGGCGCCGCGCCGCATCCACCGCCAGTCCAGGTCCGAACTGGAACCGCGGATCGCCGCGCTGTTTGGCCGTTTCGGCCTTGCGGACCGCATGAACCACTACCCCGATCAGCTATCGGGGGGCCAGCAACAGCGTGTCGCCATCGTCCGCGCACTGGCGATGCGACCGGAGATCATGCTGTTCGACGAGATCACCTCGGCGCTTGACCCCGAACTGGTGGGCGAGGTGCTGGACGTGCTGCGGCAGTTGCGCTCGGAAGGCATGACAATGGTGCTGGCCACCCACGAAATGGGATTCGCGAAAGAGCTGGCAGACCATGTCTGCTTCCTCGATCAGGGCCGAATCCTCGAGTCCGGACCGCCGTCGCAACTCTTCGGCGCGGCCAAGGAGGCCCGCACCCGCGCCTTTCTGGCCAGGATCCTTTAGATCGACATCACGCGCCCGGCATCTCAAGCTTTGATTTTCCAAGGGGTTTTTGCCGAAGGTCGGGTTTTCCCTCGTTGACGTGAAGGCCTCTTCTGACCCAACATGAAGACAAGTTGCAAAGAAACCTTTTTTCGAAGGGAATATCGCCGTGCGTACCGTTGCCGTACTCGCATCCTTGACCACCGCCCTGAGCCTGACGGCCGTCGTGCCGGCAAAGGCACAAGGGCAGGAGTTCGTCGGCTTTGACCGGTCGAGCTTTGGCAAGGTCGTGCTGAGCAGCAATCAGGCTGCGAGCGGCGGCAGCGACCTCACACTGGAGCTGGCCATTGGCGATTACAACAATGAGCCGATCCTGAACTATTCCGAAAAGAGCGTGTTTTCCAGGTTGGGCCTTGCCGTGGGGCGTCTGGATATCCTGACGGATACCGGCGTCTATCCCTGCACCGCCTTCATCGTGGATAAAAAGCACATCCTGACGAACCATCATTGTGTGCCGGGCATTCTGGACAATGAACGCGCAGGCGCAACCCGCATCGATTCCATCATGTTCATCGCGGGCTACCGCCAGACCGGGGTCGAAACCGGCACCCGCCGTTACACGGTCATTCCCACGCCGGTCGAGACCTCCAAGGCGCTGGACTACGCGGTGCTGGAAGTGATCGGCGATCCCTCTGCCGATTTCGGCATGCTGGAACTAACCGCCGTGCAAGCGCAGGACAACGACCCCTACTGGGTCATCGGCCACCCGATGGGTGAGGCGCAGCGCATCAGCCGTGAAAAGTGCCGCGCCAACAGCCCGGCACTGTCGAACAAGCAATTGCTGCACACCTGTGACACCCTGCCGGGCAACTCCGGTTCTCCGGTGATTGACGCCAGCCTGCAAAAAGTTGTCGGACTGCATCACGCCGGGTCGAACCGCGATTCGGTCAACTATGCCATTCCGATGGCCGAGATTTTGGCCGAGTCCAAGGTGCTGAAGGCGGCCGCCGTGCCGCAGCCGGTGCCGACGCCCGCACCGACACCCGCGCCGACACCCGACCCCGGCGATGACATCGTCATCGCGCCGCCTGATCCGGGCGTGCAGGAAACCGCGCTGAAAATGTGCGACGCGCTGTATGACGAGGCCAAGGACTACGCCCAGTGCTTTGCCTACGAGGCCTACCTTCAGGTTTGCGGCGATCACACCTATTCGATCCTCGCGAAGTCCTACATCGCACGCCAATGCAATGACGTGATTGATGGCGGCGGCAACGGCGGTAGCGGCGACATGGATATCGTGACGCCTGCCCCGGCCCCGACACCCGTGCCGGTTCCCACGCCGACACCGGCCCCGGTCGAGAACAAGAACCTGCGCCCCTGGTGCCGGAACGGCAACCTGAACACGACGGAACGCACGATCTGTTCCGACCGCTATATCGCCGGTCTGGACAAGGAGATGGAAAAAGCCTTTGCCACGCCCGCCCGCGCCGTGTCCGCCTCGGAGCAGTACCAGTGGCTGGAAGGCACGCGGAACCGTTGCTTGGCTGACACCGATTGCCTGGCACGCGTCTATATTGAGCGTATCACCTACCTCAAGACGCCTGACACTACGCCTCCGCCGGCCCCCGGTCACAGCGTCCCGATGTATGTCACCGGGACGGATCACCTGAACATCCGCTCGGGTCCGGGCACGCAGTACGGCGTGATCAACCGGATCGACTATGGCGACAAGGTCAGCATTCTGCGCTCAAGCGACGGCTGGAACAATGTGCGCCTGTCGAACGGGCAGACCGGCTGGGCCTCCAGCCGCTACCTCGCCTCGTCCAAGCCGACGCACCAGCCCGTCACGCAGTGCACCGCCACCGTGATCAACCTGGACCGCTACAACAGCCGCACCCGCGACAATGGGTCGGGCTTCCTGAATATCCGCACGCAGGCCAGCACCCGCGGTCGGATCGTCTCTGAAACCTATCTCGGGGACACCCTCAAGGTGCTGAACCAGAGCGGCAGCTGGGCCCAGGTCCAATGCATCTCGGGCCAGTGCAAGAACCCTTTCAAAGGCTCTGCCGGTGTGACCGGCTGGGCATCGAAAAAGTACCTCTCGATCCGGTGCCATTAACCAGATTCCACCCCAAGAACTCTTTCAACAGGAGACTATGTTATGCAACCCAACGACCTGATGAAGGTGAGCGTCATAGCCTTGGCGACCGCCTTCGCCCTGCCCGCTTCTGCGCAGGATTCAACCTTGCTGATAGATCCGGAGGATCTGGACTATCAGCTTCCTGCGGATGCAACCGATTATGAAAAGGACGCCTATGCCGTTCTGGACAAGTACTGCGCCGACTGCCACCAGCAGGGCGCACTCGGATCGGGCCTGACCAAGCCAAAGGCCGGGTTCGGCCATGTGCTGGACGTGCGTCGCCTGTCCAACGACCCGTCTTTCATCAAGCTGGGCGATCCGTCCAACTCAAAGTTGTACCAGGTGATCACCGGTGGCGCACCGGCAATGCCGGACAACTGCTGGGATCCCTCCTGCGTGCCCAGCGAGGCCGAGCTGAAGCTGCTTGAGGACTGGATCGTCGCAATCGGCGACAGTGCACCGGAACCGCGTCAGTACATCTCGCTGGCCGACTTGTACGCTATGGCGCATTCCGACATGCAGAGCCTGCCGACCAACCGCCGCGACCGCGTCCGCTATATCTCGATGCGGCCGATGTGGAACGACCCCGAGGTGACGGACGCCAACTATCAGGCGTATCTCGCGGCCACCGTGAAGCTGATGAATGCGCTCAGCTGGAACCCGAACGTCTACCGGTATGAAAAGGTCGACGAGCACGGCGTGCTGTTGCGGGTCTTCCTGCCGGACCTCGACTGGACGCATGAAACCTGGAGCTACCTGGAAGCCGAGTATCCCTATGCCATGGAAAGCGACGTCGATCCCTACCTCGGGTCGTTGCAGCACCTGGCCGGCACCAAGGTTCCGGTCATCCGGGCCGACTGGTTCGCCGCCACCGCTTCGGTGTCGCCGCTGTACTATGACATGCTGGGTCTGCCGGACACCGTGCAGGGCCTTGAGGCCAAGCTGGGCCTGGACATGAAGCGCAACATCCTGAACGAACAGGTCGTCCGCGCCGGCTTCCAGGACTCGGGTGTGTCCTCGCACAACCGCCTGATCGAACGGCACCCGCTGGGCACCGGTTTCTTCTGGACGTCGTATGACTTTGCCGGCTCGAGAGGCCGTCAGAGCTTCTTTGAATACCCGCTGGGTCCGATTGATGCCTATGGCCCCGAACTTGCCTTCGAACATGACGGCGGCGAGTCGATCTTTACCCTGCCCAACGGCTTCCACGCCTATTACCTAAACACCGCAGACGGTGCCCGCCTGAACGTCGGTCCGACCTCGATCGTGCGTGACACGGATTATCCGGACGGCACCGGTGAGGTGGTCAACGGCATCTCGTGCATCTCGTGCCACTCCAAGGGCATCCGCCTGAACGATGACCACGTGCGCGAAGTTGCGATGGGCAACCTGTCCCTGTCGGCCTCGGCACGTCAGACCATCGACGCGATCTACCCGGGCAAGGACGTCGTGAACGAGTACTTCCAGCGCGACACAGAGGCCTTCCTCAACACGCTGGAAAGCGCGGGCATCGAACCGTCCACACAGGCGGCCGGTCTTGAGCCGATCCGTGGGCTGTTTGTCTACCATGTCGATTACTTCATCGACTTCAACCAGGCGGCCAACGAACTGGGCCTGACCTCGGATGAACTGCGCAGGCGCATGGCCTTTGCAGGGCATGACATGGCCGGTCTGCTGACCCGTCTGGATGTTTCGCCGATTGCGCGAGATGAATGGACGGCGGCCTATCCGGTCCTGCTGGAGAAGCTGACGGACTACTACCCGTACCAGACCCAGTACGTCTCGACGGCAGACCTGTCCTATTCGACCAATCAGATCGTCAAGGACACGCCCTATGCGCCGGTCAAGAAGGTTGTGAACGTCAAGGCAGACGGCCACAAGGACGTCGACTATGTCGAGCCGTCCAAGGCACCGGACTACGTCGAACCCAAGAAGCCGGTCGACTATGTCGAACCCAACAAGCCGGTTGACTACGTCGAACCCAAGAAACCGGCGGACTATGTCGAACCCGACAAGCCGGTTGACTACGTCGAACCCAAGAAACCGGCGGACTATGTCGAACCCGACAAGCCGGTCGATTACGTCGAGCCCGCAAAGCCGACGGACTACGTCGAACCCAACAAGGACGCGACCACCTATGTTGTGACCGGCAAGGAACCGATCAAGACCCATGACGACGCCAAGAAGTACGGTGACAACTATGATCCGCTTCAGCACTCGGCCGCAGTTCAGAGCCACCTGACGGTTTATACCGACAAGCCGACTTACAAGGTGGGTGACGAGCTGACAGTCTACATCGAACCGCGCCACGACTGCCGTCTGACGCTTATCTCGATCGACGACGATCATGACAGCTGCGTTCTCTACCCCTTCCCGGGTCTGCCGGACATCGTGATCCCGGGTGGTTCGCAGTATATCTTCCCGCCGCAGGGTGCGCTGCGCACATCCGAACCGGGTCTCGAAACCATCCTGGCGATCTGCAACGGCAGCGATGCAGCCATCGACAAGGTGACCCGCGATACCTCCAAGGTGTCCTGCTCGGCCGGCCACAAGACCGTGTCCAAGGACCACTACGAAGGCATCGTGAACGAAACCCTGGTGCTTGACCTCAATGCGGGTGCCAAGGATGCCAAGAAGTCCGACAGCGGCGTCGACTACCGCGCCGTGTCCAAGCACAACCCCGACGTGACCAAGGCCCAGATCTCGGTCGTCGTGCGGGAATACTGAGGAGATGAGAGCGATGCGAAAGTTGACCTTGAGCGTCGCTCTCTGCCTTGGCCTGCCGATGGCGGGCCACGCGCAGAGCGGCGAAATCTTCATCCCCGGTTCCGACCCGCTGGTCGAAACCAAACCGCAGCCGCAAAGCCAGATGGCAAGCTGCCTGCTGAACCCCAACGCGGCCAATTGTGCCAGCGTTGACATCGACCCCGGCGGTATCGCCTTTGAAAGTGCCGGGCCGCAGGTCCAGTTCGAGACCCTTGTTCTGGACCTTGACACCAACAAGGTGACGGTCACCAAGACACCGCCGGCTGAACCGCCCAAGTACGACGCGCCTCAGCCCAAGACCACGGGCAAGGTGGCGCTGCCTTCGGTCGCGATCACCATCGAGTTTGACTATGACAGTGATCGCATTCGCAATGACCAACGCGGCAAGGTCGACAGCCTGCTGGCCGCGCTGAACGATCCGGCGCTCAAGGGCACATCCTATGCGGTGATCGGCCATACCGATGCGGTAGGATCCGAAAGCTACAACTGCGACCTTTCTCTGCGCCGTGCGGCTTCGGTCACGCGGTCACTGGAAGGGGCCTATGTCGGCGTTCCTCTCTACCCGGTGGGCTGGGGCGAGTTTGTGCTCAAGAACGAGTACGATCCGCGCGCGGCCGAAAACCGCCGGGTGACCTTCATGCGCCTGCCCAATACACCGGGTTCGGTGCTGCAGACCGCCGGCGCCGTCTGCCAATACTGACAGGCGCGCAACGCTTGAAAAGAGACGGGCGACCCTTGTGGGTCGCCCGTTTTCGGTTGGAGCGCCAAATCGGTTCGAGTTTCCCCTGTCGCCGAACTCTGAAACCTGATCGGAGAAGTCGATTTTTCCTTCACGCCGGAAAATTTGCGGTTAACCTCTATTAACCGGGATCAAACTCAGACTTATGAAAGACTTTGAAGGGCACAGTCATATGGCAGGCGAGATTACCCCAAGCAACGAACCGCAAGCGTCGCTTGGCCAATTCCTGACCTACAAGATTTCCCGCGTACAGGCCAAGCTGAACGCTCAGGCCTCGCGCATCCTGCGCGACCATTCGGGGATCACGCTCACCCAGTGGCGCATCATCGCCGTGCTTGGCGATGGCGGCAGCTGCACCGCAGCGCAGCTTTCGCGCATGACGGCCATGGACAAGGGCCTGATCAGCCGGAACGTCAAGACGCTCAACACCGAAGGTCTCATCGCCATTTCCCGCGACAACAATGACAATCGGGCGCTGCACCTCAATCTGACCGGCAAGGGTCTCGCGGTCTTTGAGCACACCTTTCCACGGATGCGCGCGCGCCAGAAGGCGCTGCGCTCTTACCTTGACGAGGTCGATCAGGAACTGCTGTCGCGTGCCTTCGACAAGCTGGAGCGCGCGGCCGAAGACCCCACCGTCTAGGCGCGCTCATCGGGCATCGTCAAGCCTGCCCAGGATCGGGCCCTTGATCCGGAAATGTGCATCAGCGCGGTGCGGCTTGTCCGGTCGATCCGCCAAACCTTGACGCCCGCCCACATCCGCTCAGGCTACTCTGCCCGGGTGCGAATCCCCGAGAGGCACGCCCGCAGGGGGTTGGCATTCTCTCAAAATCCATCAACATGCAAATATTCTCTCCGTCACGCTTGCAAGAGGCACCATGGCCAAACGCCCCACCATCACCGACCTTGCCCGCGAATCCGGGGTCAGCGTAGCGACGGTGGACCGCGTCCTGAATGGCCGAGCCAAGGTCCGCGAGGAAACCGCGCGCCGGGTCTATGACGCCGCGCAAAGGATCGGGTATCACGCCGCAGCGCTGATCGGGCAGCGGATGTTCGCGGATCTGCCCGAGGTGCGGTTCGGCTTTGTCTTTCCCAAGGGGCGGCAGACCTTCTGGCAGGCGGTTGCGCGAGAAATGGAAGTGGCAGTCACCCGCGCGCCGGGTATCCGGGGACGGATATCGGTGGAGTTTGTGGCCTCGCAAAGCCCGGGCGATATTGCCGAGCTGATGACACAACTGTCCGGGGACTGTCATGCCATCGCCGCCTCTGCGGTCAATCATGTCCAGATCACCGACACTGTTTCGCACTTGCAGGAACAGGGAATACCCTGCTTTTCCCTGCTGAACGATTTCGCTCAAGGCATCCGGCAAGGCTATGTCGGCCTCAACAACATGAAGGCCGGTCGCATCGCGGCACACATGATGCTGAAAGCGGTCGCCCGGCCCGGCAAACTGGCCGTGTTTGTTGGCGGTTACCGCTGGCACGGCCACGAATTGCGCGAAACCGGGTTTCGCAGCTACTTTCGCGAATACAACCCCGATTTCACGGTGCTGGACACCATGGTTAACCTCGAGACGCGGCAGTTGACCTATGAGGCAACCCTTGAATTGCTGCAAAGGCATCCGGACCTGCGGGGACTTTATTGCGCGGGCGGCGGCATGGAGGGGGCCATCGCCGCGCTGCGCGAGGTTCGCGCACCGGGACAGGTTGCGCTGATCCTGCACGAACTCACCCCTGAGTCGCGCGCTGCGCTGGTGGATCGCTATGCCGAAATGGCCATCGCCACACCTCTTGAACGGCTGTGCGAAGCAACTGTCCGGTTGATGTCTGAATCGGCCCAACAGAAAGAGACAACCGCATCGGGCCAGCACTTTCTTGGCCCCGACCTGTATTTGCCGGAATCCGTTTAGCGCCACCTCTGTCGCCCCAGCCCCTTCTGATCGGCGCATGCAGATGACGTTTTCAACTCATTGCGTGGCAGTACCGGCACGCTTTCCCTCTCATGAATGCAAGGAATGCGCGTCACGGGAATTGACCACACGCCCTCTGTCAGACCACGTTAGCCCAGTTCGCACCGCGCTGAGGAGAGCGGTGCCGCGTTCGTCTGACCGGAAAGGCAGTTTGGCATGGGCAAGACCCTTGATGTGATCACCATTGGACGGTCCTCGGTGGACCTCTACGGCGCGCAGATCGGCGGGCGTCTCGAAGACATGTCCAGCTTCAACAAATACATCGGCGGATCCCCCACCAACATCGCAGCAGGCACCGCGCGGCTGGGTCTGAAATCGGCGCTCATCACCCGTGTCGGGGATGAGCATATGGGCCGCTTCATCACAGAGGAACTGCAAAAGGAAGGCGTGGACACGCGGGGGGTTGTCACCGACCCCGAACGCCTGACCGCGCTGGTGCTGCTGGGCATTCGCGATCAGGAACAGTTTCCGCTGATCTTCTACCGCGACAACTGCGCCGACATGGCGCTGTGCGAGGATGACATCGACGAGGGGTTCATCACCCAGGCCCGTTCGGTCGTCGCCACGGGCACGCACCTGTCGCACACACGTACAGAGGCCGCCGTTCTGAAGGCGTTGAACATCGCGCGCAAAAACGGAATTCAGGCCGCGCTGGACATCGACTACCGCCCCAACCTCTGGGGCCTAGCAGGGCATGGTGACGGCGAGAGCCGCTTTATCGCGTCTGAAAAGGTGACGGAAAAGCTGCTAAGCACCCTGCACCTATTCGACCTGATCGTCGGCACCGAGGAAGAGTTTCACATCGCGGGCGGATCCACCGACACCATCGAGGCGCTGCGGGCGGTGCGCCGGGTTTCCGGCGCGACGCTGGTCTGCAAGCGCGGCCCGATGGGCGCCGTGGCTTTCACCGGCGACATCGCAGAGACGCTGGACGAGGGCGAAAGCGGCCCCGGTTTCCCGATCGAGGTGTTCAACGTGCTGGGTGCCGGTGACGGCTTCATGTCTGGCCTGCTCAAGGGCTGGCTGACCGGTCAGGACTGGCCGACCGCCTTGACCTACGCCAATGCCTGCGGTGCGTTTGCCGTGTCGCGTCACGGCTGCACGCCCGCCTATCCCTCCTGGGCGGAGCTGCAGTTCTTTCTGAAACGCGGCGTCAAGGAAAAGGCGCTGCGCAAGGACAAGGAACTGGAGCAGGTGCATTGGGCCACCAACCGCAAGGGCGACTGGTCGACGATGCGCGTCTTCGCCTTTGACCACCGGATGCAGCTGGAGGAGCTGGAAGGCGCGACGCCGGACAAGATCGGCCGGTTCAAGACACTGTGCCTGGAGGCCTGCGCGCAGGTGGCGGACGGGCAACCCGGCTATGGCCTTCTCTGCGATTCGCGCCTTGGCCGCGACGCGCTTTACAAGGCGGCGGGCACCGGCCTGTGGATCGGCCGCCCGGTGGAATGGCCCGGGTCGCGCCCACTGACGCTGGAACCCGAGATCGGCCCCGACTTTGGCGGGTTGAACGAATGGCCTCTGGAGCATGTGGTCAAGGTGCTGTGCTTCTACCACCCCGACGACACAGCCGAGATGAAGGCCGAACAGGAGGCGACTGTCACCCGCCTGTTCCACGCCTGCCGCCGCAACCGATTGGAATTCCTGCTGGAGGTGATCCCGTCCAAGGCCGGGCCGGTGGGCGACGACACCACCGCGCAGGTGATCCGCCGCTTCTACGACCTGGGCGTCTATCCCGACTGGTGGAAGCTGGAACCGATGACGACGGCGCAGGCCTGGGCCAGGACCGTCGCCGCCATTGAAGAGCATGACCCGAACACCCGTGGTATCGTGGTGCTGGGTCTGGGGGCCGAGGAGAGTGCGCTGAAGGAAAGTTTTTCGGTCGCCGCGAAATATCCGCTGGTCAAAGGCTTTGCCGTGGGCCGCACGATCTTTGCCGACGCCGCCAGGGACTGGATGATGGGCGCGATCACGGACGCCGGAGCCGTGGCGCAGATGACAGACACTTATGCACGCCTCTGCGGCTTCTGGGATGCCGCACGCGGGGAGGACTGAACCATGACAACGATCCGACTGACCGCCGCTCAGGCGATGGTGCGCTATTTGTCAGCGCAGATGAACGAGGACGGCGAACGTTACCTTGCCGGATGCTGGGGCATCTTCGGACATGGCAACGTGGCGGGGCTGGGGGAGGCGCTTTATGCGGGGCGGGACGAGTTGCCGACCTATCGCGGCCACAACGAACAGACCATGGCCCACGCCGCCATCGCCTATGCCAAGCAATCGCAGCGCAAACGGGCAATGATGGTCACCTCCTCGATCGGCCCGGGCGCCACCAACATGGTGACCGCCGCCGCGCTGGCGCATGTCAACCGCCTGCCGGTCCTGCTGGTCCCCGGTGACGTCTTCGCCAACCGCGCCCCGGACCCGGTGCTGCAACAGGTCGAGGATTTCGAGGACGGCACCATCAGCGCCAATGACTGTTTCAAGCCGGTCTCGCGCTACTTCGACCGCATCACCCGGCCCGAACAACTGCTGACCGCCCTGCCCCGCGCTTTGGCCACCATGACCGACCCGGCGCAATGCGGTCCGGTCACGCTGGCCTTCTGCCAGGATGTACAGGCCGAGGCCTATGACTACCCGGACAGTTTCTTCGAACCGCGAACATGGTACATGCGCCGCATCCGCCCCGACCATCACGAGCTTCACCGCGTCGTGGAAAAGATCCGGGCGGCAAAGCGTCCGGTGATCGTCGCCGGTGGCGGCGTGCATTTCTCGGACGCTTGCAAGGAGTTGCAGGACTTCGCCGAAACGCACAACATTCCCGTCGTCGAAACACAGGCGGGCAAATCGGCGCTGGCCTGGGATCATCCGCTGAACCTTGGCCCGGTGGGCGTGACGGGCGCGGCCTCGGCCAATGCCGTCTGCGCCGAGGCGGATCTGGTTCTGGGGGTCGGCACCCGGTTTCAGGATTTCACCACCGGGTCGTGGACGGTGTTCCCCAAGGCCACATTGGTCAGCCTGAACGTCAACGCCTATGACGCGGTCAAACACGGCGCGCTTCCGCTGCAATCCGATGCCAAGACCGGCCTGACCGATCTGGCGCTGGAACTGACCAGCTACCGCGCCGAAGACGTGTCACCGCAGCTGAAAACTGACTGGTTCGCCACGGTCGATCCGCTGACCGACGCGCCCGCCGATGGCAACGCGCTGCCGACTGATCAACAGGTCATCGGCGCTGTGCAGCGCGCCGCTGGTCCCGACACCGTGGTCATGTGCGCAGCAGGCACCATGCCGGGAGAGTTGCACAAGCTGTGGAAGGCCCCACGCCCGGGCGCCTATCACATGGAATACGGTTTTAGCTGCATGGGATATGAAATCGCAGGTGCCATCGGCATCAAGATGGCCCAGCCCGAGCGTGACGTGATCTGCATGATCGGCGACGGCAGTTACATGATGGCCAATTCCGAACTGGCCACAGCCGCCGCCATGGGGATCAAGATCACCCTCGTGATCACCGACAACCGCGGCTTTGGTTGCATCAACCGACTGCAGATGGGTACAGGCGGCGCCGAGTTCAACAACCTGTTCGACCACTCCAGCGCGGCGCAGAGCAACATCGACTTTGCCGCTCACGCGGCGTCGATGGGGGCTGCGGCGGTTCAGGTCCAGACCATTGCCGAACTGGAAGAGACCATGTCCCGCGCCAAGGATGCCACCGGTCCCTTCGTCGTGGTCATTGACACCGACCCCTATCCCAGCACCCCGCACGGCGGTCACTGGTGGGACGTGGCAGTGCCCGAGGTGTCGCAGCGCGACGAGGTCAAGACCGCCCGCGAAAGCTATGAGGCACGCCTCAAGGAACGCATTTGACCCATGATGTAGGCCAGGCTTAAGCCCGGCCTACCCCTTGCCCTCAAAGGAAAGACTTTGACATGAGCGTCAAGATCGGCATTTCCCCCATCGCCTGGCAGAACGACGACCTGCCGGACCTGACCGCCGCCTATTCGATGGAGCAGGCGCTGAAGGAAAGCCGCGAGATCGGCTATACCGGCGTCGAACGCGGCCAGCGCATGCCGCATGACACCGAGGGGCTGCGCGCTTACCTCGACAAATACGACATCGCGCTGTGCGGCGGCTGGTGTTCGGGCAACCTGTTTGTCAACGAGGTACAGCAGGAAATCGAGGCTGTGCGCCAGCAGGTCGACCAGTTCGTCGCCCTGAACAGCCCCTGCATCGTCTACGCCGAATGTTCCAACACCGTGCAGGGGCAGATCGGCACCCCGGTGAACAACCGTCCGAAGCTGTCGAAAGACGAGGTTCTGGCCTATGCCTCCAAACTCTCGGAACTGGCCAAGTGGATGGCGGATCAGGGCATGCCCATGGCTTATCACCACCACATGGGGTCCTTTTGCGAGGACGAGGACGACGTGAACTGGCTGATGGAGGGGTCTTCGGAGGAGGTTCACCTGTGTTTCGACACCGGTCACCTGCTGTTTGGCGGCGGTGACGTCATGGCCACGCTGGACCGTTGGGCGCATCGCGTGCTGCATGTCCACTTCAAGGATATCCGCCCCGAGATCGTCAAGGACGTGCGCGCAAACGACCGCAGCTTTCTAGACGCGGTGATCGCCGGCGCCTTTACCGTTCCGGGTGATGGCTGCATCGACTTTCAGGCTGTCGCGGACAAGCTCAAGGCAATGGATTATGACGGCTGGATCGTTGTCGAGGCCGAACAGGACCCTGCCAAGGCCCCGCCTTATGAATACTCGCAAAAGGGCTACCGGCACATTCTCGACGTCTGCGCCAAGGCTGGCCTGAGCATCGAGGCCTGACACCATGAACCTCAAGAGCAACTTCGACCTACAGCATCCCTTCTTCCTGCCCCTCTGGCGGCGCGTGGTGGTCGTTGTGGTGACCCTTGGCTGGACGCTGGTCGAACTGATCGACGGCAATGCCGGCTGGGCCCTGCTGTTCGGCGCCAGCGGTCTCTACTGCGCGCACCAGTTCTTTATCGCCTTCGATACCAAGGCGATCCGCGAAAAAGACAAGAACGATAAGAAAGACGATCAGGGAGAAGAGCCATGAAAGACACCGCTTATTTCGACATGACCGCCTGTGATCTGGCGGAATTTGCGCAACTGACCGGCCAGACGCTGGCGGTCTCCGACCTGAGGTTTGCAGCCTTGGTCGAAAAGAACGTCCCTGTTTACGACATTCCTGCCTTGCACCCGGTTCTGAACGATCCGGCGCAGCGACAGGATCTGCTGGCGGAATGGGCGTATGTTCTGGGCCGCTCCGCCGGTGTCCTTGCCCTGAAATCGGCCTATACCGATACCGCGCCCATCGACGACGCGACCGCGATATTCGAGCGCATCATCACCCGTGAACAAGAGGCTGGCAAAGGGGCGGGCGACCATTTCGCAAAGGCCGGGTCCAATGCCCGGATCTGGAACGCCCTGCAAAAGCACTGCATCGAAGACCCGAAATCCTTTGCCCTTTACTACGGCAACCCCGCCATCGCGGCGGTCTGTGAGGCGTGGCTTGGCCCCTGTTACCAGATGACGGCGCAGGTCAATCTTGTCCGCCCCGGCGGGCAGGCGCAGACGGCGCACCGCGACTTTCACCTTGGGTTTCAGACCGCCGAGGTGGCCGGACGCTTTCCGGCGCATGTGCATGACCTGTCCGCTGTCATGACCCTTCAAGGCGCGGTGGCCCATTGCGATATGCCGATCGAAAGCGGCCCGACCAAGCTGTTGCCCTTTTCGCAGCTTTTCCGCCCCGGTTACATGGCCTACCGGCGCGATGACTTCCGCGAATATTTCGAAGAACATTGCATCCAACTGCCGCTGCAAAAGGGCGATGCGGTCTTTTTCAATCCGGCCCTGTTCCATGGTGCGGGCGAAAACCGCAGCAAGGACATTCAGCGCATGGCGAACCTCTTGCAGGTATCCTCGGCGTTTGGCCGCGCGATGGAGACTGTGGACCGCACCACTATGAGCCGCGCGCTGTATCCGGTCGTTCAGGCGCTGCGCGATGCGGGTCAACTGGACAGCGCCAGCATTGCGGCAGCCATCGCCGCCACGGCCGAAGGCTATTCTTTTCCCACCAATCTGGACAATGATCCGCCGCTGGGCGGGCTTGCCCCCGAAACTCAGGCAGCGCTGTTCCATCGCGCCTTGTCCGAAAGCTTCTCTGCCGAGACCTTTGCACAGGCGCTTGACGATCAGAACGCCCGCCGTCAGCCCTGACTTGAGGACAGAGACATGACCCAGCTACTTCGCAAACCCTCCGGCACCTCAGGCCAGGTGCAGGAGATCAGCATCGAAAACGCCCGCACCCCGGAAAGCCCTGACTGGGGCTATGTCGGCTTTGACCTCTGGCGTCTCGTCCCCGGCGAAACCGCCGAAGGCACGACAGGCGATCTGGAGGCGATCCTTGTGCTGGTCGAAGGCAAGGCGACGATCTCCGGCGCGGGCAAGGAGTTCGGAGAACTGGGCGACCGCATGAGCGTCTTTGACCGCATCCCGCCGCACGCGGTCTACATCCCCAAAGGCGCGAACTGGTCCGCCATGGCCACCACGGACTGCACCCTCGCGGTCTGCACCGCGCCTGCCACTGCCGACTACCCGGCGGTGCAGATCGGGCCAGAGGGGATAGACCTTGTCGAGCGCGGCAAGGGATCGAACACCCGCTACATCCATCCTATCGCGATGGAAGAGCGTGACGTCGCCTCGGCGCTGCTGGTGACAGAGGTCTACACCCCGCAAGGGCACTGGTCCTCTTACCCGCCGCACCGTCATGACGAGGATGATTTTCCCAACATGACCTATCTCGAGGAAACCTATTACCACCGCCTGAACCCGGCGCAGGGCTACGGGCATCAACGAGTGTTTACCGAGGACGGTTCTCTGGACGTCACCATGTCTGTCTCCGACCATGACGTGACGCTGGTGCCCAAGGGCCACCACCCCTGCGGTGCGCCCTATGGCTACGAGATGTATTACCTGAACGTCATGGCCGGACCGCTGCGCAAGTGGCGGTTCCGCAACCACCCGGATCATGACTGGATCGCCCAGCGGGACGCATGACCCACTGGACCCTTGCACGCCTCTCTTCCTAAAGTGGCCTCAAGGGAGGCGCGCATGGGAAAACTGACCCGGCTGATCGACTTGGCGGATTCCTTCGTCAAACTGGCGGGCGCTGCGGCGGTCACCGTCGCAATCGGCCACGCCATTCCGGGCGTCGCCAGCTATATCAAGCTGGGCTACGGCTATCTCTACGGGATTTCGGGGGCGGTCTATTACGAAACCGGGCCAGACGACGCGCTGACCGAAGACGGGCACCTGTTCCTGATCAAACACGGGCCGCGCCGTTACGACAATATTCAGCGCGGGGATATCCTGCAGGCCAATGACGCGGTGCGATTCCGCAACCTGCGCGAAGACGGGGAAGGCTATGACATTGGTCCGGAAATCTTTCTGATGTCACAGGGGCAATGCGTCGTCGTCCGTCACCGGCTGGATGCGGCGTCGATCACCGGGCCACCGGGATCTGGTGGCTGGCTGCATGTCTCGACCAGTGCCTGCGGCTTTCTGGAATAGCGCGGCTCAATCCGGCAGTACCTTGCCCGGATTCAGGATGCCATGCGGATCCAGCGCAGACTTGATCGCCCGCATGACATCCAGCGCCACGGCATCCTTGCGCCGCGCCATGGACGAGCGTTTGACCAACCCGATCCCATGTTCGGCAGAGAACGACCCGCCAAGGTTCAGTACCACATCCTCGACCGCCTCCATCACCGGCTCTTTCAAATCCGCATCGGTCAGTTGCACGGTGTAATGCACGTTGCCATCCCCAAGATGTGACACCACCAGCGCGCGGCCGCCGGGATCAAGCCGGTCCAACACGGCATCGGCCTGCGTCAGAAAGCTCTCGACCTTGTCCAATGGCACCGAGATGTCGTTGACCAACACCGGCAGGCGCGACATGGCAATCTCTGCCGCCGCCTCGCGCAGCGCCCACATCGCGCGACGCTGGGTTTCGTTCTGTGCCACCACGGCATCGACAACCGCGCCCTGTTCCAACAGCGTGCCCAGAACATCCTCAAGGTAGTCGGACAGTGGCACGCGCCCGTCCGGGCCGGGGGTTACATCCCGTGGCGCCGTCGCGCCCAGTTCAACAAGGATGTTCACATCATAGGCCTGTTCGAACGGCGGGCGGGTGTCCGGATGCAGCTCTGCATAGACCTCCAGATGCGCCTGCGGCATGTATTCAAAAGCCTCGACAGCGCCGCCGGTCGCGTCCTGCAACTGGTACAGAACCTCCAACGCGCCGGACACAGACTCTGCCGCCACCATCGCCGTAGCAAAGGCACGCGGTTGCGGCACCAGTTTCAGCACCGCCCGCGTGATCACGCCCAATGTCCCTTCGGACCCGATCAGCAGGTGCCGCAGGTCATAGCCCGTGTTGTTCTTGTGCAGTTCCGACATCAGGTCGACGACGCGGCCATCCGCCAGAACCGCCTCCAGCCCCAGCACCAGATCGCGGGTATTGCCATAACGCAGCACGTTTGACCCGCCGGCATTCATCGCCAGCAAGCCACCGATCTGCGCTGACCCCTTGGCGCCAAAGGTCATCGGAAAACTCAGGCCTTCCGCCGCTGCCGCCTTGTGCAGATCGCTCAGGATCACGCCCGCCTCGACCACGGCCAGACGGGCCCCGGCGCGCACGTCCTGAATGGCGTTCATCCGGTCAAGCGAAAGCATCACCGCCCCCGCGCCATAGCTGCCACCCGACAGCCCGGTGTTGCCAGAGACCGGCACAACTGGTGTCCGCGCGTCATTGGCGAGCCTCAGGACCGCCGCGACCTCTTGCGTGGAACGAGGACGCACGACACACAGCGGCTCCCACGAGAATTGCCCGGTCCAGTCGCGCGACCATGGCGCCATGTCCGCACCGGTCAGCAGGTCACCACCCCTCAGAACACCGCGCAGGTCATCGACAAGACTCATTCCGGCACCTGAAAGGTCAGAGAGGCCCAAAGGCTTTCCCAAGCGGGGTCCTTGTCCTCAACGACGTCAAGCTCTCGCATCACGACGCTGTCGACGAGGTAGAAGTTGCCGGGCGTGACCTCGACCACGGCACGGCCCTCGGCATCGGTGCGGTAATAGCGGATCGCGACGGTGCCATCAGGCATCTTCTCGAACAATTCCACCTGCACATCCGCACGCGGCACTCCCTGGTACAACACCTGGACGGGAAACCCATCGTTCAGATCGTCCGTGTAGGGATTGGCCAGCGCCACGATCTCTGTCAGCAGGCCAACCTCGCGGTCCGCGCCCGCCCCGTCTCCCAGCGCGACAAGGCTCTTGGCGTGGCGGGAATAGCGTTCATAGACGCGCTCCTGTGCCAACCCGCGCTCCAGATGGCGGGCGATGGCCCATTCGAAATCCTTGTGTTCACAGAAATCGGTGAACTTCTCCCATTCGCGGTAGGTCAGGCTGTAATCGCGGGTCACATGCACGACGGTGGCCAACCCCGCGCCATCGGGCACCATGTTCAGTGCCGGACGATCCCCGATCCGCCCCTCGACCGGCTGCACCCCGGCGTCGGTCACGATCTCGAACCGGGTAAAGTTCATCGGGTTAAAGCTGTAGGCCGCGCCTTTCAACTCACTCCCCACATGGATCGTGGCAACAACCGGATCCCCCGGCGGCACCTCAAAAACCTGAGGTTCGATCCAGAATTCATGCGCCTGCAGGGGCGCTGCCAGCAGCGCCAGCGCGGCAATCAGGTGTTTCATGCGGGCGTCCCTTCAGATGCCGAAATGCTCTGACATCAATCTAGCGTTCCCCGTCCCAGCTGCAACGGGCCGCGTCGGATCAGGCCGCCCCGCGCAGCCGTGTTTCAAGTCCCGTGGCCAGTTCGGCCATCTTGCGGCGGAACCGCTTTTCAACGCCGCCCTTGGCCAGTTTCAGCGATTGCACCAAGAGCCGCGCCGACAGCGTCTTGGGATGCATGACGGTGACAATGTTGATCCGTGTCCGATTGCGCGACAGCGCGACCACGTCAATCTCAAGTTCCATTTCCAGCCCGCCGGAAACACTGTGAAAGACCATCCGTTCCGGGGTGTCAAAGCTCACCAGCCGCACTTCGGCTTCGCGCTTTTTGCCGCGAAAGGTGAATTTCGCCCGCCAGGCCATTCCAACGCCCGGCCCGTCACCTGTGCGCATGATGTCAACGCCGCGCCGCAGCGCCTGCCGCTCGATCATGTCGAAATCCGACAGCGCCGCAAAGACCTGCTCCTGCGGTGCCTCGATATCTTCGCTTGCCTTCAGTTCCATGTGCCCGATCTCGCCTTTTTGTTGATTGAGCGCAGTCTAGCGCAAGACCGGCATCAATCCAATCTATCCGCCATCCAGTTGCGCAACATGAAATGTGCAATTGCACCTTTTCTGGCGGGCAAGAGGCCCTCGCGCAGACCTGCAGCGGCTTCGGCCACCTCTTCGCGGGTGACCCAGATCGCGTCTTCCAACTCGTTCGGGTCAATCGTGATCTCTTCGCTTTCGGCCACGCCGTGACAGCCGAACATCAACGACGAGGGAAAGGCCCAGGGCTGGCTGGCCAGATACCGCACCGGCCCGACGCGCACGCCGGCCTCTTCGAAGACCTCGCGGCGCACCGCCGCCTCGATTGTCTCACCCGGTTCGACAAACCCGGCGAGGCAGGAATACATCCCGGCTGGCCATCCGGGCGACCGGCCCAGCAAACATTTGTTGCCGCGTGTGATCAGCATGATCACCACCGGATCGGTGCGCGGGAAATGATGCGCCCCGCAGGCCGGACAAATCCGGGTCCAGCCCGCCTGGTGCATCTCGCTGACCACACCGCATTTCGCACAGAACCCATGCGTGGCGTGCCAGCCAAACATTGCCTTGCCCGTCGCCGCAAGTTCGGCGTCCCGCGCCGAAAGCCGCGTCATGATCCGGCGCAACTCGGCAAACCGCCCTTCGGGACAGATGGGATGGCTGTATTCGCTGGGATCAAGGAAGGAGGCCTGCGCTTCGGCATCGAAATCCGCAGGGGTCCAGCCAGACATATCATGACAAAACAGCGCCCCCCCGTCCTCGCGGCCCAGCAGGATCGGCGGCCCGCCCGCTTCGGCCAACAGCGGATGGTCCAGCGGCAGTCGCAGCAGGTCCAGCGCCCCCTCGCCCGTCACCAGGGGTTTGCCGCGCCAGACCAGAACGGTACGCGTCCGCGCATCCTGCATCGCCGCAGCCAGGGCGGGAATGTCGCCGCGCAGCTCTGCCGCACGGTCCAGACCCGATCCCCCGAATGTCACCTGTTCCGCGTGCCGCATCGTCCTGTCCCGTCCTGCCTCTCGCGCAGACTTTTGCCCGGTCGAACCCTAGATGCAAACCCATTCAGCGTCGCCCGCGGCTCCCCCTACGTCAAACGCGAAAAATGCAATCTCGTCACAACCGTGAGCAAAAAACTCTGCTATTCTTATCGAACCTATGACCGTCGAGGGAAACCATGACACAGTTCAAAAACCAATTTCTCAACCGGCGCCAGTTCCTTGCTGGCTCCACCGCCGGGGCTGCCTTGATCACGCTTCACCCATACTCTGCCCGTGCGGCTACGAATCAGGCGCATCTCCGCATCATGGAGACGACGGACATCCACGTGCATGTCCATCCCTATGACTATTACTCGGATCGTCCTGTCGATACCGTGGGCCTGTCCCGCACCGCTTCGATCATCGACGGCATCCGCGCCGAGGCGACCAACACGATGCTGGTCGACAATGGCGATTTCCTGCAGGGCAACCCGATGGGCGATTACATCGCCTATGAACGCGGCATGAAGGAAGGCGACATGCACCCCGTCGTCACCGCGATGAATACCCTGGGTTTTGACGCCGCCACCATCGGCAATCATGAGTTCAACTACGGGCTCGATTTCCTGACCAAATCCATGGCGGGCGCCGATTTCCCGGTTGTTCTGGCCAATATCGCCAAGACCAAGGGCGCAAGCCCTCGTGAGGATGAGACGCTGTTCAAGCCCTATGTCATCCTCGACCGGATGCTGACCGATGGCGCAGGCGAAAGCCACGCGATCAAGATCGGCATCATCGGCTTTACCCCGCCGCAGGTCATGAACTGGGACCGCAAGCATCTGGAGGGCAACGTCGAGGCGCGCGACATCATCGAAACCGCCAAGGCCTATGTGCCCGAGATGCTGGAACAGGGCGCCGAAATCATCATCGCCCTGTCGCACTCGGGCATCGGGTCGGCCGACCTGTCGGACGGCATGGAAAACGCCTCTGTGCCGCTGGCCGCGGTCGAGGGCATCGACGCATTGATGACCGGCCACTCGCACCTCGTCTTCCCCTCGCCCACCTATGCCGATTTCGCCGCCGTCGATGCCTCGGCCGGCACGATCCATGGCAAGCCCGCCGTCATGGGCGGCTTCTGGGGCTCGCACATGGGCCTGATCGACCTGCTGCTGGAACGCGACGGCAATACCTGGCGCGTGGTCTCGACCATGTCAGAGGCGCGCCCGATCTCCAAGCGCAACGAGGACCGCACTTACACGGCGCTGGTCGAAGACTATCAACCGGTGATCGAGGCCACGCAGCAGGACCACGACGAAACACTGGCCTACGTGCGCCGCGCGGTGGGCCAGACCTCGGCCCCGCTGCACAGCTACTTTGCGCTGGTGGCCGATGACCCTTCGGTGCAGATCGTGTCGATCGCGCAGACCTGGTACATCGAACAGATGATGCAGGGGACCGAGTATGAGGGGTTGCCGATCCTCTCTGCCGCTGCACCGTTCAAGGCCGGCGGCCGGGGCGGGCCAGAGTATTACACCGATGTCGCCCCAGGCCCGGTGGCGATCAAGAACGTGGCCGACCTGTACCTCTATCCCAACACCGTCCGCGCGGTGAAGGTGACCGGTGCACAGGTCAAGGACTGGCTGGAACGCTCCGCGGGCATGTTCAATCAGGTGGACCCCGGCGCGCAGGATGCGCCGCTGCTGAACCCGTCCTTCCCGTCCTACAACTTCGACGTGATCGACGGCGTGACCTATCAGATCGACCTGTCACAACCGTCCAAGTTCGGCCCCAAGGGGGAGTTGGAGAACCCCGACGCCAACCGCATTGTCGACCTGCAGTACAATGGCCAACCGGTGACCGAGGACATGGAATTCGTCGTCGCCACCAACAACTACCGCGCTTCGGGCGGTGGTGACTTCCCGGGGGCCAAGGGGGACACCATCATCTTCGAGGCCCCCGATACAAACCGCGATGTGATCGTGCGCTATATCGTCGAACAGGGCACCATCAACCCGTCGGCGGACGCCAACTGGAAGTTCAAGCCGATGGAGGGGACGTCTGTGGTCTTCGAAACCGGCCCCAAGGCGCGCGACTTCATTGATGACGTGCAGGCTGTGACCATCGAGGACGCGGGCGAAGGCGCGGATGGCTTTGCACTGTTCCGGATCAAGCTCTGACACCAAGCTGTCAGAAACAGGTAAGGGCCGCCCTTCGGCGGCCCTTTGCCTTTAGCCCGGCTTATTCATCCAATTCTTTTCTGGAAGGTTGCGTGCGCCTGAAAGCACCGTAGAATCAATCTGTTGAGACGAAATCCGCCGGCAGCCACGGACGCACGCATGGGTGAAACCCTACGACCA
>JAXMNQ010000067.1:0-25561 GCA_034670345.1 Paracoccaceae bacterium | reverse complement strand
CCATCACTCGCAGCAAACTCGTGCCCAAGCGACCGTAGGAACGACATCAAGCCGCTCCCAGAGCGCCACGGGACCGTCCCGGCGAATAACGCGGGTTTAATGGCCGCAAAGGGCGGTTCACATCGGTGACGACACCTCTCGATTCGGAATTTGGCAACGGCCGCCAACGCAGAGTCCTGCCGATGCCAAGCTATTCCTGGATCAGAAATCCCGTGCCCACGTTTATGGCGCGCTCAGCCATCGCGCCGTTCAACCGATCTTCACGCCCCAGAATGACGTATGGTCTGCCGCGAAGTAGCCGTCTGCGACCCGAAAATCTCCCTGAAGCTCAACGGTATCGCCAGCGGTCAGCGGGACCATGGTCTGCAGCCAAATGGCGGTAGCCAGCGAGACATGGGTGGCGGAGATCTCCCCAAACGACCCCCGGATTTCGGTCGCACCGTTTAGCATCAGCCGACCGCGCATGCGGGCCGTGGTGCTGGAATTGACCTTATAGAGAAGTGTGGCACCGAAGATGTACGTGCCGTCGACGGGTGCTGTGAAGAGGTTGGTCCCGGCATCGAATGCGCCCTGATCGTTGGTGTCGGTATTGTTGAGGCCGATCTTCGTCCAGGTGCCGACGCCGACATAGTTGTCGTAATCGGTATAGGCCTTGAAGCGCGGCAGCTGCGGCTGATCTACGATGCCATTCGTATTGTCGACGCTCAGCCCATCGAAAAAGGTGCTGCCATCAGCGGAAACCGCGAGCCGAAACCTGTCTGACCCGAACAGGCCCACCAGCGCCTTCGTCACGAAACCGGTCTGGAGTGTGAGCCCGAGATCGCCGCCCTCGGCCTCCTTGTTCATGGTGTAGAACAGATCGCCGGTCCCGCCTTCGGCCACGGTCTTCGCGGTCCAGAGCGCGGCGTTCAGCTTGGCCGAGAACGGGTTCGAGGCGTCTGCAGTCGTGCCCAACCCCAGCAGCGCGAGGTTCTGTAACGCATCCGGGGTCGTCCCAATCCAGCCCGCGCCGTCATAGACCAGCAGCACACCCTCGTTTTCGGCCCACACCCGCCAGCCGGTCCGGGGTGGCAGGCGCAGCCATGCCCCATCGGTGAACAGTGCCACATTCAGGTCCCAGCCCGCCCATTCGCCCGTTCCGCCTGAACCAACGATGTAGCGGTCACCATCGGCAGGGCTGCCGGGCGGCGCGGTCAGGTCGCGATCGAGCACGGAAAGCTGCACGAGCCCGTCGAGGAGCCGTAGTGCCTCATTGTGGGTGACATGCTTCTGGGCCTGCGCCGCCAGGATGTAAGGGAGCAGCAGGTTGGTCGTGGCATCGGACATGGGATGGCCTTCAGAATGTAAGAGTGACGGTTTTGGTCGCACCCCGCCCGATCAGGGCGGAGAGCTGGAAGATGCGGATATCGAGCGTGTCACCGGGTCCGAGCGACGCACCCCAATCCGCAGTTTGCTGGGCTCCGGTGTAGACAGCGCTGGTCGTGGGAGTGGTCAACGTGCGCTTCACGGCAACGCCATCAAGGATCTCGACCTCATAGGCTTCGACCTCCTCGATGAGCGGCACCTCGACTGCGCCCCAACTGTCGGCCGAGAGCGCGCGGGACCGCCGCGTCCAACGAATGGTCAGATCGCCCGGTGCGCGCGGGCGGCGCCAGGGCTGCTCGACATGGGCGACCGAGAACGGCCGAAGACCCACGCCAACCGTGGTGAAGCTGGCCGCGACATAGGTCTCGTCGCTGACAGACCGGCTTGCGGGACCGATGCGCCAATTCCATGGCAGCCCGAGATCGGCCTCGGCGATTGGCAACGAAGCCATTGCTTCGTCCAGCACCACCACCCGCGCGCCTGCAGGAGCCGGGTTGGTCATGGCTGCTTCCGTGCCGCGCTGGCCGCGCAGCAAACGCGTCAGGCGATAGCGCCCCGGCGCGATCAATTCGGCATCCCCTGCTTGCAGGACTTCCCAAGCGCCGGTCGTGCCCTCGATGGCCAGCGCATTGGCCCCGCCCAACAAGGTCAGGTCGGTGACGCTTTCCAACGTGCCGGTGCGCAGATCAACCATCAGCGCATTGCCGAGATCGAAGCGCGAGGCCGGGCCCGCGTAGAAATCCGAGACCAGCGTCCCGATCCGGGCACGGCCGCCAAATGTCGTCAGCAGTTCGAACCCATCACTCGACGGGCTGCGAAACACCGCCATCTCGCCCGGCCAGGGTATGGCATGTGCAGCTACAAGCGGCCGATGTGCGGGCCGATCCTCCGTAAGTTGCGGCAGGTCCAGCAGCACCACCTCGGGTGCTCCGAATACCACGGCTTTTGACAGGGACGACGGTCGTGCCGACCCGGGCGGCAGGTCGTGGGCTTCACGATCCTGACGGACCGCTTCGATCCCACGGGCCCCGGCATCGGCGATGGAGACGAGCCGCAGCGGAATGTGCCGCCCGTCATGGGCCAGCGTCACGACATCGGCCGGATCCAGTGCCAGCCGTGAGGGGGGCAGGCGAAACGCGGCCGTTTCCCGCCCGGTCCAGGCCTCCATCAGCGCGCGGCGGCAACGCCGTTCGGCCTCTTCCGGCGGAACCGCCATGGGAAAGCTCTCCGAGGCGATCCGAGTGGTGTCCACCGTGATCCGGCGCGCCTCGACGAGGGCAGCGTCGTAATCCTCGTCGGCACGCGCCACCTGCCATTTCAGGGCCTGCGGCAGTTCGGTTTCCTGCGCACGCGTCAGTTCCAACACATCGCCGTCGCGAGCGGCCACCAGATCGTCGTGTGTCACATTGGCCACCGCTGCGCGCCCCCGCATGACAAACCGGATCACCCCCTCGGTCTCGACAGCATCGAAGCCGAAGTGGCGCGACAGAGTGGTGATCGAGGCACGCGGGCTTTCCAGCGCGCCGATGGCGTAACCCTCGACCGCACCCCAGAGGCCGGCGACATCGATCCGCGCCTCGGGCATGCCCGCCCGCAGACAGAGGTGACGGACCAGTGCGGCCAGCGACACCGCGCCGAGCCGCCCTGTCAGCCAGTGGCCGAGCCGCCAGTTTGCTCCGTCCGTCCAGACGTCGGTCAGCGCCGGAAAGAACGGATACGGCCGCGCGTCCCATGTCCAGACAGCGCATTCGGGGACGTGCACCATGCGGCCGCCATAGACCGAGGACATCGGGTTGTTCGCCGGGGCGCCCCACCAGAGATAGGTCGCCTCGAGATAGGCGCGCTGGATGGCGTCGTCGCGCCAGCCCCGCGAGAAATGCGGCGTGAAGCTCTCGGACGACTTTGGGTCGAAGAAGACGTTGGGCTGGTTGGTACCCCGGTCGATGGCCGGGCAGCCGAGCTCGGTGAACCAGATCGGCTTCGACTGCGGCACCCACGCCGTCGGCGTCCCGCTCTCGACCCCGCCCGGGCGATTATTATGCGGGTTCGACCACCAGGCGCGCAGATCCTTGTAACGAAAGACCCATGGCTTTGCCGCAGCACCGTCGGTGATCGAGGTGCGGACCTGCGCTGAGCGGTCGGCCGCACTGGCGTAAAACCAGTCGAAGCCTTCGCCGCCCGCGATGTTCCCCTGCAGGTAAGCGCGGTCGTAGATCGCGGGCCAGCCCTCGGAAGCGTCGGCATGCTCGAAACCGTCACGCCAGTCCGAGAGCGGCATGTAGTTGTCAATCCCGACGAAATCGATCTCCGGATCGGCCCACAGCGGGTCGAGGTGGAAGAACACGTCGCCGCTGCCGTCGCCCGGCTGGTGGCCGAAGTATTCCGACCAGTCGGCGGCATAGCCGAGACTCACACCCGATCCGAGGATGGAGCGCACATCAGCGAGCAGATCCCGATACGCCTGCACGGCCGGATAGGTGGACGCGCCCGATCGGATCGTCGTCAGCCCCGGCATCTCCGCGCCGATGAGGAACGCGTCGACCCCGCCCGCCGCCGCGCAGAGATGGGCGTAGTGCAGCACCATGCGGCGCAGGCCCCAGTCGCCGGGCGTGCCTGTCCACGAAACCGACTGACCCGAGACGCTGAAGCTGGCGGGCGTTGCCGTGCCGAACAGCGCCGACACCTGCGTCGCGGCCGTGGCGGTCTTGTCCACCGTACCGGCATAACCCTCAGCCGGAGAACAGGTGATCCGCCCCCGCCAGGGGAATGCGGGCTGGCCGGTCTCCGCGGCGTTGTCGGAATAAGGGTTTGGAAGGCTGTTGCCCGGCGGCACGTCCATCAGGATGAACGGGTAGAAGGTGACGCGCAGCCCGCGCGCCTTCATTTCCTGGATCGCCTGCACCACCGCGAAATCGGCGGGCGTGCCGCCATAAACAGGGCGATCCTGATCGTCGCGGCTGACCAGGAAGGCATTACCGCGACTGACGCCATTGACCGACCATGTCGACGGCGTTGTGGTCTTGGCGGTCACCTCGACCCCGGGCCGCACCTTGCACGATCCCGCGCGCAGATCGTCGCCGAACCAGGCCACGACCAGCGACACACTTTCGACTTTCGGGGCCATGGCTTGCAGCCGGTCCAGCGCCACCACCATGTCGGCGGTGTCGGTCAGCGCGTTGAGGTTCTCGGGCTCAGACGACCCGCCACCGCCCTTCCGGATGCCCTGCGTGGCATAGGCGAATTCGCCGGATGCCGGGATCATGGTGACGGCCCTCACGTTGCCCTCCGCCGTGTCCGGATCGGCGAGCGGGCGGAAGACCTCAAGACTCAGTTGCGGGATACGGTTGCCGTAGTTCCCGAGCGCCAGCTCCTCGAAAACGACATAGGCGGTGCCGCGATAGGCGGGCGTGTTGGCCGCGCCCATCTTTCCCGAAATGAACGGATCGGCTGTCTGGCTTTCATCTCCCGGATACCAGCGCCACGTGATCCCGGCGGTGTCCAGCAGTTTTCCGTCGGCCCAGATGCGACCAATGCCGGTAATCGGCCCCTCGCAGAGCGCTACCGCGAAGCTCGCATAGTAGAAATATTCGGTCGTCTTGACCTTGCCGCCACCCCCGCCGCCCTTGCCGCCGCCTTGCGTGGTGGTCTTGGTCTCCTCGCGGAAATCCGTCGCCCAGACGATGTTGCCACCGATCCGCATGCGGCCGTAGAGGCGCGGGATCACCGCTCCTTCGGTGGCTGATGTAATGCGCAGATTGTCCAGCCGCGCACCTTCAATGCGCTGGGTGGGCGCGAGCGACGAGATAATCCAGCTGTCGACGGCCGATCCGATGGTGGAGCCGATGAAGCCGCCAATGGTGGCGGCGCTGACGCCGAGGATCGCGCCGCCAATACTGCCGCCAATGGCAGCGCCAGCGGCACCGAGAACGAGGGTGGCCATGTGGGGATCTCAGCGTTGCGGGAACAGGAAAGCGAAGGCGATGCGCCGCCGCCAAGATGCAGTGAGCGGTTCCTCGATCACGCCGAGGCGCTCATAGGCGTGAAGGAAGGTGTCGGGCCCGGTCAGGATCCCGACATGTTTGGCGATGGCGCGCGGGGTCATGCGGAACAGCACTAGCGCGCCGGGACCGGCCTCTGAAGCTGCGATTTCCGGCATCATGCGCCGAGCGCTTTCGGCCAGCACCTCGCGGGGGCCGGTCTCGCCCCAATCCCGGCTATACGGCGGGATCGGGAACGGCTCGGGGCCGACGACCTCGCGCCAGACGCCGCGCGCCAGCCCGAGGCAGTCGCAGCCAACGCCCCGGAGGCTGGCCTGGTCGTGATACGGCGTGCCGAGCCAGGAGCGCGCGATAGCAATGACTCGCTCGGGATCGGCGTTCACAGCACGGACCCCTCGTGCCCACCATCCTTCGTGGCGTATCGCAGCACAGCATCCTGGCCGGGGATATGCGGGAAGCCGCGGAAATTGGCGGTGTTGGCGAACTTCGTACTGCAGGTCTCGATACGCTTGTCGCAGCCTGCGCGAATGGTGAAAGCATCACCGCCTGCGATGGACCGCACCGGTGCTTCAAGTAGGGTCAGCATCGCGATGTCATCCGTGACATCATGTGCAATGACCTCCGCTCGCCGCCCGGCATTGGCCCCGCTGGTCCATTCGACCGTGCCGAAGGTGAACCAGCCAGAGGTAAAACTGCCGAGTCCCGAGGCGGTGAAGGCCCGATCACGCAGGAGATCGATTACGCCGCCTGTACCCTTGAAGGCGGCCTCCTCGAGATCGACGCCGCAGCGGGCATCGCCGAGCGCGGCATCGCAGGTCGCCTGGAAGGTCCGCCCCACGGTCTGGCCCAGCACGTGCGCGAGCGAGCGCACCTCGGCGACGAAGGCGAGCCGCCCGCGCCGGATCTGGCCAATCGCGCCGCGCCGCATCAGCACCCGCTGGCCGGAGGAGGCCCAGTTCACCCGCCAGACCTCGACCTCGGCATTGTCCCAGCGGCCGTCGAGGATGTCGGTCTCGGTGATGCGGTCCGAGGTCAGAACGCCCTCGGCATCCTGCGCATCCACCGAGAGATCGGAGCCGGACCGGACCTCGGAAGCCGTCAGCCCGCTTTCCGGCTCGAAATCGGTGCCATCGAAGCTGAGCGTCCGGTCGTGGTCGGTGAAACCGAAACGCGCACCGTCGGCACGCGTTATCCGCCAGCACCAGGCGAGCGTGGTGGTGCCATCGTCGAGATGGGCTTGCAGGTCAGGGGAAAGGGTTTTCATCGGCAGGCTCCTGTCATGCGGTCGTCGAGATCGGCGATCCAGTCCGCCCAACTGCTCGGCACCTCTGCGAATGCCTCAGCAGGGGGACGGGCCAGCCGCGCTTCGCCGTAGGAGGCGCAGCCAGCATCACCAGGCATTGTCGTTGTCGTGCAGCCTGTCAGCAGCACTGCCAGCATCGCGCCCGTCGCGCACCGCCTTGCGCCCGGCGTCCATCCGGTCAATCTGATCGCTTCGTGCATCTAGATGGGCCTCCTCTCGTCCCGTGCGTTTGCCTTCCGTGCGACCCAGCATGCGGCCGAGAACAACACCTCCAACGGTGCCCAGAGCCGCGATCAGCCAGATCAGGAGCTCAGCCATCGTCCCGCTCCCCGCGAGCCGCGGCGACGCAGAGGGCGACGATGAAGACGCCGAGGCAGCCGCCCACGACCAGTCCAACAAGAAACTCAAGCATCGCCCTGAAACCCGCGCTCGATCCGGTCGCGCAGGCCGATCAGGCCAAGCCCGAGGAACATCAGCCCGGCTGGGGATGCATCGCCAGAGCCCGCCAGCAACGCGACGAGCCGGGACAGCTCAGCAAGCGGGCCGGTCGCGGGCAGCAGGACAGATGCCACTCCGGTAAGAGCGGCGAGACACCCCGCCCACCAGGTCAGGGAATTGGGACGGAGATAGCGCATGGGATCAGGTCCTCCGGATTAAGGTAGAAAGAAGGGTGCTCAGCCGAGCGAGCCAGCTGGTCTCTGTGGCTGGCGTGGATGGGATAATGGGTGGTGGTGACGTGAGGGCCGGGCGCAAGAGCGCCAGCGCCTGGTCTTCGCTCAGGCGTCGAACGGGCCGGGAAAAATCGACGCGTCCCGATCGGTCCACCGCCCAGACCGGGATGGTGCCGCCCGGATAGCGACCATGGCGGAACAGATCGCGTTCTGCCTCACGGCGCGGAATGATCGCGGCGGGCTTGCGCCATCCCATGAAGGCCTGCGTTGCCGCCTCGCGGTCGCCTGCGATCAGATGGCGGGTCAGCCGGGCACGCGCGATACCGCCAGTGTTGTAGTGAAAGCTGACCAGCGCATCGATTTCATGCGGTGCCAATTGCACCTTCACAGCGCGCCGCACTTCGGCCTCGCAGGTCTGAATGTCGGTGCGGAACAGCCGGAATGCCTCCCGGATCGCAGCATCGAGATCGGCGGGCATCCCGCGCGGCATACCGATCGGATCAGGCGGCCCGGCGGCGACAGTATGGCCGATGCCGAAGGTCCAGACGTTTTTCACGTCCCTATAGGGCCCGGGCACGAGACCTTCGTGCCGGGCGAGGGCCAGAAGGCCCCGGTCTGTCATGTGCATGGTTTTACCTGAGAAGTGAGAGAAGCAGGATCAGGGCCGCAACAATGATGCCGATGCGGATGCGGTGGTTGAAGGTCTGGCTTGGATCGGCAGCGTCGCTGCGCAGGATGCGCGCAAGGCGGAGGAGATCATGCATCGTTGTCGCCGCCTTTCGGGTGGCGCATCCGGGCGAGGACGATTTCGATAAAGGCCGGTCCGAAGACGCCCACAAGATAAGCCGCCGATCCTGCAGCCCCGCCTGCCGGGATCGCCTCGGGCGGCAGGCCGAGCCAGGCGGTGATGACCGCCATCGACAGACTGCCCATCCCGGCCGCAATCAACCCGCCGAGCAGGATGTGGCGCAGCGCGTCGCGCAGGCGCATCCTTGTTGTCAGCGCATTGGTCGCGCCGCCCAGCGCACCCCAGGCGGCCAGAATGACGGCGGTGGACGCCGCCAGATCGCGCAACACCGCAGCCAGAAAGCGGGTCTCTTCGTTCATCTGCGGATCTCCAGCAGCGGGATGGATGTGATGGATCCGAGCCGTTCGATGTCGAGGGTGACGTCGAGCGTGTCGGTGTCGAAGCGGACGGGCACGTCGAAGGCGAAGCCTGCTGTGATCGCGACGCCCGCGCCGGGGGCGGTGTCGAGGCTTACGAGGCCTGTGGTGGTGTCGACGCTCCAGCCCGACATCTGCTCGACCCCGCCCAGCGCGAGGCGGACAGTGCCCGCGACCGGCTTTGCGATAGTGCGGGTCCAGGCCTGCGCGCCGGAGGTGTAGTGCTTCAGCACTGCAAAACTGGCGGTAGCATTGTCGCCGGTGCCGATGAGCTGGTCGGCTGGGGTGACTGGTTGCGACGGCAGGCCGGATTTGTAGTCGGCCCAGTCCTTGTAGCGAAACCCGTGCAGGCGGCCGTTGCGGGCCTCGAAGAAAGCCACCACGGCTGCCAGATCGTCCGCACGGCGGACGCCGTAGGCGACATCGTAGCGGCGGCGCGAATTGGCCCAACTGGCGTTGCGCTCCTCGTCGCCACTTGCCAGCTCGACGATCTGGGTGCGCCGTTCTGGCCCGCCCCGTGCGCCGCGACTGATGTTGTCAGGAAACCGCACCTCGTGAAACGCCATCACATGCCCCTCCGACCGAGGGATACCGCGCGGGCGATATCGGCCGCGACTTGTGTGCGGGATTGGCGGAAACTATCGGCGTCACGGGCCATGATGGTCACGTTAACGGCGGGCGTGGAGGACTGCCCTTGGCCATAGCCAGCGGCCTCGCGACGGGAGAGGACGCGTTCGCCGCGTTGAAGGATCGCCGGAACTTCGTCAGGTTTCAGTCCCGCCCAGCCCCCAGAATGCATGCGTGGTGCGCCTGCGAAGGCCAGCGCAGGGACCATGCGGCCCGGGCCGGGTGATCCGACTGTGCCACCGGCATGCAGGATGTCGGCGAACAAACCGCCAGCACCGCCCAGGGCGCCGGAGAGCGCATTGGCGATTGGCCCAAGGATGAACCGCCGGGCGGCCAGTTTGGCCAGATCGGCGATCATCGATGTGACGAGATCGCGGAAATCCAGCTTGCCGGATTTGACGAAGGTGGCCACCGCGTTCTCGGCGCTTTGGAAGGCACCCACCAATGTCTGGCCGATTTCACCACCAATATCGCGGGCCTTGGCGGCATAGTCGGCGAGTGACGCGGTGACGGCAGCCCATCCGGATGCTGCTGTTTCGGCACTGGCAGCCGCTGCCGCACCGGCATTACGTGCGGCACCGCCAGCGCCACCCGCAGCAGCGGCAGTGTCGTTCAGGCCCGCTGCAAGCGCATCGGCAGAATTCGTGGCATCCGCCAGCGCCGTCTCGGCCTCCACACCACTGCTGGTCACGGCGTCACGCAGCGCCTGCCAACTGGACAGTGGTCGGCCTGCGGCATCGGCGAGCATGCCCGCTGCCTCGCGATATCCGTCGGCCCGGCCGCGCGCATCGTCGGCCATCGCGCCAAGACCGAGGTCTGGCGGTTCAAGATATGTGCGCGACAGCGCCGCCGAAAAGGCATCTGCTGCAGCCGCCCCTGCAGCCGTCGCGGCACCCTCGAAGGGGTTGCCGATCCGCGCCAGTCCCACAGGATCCAGCGTGCCGATCCGCACGCCGCCTTCGCCCGTTGCCCATTCCGGCAGCAGCGCCAGCGCCGCGTTCAACCCGGTGATGAAAGTGTTGATGCGGGTGACGACGCCGTTCAGCATCGCCTCGACGCCCGAGATCAGCCCGTTCGCCGCCTGGAATGCGAAGTCACCGATGGCACCGGGCAGACTGCCCCAGATCGCCACGGCGGCATCATAGGCCCCTTGGAAAATCGCCGCTGTCCGGTCGCCGAAGCTGACAACGCCCACGATGCTGCCTTCGAGGGCCGATATCGCTGCCGCCTTCATGCCTTCCCAGCCAGCGGCCATGTTGGCAAATGCCGCGTCGAGCGATAGCCCCATCCGGGACCAAACCTCCTTCGCAAGATCGCCCAGCAGCTGGAACGCCTCACCGACGCCGCCGACCTTGGTCACCAGTTGCGAGAATTGATAGACCAGCTCACCCGCACCGACGATCAGTGCCCCAATCCCGGTGCGGATCAGCGCACCGCGCAGAACAACCAGTGCCGTGGCGACCCGGCGTACCGACAGGGCGGCTGCCGCCATGCCCGCCACCCAGCGCCCGGCCATGATGCCCGCGAAGGTCGCCGCATAGGTGGTCAACCGCCCGATGTTGTCAAAGAGCGCCTTGATCGCGATGCCCACCGGCCCGGTGGTGCGCGCGACGGTGGCCAGCGCATTGGCCACGGCCTCCAGTGCCGGAGCGGCCGCAACCGCGAGTTGGTTCGAGACACCGCGCCAGATCAACCCCAGGCGAGAAATCGCATCATTGGTTCGCTCGATCTGGTCTGCGTCTTGCTCGGAAACCACCACCCCGAAGGCAAGCACGTCCTCGGTTGCCTGGCGCAGCGTCGCTGTGTCTATGCGCGACATCGCTATGGAGCCTTCCTCGCCGAAGAGCTGCCCCGCAACGGCGGCGCGCTCAGCCGCAGGCACGAAGCTTTCGATGGCCGCGTTGATCGCGCCGACACGCTGGTCCAGTGGTAAAGCGATCAGGTCAGAGGCAGAAAGCCTGAGCCGGTCCAACGCTTCCGCAGCGGAGCCAGTCCCGGCGGCCGCCTGGCTCAGCCGCCGCGTCAGATCCTTGGTTGCCTGTTCGATCCCGGACATCGACACGCCCGCCAGTTCACCCGCGCGCTCCAGCGTCTGGATCGAAGCGACGGTCGTCCCGAGCGATTGCGCCAGCTTGGCCTGCGCATCCACGGTCTGCAGCCCGGACCTGACCATTGCGGCACCTGCGGCGGCCAGCGCCGCAGTAGTGGCGGCCGCAGCCAGCGTGGCGCGGCGGGCGAAGGCGGCGACGCGCGCATTGGCCAGGTCCATCTCGCGCGACAGCCGCCCGAACCCGCGCGCCCCGGCCTCACCGACGCCTTCGAGTTCGGCGCGCACCTGGCGGCCGCCTTTCGCCACGAGGCGGACAGAGACCCGTTTCTCAGCCATCGCGGCTTCCTTCCATCTGTTCGTTGAGTTTGCGCACCATCACCGCCTCGATCTCGGGCAGCAGTTCAGCGGCGATGAGGGCATCGATGCCGAGGGCTTTCGCCAAAGCGATGGCCGCGCCCATGTCCCAGCCCAGCACCGCGCCGGGGATCACGCGCAGCTGACCGCCAAGGCGACCGACCAGATCCCACAGCCGCCATCCATCCTGCGTTTGCGGCTGGTTCAGTCTTGCGGGGCAGTCGGCACAGCGTCCTTCGCAGGCGGCACAGTAGCTGTCGCCCCCGCCGAATGACCACTCGGCGAGGGCGCGGAGACGTTTTTTTCCGCGTCCAGCAGCAGACCGCGCGCGACGTATTGGGTCTGGAACGCCTCGAAAACCGGCCAGATTTCCAGAAGGGCGTCGATGCCGTCCGGTGACACGGGCGTGGGTTGGCCCATGGCATCACCCACGCCCTCCCAATCCAGAACGGCGCGACGGGCCACGGACTTGGCCATGACCAGCGCCAACTCTTCCTGGCTGGCATCTTCGGGCAAGGCCTCGAGGGCGGCATCGGCGCGGGCAGACACCATCAGGGCAGTGGTCAGCGGCGCGACCTGCAGGCGCAGGCCGGGGGCAAGCTCCAGCCATTCAGGGGCGGCGGTCAGGTTCAGTCGGATCATCAGTAGGCCTCGATATCGTTGATCAGGGTTGCGGTGCACATGCGGGCGGGGCTGGCGGCTTTGGCGGCTTGCCAGTCGAAACTCGCCTGCACGCCCTGCGGCCCAGAAATCTCGATCCGGGGGCGCGGCAGGTAGACGGCATGGACGGTGAAGGTGAAACTCTCGCCGGACGGCAGCACATAGGCGAAGCTGATCTCGCAGGGATCGCCGTTGATCGCCTGGGCCACCAGCGTGCTGTCGGCGAAGCGGACCTCGATCCGGCCGGTCAGCGCCGCGATGGACGGGTCCGCCCCGTCGATCTTGCCGTCGCTGCGGATGGTCTCGATCCGGTCGAGGTTGTTGGCATAGGTGATTTCCGCCGAGACCACATTGCCCAGTGCCGAGCCATTCCGGCTGATAGCGCCGTTGAAATGACCGAAGCGCTGCAGGGCCAGATCGGCAGGCATCCCCGCGCCAGTCGTCGTGGCGATGGTCTCGCCCTGTGCCACCAGCCGGGCGGTGGCGGTCAGTAGGCCCGAGCGTTGCACCTGCCAGGACAGCTGATCCAGCACGCAGCCTGAATACATCGCAAAGCGCGGCACCTCGGGCATGCCGGTCTCGATCGACATCGATGGCAGCGTCCACGATCCGGACTGAAACTCATGGGTATAGGGTGCCGCAGCGCCCGTGGTCGTGGGATCGCCGAAAGCTGCTTTGAGCCAGTAGCCAAAGGCCTCGGCGTCGAGCGGCACCACAACATCGCCATCGGCGGTCACCGCATCCTTGATCGGTGCAAGGGGATCGCGGCCATACCCCAGTAGTTCGGAGTTCAGCAGTGGTTGCTCTGCCCCCAGCGACGTGCTGGCAAATGGCATCTTCGTGAAACCGCCGACCGGCGGTGTTCCATAGGTCGTCTCGAACGCAAGCGCCATCTGCGCCCGCGCCCCTTGGGCTCGTGCCATGTTCGTCTCCTGTGGTCGGTTGGATCAGGCCAGCGGGTCGGCCGTGGAATAATGTAGCACCACCGGGATCACGGCCGCCTTGAGGCTGGCCGCGCCTTCGACCGGCAGATCGACCGGGCGCGGTGCTTCCGCCTCGACCCAGTCGCAGAGACCGCCGAGTGTGCGGTCCGTTTCTATCGTTGCGCCGATTCTGGCGGTCAGGAAATCGAAGGCGGCGTCACGGTCAGTACCCTGGACGACTGCTTCGATCTCGGCGCGGTGCTGGTAGTGGTAGCGTAGCGGCGAGAGGGTGACCTCGGGCTCGCCCGGTTCGCCGTCGCGCAGGATCAGCAGGCCGTCGGCCGGAACGCGCTCGGGCAGCACCTCGCCGCGCAGGGCGGTGGCGGGCAGCGCCGAGATTCGCGCGTGCAGCGCGGTTAGGATGGTTTCGCGGGGGCTGGGCATGTCTTTCGTTTCAGCTAAGGTGGCAAAAACCAAACCAATTTCAAGAGACGACAATGCAATTGATGATGGGCGGCATAAACGGGAACTACCTCACAAACATCACTTTGAGTGCGGCTGCAGAAACACAAGAGGTATTGGCGGCGGTCGCCTATTCGACAGAAATGGATCTGTTGTTCGACTGGTGTTGGAATAACGCCATCCCGCTCAAGTACTACGGTCGTCTCGATGAAGGAGTTGCCGTTAAGCCGTCCATCCTCTCCACGTTCCTCGCGCGCAAATCGGCGCGTTTTCAGTGCCGACTCGTTCAGCACCACCATGCCAAGGTCATTTGGTGGCGAGATTACGGGCTTTACATCGGTTCAGCGAACCTGACGGCGAGTGCCTGGTACAAAAATGTTGAGGCTGGTTGCTTCTTTCCAGAAGCCGAGATCACCGACGACATGGCTGGAGACATCCTCGAGCTTTTTGATGTGCTTGACCGAAACTCAACCCCGCTGACAGACGAGCTACTGGCGGTAATGCAGAAGCGTGCGCAACAGATTGCGAGATCGGAGCCGCCTTCCGATGAATTCTGGAACAGCCCAAGTTTCAACAAGTGGTCCGGGCTCGTCCAGACCGGGAAGAAAAAGGCCACGGACCGCCGACGCGATGCATTCCTCGAGGAATGGCACTCGACCCTTCAACAGCTCCGTGACATCGGAAACCTGGTGAGCAAGCCTGAAAACAGGCCCTCCTGGATCGATCCCGATGCTCCTGCGGGCGCTCAGGGCGATCAGTTCCTCCATGCACATTACTATCAGCGCACCTTCGACGGACGCCGAGCCCTCTACGCCGACCATTTCGAACAGAACAAGCAAAACCCTGATGCTGCGCTAGCAAATGCAATCAACTGGTGGCGCAGCTTACCCAAAGCCCCGTCCGAAGAGGACGTGATGTTGAACTCGACCGCGCCCATGCTTCGAAAAGCACTAACCGCCGAGGCCATCGACGAGATGGACTACGCGGACTTCCACGAGGTCTGCATGGGCATACATTCCATCAAGGACTATGCGCGACGCGTCGCCAACAAGGCTGTCGGTCTTCGTGAGGACGGGACGAAGTACACAATACCTGAAAAGGTCGATGCGCTTTCGAAGCGGATATGGGAGGACAACTCCGCAGGCGGCAACGATGTGAAGCAGCTTCTGAATTTCATCCTCTATGGCGGCCAGGAGGCCCAGTTGCCGGAAAGGCTCTGGACCGCCGTTCATGACCCAAAGTGGAAAATCGAGGGGCTAGGGATAAGCGCATTGGGTGAACTGGTCGGCTGGGCGTTACCTGATCGCTTCCCGCCCCGGAACGGAAGAACGTCAAAATCTCTCAAGTCGCTGGGCTACGACGCCACGGTTCACGTTGGGTAATCATCCGATCCTTCCCTCCACCCAGTTCGCCACGATCAGCCCCGGAACACTATCAAGCGTCCGCTCTGCGTCCCGGTTGAGGTCCAGCCGCTTTTGCAGCTTCACCTGCGGCACCAGCAGGAAGATCGGCGCGGTGACTTTGCCGCGTCCGGTCTTCGAGTGGGACACCACAGCCTGACCCTTCGTGTTCAGCCGTCCCTCTGCCACCAGCAGGCTCGGCCCTGTCCGCCGAAAAACGAACCGCAGGCGCAGACCGCGGCGTCGCTCCCATTCACCGGGGGTGATCCGCCCACCGCGCGTAGATTTGCCTGCGGCGGGCAGCGGAATTGCCAGCCAGAACCCGTTCTTCGAGCGGATCAGTGGGCCTGTATCATGCGCCCCTATTATCTCTGGCGCCTTGGACCAGACCAGCGCCGCGGCGTTCAGGCTATCTCCGGCCTTCGGGTAGGTTGCGAGCCGAATTGAATTCGCCAGTCGTCGACCGAGACCAGCGCCGGTAATCTGCGCCCGCCAGTCTGACTTCAGCCCGGTTCCGGCTTCGCGCATCGCAGCACTGACAGCCTTTTCCCCGGCCTTGATTTCAGCGGCCATCATGGCCACGAGGTCCGGATCGATGTTGAGTTTCAGCTTCAAATTTCCACAGACCTCATTTTCCGGCTATGATGCGCATTCATTTCAACTTCAGAACCGGGGAGGAAGACGATGATTGATCGTGACGCATATGTGGAGAAGGCAAAGGCGAATATCGACAAGTGGAACGCAGAGATCGACAAGATGCAGGCAAACGCCAAAGAAGCGCAGGCCGACGCGAAGATCGAATACGAGAAGCAGCTTGCGGAAATGCGCAAGCAACGCGACGAGGCCGAGGCGAAGATGAAGGAGGCGCAGCAGGCGTCCGACGCCGCCTGGGGCGATATGCGCAAAGGCTTCGAGCAGGCATGGGACAGCCTCTCGGAGTCGTTCCAGAGTGCTATGAAGCGGTTCAAATAGCTGATCACGCTGGCACCTCGGCGGCCATCAGGGCAACGAGATCAGGATCGATATTGGGCGTCAGCTTCATGATGGGCGCAGATCCAGCGCCCAGATCAGGCGTTCGCGGTCGCGGATAGGCTCTCCCTGAATGGTGAAGCTGTCCGCGCCGATCACGATCAGGTCCCCGGGGCGGGGATCGGGCAGGTCGTACACGCGCACGTCCACCACCAGTGTATCACTAACAAACCGCCCGGCCCCGAACTCGGTTATGCGATCCGGGGCGCGGCGGATGACGCGGATCGGGCGTTCCTCGGATGTGGTGGCGGAGATCCAAAGAGCTGCAATCGCCATGGACGGGTGCGTGAATATCCTGTCCATGGCGGCGGCGAAGACGGTCATGACGGGTGCGTCAGTTTGAATTGTGCAGACGGATCGCGATGCGCGGCCGCTTGTTGACCGGCAGTATCGAAGCCTCGGTCATCAGGTCGATCCAGCGGCCCTTTTCGTCGAGATGCTGGCGGGCATAGAGCGGCAGGCCGAGGGTGTTTGCCGCCTCGAGAAGGTTGGCCGGGCCGCCGTAGGTGGTGAAGGTGTCCATGGTGCCCAGCGGGAAGGCGATGCCTTCGTTCGCGGGGACCAGTCGTTCGGTCGCTTTGGTGGAAAGCGTCACCGTGCCCGCGTATTCCTCGAACACGATCCCTGCGAAGGGGAAGTTGCGGCGCACATCCTGGCGCAACGGTTGCGCGCCGGTAGCGGCATAGAACTTGTACGCCTCCTCCGTCTTGGGATGCGCGATCAGCTTGTCGAAGAATTCCCGGCTGACGAGGGCATGCACGTCCGTCATGCTTTCGCCCAGCAGATTGTCCTCAATGGCGCGCAGCACTTCCCGCACCTTGCCCTGCACATTGGTGCCCGCCGTGCCGAGGACGAAGTCGACCGAGATTTGCGCCAACCCGAATTCGGTGAAGTAGTTGTAGAGCGTGGTGCCTGCACCGTCTTTGACGATGCCGCGGAGCGCGTTCATCTCCATGTATTCGCGGGTCTGGGCGTGCTTGCGGCGTATCAGCTGCAGCTTGCGGTTCATCACCTCGACGAGCGGGTCGGCGCCATCGAAGACGCCCAGCGCGGGCTGGCCCTGAATGTCGCCCGGCAGGATCACATCATCATGCGGGATCCATGGCAGGGCGAAGCTTCGCATCGACCGCCCCTCGCGGGTGCCGACGGTAGCGGGTCCGCCCAGCGGCACGGAGGGCAGCAGGTTCAGCACGCCCTCGTACTGCTCGATGATCACCGAGCGCTGGGAGACGCCCTCGAAACGGAAGAGGCCGATCTGGCCGAGGCGAGTGTAGAGGTTGGGCAGGATGTTGATGGCCTGCGTCATCTCGGCCAGCGAATAGCCGCCAGCGTCAAAGGGATTGCGAACGAGGGTCATGGGGTGCTCCGGGGATATGGGGGGGTGGTGGTGTCAGACGCCGTCGCGGGCGATGATGCCGACTGCAGAAAGTTGGGTGATTTTGGCGGTGATCTTGGTGCCGTCATCGACGGATCCGTCGTAGGCGAGGCCTGCGCGCGAGACGATCGAGGGGCCACGGATCACGACGATGCCGGTGGCGTCCGCCAGTGTGGCATCGACGGCATAGAGCAGAACGGCACTGGCGGTCTGCGCACCATCCGAGCCGGTCGCGGTCGCCAGCTTGTATTTGCCGCTGGCGGTGATCTGGCCGAGCACCGAGCCTACAGGATAGGGCATGCCTTGCAGCAGCGTGACCACTTCGCGGGTGTAATTCGGGTTGACCTCATATTTGAGGACATCGCCCATGCTGGGCTGTTCCGTCAGGACGGGCATTGGTCAGTCTCCATGATGTTGGGGATTGGGGCGCTGGTTCAGCGCTTGAGGTCAGTCGCGGTTTTCTTCGCCGCCGCGATGATCGGGCTGTCTTTTTCGACCGCCGCCGCTGGAGCGGTGGCGACGATGCCAGCAGCATCGCCGCGGGCAGCAAGGTCGGCCAGTACGCGGGCGCGCAGAGCCTCGGGTTTGATGCCACGCGTGACTGCGTCGGCCGCATCGATGGTCACCCCGAGCCGGGCCGCTTGCGCACAGACCTGCGCCACTTCGGCGGCCTCAGCACGAATGGCCTCGGCGGTCATGGCTGCTGCTTCTGGTGTCGGCGCAGCAGGTGCCGGAGCGTCCGTCGCAGGCCCGGCGGCAGCGACCGACGGTTCGGTAGTGGTTGGGGCGGCGGCTTCATCGGGGGGAATGGCAGTTGCGGCCGGGTTGGGAGTGTCGGTGGGCGTGGTCGTCATCTTTGGACCCTTTCTACTGGTGGGATTGGAGCCGCGTGGCGTGGCGGCGAAGGCGTGGAAGGCGGTGACGGGATCGGCGATTTCGTCAGCCAGACCTGCCGCAATGGCATCGGCCCCGCGGAACACGGCGGCTTCGGTGGCCAGAGCTGCGGCAGCGGACAGCCGGTCCCCGCGACCGGCGGCAACGGTTTCAGCGAAGAGGAAACGGACCACCTCCAGCTGACGCTGCATCTGGTCGTGTATGGCCTCGGGCAGAGGTTGATATGGATTGGCATCGACCTTGTGCGATCCGACGTGGATCAGCGTGACGGCGATGCCTTTCTGATCCAGCGCCCCGCTCATATCAGTGTGCAGCGCTACGACCCCAATGCTGCCGACCGCACCGGTGCGGGGCAGGATGATCCGGTCGGCCTGCGATGCCAGAACGTAACCTGCGGACAGGGCATGTTCCGCGACAAAGGCATGGACGGGTTTCTGCGCCCGCGCCGCCCGGATCCGATCTGCAAGATCGAAGGCCCCCGCGACCTCACCGCCGAAACTATCGATGTCGAGCGCAATGCCGCGAACGGCTGGGTCGGCCAGCGCCGCCTGCAGCTGTGCGGCAATCCCTTCGTAAGACGTCAGGCCCGAGGATTGGCCGATCCATGCCCCGCGATGCACAAGTGTGCCCGCGATTTCGATAACGGCAATGCCGTCAATCATGGCGAAGGGCTGGCTGCCGTTGCGCTGGTGGCGCTGGGCGAGATCGTTGCCAAAGAGTGAAGCTCGAGCGGGAAGAGATGCCGCGGCTTGATCCGAAGCTTCCACCTCCAGCCCTTGGAAGGTGATTTCCTGCCCGGTGATGCGCGGTCCCATCCCGGACAGGAATGCCAGCGCCTTGGCCGGATCCACCATCAGCGGCGTGTTGAATGCGCGCTGGGCAATCTGGGCGTGGTGCATCATGCGCCCTCCTTGACGTCGGGTTTTTCATCAGCGCTGTCGTCCGTCTCATCGTTCTCGGCGCTGTCTTGATCCGTGTCTTGCGCCCCACCTTCGCCCGGCCCCTGCGTCGGGGATCCCGGACGGCGGAAGTCGAGGCCCAGCGCCAACTCGCGTTTGCGCTCAGCGGCGATTTCCCGATCCACCTGTTCGGCGTCGTAGCCACGCTCAGACAGGGCTTGGGTACGCGATTTCAGGCCCGCTTCGATCTGCAGGATCTCGGCCGAGGCGTCCTTCATCGGATCAACCCAATCCCATTTGGTCGGCAGCCAAGCGCAAGCCTGATATTGCCGCCGCTGGCTGTCGTAACCGGGCAGGTCCAGCGCGCCTGACAGCACGGCAGTGTCCATCCAACGCACCCAGACCGCGCGGCAGAGCTGAAACACCAGCACGCCATGTTGCCAGGCCGAGATGCGACGGCGGAATTCGATCAGGGAAATCCGCGTGTTGGAGAAGTTGCCCTTGGCGGTGTCACCGGTCAGGTAGCCATAGGGAATACCCAGCGCCGCCGCGATCTGCAGCAGAGTGCGGTACTGGAACGGCTCGTAGGTGCCGCCCGAGTCCGGGGTCGCCGGGGTCGACACATCCTCGCCGGGGTCGAGCCGCACCACCTGGCCCGGTTCGACCTCCAAATCCTCCTCGGTTGGTTCCAGCGGGGTTTCCGGTGCGGGTGAGGTGATGAACATCGCGAACATCGCCGCGATCTTCTTCCGTTCCAACTCGGCATCGTCGTAGAGGTCCAGCGTGAACAGCTTCACGATCGCAGCGGAAAATCGCGATACGCCGCGCAGCTGGCCTGCTTCGACCGGGTCGAGGACATGGATCACCTCTGACGCGGGCACCCTTGTCGTCTCGCCCGCAAGCCCCGGGTCGGTCATGTCACCGGGATGGCGGCGCAGGAAGTGATAGGCCACGCGCCGACCGATGCCGTTGAACTCGATGCCCTGCCGGATCAGGCCGACGCCAGGCAATTCGCGGCTCATGTCCAGCGGCAGCATCTCTGCAGGCAGCATCTGCAATTGGAGGGGCACGGTCAGGCCATCCTCGGCCCGGCGCGGCCGAATTCGGATGAACACTTCGCCCGACAGGAACACCTCGCGCGCGGCGCGGCGCTGCAGCCCGTAGAAATCCGTGAGCCCTTCGGCATCGGCGTCATCGGTCCAGGCGAGCCATAGCGCCTGCAGCTCTTCCTTCTTTGCGGCATCGGCAATGGTGGACGAAGGCTTGATGCCATCGCCGACGACATTGCTGGCGAAGCTTTCCACGGCGTTTGCTGCATAGCCGTTGTTCCGCACCAGCCAGCGCGCGCGGGCGGTGATCGTGTCGCCCGAAGCAGCAATCAGCGTGTTCACATGGGCGCGGCTGGCGCGGAACCCGCGCAGGCGACGATGGGCCTGAGCGGCATCGAAGCCCCCGATGATCGAGCCAATGCGCTGACGGAACGCTTCAAACGCCATGGATCAGAGGCCTTTCGAGGCGACAGTGCCCCAGCGGCGGCGACGCGGGGTGCCGGACGTGGCGGTGGCAATCCGGGTTTCCAGATCGCTGATCGCATTCGCCAGTTCCGTATCCGAGCCATAGGTGATTGTCTTGCCGTCGTAGCTGACCGAGCGGACGCCAGCGTAGCGCGCCTCCTGCAGTGCCGCCAGCAGGGCGCGCATCCGTTCCAGATCCATCTCAGTCCCTCATGAAGTTCGGCGTGTAAGCCCGGCGTTTGCGCCGCGGTGTCGTTGGTGTTCCGGCCTTTGGCGCAGCGGGTGCTGTCTGTTCGGTCGGTGCTGCCAGCTGAGATGCTGGGCGGGTTTCCACACCGGCCTGCTCCTCGAGCCGCCGCCAAGTGGCCTCGTCCCAGCGATCCGCGCCCATGATCCACGCCGCCGCGCGGGCATAAACCCGGCAGTCCAGCGCTTCGTTTCTCTCGCGCATTTTCTGCCATTCCGGATGGGCGTAGCCGCGCTTGTTGCGCACGGTGACCAGCTGTTCTGCCACCAGCTGCTTGAGCCATTCAGTGTCGATCCAGTCGGGCAGATGCACGGTACCGGGGGCGTCGAGCACCCCAAGCGAACGGTCTTCATCCGAGGGCCGCTCCAGCCGCAGGTAGCGATAAGTCTCGGTTTTGAAGGTGGCGGTGGCCACCGACCAGAGCCGGGCCCCACGGCGCAGACGTTTGCCGCCGATGGTCGCGTCGACGAAGGTCGGGCCCGACACCGGCGTCGCGCGGTTGAAGCCCTCGAGGCCCTTGACCGGTGCGACCTGATCAAACCCCTGCGCCCGCGCCCAGGTGTAGACTGCCGGGGCCTCATAGCCGGTGTCGATGGCCAGCTTGCCGATCACCATTACAGCGCCGTTCGCGCAGACCCACGTCCGACCCAGCAGGGCGGTCAGCTTGTCCCAGCAGGACGGATCGTCGGGGCCACCGGCAATGACGATGTGGTCGACCAGCCAGCTTTCCAGCCCACGCCCCCAGGCCCAGAGGTCGACCTCGATCCGGTCCTTCTGCACGTCGACGCCTGCGGTGAGGAACAGACCTCCAGCCGGTATGTGCGCGCCTGCGTAAGCCTCGCGCCGCTCCGCCAGCCGCTGCCATTCCGGCGCATCGCCACTTTCGACCCATGTCTCGCCCAGCAGGGTGTTGCGCGCGGCGCGCAGCATCTCTTCCGAGCCTTGCGCCGCCAGCCAGTCCCGCGCGATCTGCTGCCAGCTTTTCCAGCCCAAGGGCGAATAGAGCGCCGAGAGATGGAAACCGATGGAATGCGGGTCAACCGACACTGCTGTTGCACGCCATTCGCCTTTTTCCAGCATCTGAGTCTTGTGATGCTCTGCGATCGGCTTCTCGCAGCTCTCGCAATGATAGGCTGCGGTATCGGGCCGACCTTTATCCCAGCGCAAGCGTTCAAACTGCAGCCATTGCATTGCTCCGCAATGCGGACAGGGCACGAAATACCGGCGTTGGTCCGATGCATCGAACTCGCGCTCGATCCGGCTCAGACCCCTGATTGTCGGCGTCGAGACCATGAACACCTTGCGCCGGTGCGAGAAGGTGGTGGTCCGCGCCTCGGCCAGTGTGACGGGATCGCCTTCCTCGTCGGCCGAGGCCGGATAGGCGTCGACCTCGTCAAGGAAGATGTAGCGTGCAGGCATGGACCGCAGGCCGGTGGCCGAGTTCGCCCCGGTCAGCACCAAGATACCGCCGGGGAATTCTTTTGAGAGCATCGAGTTGCCCGCATCCCGCGACCGTGCAGGCTGTACCCGTTCCTTCAGCGCCGGACTGTCCTCGATCAGCGGGTCGATCCGCCCGCGCGAGGTGCGTTTCGCCATCTCCACCGTCGGCAGCACCGCCAGCATCGGTCCCGGCGCATGGTGGATGACGAAGCCGACCCAGTTGTTGCCCGCCTCTGTCGCCCCAACCTGCGCGGCCTTCATGAAGCTGATCCGTTGCGCGGGGTGGCGGGGCGACAGCGCATCCATGATCTCGCGCAGGTACGGCGTGCGCGCGGTGCGGTATTGCCCGGGTTCGGCGCTGGCCCGGGAGGACAGTTTACGGTGCTGATCCGCCCATTCCGACACGGTCAGGTCCGGATCAGGCCGCATCCCGCGACGCCAGGCCCGCAGTATATCCTCGGCCCCGTCAAAGGCGAGGTCGAGGTCTGCCGTCAGGTCGTCGCTTGCCGTATTGTCACTGTCCGAGGCTGACCCGGAGATCGGCGAGGGCGTCGAGTTGCGCTCTGACATGGGTTTCCAGCACCCTCTGCAGGATCGCGGCCTCGATGATCACCGGTCCACCGGATTGCCTTTCCACCCCGGCGGCAACTTCGGCCGCCATCAGTGCCGCCACGCGGCTGGGCCAGGTGACCCAGACGTCCCGTTCCTGCCGGGCAAGGCGAAACACCAGCGTCTCGGCGCGCGCCCGATCAACCAGAACGCCTTTCTTCTTCTGGATTGCCAGCTGGCGTTCCTGCGCCTGATAGACGGTCAGCGCAGTGCGGGCCTTCAGATAGGACGAGCTGTCCGCTGGCCCTGATAAGCCACTGTCGCCGCCAGTGCTGCGCCGCTGCTGGTCCGGATCGGTCATGTCGGTCCGGCGCACATCGGACGCGGCGGCGTTGATCGACCCGTCCTTGTAGACTACCAGCCGACCGGCTTTGCGGGCCTTCTGGATCGCCCCACGCGACAGACCGGAATGGGCGGAATATTCGCGCTCCGACATGCCTTCCAACGACGTCACCTGATCCGATTATAAAGCAATGATATTGCTTGGTATTCCGTTGATTAAGATCGGCAGCAGAGCGATTCTGAATGCATCGGAACATTGCAACACACCGCCGGAGACCAGACTATGACCACCCGCCGCACCGCTTCGAACGACAAAGCCCTCGAAGCCTTCATGACCGCCAAGTTCCAGATCGACGCGATGCTGGAGCGGCTGAAGGCTCTGAGCGATGACCATTTTGAAGCGCATCCCGACGAGATCAATTGGGGCGACGTCGGCACCCTGACCCACTATGCAGGCCTGCTGCGCCAAATCAACGACAGCGCTTTTAGCGAGGGCAAACACGCCAGGTGACAGTGCCACGTCCCGCACCAGCCCCGCCTCAGTTCAACGATGGCGGGCCTTGGCTGCGTAGAATGGCGGCATACCGCACGCCCGAAATACGGAGCCCGCGATGACAAAACTCACCGAAACCCAATCTACAATTCTCAGCGCCGGTGCCCAGCGCGCCGACAACATCGCCCTGCCATTGCCCAAAGGGCTGGCCGGTGCGGCGGCCAAGATGGTTGTCACCAAGATGATCGAGCACGGCTGGCTGCAGGAAGTCGACGCCAACCTGCGGCGGGGCGACCCGCTTTGGCGTGAGATTGGCGATGGCCACGGCACCACGCTGGTCGCCACCGATGCGGGCCTGCTGGTTATCGGGATAGAGCCGGTCGTGGTGAAGACTATGGTCGCCATCCGGGAGCATGCGGCCGAAGCGCCCGGGTCGAAGGTGCCGACACCGCGCAAAGGCACCAAGCAGGCGATGCTGATCGAGATGCTGCAGCGACCTGAGGGAGCCACGATGGAGCAAATCGTCGCTGCCACCGTCTGGCAACCGCATACCGTGCGAGGGGCTATGTCGGGGGCGTTGCGCAAGAAGCTTAGGCTTGTTGTGACCTCTTCCAACGAAGAAGGCAGAGGGAGAGTCTACCGGATTTGCCAACCCGACTAGAGTTTGCCCGTTGAAGTGCGTGACCAATCTAGTTGGTTGCAGGCCATCCAGAATTCGAAAGCAACCCAACGAATTTAGGTACAAGGCAGCGCAAGTAACTCGAGCGATTGGTCAAAACATGCTGGATAAGAAGAGTCGTCGGCGAATAATGGAAACCTTAGGACAAGCAGTCGATGAGCTAGTCTCGGATCTCTATTCCGAAACAATCGATGGGGTAAGTGCCGTTCAAGAACCAGAGATAACATCTCGGTTGTGCCAAAGATTGGAGGATCGATTAGATGGATCACAAGTAGGCGACTACATCTTTCGCGTGATCGCGCAGTCTTTGCCTGATCGCGGGCCTCGGTCGATGGAGAAGCTGATTGGTGCGGACCTGTTCATCTCAATCTCCCTAGACGGCGTCGACGGCTTTGATAAAGGGATCTTCGTTCAGTCCAAGTATGACCGGAACCTTGATCGAGAAGAATTGAAGGACGCCTGCAGCCGTATGCGTGGGCACATTTCTGCTGAGGGGGTCTACGTTTGGGTTTATAGGCAAGATGGGGTGAAGGTTATTTCCTCACATCAGGTAGATCAGATGAATAAGAATAGCCTTGAGGATGTGAGGCCGCGCTCAAGCACCGGATTTTTTGGCCGAGTCATTGACTGCTATGCGGGTAGTAAAGCCTGGGGAATACCAAACGGAGGAGATCGCCGTAAAGCTGTTGCGGTCAAGCTTCGAGAAGCGAGGGCTCGTAATATTGTCGATATAAATCTTAAAAAAGAAACGTGATAGCGGAAATCCTTTTAGACGGGCCAGTGGAAAGGCTGTAGCTTGAGGAGCCTTTTGAGTTTTAGTTGACCCTGTGAGATACCATGAAGCTTGCCGACTGAGTGCCTGTGCTGCCACCCTCTACTTCGCCATCTCCTACCGTCTCACGGCCACATCGCAATAGACTGGGTCCAGTTCCATCGCAAAGCAGCGAAGCCCAGAGCGTTCGCCATTTGCGGCGAAAAGCACCGGTACGGTCCAGCCAAACTCTATCGTTCAGGCTGAACAAATGTCTGGCTGGCCTCTCTGAAGATTGGACCGACAGTTTTCAGCCATCAGGGCGTTCATGATCGCGGCGAGTGCAGCGATCAAAAGGGCCAAAAGACCCCT
>JAXMNQ010000066.1:0-26184 GCA_034670345.1 Paracoccaceae bacterium | reverse complement strand
ACCCATTCAGCGTATCATCGCCATTGTTGCCAATCAGGACATTGTCCAGATGGTTGCCAGTGATATTGTCCCCACCGCCACCGCCCGTAACGTTCTCGAAATTCAGGATCGTATCGCCAGCGGCCACCGGATCACCGGAGGCCGTGTTGTTCCACAGGCCCACGGTCACGGCCCCCACCGCCCCGGAATAATCCAGTGTATCGCTGTCGCCCGGCGAGCCGTCCAGATACTCGGCCCCGATCCCGCCCACCAGAACGTCATCGCCAAGGCCACCGATCAGGCTGTCGGCGCCCTCACCAGCGATCAATGTATCATGACCACTGGACCCATTCAGCGTATCATCGCCATTGTTGCCAATCAGGACATTGTCCAGATGGTTGCCAGTGATATTGTCCCCACCGCCACCGCCCGTAACGTTCTCGAAATTCAGGATCGTATCGCCAGCGGCCACGGGATCCCCGGAGACCGTATTGTTCCACAGGCCCACGGTCACGGCCCCTGTCGCACCGGAATAGTCCAGTGTATCGCTGTCGCCCGGCGAGCCGTCCAGAAACTCGGCCCCGATCCCGCCCACCAGAACGTCATCGCCAAGGCCACCGATAAGGCTGTCCATACCGGCGCCGCCATCGAGGGTATCGTTCCCCCTATTGCCAATCAGCGTGTCCGCGCCGTCCAGACCAAGGATCGAGTCGTCGCCGCGCTCTCCTGTCAGAAGGTTATTCGTCGCGTTGCCGGTAATCGTGTCATTGCCATCGCCGCCCCAGGCATTCTCGATCACCACGCCGTTGGCAATCGTGAACCCGCCATGAAACTCAGGCAGGTAAGAGATGTAGCCGCCACCGCCCGGTGCAAACTCCAGCGTGGCGGCGCGCAGATCAATAACCGCTTTGCTGGATCCCAGATGCCGGATCTCGTCGGTGCCGGAGACGTCCCAGATCGACTCGTAGCCACCGTTCATGGCCTGCAGAGTGTAGAGCGTATTTCCCGCGCCCGTCGTCAAATTGGCACCGTACTTGCGCTGTACGGCGGCAATATCAATCGCGCCAGGACCCTGAGCCGAGCCGAATTCAGGCGAGTCATCGTCCGATAACGGGCCCAAAGGCCCGGTTTTCCAGCCTCGGTTATAGCTCATCACCGAATAGACCTCTTGGTTGAGGTCGTTGTCACCGTAGTCGCCGAACGCTTCCGTCACACCCGGCATGACGATCGCGCCAGAGAACGAGGCGTGGGTGTGTGCCAACCCGATCAGATGCCCGATTTCATGGATGGTGATCAGAAAGCCGAAACCGCCCTCTTCCAGGGCGCCGGGATCGGTCCATTGCGGCACGCGGTTCGAAAGGCCCATGATTTGCGGGGTAATTGAACCCGGAAGCGCAGCACTGCCAAAGGGTGGCACATCGCCCAGCACCACTTCGATATCGGCCTGCGCCCGCGTGGCGGTTTGCACGAACTCGATGTCGGCCACCTCGGACCATTTGGCAAAAGCCGCCATGATCCTTTGCTGTTCATAGGCGCTTGCCTCATCCGCGGTGATGCCGTCCACCGTCTCGCCCTCGGTGGCAATATAGACGCGGATAGGATCGGAATCGTCGATCGTCTGCGCGGCCTGCATCTGGACCGTGTCGGCAAGGTCCTGCGCGTGCTCGGTCGCCAGCAAATCATAGGTCGTTGCGTCACCGGGCGTGCTGCCAGCATAACTGACAGAGACGAAATAGGTGCCCTGCGTGGCAACCTGCAAGGACAAGGTCGCTTCGTCCATGTTTCTCGACGTGGCGGTGTCGAGTTGCGTGAAGCCGTAGGTGTCATAGAGCGTCACGGTCACCGGATGGCCGGTTGTGCCGGTTTCGCGCACCAGCAGATCAATCTTGTGCAAATCGCCGGTCGTGGTGATCCTGTACCAGTCGTCATCCGTTCCGTAGTCGAACGTCCCGGCAAAGGGCACCCCAAATGTCAGGTCCTGCCCTGTGCTGACGGTATCGGGAACCACATCGGAATAGACGGCCCCCGCCGTGATCGACAGGTCGAAGTCTCCCTTGGCCCCGGCATATCCGCTCGCCGCGATGAAATAGTCACCGGCCGTTGGCGCAACAAAGGTCAGTTGCGAATTGTCGGCGGCGCTGAAATCGTCGTTTGCGTGAAGAAAGGCGCCGCTGGCGTCGTAAAGGGCAAGATAGGTATCGCCGATGGGGGACACCCCCGCCCCCACCATGTCGAAGGTGACCGCCTGTCCCAGGGTCAGCGAGACCCTGTACCAGTCCTGATCCCCGACAGCATTGATCGTTCCGGACACGGTCCCGCCAACAGCGATGCTGGCGGATGTCGATGTATCCCCCGCAACCAGATGGCTATCCGCTGTCAGCTCGAATTCACCGCTTTCCTGATCTAGATAGCTGGACACGCCGACGAAATAGGTGCCCGCCGTCGGCGCGGAAAAGGTCACTTCGGAAAACCCGTCGGCGGCACGGTCATCGTTCTGTGCCAGAATTCCGCCGGTCGCGTCATACACGGTCACAACTGTATCGGTGAGGGTCCCGTAACCTGTCAGCGTGAAATTCACGGTCTGGCCCGCTGTCATGGTGACGCCGTACCAATCCTGATCGCCATTGGTTTCCAGACAGCCGGTCAGGCTACCGGGCAGGCTCAGTGTCTCCGTGCTTGAAATACCGCCCGGCACTGTGTCGGTCGCGCCCGTACTCATGATGCATTTCCCCCGGGCCATCGGTTTCGCGGCCTTGTTATCTACAGCAGAAATCAGGTTTAAAAGAAATGAAAACCTTTTCAATGCAGCCCCGGCCGAGCCAAATTTCGGCCCGAGGGCGGATTCGAACGGTCCGGTCGGCCTGCAAACAAACCCCCAAGACCGGTCTCCGTGACCTTCCGATGAGCGCCGGTCGCGTTCAGGGCTTCGGCCTTGCCATCGTCGGAAAAGCCTTCAAATCAATCCCTTTGCGCTGGTGGAACCACGCTTTGCGCCTGTCACCTCTGGCACTTTTGGGCGGGGGTGAACCCGGGGCAGTTGAAATCATCATCGTCCCGGCCAAAGCTGTGGCGGATTTGACGGCCATCAACGTCCGGAAGGAACCGTCCATGTCGCCTTTGACAGTTCAGGAAGTTCAGCGAAGGAAGGCCTTGCTGCTGGTCAAGGACGCCCTGCGCCGATCGTATTGCTTCATCCATATCAACAAATGCGGCGGCACCTCGGTTGAACAGGTTCTCGGGTTGCCGACACTCCACGATACCGCCCGCCATCGGCGCGCATTGATGGGCGCAGGGAGATGGGCGCAGGTCAAAAGGTTTTCGTTCGTCCGCAATCCGTTCACCCGCGTGAGGTCGCAATATCGGTTCAGGGTGATGACCAACCAGAACGGCCTTGCCGACCGGCATCTGAATCTGAGCGCCTGGGTCAAGCGCGCCTACGGCGAAAGCGACCCGGCCTATTGCAACAATCCCGGCATGTTTGCGTCCTGCTTCGACTGGTTGACCGACGAAAATGGCGATCTGCTGGTGGAACTGGTCGTGAAACTGGAGAATATCCAGACCGACTGGGCCCTTGTCGAGGCGTATCTTGGCCTGAAGGCCCGGCTGCCTGTGCTGAATTCCACCCAGAAACTGCCGCGTGTTGCCGAAGGGTTTGACGAGGAGAGCCTTGATATCATCCGGCACCGTTTCAGTCGGGACTTCGATACCTTCGGGTATGACACAAACAACAGGCCTGCCTGAGCCTGGGATCGCAGGCAGGGACAATTTGATCTCGGGCCGGAACCTTTCTAGGCTTCATTGCACACCAAGGCACCGATGCGAGGAAGGCACAACATGGAGGCAAGCGTTTCGCTGATGATCGCCATGCCGACCATGGGATCGGTCAAGACGCAATCCGTCATGTCCCTGGTGGACCTTGCCACCGCGCTGCATGCCGAGAACATCCGGCACAGCCTGAAATTCTACCAGTTTTCCGACATCGTCATGTCCCGCAACTACCTGCTGAGCGCCTTTTTCAGCGACCAGCGGTTTTCGCATCTTCTGTTTCTGGATTCGGACATCATCTACCGGCCCGAAACGATCCTGAGGATGCTTGCCTTCGGTGCCGATTTCACCGTCGGGACCTATCCGCAAAAACACTTCGATCTCGACAGGCTCAGACAGTTGGTCGAACGACAGGCCGAATTGCCTGACGGAGAGAAGGCCGGGATGGACCGTCTCCTGAGCGAAAGCTGGACCTATAATCACCAGATGGGCGGTTTTGACGGCAGGACATGGGAACCCAGGGCGAAAGACGGGTTCATGACCGTTCCCGCCTGCGGCGCGGGGCTGATGCTGTTGTCACGCCGCGTCGCGGACAGGATGGTCGAGACGGGGGCGGCCTTGCCGAAAACCGCGATGAACCGGCAACAGGGCGACATTGCCCTGCAGTTCCACGATTTCTTTGGCCACCTCGACAGCCAGGGCGGGACGTATATGTACGGAGAAGACCAGAGCTTTGCCAAGCGCTGGACAGACATCGTCGGCGACGACATCTGGCTGGACACCCGCAGCGTCGTGGGTCACGTCGGCGACCACGTCTTTGCCGGGCGTTATTCAGACCAGTTGATTGCGCAGGCGGGCGATCCATAGGCCACCCGCCCGCTGTATCGCGTCGGAAACTGTATCCCGCCGCAAAGCCGGGATCAGCGCCTGACCTTCTGGCCGCGTTTGCCGAACACCGAGCCTGCTTCTGGCGCCCTGAAATACTCGTTGGTTGCGGTGTTGAAAATCCGCGGCGCCGGATCGACAGTATTCAACAGTTCCTTGACGACGAAACCGCCGCCGCCATAGACCGTGTCGGCCACCGGGGCCTGATCCGGGAGCTGCCGGCTCTGCGCGAAACGCAGGGTTTCTTCGTCGGTCAGCACGTAGTCGTCCTGCTCCAATCCGCCGAGGGCAAGGATATCGTCGTCGATCCGGACCCGGTCAAAGCCGATGTCATGCTGAGAGTTGGTTTCTACCCCGCCGACTGTGGGCCCCAGATCCGCCGTGCCGGCGGCAGGTGTCATGGTCGAGGCAGCGGCGATCAAAGCGCCTGAAACTATTGCCTTTTTGTCCATTTTTATCCCCTCCTTATATGGAGAACAGACCCCTGCACAGTACAGGAATCCGGCCATTTCGGCAAGGAAGGGAATACCATGCTCCAGCCGTCGGCGCCGTGTCGCCGGGACGGGCCGGGGACAAAACCGGTTGACTTGCTTCGGCCACCTGCAAGACCCTTCAGGGAGCGTATCGCAGGAGAGCGTCGTGAGCTTGTACGACTGGTGGCACGAGAACGGCCCGGTTCCGGGGGCGGACAGCGGTCCGATCCGGGTTGGCTGGGCCTTTTATCCCAGACGCGGCAGCATCGTCTTTCCCGAACCGGAACGCTATCGCCCTGTGCCGGAAAACCGCGAACATGCGAAATCCGCCTCCCGCTGTCCGGCGGTGATCAATTTCGAAGCGCGGTACTTCGTGCTGAGGTGCCCGTTCGACATGCAGCTAAGATTCCTGCGCGGCGAGGACGGCCAGCCGCGCCTGCGCAACATGCTTGGCGACAAGAGCCCGATCCGCAGCCGCAACCTGGGCGAATACGTGATGCTGGTCGATGAGAAGGAATGGCGACACCCAGACCGGCCCACGGTCCAGATCCCGACACCCTACCTGTTTCTGGCGGATGAACCGGTCTATCTGAACATACTGCCGCCTTTTCTGGACCTGTTGCCGTCGCCATGGCCCGGGACGCTGTTCGGTGGGCGGTTCCCCGTGCATGTCTGGCCGCGAAATCTGGTCTGGGCCTTCGAGTGGCATGACTTGTCCGCCGACCTGATCCTGCGCCGCGGCGACCCCTGGTTCTATGTTCATTTCGAAGGGGTCGCGCCGGAGCGGGGCGTTTCGCTGGCCGAGGTAGAAATCTCGGGCGAGACAGAGGAATTCGTCGAGGAAATTGCCGGTGCGGTGAATGCGGTGAACCAGACTTTTTCGCTGTTCCGGAACGCCGAGGCGCGGCGTCCGAAACGCCTGCTCAAACCGCGCAAACCGCGGGACTGACCGAAGGGGTCATGCATTGGTTCGGTCGAGCAGCGCCTTGCGCACCTTCTCGACCACCGGTGCCCAGCCGCCGGGGCTGTCCTGTCGGAACAGCCGCATCGAAGGGTACCAGGGGCAGTCCCCTCCCTGCCGTCCGAAATACCAGTACGGGCGCCGGTGCAGCAGCACCCAGACCGGCGTTCCCAACGATCCCGCCAGATGCGCGACGGCGCTGTCGGTCATGATGACAAGGTCCAGCCGGGCGACCAGCGCTGCGGTCTGGGCAAAGTCGAGATCACTGGTCTCGATGACGATGTCGGCATAGCCGCTGTCGCGCAATTGCGCCTGCGGTCTGCCTTTTTGCAGGCTGTAGAATTGCACCCCTGAAACCTCGGTCAGCGGCAGGAGGTCCTCAAGCCGCGCCGCGCGCAAATGATTGGCGCCGTAGGTTTCGCTTCCCGACCAGATCAGACCGACCTTCAATCGCTCGCCCGCGCGGGACAGCAGCGCGTCGAGCGCAGGGTCAAGCGCGGGCGGGGCGAAATCCGCAGGCGGGTACTGATCGGCTTTGGTTACGCCCAGGCATTGCGGGAGCGACAGGATCGGGCAACACAGATCCGCTGGCGGTGCATCGCCTGTGGTGCTGATCCGGTCGATGCCCGCGACGCCATTGACCAGAGCCTCCAGCGATTTGCCGGTGCGGTAGATCACGGTGCCCCCTCGCGCCTTGACGTCCGGCAGAAAGCGCAGGCCCCAGATGTTGTCGCCATGGCCCCCCTCGGCTGTAATCATGAGGGTGCGTCCGGCGAAATCGCCACCGTCCCAAATCGGCACCTCCGCCGACGGCGCTTGCTCCGGATGCCCATCAAAGCGCGCCACGAAATCCGGCCAGGCCTTTGCCAGGTCCCCAGATTCGAGGCGCAGCAGGGCCTGAAAGAGCCGCGGTTCATGCCGGTCGGGACGCGCGGCGGCGGCGTATTCAAGGTGGGGCAAGGCCTCTTCATGACGATTGGCCTGGGCCAGCGCATTGGCCGCCGTCATCCGCAATTCGACCTCTGCGGGGTGATCCGTCAGAGCGATGACCGCAATCCCCGCCGCCTCGTCGGGCCGCCCGGCGTTTATCAGCAGGTCGCACAGACGCCGGGTCATTTCGGGGTGGCCGGGCAAGATGTCCAGCACGCGGTGCAGACAGGCAATCGCGGCCGAGGTCCGGTTCATGCGGACATGCATGTCCGACAGCATCACCCAGACATGCGCATTTGTCGGGGCGATCAGGCTTGCGGCGGAGAGAACCGAAGCGGCGTGTTCGAAACGCGAGCGGCGCGCAAATTGTCTGGCCACGTCCAGCAACGCCTCGGGATCATCCGCCCCGAGCGTCATCGCCCTGCCCCCCGCACACTGGCCGTCAGGAAATCGCAGCACCCGGCGACAAAGCCCTCATGACGGGTCGGTTCCACAGGTGATCCTATCGGTTTGCGCCATCCACCGGCAGGATAGCAGCGACAGCTCCCCTGTCAAAATCGCCCGCCTCAGGCCTTTCGGAAATAGATCTCATCGACGCCGAGGAATTCCGCAAGCTCGTACCCCTGCGCGCGCATCAATTTGGGGATCTCGACGTCGCCCGCCCGGTTTTCTACGCTCCAGACACGGACCGGTAGATCATCGAACGCGAATGACCTCAGGATCTCCAGTTCGGCACCTTCGACGTCGAGCGAAATGTAGTCGACGCGGGTGATACCATGCGCGCGCAGGATCTCGGCCAGAGCATCGGACTGCACGGCCCTGCCGATCTCCCGGTGGCGCGCGTCCTGGCGCGCAAGGGTCAGCATGTCCACATCATAGGTATCAAGAAACCCGCTCATCTGCGTTCGGCCTTCGACAATCTCGACAAAGTCGCGCGTCTGGGCCGAGCCCGCCACGGCCAGATCGAGACAGGGACATCTGCGCAGCCTCGCAGCCTTGGAAAACGGCACTTGCGCCGGTTCGATCAGCAAGCCGGTCCAGCCGCGGATCAGCTCGAAAAACAGCGTGTTCGAGCTTGTGATGCCGTCATATCCGCCGACGTCGACAAAGACGCCGCCTTCACGCCCGCCCAACAGGTCGTCGACATAACGATCCTGCCCGAATTCGCTGAAGTAATGCGCCGGAACCTGACGCAGCATCTTGCGCAACAGCCAGACCCTTTGGTTCAGCGGCCCGCGTCTGCGGCCCCGTTCGCCCTCAAGCGCGGCGGTCACCTCGTCCAACGCCGCTGCAAGCTCGCGCTGCACGATCCGGAGCCTTTTGTCAGCCGAGGCGGTCATCGCCCGGTGCGGCGCGGTTTGCGGTGACCGCGCAGTTTCGGTAAGTTGAACAAGACCATTCGGTCATCGCCTTTGTTGACGCGCCTGCCCAAGTGCACCGGCAAGCGCGCTGAAAATCAAGGGGAGTGTGTCAGGTGGAGCGCATTCCGGTCTATGTCGGCGCCGGCGAACTCATCGACAGGCTGACGATCCTGCAGCTGAAATCCGACCGGCTTCCCTCCGGCGATGCGCGCGACAGGGTGCGTGAACGGCTGCGGGAATTACAGCCCTTCCGCGCCGCGTTGACTGCGTCCAGAGATCTTGAGCATCTGGAAACACGGCTTTTCGCAGTCAATTCCGACCTCTGGGACTGCGAGGAAACCATTCGCCGCTGCGACAAGGCCGAGGACTTCGGCCCGGAGTTCGTTGCGATGGCCTGCGAAATAACCCGGAAAAATGATGAGCGGGCCCGCCTCAAGGCCGAGATCGACCAGCTGATCATGGGCCATGTGGAAGAGGCGAAAAGCCATCTGTCCCTACCTGAGCCGCGATCCTGACTTTGGGCAAGGGGCGGCGGAATGGGTCCGGGATCGGACGCTCTCCAACGAAAGCTATTGATATTACGGGTAAATGCAGCAACCACAGCGTCTTACGCCATTCTCGACCCAGGTGCCTTGGCGGCAATCCGCACTCAATCTGTCCACCCCGAGATGCACACTCCAGATGATACCGGCTTTCGCAGGGTCCGACGCACAGGTCGTCGCGCCGGATTGGCTAGATCCAGCCAGCAGGCGGACTTCCGGATCAGGGCCAATCGGTAAAACTTGCTTCCTTTTCCGTCGCAGGTTCAGCGTGTCGTGCGACGTCTTCAAGACGGTATCTGCCGGGCGGCATGCCTTCCAGCTTGCGGAAAAACGCGCTGAATTGGGCGGATGTCTTGAATCCAAGATAGGCCGCGATCTGATCGAGCGTCATGTTCGATCTTGTCAAAAGCGCTATGGCTTCGCGTTGCGTGCGTTCGTGGATCAACTGCAATGGCGTGCGCGTCAATGTTTGTGTGGCAAGGTTGTGCAGTCGGTCTGTAGTGGTGCCAAGCGCGTTTGCATAATCGGTAACACGCCACCTGCTGCGAAAATGGATCTCCACCAATTGCCGAAAGCGCCGCAAGACGCTGGTGCGCGGGCCATCGGCGAAAGGCGCGGATTCGGCGTTGTAGCTGTGCCGCCAAAGCTGGATCAAAAGGCAACGCAGCTGCGCCTCGATCACGACAAGCCTTCCCGGTGCACGCCCGCGCGTCTCCATGCCGATCGCATTCAGGGCCTGCGTGATCTGCACCTCCTCGTCCGGACGTTCGCCCAGAGGAAGCGCAACGAGGTCACGTACCATCACCCGCAATTCCACCGCTTCCGGTCGGCTTCCCAGCACGCTGGTCATTCCGACGCCGTCCAGAGCCAGCCGGACGCCGGATGATCCGGCAAGGAGCTTGATCTGCCGTTGGGAATCCACTGGCTGACACAGCAGAACCGGCGCTTCCATGAGGTTGATGCGGTCTGGCTGCGCATGATCCGCGCCGAGGATTTCGGCCGCCCCGGATTGGACATAGACGATTTGCCAGCACCGGCTTTTCACGGGGTAAGGAGCCACGACGACGCGGTCCTGCAAGCCGCTTTTCAGCTCACTGAAGTAGACATGACTGTCGCTCTGTTTCACGCGTTTGCTCCATTTCAGGTCCAGCTTGCCGTATTTTGATAACAATTGGCCAGCTTTTCGTATTTTTTTGATAAGCAGCGGCGAAGACTATCTGTCTGGCGCGACAGGGGACGTTCATCAAGAACGGATTGCGCAGGGGGAACACATTGCTCGTACATCGCTCTGCCAGTGATGGACATGAGACCGTCGGCGGTCTGTCATCCGCATGCCGCGCCGCGGACGAAGCGGCGAATGCGGCAGCGCGCACGTTCTGGGCCTGGTCGAAAACAACACCGCAAGAGCGTATCACCGTGCTGCGGTCGATGGCAGATGCGTTGGAAAAGCAACGCGATGCATTGGTGGAAATCGCTGCCACGGAAGTCGGCGCGGCACCGCAATGGACCGACTTCAACATCGCCATCGCCAAGCAAATTCTGATTCAGGCCTGCGATCTTGTTCCCTTGATGGAAGATCAGAAGTTCGACCACGCCGACGGGCGCACGTCGATCGTAAGGCGACAGGCCGTGGGTGTCGTCCTGGGGTTCGTGCCGTGGAACGCGCCCATCGCTCTTGCAGTGCGCGCCATCGCGGCGCCGGTGGCCTGTGGCAATTCAGTGGTTTTGAAAGCCTCGGAGCACTGCCCGAAAACACATCAACTGATTGTCGACCTATTTATCCGCGCCGGACTTCCAAAGAATGTGGTGACGGTCATGACCAATGGCACTGATGACAGTCTCGATGTGGCGCGTACCCTCATCCGCCACCCCACCGTCCGGCGGATCAATTTCACCGGCTCCACCCGAGTCGGCCAGATCGTCGCGATTGAGGCGGCGCAGGTGATGAAGCGCTGTTTGCTGGAACTGAGTGGCAAGGCGCCGCTTATCGTTCTGGACGATGCCGACCTCGATGTCGCCGCAGCGGCCGCCATGACCGGTGCGTTCTTCAACCAGGGTCAGGTCTGCATGTCGACGGAGCGGATCATCGTACTGGACGCGGTGGCAGACACTTTTGTCGACGCGCTGGTTGCCAAGACCGGCGCCCTGACCGCAGCCGACCCACGCGACGACACCGCGCCCCTTGGCCGATTGATCAACGCAGAAGCCGCCCGGCGGGTCGCCGGCCTGATCGAGGACGCCGTGGAACTCGGCGCGACCTTGCGCATGGGCGGAGAGGTCTCCGGCGCGGTCATGCAGCCCGCCGTGTTGGATCACATCACCCCCAACATGCGCATCTACCGCGAGGAAAGCTTTGGCCCCGTCGCGTCGGTCATACGGGTCCGGGACGCCGAAGAGGCGATTTCGGTCGCGAACGACACGGAATTCGGCTTGGCCTCTGCGGTCTTCAGTCAGGATCTGGATCGCTGCGCGGCCGTCGCGGACAGACTCGAGACCGGAATTTGCCAGATCAACGGGCCGACGGTCTTTGACGATCCGACCATGCCCTTTGGTGGCATGAAATCCAGTGGCTACGGCCGGTTCGGAGGATCAGCCGCGCTGGACGAATTCACTGAAATCCGCTGGCTGTCGCAACACAACAATCTGAAAGCCGATCAAATCGAAGAATTGCTAAACCTTGGGAGGAGAGAAACATGATCATGAAACGTAGAACCGCATTGAAGCTTGGGGCCGCTGCGGCAGCAGGCCTGGCCGCGCCGAGATTGGCGCTGGCGCAAACGGATGTGGTCAAGATCGGCGCGGTAGCGCCCAAGACCGGCCCGCTGGCGGGCGGTGCCGTCGTCACCCAGTGGCCAAACGTAACCCTTTGGGCCAATCAGATGAACGCCAAGGGCGGACTGATGGTCGATGGCGGGCAAAGAATGGTCGAAGTCATCGAATACGACGACCAGACCAACCCCGGAGAAACGATCAAGGCCGTGCAGCGACTGGCGACGCAGGATCAGGCGGACTTTATCATCGCGCCCTATGGCACTGGCCTGAACATTGCAGCCGCCCCGCTCTTTGACCGCTACAAGTATCCGCATCTCGCGGTGTCCGCGATCACCGACCAGATCGAAGAACTGTCCGGCCAGTTCACCGGCATGTTCTTTACGCTGGGCTCGACGACTGCCTTCGTGAATTCCGTCGTGGATGTGCTGTCCAAGATGCAGGCCGAGGGCACCTTGACCGGCAACAAGATCGCCATGGTGAACGTCGCCGATGCCTTCGGGATCGAACTGGCCACCGCCGCGCGGCCGCTCTTCGCCGAGGCCGAGTTCGAAATCGTCTATGACACCTCCTACCCGCTTGGCACGCAGGACCTGTCGCCCGTGGTCAAGGGCGCCAAGGCAGCGGCCCCGAATGCATTTGTAGCCTGGTCTTACCCGCCCGACACCTTCGGTCTGACCGAACAGGCGATTATCGAAAACTTGCAGGTGGATGCCTATTACACCGCCGTGGCCACCTGTTTCCCGGCTTTCGGCGGGCGCTTTGGTGCTGCGGCCGAGGGAATTCTGGGTGCAGGCGGCGTGAACCCCGACAGCGACAAGTTCAAGGCTTATGCCGCGGCCCATATGGAGGTGACGGGCAGTGCTCCGGATGGCTGGGCCTCTGCCACGACCTATGCCTCGTTGCAGGTCCTGGAACAGGCCATCGGCGCTGTTGGCCTCGACCGCGAAGGCGTGACGGAACACATCAAGAACTCGACTTTCGACACGGTGCTGGGCGACATGGCTTTCGACAGCAACAACTTCAACCCGCGCTTCTGGACCGTCGGCCAATGGCAGGACGGCGTCTATCAGGGCGTGGCGGAAACAGGCCGCGAGGGCGCGAAGCCCGTCCGCGTGAAGCAAGGCTGGGCCTGAGACCAACTGCCGGTCCCGCCTGCGCGCGGGGCCGGCATTCCTGGACACCGGGACCGGTCCACCGCTGCGCGACTTAAGGACGTTTCATGGACATAATTATTATCGGGCTTCTGCTCGGCGGGACATATGCCCTGATCGCCATGGGCCTGAACCTGCAATACGGCGTGGCCCGGATCATGAACCTTGCCAACGGCGAGATGCTGGTCGCAGGCGGCTTCACCGCCTTCTGGTTCTACACGGCGGGCAATATCAGCCCGCTGCTGACGATCTTCATCGTGGCACCCGTCGCATTTGTGGTGAACTGGTTGATCTATCGCATCATGCTGGAGCCGCTGGTGCGCCGCGCCAAGAACCGGGGGCAGCTTGAGGTCGACAGCATTCTTGCCACCTTCGGGATGTCCTTTATCGCCGTGGGTCTGATGCTTGCCTTCTTTGGCGGTGACTACTTCAACTATTCCTTCCTTGCCGTGCCGGTGACGATCATGGGGGATACCTATGCGCAGAACCGGGTCGTGGCCTTTGCCTCCGCTGTCGTTATCTGTGCAATTCTCTATGCCTGGATCACCTATTCGCGTGCTGGTCTTTCACTGCGCGCGATTGCCGTGTCGCCTGAAAGCGCGCGACTGGCGGGCATCAATGTGCGCCAGCGCGCGGCCATTGCCTTTGCCCTTGGCGGGGCCATCACGGCCGTGGGCGGCGCGCTGATTTCCTCCTTTCTGACGCTGGATGCCTCCGCCGGTGTCGCCTTCACGCTCAAGGCGCTGATCATCGTGATCATGGGCGGCGTCGGTGATGTGCGCGGCACGATCTTCGCGGCCCTTTTGCTGGGCGTGGTGGAAACGCTTGTGGCCTCGCTGATCGACCCGGGGCTGACTCTTGCGGCGGCCTACACACTGTTCATCCTGATCCTGCTGTTCAGACCGCAGGGCCTGTTCGGAAGAAAGCCGACATGATGGATGGCAAGGAACTTCAGGGCGTCATCATCGCCGCCGTCCTGCTGCTGATCGCGGGCGCGCTGCCATACTATGGCTCGGACTATCTGCTCTCGATCGGCATCACCATTGCGATGTTCACTGTTCTGGCCACGTCCTGGGCGCTGTTCTCCGGGCCCACGCACTACATATCGCTGGCCACGGCCGCCTTTTTCGGGATGGGCACCTATACCGCCGGACTGGGGATCGAGACGCTGCCCTTTTGGGCGCTCATCGGACTGGCAGGTGTTCTGGGCGCAGTCCTTGCAGCCCTCGTTGGCGTTGCGACCCTGCGCCTGTCGGGGGTCTACTTCGTGATCTTCACGCTGGGACTGGCCGAGCTTGTCCGGCAGGTCATCACATGGGGGCAGAACATGACCGGGCAAAAGGGCCTTTACGTGCTGACCGACTTTTCCGAGGCCAACCTCTACCAGATGCTTGTCGCGCTGGGTGCAGGGGTCTTTCTTGTCGGATGGCTCATCAACCGGTCGCGACTGGGTTTTGCGCTGCGCATCATCGGAGACGATGAAACCGTGGCCGCCCATTCCGGGATCAACACCGCCCAGGCCAAGGTACTGCTGTTCATGGTCTCGGGGGCGGTTGCGGCCATGACCGGCGCGATCCTTGCACCGCGATACGTCTATATCGAGCCGTCGCTGGCCTTTACGCCGCTGCTGTCTTTCCAGGTCGTGATCATGGCGCTGCTTGGCGGGGTCCACCGCCTTTGGGGGCCCATCGTGGGCGTGATCCCCTTCACCATCATCCTCGAGACGATTTCGGCAAATTTCCCCAATCAGGTCACGCTGTTCATCGGGATCGTCTTCCTGATCATCGTCTACTTCATCCCGCGCGGTTTTGCCGGGCTGATCGAACAGGCGCGGCACTGGTATCAGACCCGGGAGGGGCTGACATGAGTGAGGCGGTCTTGTCCCTGCGTGGTGCAACCAAACGCTTTGGCGGGCTGGTCGCGGTGAACAATATCGACTTCGACGTCCGCCACGGCCAGGTGCTCGGGTTGATCGGTCCGAACGGGTCGGGCAAATCGACCACGCTGAACCTGGTCTCGGGGGCATTGCCGCTGACCGCGGGAGAAATCAGCCTGCGCGGCACGGCCATCAGCGGGATGCGCGCGCACAAGATCGCCAGACGTGGCGTCTCGCGCACCTTTCAGCTGGTCCGCCTTCTGCCTTCGATGACAGTCGAACAGAATATTATCGCGGGGGGTGTCTTTGGCCATCGCCGCCGTTGGGGACAGATGGCAAGACAGGACGCGGCGCGGCTGGCGGAACGTGTGGGACTTGCGGGCAAAGGCCATATGGCCGTGGGTCAGTTGACCTATATCGACACCAAACGGGTCGAGCTCGCCCGCGCTCTGGCCTCGGACCCCAAGGTGTTGCTGTTGGATGAATGGCTGGCCGGGCTGAACCCGACCGAATTGCAGGTCGGGATCGAGTTGATCCACTCGCTGCGCGACGAAGGCCGCACCATCGTTCTGGTGGAACACGTCATGGACGCGATCCGCTCGCTTTGCGATTACTGCGTGGTCATGTCCTCGGGCGCGAAGATCGCGGAAGGCACGCCGACACAGGTGCTGTCCGACCCCGAAGTGATCCGCGCCTATCTGGGGGATGACGATGCTTGAAATCCGTGATCTGAGCGTGTCCTACGGCAAGCACCAGGCGCTGGAAGGCGCAGCCCTGCATGTGACCCCCGGTGAGATCGTCGTGATCCTCGGCGCCAATGGCGCGGGCAAATCGACACTCCTCAAGGCGGTGTCCGGCATTTGCGAAGGCAAGGTCAAGGGATCGGTCTCGCTCGACGGGACCAGGCTGGACAACCTGCCAGCGGATCGCATCGTCGAAGAAGGCATTGCGCTGGTGCCGGAAGGGCGCGGCATCTTTGGCGATCTGACGGTCGAAGAGAACCTGAAACTGGGGGCTTATCCCGAACGGGCCAAAAGCGACGAACGCGCCAACCTCGACCGTGTCTTTGCGCTGTTTCCCAAACTGACCGAGCGCCGCCGCCAGGTCGCGCGGACCATGTCGGGGGGCGAGCAGCAGATGGTCGCCATCGGCCGCGCCATGATGTCTTCGCCGCAGATCCTGACGCTGGACGAACCGTCGCTGGGCCTGTCGCCGCTGCTATGCAAGGAGTTGTTCCAGAACCTCAAGCTGGTGCGGGATCTGGGCATCGGCATCCTGATGGTCGAACAGAACGCCAAGCAAAGCCTGGCGATCGCCGACCGGGGCTATCTGCTGGAAAACACCCGCATCGTGCATGAGGGCGAGGCGAAGGCCCTGATGACCGACCCCGCCGTGCAGGCCGCCTATCTTGGCGGCGGTGCGGCTACCGCCGAACCCGCGACGCGCAGCACGGCACCCGCGGACCACGATGCGCCCCCCCGGATCACGCTGCGCCCGCCCAGTCGCACGCGCCAATCGGCTGACGCGCTTGTAGGCATGAACCTTGACGATCTGGTCGCCAGGGCGGGGCAATCGGCAAAAACCGCGCCCGCCGTCAAGGCCGCCCCGATGGCCGCGCCGGAGGTACGGCAGGAGGACATCAAGGCGATGCTCAAGGAGTTCGAAATCGCCGCCGCCCGGGCCGGTCAGTCGAAACCCTTGCCCAGCTATACAGCCGGCGAACGGCCAGCACCAAACCGCACGACCGCCGCGCCGCCAGACGACACACCCGTCACCATCGAAATCTATCGCGCGCCGCGCGTCGAAGTTTACCGCCGCCGCCCCAGCGGCGATTTTGAAAGGGATTAAGCCGATGCTGGATCATGCAGGCCCGCATACGCTCAAGGGCATGTACATCAACGGCCAATGGGTCATACCGGCGGGCAGCTTTGACGACATGAACCCCTCCGACGGCTCTGTCTGGGCCAAGGCACCGGATGGCGGCGCCGCCGAGGCGCGCACCGCCATCGAGGCCGCGCAGCGCGCCTTCCCCGCGTGGTCGGGTCTGATGTTCCAGGAGCGCGCCCACTACATGCTGAAGATCGCCGATATCATCGAGCGTCGGCAGGTCGACTACGCCACGGCCAATCAGGGCGAGGCCGGCGGCTGGTTCGGCAAGGGCATGTTCGAGGCCGGTTATGCCGTCGAGGTGTTCCGCGCGGCTGCGGCCATGTGCTATCAGAGCATCGGGGAAATCCTGCCGTCCGAACATGGCAAACTCTCCACCGCGCAGCGGGTGCCGATGGGCGTCGTCTCGGTCATATCGCCATGGAACATGCCCTGTATCCTGACAGCGCGCGGCTTTGCCTTTCCGATGGCTGCAGGCAACACCATCGTGCTGAAACCGTCCGAGGACACGCCCTGGTGCGGCGGTCTGTTCTTTGCCGAAGTGCTGGAAGAGGCAGGCGTTCCGCCCGGTGTCTTCAACGTCGTGACCTGCAGCCGGGAACGGGTGGCCGAGATGGGCGACGAACTTGTCGAAAACCCGCTGGTCAAGGGCATCTCCTTTACCGGGTCCACACCGGTTGGCCGGTCCATCGCGGCCAAGGCCGGCGCGCATCTGAAAAAGTGTTGCGTGGAACTGGGCGGAAAGGACAGCCTGATCGTGCTGGAAGACGCGGACATGGAACGCGCCACTTCATCTGCAAGTTTCGGCGCCTTCATGCATCAGGGTCAGATCTGCATGAGCGTGGAAAAGGTGCTTGTACATGAAAGCATCTACCAAGACTTCCTCGCCAAGCTGAAAGCCCGCGTCGCCAGGCTGAAGATGGGCGACACCGGCGACAAGTCCAATGTCATAGGCCCGCTGATCAATGACCGCCAGGTCGCGCGGGTCGCCCGCCAGATCGAGGACGCCGTCGCCAAGGGCGCCAGGATCGAACTGGGCGGCAGCGTTCAGGGGCGCTTTGTGCAGCCGACTATCCTGACCAATGTCCACCCCGGCATGGAGGTCTGGCAGGACGAGACCTTTGGTCCCGTGGTCGTCGTCGTGCCGTTCAGCACGGATGATGAGGCCATCGCGCTGAACAACGACACCGAATACGGGCTGTCCTCGGGGATCATCACCCGCAACGAAGCCCGCGCGCTGGAGATGTCCAAGCGGCTTGAGACCGGAATGTGCCATGTCAATTGCTCATCCGTGAACGATGAGCCGCACGTGCCTTTCGGCGGCTCGAAGGCGTCCGGAGTGGGGCGGCATGGCGGGCGCTGGTCGATGGAGACTTTCACGGAAACCCGCTGGATCACGCTGGATCGTGGCCACCGGCCCTATCCGCCAGTGTTTTGAGGAGCCATCATGAAAGACCTTCTGAAAGACAAACGGATCGTCGTCACCGGCTCCTCCTCGGGCATCGGCTGGGAGACCGCAAAGATCTTGAACGCGCAGGGCGCAGAGGTGCTGGGCGTCGATATCAACAAGAACTTTGACCACGTGGAGGAGTTCTACCGCGCCGATCTTTCGGACCCGCGCGCCATCGATGCGCTGATCGACGTGCTGCCCGATGGCATCGACGGTCTGGTGAACAACGCGGGCCTGCCGCCCACACGCCCGGCCGAGCAGCTGATCGCCATCAACCTGCTGGCTGTCAAACGCCTGACCTACGGCCTTGTGCCGAAGATGAACGACAACGCCAGCATCGTGAACATCGCCTCGCTCGCTGGGTTCGGCTGGCCGCAGGCGGTGGAGGTCATCAGGGCCAGCGAAGCGCTGGATTTCGGCGGTGTCGCGGATTTCATGGCCGCGCATGACATCACCAATGCAGGCGGGCGCAGCTATTTCTTCACCAAGGAAGCGCTGATCGCCTGGACCATGCAGAACCGCTGGACCTGGCGCGATCGCGGCATTCGCATCAATTCCGTCAGCCCCGGCCCGGTGAACACACCGATCATCGGCGATTTCCTCGAAACCCTTGGCGCCCGCGCCGAGGAAGATGCGCGTGTCATGGACCGCCCCGGTGAGGCGACGGATATCGCCCCCGTCATAGCCTTCATGCTCAGCGATCTGAGCCAATGGATACGCGGCACAAATATTCCGACCGACGGCGGCATGTCGTCCAACATCCTGTGCGGCATGCACGGGCTCTAGGAAAGGAACACACATGTCTGCTCTGGCTTGGATTATCCTGCTGGTCATCATCATCGCCGTTCTGGTGGTGCTCGCCGCTGCTTTCTATCAACGGGCCTCGAACGAGGTCGCGCTGGTCAAGACCGGGATCGGCGGGCGCAAGGTGGTGATAGACGGCGGCACGCTGGCCATCCCCTATTTCCACGAAATCGCACGGGTCAACATGCAGACCATCCGCATGAGCGTGGCCTGCAACGGGGAGCGTTCCCTGATCACACAGGACCGCCTGCGCGTTGATGTGGGCGCCGAGGTTTACGTGAGCGTGAAACCCGAGGAAGACGCTGTATCGCGCGCAACGCAGACCCTTGGCAAACGGCTGTTTCAGGCCGATCAGCTGCGCGGCCTTCTGGACGGCATGGTGATCGATGCATTGCGGGCCGAGGCCGCCAAGACGACCATGGACGAGCTGCACGAGAACCGCGGCGCTTTCGTGGCCAACGTCCAAAAGGCGCTGACCGCCCCCCTTGCCAAGTTCGGCCTCGAAATGGACAGCGTGTCGCTGATCGGTCTCGACCAGACACCCTTTTCCGCGCTCGATGAAAACAACGCCTTCAACGCGGTCGGCATGCGCAAACTGGCCGAGGTGATCGCGACATCGCGCAAGGAACGCGCAGAAATCGAACGCAACTCGGAGGTCTCCGTCACCCAGACCACCATGGAAGCCGCCAAGCGCAAGCTGGAAATCGATCTCGAACAGCGCCGGGCCGAAATCGCGCAGGTGCAAGAGATCGAAACCCTGCTGGCCCTGCAGATGGCAGAGATCGCGGGTCGCAAGGCCGACGCCGAACGCTCCAAGGCGCGGGCCCGCATTCAGATGGAACAGGACATTCAGGCAGATGAGATTGCCAGCGCCAAGGCGCTGCGCCGCGCCGAGATTGCCCGCCAGCAGGAGCTTGAACTGGCCGAGCAGGACCGGCTGATCGAGATCGCGGTCAAGAGCCAGGAGGAAAGCCGCGCCCAGGCCAGCGCCGACGAGGCCCGTACCGAAGCGGTCAAGGCCGCCGAAGCCTTGCGCACCGCCGAGGCCATGGCCCGGGCCGAACGCAACAAGGCCCTGGCCCTTCTGAGCGCCGAACAGGACGCCGAAAGCGCCGCCGTCCGCGCCCGCATCGCCGCTGAAAGTGACAAGGCCACGGCCAAGGACAGGCGCGCCGCGAAGGAAGAAGAAGCCCTTGCCATCAAGGCCGTGGAACTGGCCAAGGCCGAAGCGACACTTGCGCGGATCAATGCCGAAAATGCCCGGTCCGACGCGATTGTCGCGTTGGAGCTGGAAAAGACCCGGTTGGAAAACATGCCCAGGATCATCGCAGAACTGGTACGCCCTGCGGAAAAGATCAAAGGCATCAGCGTCAATCATATCAGCGGCCTGGGTGGCGCAAGAGGCGAACCCGGATCGTCGGCGCCGGTCAATCACGCCATCAACAGCATCATGGACATGGCCGTGCAATTGCCAGCGCTGAAGAAGATCGGCGATGCAATCGGCGTCAATCTCGAAGAGTCGATCGAGTCCGTTTCAGGAAAGAAGGCCGACAAATCATGACCTCTTGCTCGTCCCAGGCCGTTCAGGTTGGTCGTCGGTTGAAGAGGGCCGCGGCAACGAGACGAAAAGTCTTGGAAGCGATGGGCAATCACCGCCGACGACATCCCCATTCTAACCAGTCTCACCTAGGGCAGGATGGCAATCCCTTACGCCGCGCAAAGACCGCGCCACTCGGTGAGAGCGGCGGCGCGGTTGGCGTTGAATGTGTCCCGGCTCGAGAGGCCGCGTTCCTGGTTGAAATGGTTGTAGACGGAGGCAAGGACGGAGGCGAACTTCGCATGCCCCTGAACCGGAGCATCGCCCGTTCCCGTCGTCGAAACGGAAGATGAGAATTCTCCGCGAGATTGTTCAGCCAACGACCGGTTTCTTGTCGATCCGCCGCACCGAATTCCTTCACGGCGGCGCCATAGGAGCGGAGCTTGTCCTTCACCAAGACCTCTGACCGGCCGTGCTTCTTACGCTCTGCCGCCTAGGCAAGCACCTCGCGTACATTGAAGCCTTGGATCTGATCTTTTTTGCAATCTCCGCCATCCGTCAGACCGCGCGGTCGACCATCATCTTCTTGATCTCGGCAATCGCCAGCGCCGGGTTCAGGCCTTTGGGGCAGGTCTTGGCGCAGTTCATGATGGTGTGGCAACGATACAGCTTGAACGGGTCTTCGAGCTGATCGAGACGCTCGCCCGTGGCCTCGTCACGGCTGTCGATGATCCAGCGGTAGGCGTGCAGCAGCGCGGCCGGCCCAAGGTAGCGGTCGCCGTTCCACCAGTAGGACGGGCAAGCCGTCGAACAGGACGCACACATCACGCATTCATAGAGACCGTCGAGTTTCTTGCGGTCCTCGATGGACTGCTTCCACTCCTTGGCGGGGCGGTTGGTCCTGGTTTCAAGCCACGGCATGATGGAGGCGTGCTGCGCGTAGAAATGCGTCAGATCCGGGATCAGGTCCTTGACCACCGGCATGTGCGGCAGCGGGTAGATCTTGACGGTGTTGCCGTCAATCTCGTCCAGGCCGTAGATACAGGCCAGCGTGTTGATCCCGTCGATGTTCATCGCGCAGGAGCCGCAGATGCCCTCGCGGCAGGAGCGGCGGAAGGTCAGGGTCGGGTCGATCTCGTTCTTGATCTTGATCAGCGCGTCCAGGACCATCGGGCCGCAGGCGTCCATGTCGAGGAAATAGGTGTCAACCTGCGGGTTCTTTCCGTCGTCCGGGTTCCAGCGATAGATGCTGAACTTGCTGACGTTCTTGGCGCCCTCGGGCTTGGGCCAGGTCTTGCCCGTCTTGATCTGCGAGTTCTTGGGGAGCGTGAACTGAACCATCTCTCTCTCCTTAGCGAAGCAAGGCTGGCAGGCCGTTGACGGCCAGGCAGCGAAGGGTTTCGGGTTTGGACGCGATGTCCTGCGCAATCCGGAGTGTACTTTCGGTCGGGCCAAGCAACGTGTCGGCGGCCAGAGCGCGGATCTGCTGCGCATTGGCATTGTCGATGAGGCAATCCAGCGCCGGCTGCAGCGGGACACCGGGGAAGTTTTCGGCCACCACGGGGCTGAGCGCACTGCGCGCGGCGTTGCGGGCGAGTTCGTCCTGTGCCTGCGGAGAACAGGCAATCAGGCCGGTCAGGGCCGCAACACAGGCGCCATACCTGGTCTTCCGCATCAGCCCGGGCAATAGAGGGTTCCTCGGTACATGACCGGAGCGCCCGGCGGGCAGAGCGCGGAACCGCTCGTCGGATATGGACGCTTGCGCCGGTTGGCGTGCGGATCGACATAGGTGTGCGTCCGGGCCAGACAGGCATCGACCACGGCCTGATACTGCGCCGCGTAGCCGTATTTGGCACCGCCGGCGAAAGCCGTGGCGTTTGCCTCGGCCTGACAGGCGGCAAGTGCCGACATGTGACCGTTCGCGGCGGCACCGCCGGGGAGACCGGCAAGGCCCGCGATGACGGCAAGGGCCGCCGCCCCTGCCCCGATCCCTGCGCGCGCCATCAGAAGGTCCTCGCTTTGGGCGCGATCTTCTGCAACGCGATGCCACCCTCGTCTTCGGTGGTCAGCGGATCGGTGATCACCGGGCGATAGCTGAGGTCGACCGACGCGCCGTCGATGCGGGCGATGGTATGGACGCGCCAGTTTTCATCGTCACGGGTCGAGAAATCCTCATGCGCGTGGGCGCCGCGGCTTTCCTTGCGTGCCTCTGCGCCGACAATGGTGGCCAGCGCGTTGGGCATGAGGTTGGTCAGTTCCAGCGTTTCCATCAGGTCCGAGTTCCAGACGAGGCTGCGGTCCGTGACCTTGATGTCATCCATCTTGCCCGCGATGGCGGTCATGGCCTCGACGCCCTCGGCCATGGTCTTGGCGGTGCGGAAGACGGCGGCGTCGCGCTGCATGGTCTTCTGCATCTCCAGCCGCAGGTCCGCGGTGGGCAGGGCGCCCGCAGCATTGCGGATGCCGTCGAAGCGGTCAAAGGCCTTGTCGATCTGGGACAGCGGCGCGGCGGGCACGGCGGTTTCTGGATTCACCACCTTGCCGGCGCGGATCGCGGCGGCGCGGCCAAAGACCACGAGGTCGATCAGCGAGTTGGAGCCGAGGCGGTTCGCGCCGTGAACGCTTGCACAGCCGGCCTCGCCCACGGCCATCAGGCCCGGCACGACGGCGTTCTGGTCACCCTCGGAGGGGTTCAGAACCTCACCCCAGTAGTTCGTCGGGATGCCGCCCATGTTGTAATGCACCGTTGGCAGGACCGGGATCGGCTCCTTGGTGACGTCGACACCGGCAAAGATCTTGGCCGATTCCGAGATCCCCGGCAGGCGTTCGGCAAGCGCAGAGGCGGGCAGGTGCGACAGGTTCAGGTGGATATGGTCGCCTTCGGCCCCCACACCGCGGCCTTCGCGGATCTCCATGGTCATGGAACGGCTGACATAGTCGCGCGGTGCCAGGTCCTTGTAGGTGGGGGCGTAGCGTTCCATGAAACGCTCCCCTTCGGAGTTGGTGAGGTAGCCGCCCTCACCGCGCGCGCCCTCGGTGATCAGGCAGCCCGAGCCGTAGATGCCGGTGGGGTGGAATTGCACGAATTCCATGTCCTGCATCGGCAGGCCCGCGCGCGCGACCATGCCGCCGCCGTCCCCGGTGCAGGTGTGGGCCGACGTGGCGCTGAAGTAGGCGCGGCCATAGCCGCCGGTCGCCAGCACAACCATCTTGGCGTTGAAGACGTGGAAGGTGCCGTCATCGAGCTTCCAGCACAGGACACCCTTGCATTCGCCGTCCTCCATCAGAAGGTCGATGGCGAAATATTCGATGTAGAATTCGGCGTTGTTCTTCAGCGACTGGCCATACAGTGTGTGCAGAATGGCGTGGCCGGTGCGGTCAGCGGCGGCGCAGGTGCGCTGCACCGGGGGGCCTTCGCCAAATTCGGTGGTGTGGCCGCCAAAGGGACGCTGATAGATCTTGCCCTCTTCGGTGCGGCTGAACGGGACACCGTAGTGTTCCAGCTCATAGACCGCCTTGGGCGCCTCCCGCGCGAGGTATTCCATCGCGTCGGTGTCACCCAGCCAGTCAGAGCCCTTGACGGTGTCGTACATGTGCCACTGCCAGTTGTCGGGGCCCATGTTGGACAGGGACGCGGCAATGCCGCCCTGTGCCGCGACCGTGTGCGACCGGGTCGGGAAGACCTTGGTCACGCAGGCGGTGCGCAATCCCTGTTCGGCCATGCCGAGCGTGGCGCGGAGGCCCGCGCCGCCCGCGCCCACGACCACGACGTCATAATCATGCGTCTCGTATTCGTATGCTGCAGTCATTTCAGACCTTCCTTGGCGGCGCGCACGGTCACAGCGCGATTTTTGCGAGCGAGAACAGGCCCGCGGCGATCAGCGTGTAGGCAAAGGCTGAGGCCGCGACGATGGCCAGCTTTTCCGCCGTGCCATGCACGTAATCCTCGATCGCCTCGTGGGTCTCGTTCTTGACGTGGTTGATGATCACGACCATCGAGATCGCCGTGGCGATCGCCGGGAGCGGACGTCCGAAAAAGGCCAGGACCTCTTCATGCGTGCCACCATATCCGGCGCCGAAGGTGAAGATGAACAGCGGCACGACGATCACCATCAGGATCGAGCTGACCAGCATGTGCCAATGATGCTGCGTGCCCTGCCCGGAAGAGCCGAGCCCCTGCGCGCGTTTGCGGTCCGTGAGAAATGCCATGGCCGGTCTCCCTAGATCACGATGATGGTGAAAATTGCCAGGAGGGTCGCGCCGACGAACATGCCGAGGCCCATCTTTTCGGACCTCTCCACATCGAGGCAGTACCCGAAATCCCAGACCACGTGCCGCAATCGACCCAGCATGTGATACCAGAGCGCCCAGAGCGCGCCCAGCATCAGCAGATCGCCGAGGAAGCTGCGCAGCAACCCGTCCATGGTCGCGAACGCCGCCTCGGACGAGGCGGCGGTCAGCAGCCAGAGCACGACGAGCAGCGCCAGCCCCAGCGTCGCGATCCCCGTGATCCGCACCATGATGGACGAGATCGAGGTCATCTGCGGTCGGTAATACTGCCCGATCATAAAGGGAGACAGCGGGCGGTTGCCCCGGTTCACGTCAGCCATGGGGATGTCCTTGCTTGGGCGGTCGATTGCGGAATGCGCGCGGGGAGATCCCGCCCGGCTACGGCTTGGCCGCCTTGACGGCCTGCTCCACGTGCGCCTTGAACGACTGGAAGGCCTCTTCGTTGGACTTGCGGGTGTTGTCCGCCAGCGTCTTCATCGTCGCGAAGCCCTCGGCAATTGCCGCGTTCATCTTTTCCGCTTGCGCCTTGACCATCTCCGTGTCGCCCCCCTTGGCCAACATGTTCTGCGCGGGCGCGATGACCTCCTGGAAAATCGCCATCTGGTTGGCCATCATGTCGCGGTAGGCCTCTGCCGCCGCCTTGTTGGCCTCGGCCATCGCTTCGAATTGCTTCTTGTTCTGCTCCATCATCCCGGACAGGTCGTAGTTGCCGGCCCCCTGCTGGAACGCGGCGAGCATGTTCTGTGGATCGAAGAGCTTGCGCATTGCCTCCGGATCAAAGGCTTTCATCATCTCGGTCGGGTCAAAGGGATTATTGGCCATCGGGGTGTTCCTTCGTTTTCTCTTGTCTGTTCATGTCTTCGTCCAGAGCACGCAACGCTCCGGACCGGTCGCATATCGGGACGGAGCCTCAGTCCTCGAACTTGAAGGACACGCTGATCTTGGTGCGGAAGGCTTTGAACTTGCCGCCCTCCATCACGATGTCCTGCGACACGACCTCGGCCACGCGCAGGTCACGCAGCGTCATGCCGGCCCGCTCGACGGCTGTCTTCGCTGCCTGGTCCCAGGACTCGGTGCTGGTCCCGACCAGTTCTATGATCTTGTAGACACTATCGCTCATCGGCTTTCTCCTGTTTGCCGGACAGGTTTGTCCGGACATCTTCGTGGATTCAGTGTTTCTTTTTCTTCTTCGGCGGCATCAGGTCGGTGATCGTGCCCTCGAACATTTCGGCGGCGAAGTTCACCGTCTCCGACAGGGTCGGGTGCGGGTGGATCGTATGGCCAAGGTCCACGGCATCCGCGCCCATCTCGATGGCCAATGCGGCCTCGGAGATCAGGTCGCCGGCGTTGGTGCCGACGATGCAGGCGCCGATGATCCGGTCGTCTTCGGGATCAAACAACAGCTTGGTGATCCCCTCGGATCGCCCGTTGGACAGGCTCTTGCCCGAGGCGGCCCATGGGAACACACCTTTTTCGTACTTCACACCCTGCGCCTTGGCCTCGGTTTCCGTCAGACCGCAC
>JAXMNQ010000065.1:0-27211 GCA_034670345.1 Paracoccaceae bacterium | reverse complement strand
CGTAGGGTTTCACCCATGCGTGCGTCCGTGGCTGCCGGCGGATTTCGTCTCAACAGATTGATTCTACGGTGCTTTCAGGCGCACGCAACCTTCCAGAAAAGAATTGGATGAATAAGCCGGGTTGAGATGAGCCTCGTAGGTCTGGGCCATTCGGGTCTTTTGCTCGATTTCGACCTGCCAATCGATGGTTTGCGCCAAAGCGCTTGTCGTCGTTGAAAATAGCGCCAAGGCAACAAGAAATCTGAACATCATTTCCCCGATCCGGTTAAAGCAGACAGCCTATCATCGTGCCGCAAGGCTGTCAGGGTATTTCGTTTCCGATGCGCCGGATACTTCGTTCTACGGGGCTTGATCCCGCCCGCAGCGCCACACATATTTCAAAGCGAATGTGTTTGGAGGCGCCGATATGGCTGGAAAAAAGATGACCTGTCTGGATTGCGGACAGGTGAACCGAGTGCCGGAAGACAAGCTCTCGGCCAACGCGAAATGCGGCACCTGTGGCGCGGCCCTGATGCCAGGCAAGGCCATCGAGGTGGACGCCGCGACGCTGGCCAAGGCGGCGCGCAACGATGATGTGCCGCTTGTGGTGGACTTCTGGGCGCCTTGGTGCGGCCCCTGTCGCATGATGGCGCCGGAATTCGGCAAGGCGGCCTCGGCTCTGGGTAAGGAAGCGCGGCTGGTGAAGGTCAATACAGAGGCGCATCCGCAGGCCAGTCAGAAACACGGCATCAGGGGTATCCCGACGATGATCCGGTTTGCCGGTGGTCGTGAGGTCAAGCGCCAGTCCGGCGCGATGTCTGCCGGACAGATCGTCGGATGGGTCCGGTCCTGAACCACCAAGGTGACGTCAGGGCCGCCGCTGCGCCCACGTAAGCCGTGAACAAGTGCCGCGGAACGGATCCTGGCTGCCGGTGATCCGCTTCCAGCAGTCAAACAGCGACGTGATCGCCGCCGCGGCAGGCGACCAACCGGAACCTTTCCGCGAAGAGCGCCGCTCAATGGGCGGCGACCATGACCGCAAGAAAAAGCGGCGCGGGTTCCTTGAGGACCTGTTCGATTTCGACGGACGCGCCTTAGCCCGGCCTCTCGGATTTGTCGAAATCCACATGGATGTGGATGCCATCGGGGTCGTGAAAGTTGACCTGCACGATCGGGAATTCGGGCACTTCATCGACCGAATAGGGGATGCCGTGATCGTCCAGCGTTGCAAGGAACCCGGCCATGTCCGTGGCCCGCAGGGCAAAGTGTTCCAGCGCGGCCTCGGGGTCCGCCTTTGCCTGTGACGTCTTTTCCACGAGGTGAACATAGGGCTGATTGCCGAGGTAAAGCCATGCGCCGCGAAAGGCGAACGGCGGGCGCGGACCGGGCCGCAGCCCGAGGATATCACCGTACCACTGGATCATGGTGTCCAACTGTGCGGTACGGATGTTGACATGGTCAAAGGCGATAACGGGCATGGGGGTCTCCGGAGCTTGGCCCGCGCAGAGTGGCACGAGTGTCCGCAGGGCGGAAGGGGCAGGAGTCGGCAATTCCCGGCCTTCGGTATCGGTTTTGCTTGCTTTGCTCCGCAGAATCTGAGATACGGGCTGTGCTAAGACCTTCTCTTCGATACCTGTCTTCCTTCACCGGCACGCAGTCACTCGATCAAGACGCGCCTTTGCCGGGCCGCTGCATTCTGTGAGCGGCACTAAACACAAGGAAATGACAGATGGCCAATGGCACTGTGAAATGGTTCAACACCACCAAAGGTTTCGGTTTCATTCAGCCCGAGTCGGGCGGCAAAGACGTGTTCGTGCACATCTCTGCTGTTGAACGTTCGGGCCTGACCGGCCTCGCCGACAACCAGAAAGTGACCTTTGACGTGGAAGCGGGCCGTGACGGCCGCGAAAGCGCAGTCAACCTGGAACTCGTGTAAGGCTCACCGCCTTTCGACGTGATGTGACGCGGTCCCTGTCGGGGCCGCGTTTTTTTATGAGCGTTAGTGTGCGGGGGCGTTGCGTCCGCCCGGGATCAGCGCTGGTCGACGCGGCGCAGGCTGCCGTCCGCCGACGTGCCGCCGCCTGTCCAGACAAAAGTCATGGACATATCGTCGGCCAGGGTCAGCGTGACGATCCCGTTGTCGATGCAGTTCTGGACATTCGAGGTCAGGGTTTCGCGATAGACCCGGACCCTGGCGCTCTGTTCCAGAAGGCGCAGATCTCCGGCACAGGGAATGCTGGCGTAGTCGATCCGCGCGGTCTCGGCTGTGACAAAGGTGATGTCGATGCTCCACTGGCTGCTGTCCTGATCGCCCCAACCGGTCCAGTCGCCGGTCCAGACCGATTGCTGGCTGGCCGCCGGGGGCGGCGGCACCTCGCCTGTGGATTGGGCAAAGGCCGTGCCGGCGAGGGTCAGCGCAGCGGCGAGGGTGAAGAATCGGGCGATGGATTGAGGCATTTGGAGTCCTTTTGGCCGGTCGGGCCACCAAAGCGCAGACGGGCCGCCGGGGGAAGGGGGCTGATGTCCCGTCCCGAGAGGCGATTGACGCCTTGGGGGCGATGCGGGACAAGGAATGGGCGTAATAAAGGAGTTCGCAATGCGCGCGCTGATCGTCCTGAGCCTGTTGCTTGCCCTCTCAGCCTGCGGGCTGCCTTTCGTGCCGTTCATTTGATGTCCTGAAAGGAATGGCGCCCGGAGGATCGGCGCGCGGACGGCGCGCTGCAGATGCGCGCTCGACGGCGTGCCATCCGGCATTTGAACGATGAAACGCGGTCCTGGACGGGGCTACGTTTTTTTGTCGTGCGGTGGGGGCCGGGCGGCCCGTTGCCGCCCGGTAACGCTGTGGATCAGGCGCCGCCGTCGCTGCCTGCGGGCAGAGCAGGGGCAATGCGCAGCAGGGCCTCGATCCTGACCAGCCCGTCCTCGCCCGCGGTTTGATAATCCAGAATGATGCGGTCGCCGACGCCCAGATCGGCGGGGATCATCAGGTCGGACGGCAGGGTCCAGACGGTCTTGTCAGTCAGGACAAGGGTGTGGGACTTGGGGGTCCAGGACTGGATCAGCCCCGAGGTTTCGTCGGCCATCAGCGGGGAGGTGACAAGGGCGGCAAGGGCCGCGGTGGCAAGAATGCGCATGGGATGTGTCCCGAAGGGAGGAAAGCGCTCTCGACGCGACACCCGCGCCTGCAGCCGCCGGGCGGAGCCTCGCGCCCGGATTGCGCGGAAGTGGGATGGGGGAGGGGGCGGTTCAAGGGGGTGGCGAAAATATTATCGCCAACTTTAGCGTTTCCGAAATACCTGAGACATTGAGCGTCACATAACGTGTTGAAATCCCTGATTTCCGGCGGCGTTTTGTGATTCAGGATTTTCGGACAACGCCTTGGTGGTGCTCAGCCGCCGGGCTGCGTAGGGTGCGCATTCGTGCGCACTGATGGATCGGCACAGCGAATGCGCACCCTACGGCTGGATGTCGAGCGTTCGGGCCTGACCGGCCCCGCTGACAACCAGAAAGTGACCTACGATCTGGAATCCGGCCGTGACGACCGTGAGCGCGCGGTCAACCTCGAACTGGCCTGAAGCCTTCCGGCTTTGACGAGACGCGGTGCGGTCCCCTTGAGGCCGCGTTTTTTGTCCGCGGAGGCGCAGGACGCCGCAGGTGTCAGTCCGGCGCCCGAGGGTGTCGGCGGCGGTTCGAGAACCGGTGGCGACCTGTCGTGCAGGGCAGGTTTCTATCAGTTGCCTGACACTGCAGCGATACTTGTCTGGACCGAAGCGCCCGACGACGGCGCGGACGACATCTTGCCGACCGATTTCTGGGTCAGGTTCGACGGTCCGAGCTTGTGCTCGGGCCCGGCCATGGCCGCCGGGGCAGAAACCGCAAGGATGAGTATGACCAGACAGCTGCGCATCGGGTGCCTCCGTTCGGGATGTGATGGCGGCAGGATAGCAGATGGAGGCGGGTCGTGTCAGGTCAGGATTGCCGGACCGATCTGCGGCCGGTTGGGGCCGCTGTCGGGCCGCAGGGGGAAGGGGAATGATGTCCCGACCCGAGAGGCGATTGACGCCTTGGGGTCGATGCGGGACAAGGTACGGGCGAATTCGAGGAGACCGCCATGCGCGCGTTGATAGCCCTGAGCCTGTTGCTCACCCTCTCTGCCTGCGGTCTGCCCTTCGTGCCGTTCATTTGATTTGCTGACAGGCGCCGCGGTCGCGAAATAATACTCTTCGGGTGCCTGTGAGGCGTTGAGCCGGGCGCGCGACTGACCGGCGGGTGGGCGCCGCGCGGTTTGTGGCTGGCAATTTATCCCAGATTTTCCCGTACTAGGCTGGCGTGGTGTAGGACGCAGACAAAGCGCCTGCCCGGTGGGGCCGGTCAGGCGCTCGCCCGGCGGGCCTGCGGTCCTTGTTCCGGGCTGGGGGTGAGGGATTGTAGGTAGTAGGCTGAAAATTCAGCCCATGCTTGAGGCTATTGGTCTGACAGCTTGGTGTCTTCCTCAATCCTCAATCTCGCAGTCAAGTTTGAGCTTCCTTGCCGCTATATTTCCCGCATCAGGTTGAGATGGAACAACCTGCATTATTTCAGTAGTCGAAAGTTCCAAATGGATGTCGCCATTCTGAGATTTTTGCGGGATTCCTTCAATCAGTATTCCTAAAGTTCTTTCCTGCCCAGGCTCTAAATTTCCGGCGTGCGTCAACTTTATTGAGGCGGTATGGTTTCTTTCTTCAATCCCATTTAGGAGGCATATGTTTTCCAGTAATAGGTGGATCTCAAGCAATCCTTTGTTCAGGGTGTCAAACGCGTCAATCTCTTGTGTGAAGGTGAAGTCGTTGTAGGTCTTTGCATCGGGATTGTCTGGTAAGAAAATAAGGAATGATCCCGGGAAAGTTTTTGCTTCCCAGAAACTTACGTCTCCGAGCATGTCATGATGTTCCAGTACATCTCGAAGATCCCGAAGATATTTCCCCCCACAATTCCAGTAAGATCTCAGCAAATTTTTCTTGGCTGCGGGGGCGCCCTCGAAATCCTTCTTTTGCCATGAGTGTAGAGAATTTGGCAGGCTCCCAGATATGCCAGTTGATAGCCGAAGTATCTCAGGTATTTGGTTTTGCAAGTCAACTAAGGCCGTCAGTATGGGTGGGATTTGTTGGTAGGCTCCGAAAATGATGTCCCCTGAGATAATTATACGTCTATTCGGGGGCCATTTAATTTGTCCCTTGTACCTATTCGCCAGCAAGATGGTATCACGTTCGGCGTTGTACAGCGCCTCAAGGCCAGCAGCGGCACAACTCGCACGATAAAGGAACCGTTCAACCTTTCTGACGGCTTTTTCGTTGGAGCGGTCGGTCGGCAAAGAGGCAATTCGTCTAAAATAGCCTCTATGGTTCAAGAGTTTAGCTGCGTACAGCACGTCGCATCACCCCTTCCTTCTCCGCTTTACATTACCCCCGCGTTGCCCCGGCTTCCCCGCGGTAGACCGCCCCTTGGACTTCACCGCCGCCTCCGAGGCCTTCTCCACCGCCTGCTGACGCGCCAGCGGATCGTCCGAAACCGCCAGGTCGACCGCTTCCAGCCGTTTGACCTCATCCCGTAGCCGCGCGGCTTCTTCGAACTCCAGGTTCTCGGCGGCCTTGCGCATGTCGCTGCGCAGCCCTTCCAGCACCGCTTGCAGGTTTGCGCCCTGCCGCTTGGGGTCGATCTTGGCGGTCACGCGGTTGAGATCCACGTCGCCCTTGTAGAGGCCTTGCAGGATGTCATCGACGTTCTTCTTGATCGTCGCCGGGGTGATCCCGTGTTCGATATTGTAGGCGATCTGTTTGTCTCGGCGGCGGTCGGTCTCGGCCAGCGCCCGCTCCATGGAACCGGTGATCCGGTCGGCATACATGATCACCCGGCCGTCGGCGTTCCGCGCCGCCCGCCCGATGGTCTGGATCAGAGAGGTTTCGGAGCGCAGGAACCCCTCCTTGTCCGCGTCCAGAATGGCAACCAGCCCGCATTCGGGGATGTCCAGGCCTTCGCGTAGCAGGTTGATCCCGATCAGCACGTCAAACGCCCCTAGCCGCAGGTCGCGCAGGATCTCGATCCGTTCGATGGTGTCGATGTCCGAATGCATGTAGCGGACGCGGATCCCCTGTTCATGCATGTATTCGGTCAGATCCTCGGCCATGCGTTTGGTGAGGGTGGTGCAGAGCGTGCGGTAGCCATCCGCCGCGACCTTGCGCACCTCGTCCAGCAGATCGTCCACCTGCATTTCGACCGGACGGATCTCGACCTGCGGGTCCAGCAGGCCGGTGGGTCGGATGACCTGTTCGGTAAAGACGCCGCCGGTCTGTTCGATTTCCCACTTGGCGGGGGTGGCCGAGACAAAAACCGACTGCGGGCGCATGGCGTCCCATTCCTCGAACTTCAGCGGGCGGTTGTCCATGCAGGACGGCAGGCGGAAACCGTGTTCCGCCAGCGTCATCTTGCGCCGGAAGTCGCCCTTGTACATGCCGCCGATCTGCGGGACCGACACGTGGCTTTCATCGGCAAAGACAATCGCGTTGTCGGGGATGAATTCGAACAGGGTGGGGGGCGGTTCGCCCGGAGCGCGGCCGGTCAGGTAGCGCGAGTAGTTCTCGATCCCGTTGCAGACGCCGGTCGCCTCCAGCATTTCGAGGTCAAAGTTGGTGCGCTGTTCCAGCCGCTGCGCCTCCAGCAGCTTGCCCTCGTTCACCAGTTGATCCAGCCGCTGGCGCAGCTCTTTCTTGATGCCGATGATGGCCTGATTCATCGTCGGGCGCGGGGTCACGTAGTGGCTGTTGGCATAAAGGCGGATGCGGTCGAAATTGTCGGTCTTTTCCCCGGTCAGTGGATCGAATTCGATGATCGCCTCCAGTTCTTCACCAAAAAAGGACAGCCGCCAGGCCCGGTCCTCCAGGTGGGCGGGCCAGACCTCGAGTGAATCGCCGCGTACCCGGAACGACCCGCGCTGAAAGGCCTGATCGTTGCGGCGGTACTGCTGCGCCACCAGATCGGCCATGACCTTGCGCATCTCGTATTCGCGGCCCGTGTGCAGGTCCTGCGTCATGGCGCCGTAGGTCTCGACCGAGCCGATGCCGTAGATACAGGAGACCGAGGCCACGATGATCACGTCATCGCGTTCCAGAAGCGCCCGGGTCGCCGAGTGGCGCATCCGGTCGATCTGTTCGTTGATCTGGCTTTCCTTCTCGATATAGGTGTCGGACCGGGCGACATAGGCCTCGGGCTGGTAGTAGTCGTAGTAACTGACGAAATACTCGACCGCGTTGTCGGGAAAGAAGCCCTTGAACTCGCCGTACAACTGCGCGGCCAGCGTCTTGTTCGGGGCAAGGATGATCGCCGGGCGCTGGGTTTCCTCGATCACCTTGGCCATGGTGAATGTCTTGCCCGTGCCGGTCGCACCCAACAGGACCTGATCGCGCTCGCCGTTGTTCACACCCTCGGTCAATTCCACGATTGCGGTAGGCTGGTCGCCCGCAGGAGAGAATTCGGTCCGCATGGTAAAACGCCTGCCGCCTTCCAGCTTTTCGCGCTCCCGTACTTCCGGCGCGGGGGCATGCAGGATCGGCATCTGTTCCGGCGAATTGTTGTGCATGGCGGCGACTCCCTCAAGCCCCTCAATGTGGCATCGCAGCGGTGGTTTGCAAGCGCGGTGCTGACAGATCCTGTCAGTAGATTTGGGGCTGATGTCCTGCCATTTGCCAAAAGGACTTGCCGTCTTTTGCGGCGTGCCAAGATGGTTTGCGCGGGATCGCGATGGAGGTTCATGACGTCCTGCAATACGGATCAGGTCCGGTTTGTATGGCATCCGTTCTCCACCTCTGGACGATGGGGGCCTGTGCGTCCGAAGGCACGTGCCCCGGGGGCGGATGCCTTAAGAGGTTTTCAGCTGCGCGATACGCCCGTATAGGTTGTTTAGCGGTCCACCTTGTTCATCATATGTTGCTACAGGCGGGTGCGGCCTGCACGATAATAAAAGGACCTCGCCCATTGGGGTTTTTGACTCACGGAACACATGAGGCCTCGACACGGGTAACGGGACAGGATGGCAGTGTCGTCCTGCATGTAACGCGTCTGGCCGGCGGGGCGCGCATTCTTGTGGGTTGTCCCGAAGGCTACCTGACCCGCGATGAACTGGCAGAGGTCATGATCCGTGTTGTCGAAGAGCCGACCCTGGGCGCCAACTTGCCCACTCTCTGGGACTTCCGGGGCCATGATTTCTCCCGCTATTCACCCTCCGAGTTCCGGTCCCACGCCTTTCTCATGCGGCGCTTTCCCGAACGAATCGGCGTGAAACGCGGCTACCTTGTCGACAGCGGCGTTGGGTATGGCACGCTGCGGATGTTTCAGGGCACGGTCAGCGGGTTCAATTTCGAACAACAGGACATGCTGATGGTGTCTTATAGCGCCGATGAACTGATTTCCTGGCTGTGCAACTGACAGTTGACTCGAACACGATTCGACCCGGCTGGCGCCAAACGCGGTGGTTTTGTCGGCTGTGCCGTGATGGGCGAGACATGGATGATACTTTCACAACAGCGGCATTTCAGATTGTTTTCATTCGGTTAGTTCGGTGCGTCGGCGGTTTTTCACCGGTGGTCCGAAGAAAGAAATTGCCGAAACACATCCTCGAAATGTACCTTTAGACAGCAGGCAGCGCCGAAAACCGTGGGTTCCTCCGCATAACCCCACCCCTCGCTCCCCGTGGTGAATCCGCAGTTTTCGCCTGCTTGCGTCAATCTGAGGAAAAATGTGACAAAGCGCGCCCTTGAGGTGCTTGTGCCTTCTTTGCATATCACGCAAGAAGAGGGGCAGAGACAGGAGGTGCGCCATGCGGGCACGCATTTACCAGCCGGCCAGGACGGCCATGTCATCGGGTCAGGCCAAGACAAAGACATGGTTGCTTGAATTCGCGCCGTCCAGTCCGCGTTCGGTGGATCCGCTGATGGGCTGGACCTCGTCCAGCGACACGCAGACCCAGGTCCGGATGAGCTTTGACACCAAGGATGCGGCGCTGGCCTATGCCCGTGACAACGGGATCGACGCGCAGGTGATCGAACCCAAAAAGCGCAAGCCGAACATTCGCGCCCGCGGTTACGCCGAAAATTTCGCCGTAGACCGGCGCAGCGCTTGGACGCACTGAGCGTCACCCTCGAACAGGTCACGCGGGCAGATTCCGAGGTTGAGGCGCTGCTTTCGGCGCATCATGCGCTGATGCGCGCGCAAAGCCCAGAAGAAAGCTGCCACGTCATGACCGGTGCTGCCCTTCGCACCGAAGGAGCACTGGTCTTTGCGCTGCGGGATGCGCAGGGCACCACCTGTGCCGTTGGTGCCTTGAAAGCACTGCCGAAGCCGGTGGTCCCGACGGCGCTGGCCGGACGAGGCCCGGTGATCGAACTCAAGAGCATGCATGTCGCGGGCGGGATGCGCGGCCGCGGGTTGGGGCGGGTTCTGTTGTTGCGCATCCTTGATGTCGCGCGTGCTGACGGCGCAAGGGGCGCCTGCCTTGAAACCGGAACCGAACCGGCCTTTGCCGCAGCACGACAGCTGTATCTGTCACAGGGCTTCGCCGAATGCCCGCCCTTCGGCACATACACGACCGATCCGCTGAGCGTTTTCATGTTTCGGGCCTTGTGAACCCACCGCCGCCACGAATGCACCAGCTACGCCTCGGGTTCAGTACGGAAGGCCGACGTAATTCTGTGCAAAGGCCCGCTGGGCGGCCTCGTTGGTCCGAAGGAACTCCAGTTCGGCGCGTTGCATCTTGAGGTCGAACTCCGACTGGTCGGGGTAGCGGTGCAGCATGTTGGTGGTGTTCCAGCTGAACCGCTCGGCCTTCCAGACCCGCGCCAGCGCCCGCTCGGAATAGGCGTCAAGGCCCTCGCTCGATCCCGCGTGATAATGCTCCACCAGGCCGTTATAGAGGTAGTGCACGTCAGAGGCCGCGGTGTTGAGCCCCTTGGCCCCGGTTGGCGGCACGATATGGGCGGCGTCGCCGCACAGAAACAGCCGGCCCCAGCGCATCGGCTCGGCCACGAAGGACCTGAGTGGCGCGATGGATTTCTCGATCGACGGGCCGGTCACCAGACTCCGGGCGGCATCTGCCGGAATGCGTCGCTTCAACTCGTTCCAGAACGCCTCATCCGTCCAGTCATCGGGGCTGTCCGACAGCGAACACTGGATGTAATACCGGCTTAGGTTGGCATTGCGCATCGAGCAAAGCGCGAAGCCATGCCCGGAATTCGAGTAGATCAGCTCATCGTTGACCGGCGGCGTTTCCGACAGGATGCCGAGCCAGCCGAACGGATAGACCTTCTCGTATTCGCGGCGCACGTCCTGGGGGATGCTCTTGCGGCTGACGCCGTGAAACCCGTCGCACCCGGCGATGAAATCGCAGTCGATCCGCTTGGCCTCGCCATCGACGGTAAAATAGACATGCGGGTTATCAGTATCGGCGCCCTGAATCACCACGTCCTCGACATTGAAAATCGTCTGCCCGCCCGCGGCCTCGCGCGCGTCATAGAGATCGCGGGTAACCTCGGTCTGCCCGTAGACGATCACATCCTTGCCGGTCAACTCGCGGAAATTGATACCGAACTGCTGATCATCGACCGCGATGAGCGTCCCTTCGTGGGCGAACCCCTCCTTTTCGAGCCGGTCGGAAACGCCCGCCTCGCGCATAAGGTCGACCAGCCCGGTCTCGAGGATCCCGGCCCGAATGCGCCCCAAAACGTACTCCCGGGTCTTCCGCTCCAGCACGATGGCCTCGATGCCCTTCTTCAGCAGCAGCTGACCCAGTAACAGCCCGGAGGGCCCCCCTCCGATAATGACGACTGAAGTCCTCATTCTGTTCTCCTGGTCCATTGTTTGGTGCACATTCCGCACACCATGGTTGCAGTGGCGCGTATGGATGCCAAGCACTTTCGATGCACCTGATGCCGGCTGACCTGATTGAGCGGGTCCTCGAGGACGGGTTGGCCAGCCCGTCCAGACGGTGCTTGTGCCGCCGTGATCCGTTCGGCATCAAAAGGCTCGTTCGCCGCCTGCGCTCTGGGCTGTTGCCGGGTATTTATTGTTCCTGATCGGCGAACGATCAAAACCCGCGCCCAGGCTGGCAAGGGGGTCAAGCGTATGACCTGCTTGCCCAAAAGAAGACGACCGGTTAAACGACACAAAGGGATGCTCCCTTAGCTCAACTGGATAGAGCAGTCGACTTCTAATCGACAGGTTGAGGGTTCGAGTCCTTCAGGGAGCGCCAGCTTTCTTACCTTGCCAGACCAATTTTCTTGCGGTTTTCCGCCTCCCTGTGTGGCGGTTACAACCCGCGACCGGGACTGTCCGCTTTCAAGTTGCGCCGCTCCCGGCATCTGAGCTATGCGGAGGCCAACCCGCTTTTGGGCCCACAGCGACGGCCCCCCGCAGTTAAGAAGGTTGCCAATGAAGAAAGCTCTTATCACCGGCGTTACCGGACAGGACGGCTCCTACCTCGCGGAGCTCCTGCTCGAAAAAGGCTATGAGGTGCATGGCATCAAGCGCCGCGCCTCGCTCTTCAACACCGAACGCGTCGACCACATTTACCACGATCCGCATACAGACGGTAAGAACTTCACGCTGCATTACGGCGACCTGACCGACACCTCGAACCTGACCCGCATCTTGTCTGAAATACGCCCCGACGAGGTCTACAACCTTGGCGCGCAAAGCCACGTCGCCGTCAGTTTCGAAGCCCCCGAATACACCGCCGACGTCGACGCCACAGGCGCCCTGCGCCTGCTGGAATCGATCCGCTTTCTGGGCATGGAAAAGTCCACGCGCTTTTACCAGGCGTCGACATCGGAACTTTATGGTCTGGTGCAGGAAATCCCGCAGACCGAAAAGACCCCGTTCCATCCGCGCAGCCCCTATGCAGTGGCCAAGATGTACGCCTACTGGATCACGGTGAACTACCGTGAGGCCTATGGCATGTATGCCTGCAACGGCATCCTGTTCAATCACGAAAGCCCGCGCCGCGGCGAAACCTTCGTGACCCGCAAGATCACGCGCGGCATGGCCAATATCGCCATCGGCCTTCAGGATTGCCTGTACATGGGCAACATCGACGCCCTGCGCGACTGGGGCCACGCAAAGGACTATGTCCGCATGCAGTGGATGATGCTGCAGCAGGATGTGGCCGAGGATTTCGTCATCGCCACCGGCGTGCAGTATGCGGTCCGTGAATTCATCCAGTGGTCGGCCAGGGAACTGGGCATCGAGCTGGAATTTTCCGGCGAAGGTGTGAACGAGATTGCCACCGTTGCCTCTGTCACCGGCGACAAGGCACCGGCGATCAAGGTTGGCGACGTTGTCCTGCGCATCGATCCGCGATATTTCCGTCCTGCCGAGGTCGAGACGCTTCTGGGCGATCCGGCAAAGGCAAAGGAACGTCTGGGCTGGGTGCCGGAAATCACCGCGCAGGAAATGTGCGCCGAGATGGTCGCCGCAGACCACAAGGTCGCGCGCCGTCATGCCTTGCTCAAGGAACACGGCTACGGGATCCCTATGGCTCAGGAAAACGGCTGAGACCCTCTGCCCCGGCGGCCGGACGGTCCCTAGAACAGGAGGCAATTCATGCCCAAGATCTACGTAGCAGGCCACCGCGGTATGGTTGGCGGGGCGATCACCCGCAGGCTTGAGGCGCGCAAGGCGGCGGGGGAGGATATTACCCTTGTCACCCGCACCCATGCGGAACTCGAACTGACCGACCAGAATGCCGTCGGTGCCTTTCTGAAAGAGGAACAGCCGGACATCGTCGTACTGGCGGCGGCAAAGGTGGGCGGCATTTACGCCAACAACACCTATCCGGCGGAATTCATCTACGACAACCTGATGGTGCAGTGTAACGTCATCCATTCCGCCTGGGCGGCTGGGGTGACACGCCTGCTGCAGCTTGGGTCGTCCTGCATCTATCCCAAGGCCGTGCCGCAGCCGATGCGCGAAGCGGCGCTGCTGACCGGCCCGCTGGAGCCGACGAACGAGCCTTATGCCGTGGCCAAGATCGCCGGCATCAAGCTTTGTGAGAGCTACAACCGCCAGTATGGCGTCGATTACCGTTCGGTCATGCCGACCAACCTCTATGGCCCTGGCGACAACTTCCACCCGGAAAACAGCCACGTCCTGCCCGCCCTGATCCGCCGCTTCCATGAGGCCGCGCTGGACAACAAGGAGGTCGTGACGATCTGGGGCAGCGGCAAACCGCGCCGTGAATTCCTGCACGTCGACGACATGGCAGAGGCCTCGCTCTTTGTCATGGACCTCGACAAGGTGAGCTATGATGCCAACACCCAGCCGCAACTGAGCCACATCAACGTCGGCTCCGGCGTTGACGTGTCCATTCTGGAACTGGCGCAGCTGGTGGCCGAGGTCACGGGTTTCAAGGGCCGGATCGAACTGGACCGGACCAAGCCGGACGGCACCATGCGCAAGCTGATGGATGTCAGCCGCCTTGCGGACATGGGCTGGAAGTCCTCCGTTGCGCTGGAAGATGGCGTGCAAGAGACCTACCAGTGGTTCCTGGAGCATCTGGACAGCTTCCGCCGCTAAGGCATGCGACCCCTGGATCACCCAAACGCGTCGCTCCCCCGGGGAGTGGCGCGCTTTGACTTCATGGGCGTGTCTTCAAAGCGTGTGGTCCCGCCTGGTGCCCAAAGTGACGAGTGCCGGTTGGCTCCACTCGCCCCCCAGAGAACCTTCCGTTCGAAACAAGGCGTCAAATATCTATCCGCAGCTTGTCCAATTTGTCCCGGGCCGTCTGCAAATGCGCTAGCGATGGTATCCGTCGGCGATCACGCGGACATTGCCAACGTCAGTATCCATCTATCTTCTTGATCGGGTCAGCCAATCGCATGAGGCGCGCCTTGGCCACGTAAGACGTTGAGGCCAGGAAACGGTCAACCGAAAATCTGGGCTCTACCGCTTTCAAGGCAGCAAGAACCGAATGGGCGCGATCGGGCTCACCCAATTCGACGTAAACCGCCGCAAGGGTGGCAAAAGCCGGAACGAAGCCGGGGTTCATCTCGACCGTCACTTCAAGCAACGGTCGCGCAGCTTTTGCATCGCCAAGCTGAAAGAGGACGTGCCCCTCGATCCAGTCGTAGCTGGCCGGGTGATGCGGATGCAGCCTTTTGGCATGCTGGATTGCGGCAAGTGCTTCGTTCAGGTCGCCGCCGTAGACCCCGGCCTCGGACAGGGCAGCATAGCCATCCGCGAAATTGCGGTTGAGACGTATCGAATGACGCGCCGCCGCGAGGGCCTTGTCATGCTCTCCGATTGCGAGGTTCAGGACGGCCAGCGCGAAATAGGCGTTTGGCAGATCAGGCTCGAGTTGAATCGCGGTTATGGCGGCCGCCAGTCCCTGTTCGATGGACTGTCTGCCGAGGGCGCCGGAATAGTCGAACATCGTGTCACGCCCGTAGGTGACAGCAATGTTGGCATAGGCGCGCGCATAGTTCGGTTCCAGGTCGAGTGCCTTGGAGAAAAACTCCCGCGCCCGGCGGTTGCCGTCGGGAGAATTCTCCCGCAACGGTTCAAGTCCGCGAAGCAGCATGAAATAAGCGTCCGGCGCAACCCGCAAGGGTGCGATTTCGGCGTCCAGCGACAACGACAGCGCGTCGACGATGGCCAGCGTCACATCTTCCTGCACGTCGAAAGGGTCCTGCTTGACGCGGTCAAAACGCTCGGCCCAGATATTGGAACCCTCGAAGGGGTCGATGAGCGATACGTTGATGCGGACCCGGTCACCGGCATGGCGGACAGTGCCGCGCACGAGATAGCGAACCCCAAGATCACTGGCGATGTCACGAAAGCTCGTCTCGGCATCCGGATAGTCGCCACTGGATGCATAGGCAATGACCGTCAGGTCGGGGATCCTGGAAAGATCGGTTGTCAGGTCCTCGCTCAGGCCATCGCCAAAGAACTGCATTTCGGCGCCACCACCGAGATTGACAAAGGGCAGCACCGCAAGCGTCTTGTCCGGACTGATGCCCGGCGGAACGATCGCGACGCTGTCTTCGGGAGTCCCGGCGGGGTTCCGGATTGCCCAGGCCAGAAGTCCGATCGCCAGCAGAAAAACAACCCCGAGCGCCATGGCCGTCCGCAAGCGATGGTGTGCTGGAGCGGCCTGCGGGTCCTCTTCCAACGCGCGAGCCACCAGCAGATAGCCAATCTTGGGGTAGGTCTGGATTGCTTCCTTGCCGAGCGCGCGGCGGATGTCGCCGATGCATTGGATCAGGGAATCGTCCGTTGTCGCGATATCCTTCCAGACCTCTTCGATCAGAATATCGCGGCTGACAACCGTGCCGGGATGCGCTGCCAGGACCGCCAGAACCCCGGCCGATTGTTTGCGCAGATGAATCGGTGCGCCGTCCGCGCCGGTCAGCACGCTGGTTTCACGGTCGTAACGGGCTTGACCGATCAGCAGAGTTTCGGATTTCGGAACGATTTCGGAAGTCATTCAGGACATTTCAGGTCGGTTTCCGGCACCAGTTTACTTGGTTTCCGACGGCATTGCCACGGAGGCCGCATCGCCCTAACCTTGAACCGGAGGATACCATGTTTAATCTATCCCGCGTCTGCGCCGGAGTCGTCGTCCTGCTCACCACATCGAGCGCAGTCCTGGCCGGACAATATGTCGTCGAACTGGATGCCCCGTTCGATGCGCCCTCAGCGGAAATCATGAAGCAGGCGGGCCTGACCATCGACGAAACCCTCTCTGCCGGCGCCGACAGCTACGTCGTGGTGACGGCCGGGGATGAAGAGGCTGTAAGAAGCGTGATGCAGTCCGCCTCCATCACGCCCGAGAAGATCTCGGAAGTCCTGTTCATCAATTCGCCGACCGTGGGTGGCGGCCAGCCTGCCGGTGCCGCCCCGCGCGACGGCCATCAGGTCTATGTCATCGAACGCCCCATTCCCGGCGTCGGGTTCTTCGGGCTGGACAAGAAGCAGAAGATCTCGAAAGGTTCGAATGCGGCCATTGCCAAACTTGGTGATATCATCGAGTGGGACCATTCCTACCTTACCGGCGAAGGGACCTACTGTGTATATCGTGCCGACAGTCCGGATACCCTGCGCGAGCACGGCGCGCTGGCCGGAGCACCGATCGGCAAAATCACTCCAGTAACACAAGTTGTCGAGTGAAGGATCTGCATAGCGACTGAACTTGTTGCCGCTCCGGTGTGACACCGGCGCGGCAATCCGACGTTCAACCGTGACGGAGGGTGTCCCTGCACTTCATCTGCGTCGGCCCCTCAGGTCAGGCTCTCCAGAACCCGTCCCATCATCGCATCACAGGCAGCCAGTTGTCCGGCCTCGATGTACTCATCCGCCTTGTGCCCCTGACCCGCCATCGACCCCGGCCCGCAGACCACGGTCGGAATGCCCAGCCCATCGAAAAACCCGGCCTCGGTCCCAAAGGCCACTTTCGACACGCCAGAGCCTCCGGCAAACTCCCGGGCCAGGGAGACGACCTTGGACCCGGCGTCCACATCCAGACCCGGATATCTGTTCAGCGCCTCGATCCCGATGCGCCCGGCCGGAAATTCCTTCTCGACAGCCGCTGCCGCCTCACGAATGCGCGCCTCGATCGCGTCCGGGTCATCTGCCGCCACGTGCCGCACTTCGAACAGCATCTGCGCCCGATCCGGCACGATGTTCAGCGCCGTCCCACCCGACAGCCGCCCCACGTGGATCGTACTGCAAGGCACATCATAGGCCGCGTCCTGCGCGCCATTTGCTGCCAGCCAGTCTTGCAGCCCGCGCATTCTGGCCATGAAATCCCCGGCCAGATGCAGGGCGTTCACAAACCGGGGCGCCATCGCGGAGTGCCCGGCCTGCCCGTGACAGACCGCACGATAGGCCCGTTTGCCCTTGTGTCCGATGGCCACCTGCATCTCTGTCGGCTCGCCCACGATGCAGGCGCGGGGATGCCCGACCAGATCCGCCAGCGGCCCGATCATCTGCGCCATCCCCAGACAGCCAACCTCTTCGTCGTAGGAAATCGACAGCTTCAGCGGCTCATGCAGGTCCAGACCGGCGGCACGTTCCCCCGCCGCCAGCATCGCCGCAAGGAAGCCCTTCATGTCCGTCGTCCCGCGCCCGAACAGCCGGTCCTGCTCACGCGTCAGACGAAACGGGTCGCGGGTCCAGTCCTGTCCTTCGACCGGCACCACGTCGGTATGGGCGGACAGAAGGACGCCCGAACCCGCTGGCCCGATCTCGGCGTAGAGCCCCGCCTTGTCCCCGCTTGCATCGGAGAGCCGCGTTACCCTGAAATCCACGCCATTCAGCAGGTCCTCGACATAGCCGATCAAAGGCAGGTTGGACCGCGCGCTGACCGTGTCGAAACTTACCAGTCGTTCAAGGATCTCCTCTGTCCGGCTCATGTCAGCGTCCTCAGGACGTTCAGAACGCCCGCAGCCTCCGTCTCCGGGTTGACGATGCACAGGCGAAAGACCATCTGCCCCTGCCAGCGCGTCGGCAGGCACAACAGCGCCCCCGAACGCCGATGCCCCTCGGCCCAGCGGATCATTTCATCTTCGGACATGGTCTCGGGCCGGAACAGAACCACGGTCAGTTGCGGCCCAAGCAGCAGGCGCAAGCCCGGTGTCGCGGCGATCCCCTCGGCCAGTTCCTGCGCGGTTGCCCGGCAACGGGCGATGGCGCGGGCATAAGCCTCGGTTCCGTGTACGGCCAGCGAGTACCACAGCGGCAGACCCCGGGCGCGCCGGGTCAGGTGCAGGGCATAGTCAGAGGGGTTCCAATGTGTCTTGTCCACCGTATCCAGGTAGACCGCCTTCTGCCCGTGCGCCGCCGCCCCCTGACCGGCATCGCGATAGACCAATGCGCAGGAATCGTAGGGCGCAAACAGCCATTTGTGCGGATCGACGATGAAACTGTCGGCCCGGTCTATCCCGTCGAAAACAGCGCGCGTGCCGGGATCGGCCAGCGCGGCCAGCCCATAGGCCCCGTCGAGATGCAGCCAGATCCCGTGCGCCTGACACAGGTCGGCCAGCCCGGCAATGTCATCCACCGCGCCGCAGTTGGTTGCCCCCGCGTTGGCAACCACGGCAAACACCCGCGCCGGATCGGTCAGCGCCGCCTGTGCCGCCGCGGCCGTCATCACGCCGCAAGCGTCTGTCGCTACCTCGATCACGTCCACATCCATGATCCGCGCCACGGCATGGATCGAACTATGCGCCTCTGCCGAACAGAGCAGGGCCCACCGCGCGGGCTTTGGCCCCTGACGCGCCGTGCGTGCGGCATGCAGCGCGGACAGGTTGCCCAGCGTGCCCCCGGCGACAAAAACGCCCCCCGCGCTTGCCGGCCAGCCGGCCAGGTCGCTCAGCCAGGCGATCACCTGGTTTTCCGCGTGGATCGCGCCCGCACCGCCGTCCCAGTTGCCGGCAAAGATGCCCGCAGCGCCAAGGGCCGCATCAAACGACAGCGCCGCTGGGGTCGGCGCAGAGGCCACGAAGGACAGGCTGGTGGGATGCCCGAACGGCCGGGTGGAGGGCACGATGGTGTCGGTGAACAGGCGAAAGGCGTCATTGGCCCCGATCCCTTCGGCGCGGATCGAGCCACCCAACACGGGGTCGAGCACGGCAAAGCTCTGCGCGCCGTGGGTCGGGTCCGGCCCCTCGGCGATCCGCCGCGCGGTCCAGTCAAGGATCTCTCCGGTGGCCTCCGGCGAGAACGGGAAATGGGCCATCACACCTCCGTTTGTCGGGTTGTCCTGCCGCCTGACGTGCCCGGTCGACAAGGGGCGTGTGGCACCGTTTCACATCCCGGCGGCAGCGCCAAAGCGTTCCTGCCTCACCCTTTGTTAGCCGTGGCCTAATCCGGTTGCGTCAATCCACCGGCAGACCTGACGGCACATGGTCCGGTCGCCCAAGCGGGCGGTCCTTTACCGCCGCGCCGGTGAGCGCATGCAGAAAGGCGACCAGATCGGCCACAGCGCGGTCGTCAAGTGCGATGGGCACAATGTCCAGCGCCTGCGCCTGCCGCGCCATCTCATGCCTGTCCTGACGGATCAGGAAGTCTCCTTCGGCCAGCCAAGGTACAGCGGGCAGCGCAGCCTCGGCCATCTGCCACGTGGCACCGCTGGACAGTGGATCGAGGTGATGGCGCACGATCCCCTCCAGCGTGGCAAAGGCCCCGTTATGGCCGTAGGGCGCGGTCAGCGCGACATTGCGCAGCGAAGGCGTCCGAAAGCGATAGGCGTCTTCCAGCAGATCGGTTTCCCCCATCCGGCCCACGTCGCGCGGCATCGGGTCAAAGACCCGGGTGCGCCCCGGCCCGAACGCCGGCAGGCCGAGGGCGTGGAACTTCTGGTCGGTCAGCAGTGGACCGGAATGGCAGGTGCTGCACCCAGCCTCGCCAAAGAACAGTTGCCGTCCGCGTTCGGCCTCCTCTCGCAGGGCCGTGCCGTCGCGCAGCCAGTCATCGAAAGGGCTGTCGATGCTGATCCATTCCGAGGCCATGAAGGCGCCCAGTGCATTTCCGATCTCGACGATCGTCACTTGCGAGGGATGGTCAATGTGATCGAAGGCGGCGGTGAACAGCTCGCCGTAGGCGGGGATCGTGCGCACCCGCTGGGCCAGCACCGGCCAGCCGAGGTCTATGCGGTCGTGCACCGCGCCGGTCACAGCGTTTTCGCCCACGTTTCCGGCCATCTCGAACTGCGCCGTCAGCGGGAACAGCGCCTGCGCGGCGAGGATGTTGTCCAGCCCCTGCGGCAACCATTCCTCTGCCGGGCTGTCAAAGCCGTTGCCGAACTGGTCCGATACCTCCAGCCGCCCGTCATGGAACAGAACGCGGACCGACTTGTGGCCCAGGTTCCACAGCGCCGGGGCGTTGCGGGGGATGCGCTTGCGGATCGCTTCGGCACCCGTTCCCGGGGTCCGGTCCTGTCCAAGCCCGCGCCCGCCTTCGCCGATGCCAAGGCTGAGGCCGTCGCCGCTGGCAAGGCTGTGGTGATGGCAGGTGGCGCAGGAAATATTGCGGTTGCCACTGAGGATCGGGTCATAGAACAAGAGCTGGCCAAGACGGGCTTGCGCCGGGTCGATGCTCAGGAAATCATCAAGCGTGACAGGTTCGGCCCGCGCGGGGGTCGTGAGGATGAGGAGGCAAAACAGATGCAGGGCATGAGACAGGCGCATGGAGCCATTCTGGCAGGGTTTCTGGTACTCTCAAACCCTGTTTGTGCAGCAGACCTCGAAGATGCGCGCGATCTGATGGAGGCGGGGGAGTTTCCGGCCGCGATGGATCAGTTCAGGGTGCTGGCGCGGTCAGGCAATGCGGACGCCGAGGAATTGATCGGCGTGATGTATGCTCTTGGCCTTGGCGTGGACAAAGACCCGGAGCGGGCGTTCGAGTGGTATCTCAGGGCCTCTTTGAAAGGTCATCCCGGCGCGCAGTCGGGGCTGGGGTGGTATTATGAACTGGGCCTTGGGATGCCCGCCCCGGACCTTGTGCGGGCTTACCTCTGGTATGCCTTGTCGGCCATCGGGGGTGACGTGGACGCACCGGATTCGCTGGAGGAATTGACACCGCGGATGAGCCGGAAAGAGCGCAAACGGGCGGAGATTCTGGTCGAGGATTATCGGGTCTGGATGTATCCGTTTCGGTGATGTGGAAACAGGGTGCTCACGCGCGGACAGCTTAGGTGATTGATCCCACGGTTTGCTGGTGCAATCCTTCCGGTTAATGGAAGAAAGCCCTATGGGGCAGGTTCGTCACGGCAACGCCACGATCTGTTACCCGGCAGACGATTGCGCAGCAATCTTTCGGGACGGGATAAACAGCGGGTCGGTGGAAAGCTTGAAGGTCTCATTCCGGTGAGGTTGCAGGCCGTAGGTGGTCCAATTTGTGCGGACGGTCTTATGTGACAGGTCAGTCCTTGGCCATTCAACGGATTGACCAAGGCGTGGCGTCCTACGGCGTCGTGGTCAGTGTCCGCTCGACCACCTTGGCCACCCGAACCTCCGATATGGTACGGGGGCGACCGGGACGATATTCGTCGGTGAGACCTTTGATCCGATCCGAGATAACAAGACAGCAGCTTTGAGCGCACTTGTGGTCCTTCCGGTCAATTGTGATCCGACCTGCCAGCGTGGAATTCTGAAAGACTCCTGGCCTTGGCGGAGTCCATCAGTGAGGATGCCTCATCCGCCGCACCATGTACCGCGCCGAGGTATTTGGCGGAAAATTCCTGAGCGTCGAGGTAGGTTGCGGTCCAGGCAACGCTGAGGCAGGCAGCGACGGTGCCGTCTTGGTAAACGGGCACGGCAATGGCGCGCATGCTGCCCGCGTAGCGGGTGTTCTGGGCGCTGTAACCCACCGAGCGGGTAGCATATCCTAAACGCCGGACCTCAGCGACGACGGCGTCGATCGCAGCCCTGTCCCGTGCCAAGGCGTCGTAAGGGTCCGGTGCGCGAGAGAGGCGGCCAAGAAGCTCGTTCCGGGCATCCGCCCCGATAAAGCTCAGGTGGGCCCGCCCCACGGCCGATTGGAGCAGGTGGACCTGATAGCCAGAAGTGATGAGATCGACAGGGTATTGGGATTTGCGACGGGTGGTTTCGCAAATGGTCATTTTGTCGCCATCCAGCACCGCCACATCGACGGGCCAGCCGATCTGGTCGGTCAGGTCGCTGAGGCAGGGGCCAATGGTGTCGGCAACCAGCGTCAGCCAGGCGATGTTGCGGTTGTTGCCGGGGCTTAGTGTGTTCACCCGGTAGAGCCCGTCATCGAGCCAGCGGCGAACAAAGCCTTCCTGCTCCAGTGTCGCCAGCAGCCTCAGGATGGCGGGGCGGGAGATTCCGGTGGCGTGGTACAGATCGGCCAGCGAGGCAGCGCCGCGCTGGTTGATCAGCGTTAGGATGCGGAGCCCCCGGGACAGGGATTGAATGGTTTCTGACATCTTCCATTCCGCGAATGCCCGCTTTCCGGGTGATGATTCAAGCCCGTTCCACTTTACTATTCCGCAGAGCGGAATGGTAGAGGTGGCCTGTAGTTTGGGGACGCATTCGGCGACAACCTTGCCGTCAGACGACCCATGCGCCAGTCGAGCTCGACGAAACAATCTACGCAGCCCCATCCAACTGATCCCCATGGCCTTACGGGGCCGAACAAGAAGACCTGAGTGAAATGACCAAGCAGTATCGCATCGCCTTTGGCGACATCCACAACCACAACGGCCACGGCTACGGCAAGGGTAGCATCGAGCGTAGCCTCGGGATTGCCCGCGAACACCTCGATTTCTTCGCGTTCACAGGCCACAGCAGTTGGCATGACCTGGATGTCGACTCGGATGAGCGGTTCCAGCATTTCAGAAAGGGTTTCGCGCGACTGGCAGAGACCTGGCCGCGCGTCCAGGCCGCCATCGCCGAGGCCAACAAGGAAGAAGGCTTTGCCGCCTTTCTCGGCTTCGAGTGGCACTCCAATTTCTACGGTGACCAATGCGTGATCTTCACCGAGGATTACAAGGAGATGAACTACGCCACCGACCTCGAGGAGTTGCGTGAATTCTGTCGGGCCAACAACGCCTTCATCCTGCCGCACCACGTGGCTTACCCAAAGGGCGTGCGCGGGCTGAACTGGGACGAGTACGATCCCGAGCTTTCGCCAGTCATCGAGATCTTCTCGATGCACGGATGCTCAGAAAGCGACACCAGCCCCTTCCCGATGAAGATCGGCTCGCCCGGTGGGCGCTCTACCGACCAGACAATACAGCGCAACCTCGCACGGGGCCTGCGCTTCGGTTTCACAGGCTCGACCGACAGCCACCGGGGCTTTCCCGGCGCTTATGGCGAGGGGCTGATGGGCGCGTTGGTGAACGAGGTCAGCCGCGCGGGCGTGATCGACGCCATCAGGAACCGCCGCACCTACGCCCTGACCGGCGACAAGATCGAGCTGGAGTTCAGCGTGAACGGGGCCGTCATGGGCAGTGAGATCACGGCCAGCGGCGAAGCCGAGGTGGCCTTCGACGTGGGAGGACGCGACGAGATCGACCGCGTCGAACTGGTGCTGAACAACGAGGTCGTGGCGAGTTTCGGCCCGCAAGACCACGGGTTGGCCGAGGGCCCCCTGCAACTCCGCATGGAGTGGGGCTGGGGCCCCTGGGGCGATCTTGACAAGGCCCGTGTTGTCGACTGGGCCTTCGAAATCGAGTTCGAGGGCACTGCGTTGCGCCGCCACTTTCCGTGCCTCACCTCCGGCCCCTTCGACGAGAACCGCCGCCATCGCCTCACGCCGGTGGGCACGGGGCTGTCCGTCACCTCCTACAGCTCGCGGTTGGAACCGTCGATGGGCAACCCCAACCAGGCGGTGGTGATGGCGCTCGAGGATGCGGCCGCTGACGCCACAGTGACGGTTCGGATGAGCCATCCGGTCGAGATGGTGCGCCAGTTCCAGATAGCCGACCTGTCGAAAGGCTCGGCAGAGGTGCATACCGGTGGTTACCCCTCGGAGAGCTTCCAGATGCACCGGATCGTGCCTGCCAAGCTCTCGCGGGTGAAGGGTCAGACCGCCGTGCCGGTGCCGAAGGGGCCGTCGTACATCTACCTCCGCGTCACGCAGAAGAACGGGCAGATGGCATGGTCCAGCCCTGTTTTCCTCAACTGAACGTATCAAGGAGTTCCACCATGTCAGGCAAGATCACACTGATTTTCGAGTTGCTCAGCGGGGCGAGGCAGGAGACTCTGGCGGTCGTCGGCCGCTCGGTGGTCGAGGCGGCCTTGATGGCCAACGTACCCCACGTCGAGGCCGAATGTGGTGGCTCGCTTTCCTGCGCAACCTGCCACGTCCGGGCGGGCCCGACGACAATGAGGCCACCATGCTTGAGTTGACCGAAGCCGAGCGCCGCCCCGACAGCCGGCTCTCGTGCCAGACCACCGTGAGCCCGGAGATGGCGGGGCACATGTTTCTGGTGCCGCAGCCGATGTAAACGCGCCAACTGTCAGTGGCAGGACAGTACAACCGACCCTCCACAAAGAGTCACCGCACTTGACGGCCCCACGGCAACACCGCCTACTCACCCCAAAATCCCGGCCCGACCGAGGTCGCGGAAAGCCAGACCACGAGACGATGCCCGCGCCCGCCGAGACGGGCTGAGGCCAGACAGACAAGAGAGACGCCATGATCAGCCAGCAACTGAACGACCAGCTCACCCGCACCGGACCGGGCACCGACACCGGCGCTGTGATGCGCCTCTACTGGCAGCCCGCCGCGCTCAGCGACGAACTGGCAAAGACCCGTCCGGTCGTACCGGTCAAGCTGCTGGGCGAGGATCTTGTGCTGTTTCGCGACAGCGAGGGCGAGCTGGGCCTGATCGCGCGGGGCTGCCCGCACCGGGGCGCCGACCTCTGTTACGGTCGCCTCGAAGACAACGGATTGCGTTGCCCCTTCCACGGCTGGCACTTCGACCGCACCGGCCAATGCGTCGAGCAGCCGGGCGAGCCGGAAAACTCGCGGATGAAGGGGGAAATAAAAACGACGTCCTACCCCGTTGTCGAAAAGAACGGCATCATATTCGCCTACATGGGGCCGGGCGAGCCGCCGGAGTTTCCCAATTTCGACTGTTTCCGCGCACCCGAGAGCCACGTCTTTGCCTTCAAGGGGCTGTGGGAGTGCAACTGGCTTCAGGCGATGGAAGTGGGCATAGACCCGGTGCACGCCTCCTTTCTTCACCGCTTTCTGCAAGATGAGGACCCGGCCGATTCCTACGGCAAGCAGTTCCGCGACAAGGCAGCCGATACTGACATCCCGATGACCAAGCTGCTGCGCGATTACCCGCGCCCGGAAATCGCGGTGGAGGAAACCGACTATGGCATGCGCATCGTCGCCCTGCGCCATCTGGACAACGGCAAGACTCATGTACGGATCACCAACCAGATCTTCCCCGAGGCGATCTCGATCCCGATGAGCCGCGAGATGATCATTACCCAGTGGCACGTGCCGATTGATGACGAGAATTGCTATTGGTACTCGATGTTCACCAGTTTCGACAAACCCGTGGACAAGGAACTGATGCGCGCGCAGCGCCTCAAGGAGCATCGCCTGCCGGATTACGCGCCGATCAAGAACAAGCGCAATGAATACGGCTACGACCCGAAGGAGCAGAGCCGCGAAACCTATACCGGTATGGGGCTCGACATCAACGTGCACGATCAGTGGGCGGTGGAAAGCCCGGGGCCGATCTTCGACCGCACCAAGGAGCACCTTGGCAAGAGCGACGTAGCGATCATCAAGTATCGCCGGATGCTGCGGGCCGCGATTGCCGCCATGGCCGAGGGAAGGTTGGACGAGTTGCCGATGCAGGGCGACGTTGACCCGGCGCAGGTGTTCGGCCCGATCTCGAATGACACCATCGGTGATCGGGTGGCCTGGAAAGAGGCCTTCACAGCCAGCGATTCAGCGCGACGCGCCGCCTGCACCGGCTGGGATGCCAAGGTCTGAGGGTTGAGCCTCGCAGAGTTGGAACACGCATGAACGAGACTTTCGACGAGATCGCCCATGGCCGATTGGCCCGCGACGGGCTGCTGGGAGCCGATGCGGTTCAAGCGGCCGCCGATCTGATCACATCGCTGGAAGGCAGTGCCATAGAGACGGTGCGCGTGCTCTTCGCCGACCAGAACGGCGTCCTGCGCGGTAAGACGGTGGTGGCCTCGGCCGTGACAAGCGTGTTCCGGTCCGGGCTCGCAGCCCCGTCGACGCTCATTCTCAAGGACACCTCCAACCGCACCGCCTTTCCGATCTGGGCCGCGGACAACGGGATTGCGGGCGAGGTGGCGGGCGGCGGCGACCTGCTGATGGTGCCCGATCCGGCCACCTTCCGGGTGCTGCCCTGGTCGCCGCATTCGGCCTGGCTCTTTTGCGACCCTTACTTCAAGTCCGGCGCCCCCATCCCCTTCTCGCCCCGCGGCGTGTTGAAGGCGGCCATCGCACGGCTGGCGCAACAGGGGCTGGCCATGCGGGCGGGGCTCGAGGTGGAGTTCCATGTCTTCAAGATTTCCGACGACAAGCTGGCTCACGCCGAGGCCACAATGCCTTCCACGCCGGTGACCACGCACAACCTCTCCCGCGGTTACCAGTTTCTGAGCGAAGCGGACTATGACCGACTGGAACCGGTGATGGACGACTTGCGCCGAAACTGCCAGGCGCTGGACTTGCCAGTGCGTTCCACCGAGGTGGAAATGGGACCGAGCCAGTTCGAGTTCACCTTCGACCCGTCCGACCCGCTCAGCCATGCCGACAACATGATGATGTTCCGCGCCATGGTGAAGGAGAGCTGCGCCCGAAAGGGGCTGCACGCCACCTTCATGTGCAAACCGGCGGTGTCCAATGCAGCTGCGAGCGGGTGGCACCTGCACCAGTCTCTGGTGGATATAGAGACTGGCGAGAACCGGATGATCCCGGGAGAAGCGGGAGAGATCAGCCCAATCGCCAGCGCCTGGATCGCGGGCCTGCTGGAGCATGCTGCCGAGACCTGTCTGCTGACCACGCCCACTGTGAACGGCTACAAGCGCTATCGCCCGCACCAGCTTGCGCCAGACCGCATCCAGTGGGCGCGGGACAACCGTGGCGCCATGATCCGCGCCCTGATGGAGCCTGGGGATCCTGCCTCGCGCGTCGAAAACCGCGTGGCTGAAACCACCGCCAACCCTTATTACTACTTCGCCAGCCAGATCCTCTGCGGCCTCGACGGAATCGAGCGCGGGCTGCGCGCTCCGGCGCCGGTGGAGACCCCCTACGACAGCGACGCCCCGGCCCTGCCCGGCAGTCTATTCAGCGCAATCCAGCACTTCGAGTCTTCCGATTTCTACAGATCAGCGCTGGGTGATACCTTCGTGGATTACATCACGACGCTGCGCCGCTCGGAATGGGAACGCTATCATCTGACCGTCTCCGAGTGGGAGCAGGCCGAGTACTTCGGACTCTATTGATGCCGTATTTCGTCATCGGACACGGCAACTCCCGGAACGGCCCTGATGAGTGCCGGGCTGCGATGCGGCCTGTAGGCGACGTGGCAACCGCTACGGCTTCATCGCGCACGAGGATATTAGAGCGCGTTGCGCCCATTCCGATTCAGGATTCCCATGAGGCTTGATCTGTGATTCCCTGTCTGCAAGGCAGATATGGGGGTTTGAGATGGGCAAGCCACATCCTATGGCACTTCGTGAGCGCG
>JAXMNQ010000064.1:0-27361 GCA_034670345.1 Paracoccaceae bacterium | reverse complement strand
GCCTCTGGTCCCTCTTCCTCCAGGCCCAGGGCGGTACGCTGGCCACCTTCACAACCGACCCCGAAACCGCCCGCGACCGTTTTATCACCTGCGAACGCAAGGCCGGACGATCCTTCGACTGGGACAACACACGCACTCTCGAAGCCATGATCTCCGCTGGACGGACGACCGACTTCGGCGAGGTCGTCCCGCCGCTGGTCGAACATTTGCCCGAGCCGGAAGTGGTCTCTGAGGTCCCCGATGCGTCAGGTCGGTTCGGACGGGTCATCAGGGTCGAGGAACACGCCTTCCTGCCCGATGCCGGCATGATCGGGTTTCACGAGTTCCGCATCGGCGCACGTAACCCTGTCTATCGCCCACAGGACTATGATGGCGCCCTGACCGGTGTCACCGTCCGGTTCGGCGGCTACTTCCTCGGACAGCGACCGGCAAAGGCCGACGAATGCCCCGACCGCGCTGCCTTGACAGGATGCGTTGCCGGAACGCCACTCGCACCGCTCCAACTCGATCCAGATGCCCCGTCCGTGCAGTCGGTCGCCGACAGATCGAACCCGGACAGCCCCTCGCTCTCCGGGACGCCCAAGCACAATGGTCCCGTTACACTGCAATTCGATACGGACGTCGCCGGTGTCGGCCTGCTAGGCGGGTACTTCAACGACGCCCAGAGCACTGCGATTCGAGTCTTCGACCGTCAGGGCCGCCTCATCGGTGGCGTCACCAATGTCGGGACGGGCATGGAGTACCTCGCCCTCGTCACCGACGACGGCGTCGCCCGGATTGCCGGCCTCCAGTTCTCGCTGATCGGCCGCGAACAGGCGGGGTTCGCTATCGACAATCTCCGAATTGCAATCACGGGCCAGATCGTCGAGGGCTCCCGCCCCGCGCAGTAGCCACAGCGCACTGACCGCGCTTGCCGCGCTTGCCGCGCTTGCCGGCCACTGCGGAAGCGGCCCCTGTGACAAGCGGATCGGTCACACGCCCGATCAGCCGCTCGCGCCAACGGCGCCGCGCAATTGCCGACATCGCCCTGACCTTTGTCGCAGGTTACCCGATGGCCCGGTCGAAGCCCGCCACGGTGGTGATCAATCGGCAAGGGCGAAAGCTCGTTCGGCCTCAACGCCGCTGGCAAAGTCAGCGCGGCAGAACCGCGCTGCCGCACAATCGCAACCCTGTCTTACGCCCGTTCTTCCGGCCACCAGCTAGGCGGCACCGAATTCGACCACACCTGAACCTTAGAGCGTGTTGCGCCTAATCGGTTTCATACCCGGCGGCTTTGAAGAAATTGTAGCATTCGTCTTCTGTGAAGAGGTCGCAGACATCGCCGACAGCCTGCCACAGTTCATCATAGGTCCGGCAGCGGCTCTTCGGATCAGGGCCTTCAGTTTGGCGAAGGCCATTTCGATGGGGTTCAGGTCTGGGCTGCAGGGTGGAAGAAACAGGAACCATGCCCCGGCAGTTCGCAGTATTTCCGCAGCCCTGGGGCTTTTGTGCGATGACAAGTTGTCGAGGATGATGACATCGCCAGACTGCAGGGACGGTGCCAACTGCGTCTCGACATAAAGTTCGAACAACTCGCGGTTCATCGCGCCCTCAATGACCCAAGGGGCGTCCAGCCGGTCATGGCGCAGGGCGGCGATGAACGTCTGGGTATTCCAGTGACCGAAGGGCGCATAGTCGGTCAGGCGCGCGCCTCTGGGGGACCACCCGGTGGTTTTGGCCATGTTCGTCTTCAGCGAAGTCTCGTCCATTGCCCGGCAGGCGATTGCGAAGCAATCTGCCGAGAGGGGATGAAACCGATGCGTGGCAACAGGTTGCGCATGAAGGGCTGGCGTCGGGCGATCCAGACATGGCGCGCCTGCCGGACTTCAGGCCGTTTCTGTTCGACGGCTTGCAGGTCTTTTTTTGTGTGTCAGCCCGAGGCTGCGCAGGACCCGCCAGACCGAGACGCGGTGGACCGCAATGCCGTGGCAATTCGCCAGTTCGCCCACCAGATCATTCAGCGTCAGGTCCGGCTTCTCGTCCATACGCGTCTCGATCCAGTCTTGCACGGCGCCCAGCTTGCCATGGCCGCCGCCATTGCCCTGGGCGCGCGGCTCCAGGCAGCCCGTCTCGCGCTTCAGGATCACCATGTCGTTGACGAACTTGATCGAAACCCGGAACCGCGCGGCGGCGGCACGGTGTGAATACCCTTCCTCCACAAAAGCGACGACGCGCTCCCGAAGCGCCATAGGATGTGGTTTACCCATCATTACCCCCCATATCTGCAGCGCAGATACAGAATCATGGATCACGCCACTTGGGAATCCTGAATCGGAAAAAACGCAACACGCTCTAGCAGGGACGTACTGCACCGCTGGCGCGGGTGTTACCAAGTGCGGCGTTCCCTGAGAAACTTCTGGGTCTGGGCCGAGTAATGGGCCACGATCTTCTGTTCGCCTTTCTGATTTGCGGTCGGATAGCACGCACGCGTCATTCCCGCATACTGGTGCACCGCCAGCCAGTTCGTCATCGTTTGCTGTAACCCTGCGTCGGACAGTATCTGACTGACGGCCACGAGTTGTTCGCGCAACTCGGCCTCGCTCAGGGCCGCGCCGTCCCGCGTCACGACCCGATCGATACTGACATCGAGGCTCCCGAGCCCAAGCGGTCGCCCTCGCCCAAGCTTGATGGCGTGGCCGGGCAAGGCCGACCCCGCCTCGGTCACAAAGGGATGGCTCTCCGGCGCGGCAAGCAGACCGGGCCTGAGGCAGGCGAGGAGTGCGGCAAGTTCCCACCGCCGCAGGTTCGCAAATCGCATCCGCACCCGAAACACGCTGCCGGGGGGCGAGACAAACCGCGCAAGCGAGGACTGCGCGCTCTTGATGTTTTTGAAATCGGAACGTTCGAAGGAATACATCAACGGATCGGTCGCGGCGTCCGGCTGATGTACGTAGTAAGCATATCCGGTGAGTTCCCCACCCGGTTCGTGCTGGCTTTCGCCATAGCCTTTGGTCGGCCCGCTATCGGGCTGTTGGATGTGGTGCTCTACTGCACTGGGACGGGGCGCACTGAGCACACGCAGGGGCACCACGCAGTCATGCTCGGGCATCAGGAATCGGTTGTTGGCATCGCCGCTTTCGCCCTCCGGCAAGAGTTCGAGCGCATTGTTGAATCCGAAGCGACCTGCCATCTGGGCAAAGTCGCCCTTGCCGATCCCGGCCATGCCAGGATTGCGGTCGTCCGACACATAGCCCAGCAGCGCGCGCCCCATGGTAAGCATGCGGGGCGGGCTGTGTTCCTGCTCCTTGGATGTGTCCTGCGGCCGCTCCTCGGGGCGCGGGATCGTGATGGGCCGGTCATCCGATTCGACGCCTGCCCATATCTTTCGGACGCTGTCGAGGCACCGCCACAGGTAGTAATAGTTGGCGCCAATACTGTTCACGTGAGTGATCTCGCCGGCATTGTCGAGCTGAACTTCGACGTAAATCAACTGGTTAGGCGTGCGGATCGCCTTTGCCGCGGAAGCGATGCCTTGATTGATTTGGTCGAGACTCGCGTCGAATTGAGCCTTCAGCTTGCCATGCGTCAGCGGATGCTCTCGCCGGAGATGCCCTTCCTCTCGATTGCGGAGATGGTCGAGCGTCCGTTGATGATGATCCAGGATAGATTTGGGTACAATTTCTTGCTGACCGGGCAGATGACGGTTCTCGACGAGAACGTGGTGATACGCGGGGGCTCCCCTTCTGTTCATCGACTGGGCAAAAAGCCGAGCCATGATGCCATCGCCGTCCAACCCGCCAAAATAAGTGTAGCCGGTATAGTTGAAATCTCTCTGTACATGGCCTTCAACGTCCTTGAGGCGACGTCGTTTCCTTTCCTCAACTACCTGCACTCCCCGTACCACACCTGCCTGGCGGGCGCCTGGCGTCGTGTCGATCCTTGCACGTGCTGCATTTCGGACGAAGACGATGAACGGAAGAGCTTCGAATGGCAGCACTCTGATCTTTAGGTCGCCATTGGGCGTCTCGCCCTCGACAATCGCCGCACGCGGCTCGCGCTGCAATTTTTTTCCCGTCGGAGGAAACACGGCATTCGGGCGAAAGCTGTAGGTGCGTTCCCCGACACGCGAAAACGGTGCCGCAAACAGGGCCCCAAGCGACTGCCCAACCAATCCTTTGTAGCGCGCTCCCGGGACCACGACCCGCCCATCGCCGGCCCCCAAGCGCAGCGGTTCGATCAACTTTTTTTGGGGATCAAGTGAATAGGGTTTGCGCTTTTCAGTCAGGAGATGCCAGTTCGCGGGGGGAAGTAGCTCATCTTTTTCGTTCCGGGCGATGCCGATGCAGTCCTCAATCGGGATCTCGTCATTGGCGGGCAGAAAAGGCGTCATTGCGGTCATCGAGAGCAGGACTTCGCCGGAGATCAGGTCCTCAGTCGACGCACCGTCATGGTAGACCGGAGAGACGAGATAAGACTTCGGCTGGCCTTTCGGGGTTGCCGTGGGAATAGCTACAAAAGCTTTCGGATGTGCCATGTCAGGTTGCCTCTCCACGAGACCGTTGGAACCACGAGACCAGCCGCTCGCCCATGATCCGGAGCGCACCGGTTGGCTCTTCGGTCGGCCGTTGGAACCACCAGGCCACGAGGTTCGGCCCGCGCTGAAACCGGATCACCTGCGCTGGAGGACCACCCTGAAGTTGCTCTCCCTCGCGCGCAAAGCGGGTGAGCTCGCCGGTGGTCCGCCAGAAAGCCTGCTCACGTGCCTCTACAAGATCTGCAAGTGGCGCACTTGCCTCGCCCCGCGACGCCGAAGGAGGGAAGCCATTCCGGATCGAGTGACTTGACCAGAGAAAACCTTCCCCGTCGGCAACGAACAGGAGCGACCCCTCGTTCCAATCCAGCCGCAGTTCGGCGATACGGCTTTCCCCGAGATCAATACGGCCTGCGACGAGGCCCTGGAACCCGGGTGTAGCTCCCCGCTGACCGCCGGCGCGCATCACGATTGCGGGCTCAAGAACAGAGAATTCTGGCTCCAGCCTGTCGAACCATTCGTGGAACTCATCCTGCGTATCGATTCGGCCCGTGCGGACGTGCAACACTGTCATGAGCGAACCTCCTCAATCTCCTGCCAGTCCTGTCCGGCCCGCGCGGTGCGGACCCGAACGCCATGCCAGGGCGCACCGCCGTAGCCGCGGGTCTTGCCAGCGCCGAGTTCCAGGAAACCGCCTCGGCCGATCTCCAGGAGCCGAGGGAGTTGGACCTCGAGAAAATGCGCCTCGACCTCCGCGTTCTTGGTTTCCAGCACGATGCGCAGATCGAACTCCCCCCCGAATACGGCCGCCCGGTCGAACTTGGAACCGCTGAATACGCCCGCCGAGAATTGGTCCTCAGCATGATGCTGGACCACGGCCCAGGCGACCTGCGCCGGATCAGCAGCATGGGCGTCGCGCACGAGAAGTTTGGCACTGGTATCAATGGTTCCGAAGCTCCTCTCGATGTTGTCGAGGGTGTCGGTCACGGTTCGGCTGTAGACATTGGGATCGCGAATCGTCTCGCCCGCCCTGCGGGCCGCATGGGACAACTCCTGACGTGCCGCACCACGGATCGAACCTCCCCCAATGAGCGGTGCGGCGAAAGCCTTCCCCGTGGCCGGCAGACTTTCGGCGAAAGGCGCCGAGGACGACAAGGCTGCGATGCTTGCGCCTTTCCGGGCCGTGCGTGGCGCCATCCAGTCCCCAGCACGCCCTTCGGTCAGTTCCGTCGGAGAGATACCTCCAACAGCGAGAGCCTCCAATCCGTAGCCATCATCGCGCGGACCGGTTCGCAGCTGAGCCTCGATCTCGACATAGCGCCACGAGCTTTCGACCGCCTCGATCTCGAAGGTAGCCCCGAAATCTGCCTCTCCGATCCATTGGGAGTCGGGGGCGAGCTTGCGCGCTTGCATAATCGGATCGTCGTATCGCGCGTCGGGCCAGTCGAGCACGCGCGAATGCGGCAAGCGAAGCGCTCTAAGGTTTTTCAGGTTCAACCAGCCAAGACCACGGGCGACATCCTTACCCATCCAGAGGCGTCCTCTCGACCACTCTAGGAGGGCTGCGGCGGCGAGGCGCTCGGCGCGCTCACCGTCGTCGGCATAGGTGCGCACTTCGAGCAGGAAGGGCCAGGTCGTTCCGCGGGCGGTAGCCTCGAAATCGCGCAGGATTCCTTCTGCCCGAGCCTTCGTATCCTGTCTCATGCCAACGCTCTCGCGATACTCGAGACGCACGACCGAACCTCCGGGATGTGAGGTATGAACGGTCCAGAGTGACTCCGCCAGTTCCTCGGGCGAATCCTCGGGCAAAGTCGGCGTCGATCCAGGCCGCGCCCGGTTGTACTGCGCCTCGACGCCGCTCACGAAGTCCTGAACTCTTCCGAAGAGCTTCCGCGTCGTCGCAACGAGGGCGCCTTTCGTGCCACGCCCTCGCATCGTCAGCCGACCGCGGCCGTCGCGGCAGAATAAATTGTTGACCTGCGACTCAATCGCATCCGAGCCACCGATCAAAAGCCCGCTATCCTGGACAAGATCGGCCACGAAAAGCGTCATGTAGGCGGTCATGACCGGCCTCCCTCTGTATTGTTGCCCGCATCCCGGACCAGCTTGCGCAATGCTGTGTCGACCACGAGCTGCCATCCGCCATAAACTTTCCCGAAATCCGATCTACGACGATCCATCGCGCTGAAATCAAAGGCGCGCCAAGCGTCGCCGCCAACCGTCGCGGCATGCTGCGCCTGCAACTCGATCTGGCGTTCAATCTTCACCAAGGTTTCGCAGCGCTGGATCCTGCGACGGAATTCTTCTAGCTGCCCCTTAGACGGGCGCGCCTGGACCGAACCTTTCCGATAAAGGCGCTCGGCAAGCTCAAGCCCCTCCGCGACGGCCCGTTCCCGCCATTCAATCTCGGCAGACATTGGGAGGTCCGCTACATGGGGCCGGGAATCGGCAATCGGCTCAGGTTCGAGCAGGAAACGACCATGCCCCTCCTGCCTCCGTTCTCCGAGGCCCCGCGCCAGAGCGCCGGAAAGCCCCTGCCAAATCAGGGCGATTTTCTCGGGGGGGGCCGTCAGAGTAAAGGTGCTGCCGCGGCGGATCGCCAAGGCCAGCTTGCGGGGAAGCCCAGAAGAGGCATTAAAGCCATGAATTAACGTCGTATCCATCTTCGCCTCGAGATCGACGTGATCGATCCCAGTGCACATCGTCTGATCGGACCCAGCGAGAGCGAGGATGTCTTGCGCAGTTAACCGCGAAAGATAGCCTAGGCGCGGTCCCCGCAGGATCAGATCGCTAGTCAAGACAACGCTCAGGCGGTCATGCCCTTCGGGCAAGGATGGCGCGACCGGGGGTGGCATCCACAAATGCCCTGTGACCACAGCCGGCGCGCCGCCTCGTCCAAGCTTGAGCCATTTGCGCCCCTCAAGGACTTCCTTTGCTGCCTGCGAGAACTGCATTGCCGCGGCCGTGTCGGGAAAGACGAGCTCGGTCAGGAAGTCAGTTCTTTCGGCGATCTCTTCGACGGAGAACAGCGACTGGTCCGCCAATTTCCTGCGTCTCTTGTCCCCAGTGTTGTTGCGCAAATGCACCCGCATTTCAGGTGCATATCGCGTCCAGACAGATGTCGCATTCTCTCGGAACAGGAACTCCATTTCGCCGGGGCGCTTGGGCTTCATGTCTTCGCTTAGTGCAACCGGCTCCGGTTCGCCCCACCAGGGCCAGTCATCGCTCCCTTGGGCTGGCGGCTTGCGTGTTGGATGATCGAGCGGAATCGGTATTGCCTCAATGGTAAGAAGATCAAGGTCGGACGCCGCAAGGCTGTCGTCAAGAACGTTCGGTGGCAGGGGGACGGCATCAAGAAACTTAGGTCCGCTATCCTCCAAAACCCAGCTCGCGTCATGTCCCAACTCCGAGAGGGCTTCGATCCATGCACCGCGATGGGCCGATCCCGCCATGTAGCAGGCGCTGAATATTAAGTTGCCGGGGTTGCCCGTGATCGGGAAGCAGGCCGCATCTTGCGTGCGAAGCAGCAGTCTCAGACGCAACTGTCCGGGCGAAGGCGGACGGGGCGATCTGTAATTCGAGGCATAGGGTACGGCAAAGGGTACAGGAATGGCATTGAGGTGACCCTTTGTTGTCCTGACCCGGCCATCACCCACCCGGCGACCCGAACCGAGGGCCACAAGGCGTTTGCAGCACAGATCAAGAAGGTTGTGCAGGCTGGTCTTGCCAGGCTCCAAAACCATTTCCATGAGGGCTTGGAACCTGGTTCCAGCTCCCACATGTTCGACGGTGCGCAAATGGTCCGGTAGAGGCCCGCGTTCGTCCTCCTTCCGGGCGGTGGACGTCCATTCGACAAAATTGGCCTCCCGGCTCTCCTGGTAAAGCGATGTAATCGACAGCCTGCCGCGCCCCGCGGCATGGGGCGCACCGAACACCGCGTTGACATCCTCCGGATTGGCATGACGGAGCGCCACCAGTTCATCAGCGATCTCGCGCAGGAGTCCCTTCAGGTGGCCACGCGAGATCATCGCAAGGTCGTCACGGTCCTTCAACTGCACGCCGTCGAGATCACCAGCCGTGTGGCCGGTCCCGGAATGCAGATCTTCCAAAAGTTCCACCTCAAGCTTGAAGCGAGAGACCTGAGGAGCGGCAGTCTCTCCTGTTCCGCTGGCCTTTGACGGCTGGGAATCTCCGGCCTTGAAGCCAGAACCTGTCATGTCCTGGTTGTTTTTGGCGTTTTTCCGGTTCTTCTGCTTGCCGCTCTTCCTCTTCGCCATGCTCAGGGCTCCCCCGTAGCGGTTGCCCGGTTCGTGGCGAGGTTGGCGATCTCGTATAGTTCGACCAGATCCCTCATAGGGGTCACCCAAAAACCTTCACTCGGTGAGCGCCAAAGGTCTGTCAAGCCCACCCGAGCCGGATCGCGCAGGATGTCCCGCGTCTCTTGCGGCAGATCCTCAAAGGCAGCCTCGGCGGCCCGCCGCCCCTGCGACAGCGACGCGGACATTTTCCGCAGCTTGTTGCGGGCCGCGCCCGTCGTGGCCTTCTCGGCGCGCAACAGGCCTGCCAGCCGGTCCAGTTGCGGCGGTGCCGCGCCGTCGGCCGTATCGCGCTTGTCCTCAATCACCCGCAACGGTCGCTGTATCAACGCACAGGTCTCGCTTCCGTAGCGCACCAGCTCGTTCTTGCGACGGTGGCTGCCGATCTCAGGTGTCCAACTTCCCGTCTCAATGTGCCAGTCGACGACGCTCGCCGGTAGCCCATCCCGGTCCAGACGCCGGAAGAGACGCTTGGCGCTGGTCGCCAGATCTTCCGCCAAATCGACGAGTCGATGGATAGGCAGGTTGGGCGCGGCGATGGCGACCCCGATCCCAAGCGTCAAGGGTTCCGCCTCGCTCGAGTCCGCGAGGTTGGCGCAAAGGCTTTGGACGAAAGGCATCGCCTTCTTGGCCTGGCAGATCAGCAACAAGTCGTCGCCTCCCAGCATCAACAGTTGGAATGGACGGAAGCCCGGGTCCGCGGTCGCGCCAAAGTTGGCATCCAGCGCCTTCGTCATTGCCTTGCGGAGCCCGACCCTGTTGCGATGGTGAAACCGTTCAAAGGCAGCTTCCTGTCGAAGAAAACTCGCCCTGTCCGTTACCTTGATCCGCTCAGCTGCTTTGATCGCGCGGTTGCCCACGTTGTTGCCATCTGCGTGGATGACCGCGAAATAATCCTTGCCGCACATCTTGCTGATATCGGGCGGCGTCTCGCGTTGGTCGGCACTGCCCTCCGCCCGCATCCAGCGGTCGATCAGGCTGATGATGTCGCCCGCCTTGCCCTCTTTCCATCGGTCATAGGCCTGCCGCCGGGCATAAACCGAGGCAGCAACCGGCTCCCGCACGCGATCCCGTGTCGTCCACTCTTCCGTCGCCCGTTCCGTCCCGGTGGCATTGCACAGTGCAAAATAGGGTGATGCCAATAGCATCACCTCGCGCAAATCGGTACGCGCATCGCCCTCCTCCAGAACCGTCCGCTGCCCCTTTCCGTCGATCGTGATCAGGCGCAGGTCGTAGCGCAGACCGGGAACCTCCGCCTCGAGCAGATCGCCCGCATCCGATAGGAACGCACGCGCGTGGGAAAGCTCAGCCTCGCCGGGTTCCCCGTCGGCCATGCAGACCCGCAAATGACCACCATCGCGCGACAGGATTCCCATGGCGTAAAGCGCGGCCGGATCATCCCGATCAATGTCCTCCAAAGGCATGAGCGGATCGTCCACGATCGCCCCGCCCTTCAGTTCATCGGGAACCTCGAGCGACACAGCCTGATGCTGCGCCGCGAGTGAGACCAGCCGCCGCCGGATCGTCTCGCCCAAGAGCACGTTCGCACCGACCATGTCGCGCAGACGCGGCGAGGAAAAGATGAACTTCTGGATTCCACGAAATTCGATTTCCGCAATCAGCACGGCCAATTCTTCCCAGTCTGTGGTCTCGCCGGCAATCGCGGCATGAACTCTATTCGCCAATGGTCAGAGTTTGTTGGCGCCTTGCCTTAGCGTCAACCATTTTGTGACGCGCTCAACTGGCGGCATACTCGATCCGGCCAAGCCCGAAGGCCGTTCCCGATCCCGCGTGAAAAATGCGGGCGAATGCCAGTAACTGCAGATAGGCGTGACATCGTCCGGAAAAGATCATCTCTCCGACTACTGCCGGAATCTCCACCGGTTCGCGATGGGACTTGCTATAGTGGAGATAATTCTCCGAGATGGTCCGGTCCTCGGTCAGGTCCAGGAGATCGCTGAAGCGACGCGGGATGCCGGACGGGCCCGCTATCGGGCGGTGGAAAGCTGCTGCCATCCGCCGGATTCGCGACTCGATGTTCCATGGTAGGTTGCCCAGCGACGCAAGGGTTCCCTTCTCCGCGCCATCCGACCAACTGCGCCCTTTGCCCATCCGCAGCGACGTAGGCGTCGCAATCCTAATGTATAGCCGATCCGCCCCCGGAGGCGAGCTTTCCGCAAAACCGAGGTGGCGCGCGAAGTTCGGCGGGCCAGGATCGAGCATCACGCGATACCGGACATCGGGCCCCATCCGAATCCCGCCCGCCAAGGCCGCGCGCAGGGCGTGGCCCGCAGTCACCATCAGGTTCGCGGCCGTGCCAGCAAGGTGAATCCGCACCGTCAGCGCATTCCCATCGCGGTCAGTTTGAACCACGACAGGACGGACGGCATCCTGACCGCTTTCGTGCGTGCCGTACATCAGGGTGTAAAGCCGCTCTGCATCGCCGCCGGGTGGACGGTCACGCAGGCGGTTGCCGATCGCTCCATGCAAACGGTCTGGCAGATCCGGAATTTCGGCAAACTCCGGTGGCAGGTCGCAGCGCAAGGCCACTGATGCCCAAGGGAACTCTGCAAGCGCGGTCTGGAAATCACCCATCATACCAGAACAATGAGGGAAAATCGTCCTACCCGCAACGCGGCCGGGGCTGGCGCTAGCGAACCAAAACGACTACCCTATAAAAAGTCAGAACCTTTCGGGATCTTGAGGCGAGGCTATTCGCTTTACTATTAAATAGCACTGACTTGACTATGGGTTCTGGAGGGTCACTTATAGCCACCACGCGCTTTGGCGTGACTCGAAACTCCTGCCTCGGTCGACGTCTTGCCGTAACTTATAGCCACCACGCGCTTTGGCGTGACTCGAAACCTGGTCCTTGTCCTGGACATCTTCCCGGGCTTATAGCCACCACGCGCTTTGGCGTGACTCGAAACCAGCAAGTGTGGCTACAGCACCAACCTTACTTATAGCTACCACGCGCTTTGGCGTGACTCGAAACGTAGCGGGTGTCGGCCCACTCATTCCAGCTTATAGCTACCACGCGCTTTGGCGTGACTTGATGAGTCCCGCCTGAGTTGTCGCTCCATTCACCGCTCTCGTAACGCGAGCACTTGTACACTTAGGATCGGCCTGATTGTCGAAACGCGCCTTCGTCAGAAAATCAATCCTTGCCCCGGTTCCGGCTTGCTGCCGCGTCCGTGGCTCTGGGCTGCGCGCAGGCCGACCCGCGGGATCGGATAGAGGCGCAGGCTGTCGCCCTTGTCGATCAGCTTGCCCAGCCTTTCGCCCAGGCGCCGGGCCTGCGCAGGGGTCATCCAGATCTCGAACACTGACCCCTGCACCCGAACACCCAACTCTTCGAGGTCCGCGCTGATCCGCGCGCGCAGCCTGTTGCTTGTGATGTCGTAGCAGACCACATGAAGCACCCGCGCGCCCATCTCAGGACTTGACCGCCACGGCAAGTGGCTCTCCCGTCTCGATGCTGCGCGCCAGCCGCCGCGCCTGCAGGAGAACGCGGTCGCGCCAGGGGGTTTTCGGGCCGCCATCCGGATCCTTCCCCGTCCGGTGTGCCGCGATTTCATATGTGCGGATGAAGGCCGTCACACCAGACGGCAAAAGGCGCCATCGGCCCTCCATCTCCTCGAAGTCCCCGATCTGGATCGCACGGGAATTCAACGCCTGCCGCACGGTCGCCTCGGCAAGGGGCGCGCGGAACGGCTCGGCCAGATCCCAGACAAGCGGCGTCGCCCGCCGCCGCGTTGCGTGCAGGATCCCGAATCCTGGATGCAGCCCGGCCCGAAGAACAGCCGCCTCAGTCTCGCGCAGCAGCAAATGCGAGGCGAGGTCGAGCAGAACAGCCACCGGGTTCTTGGCCGTCCGCCGCGCCCGCTCGGGCAGCGAGAAGCCGTCGACCAAACCCATCCCAAAATACGGCCAGTAGATCTTGGCCGCACGAGCCTCGATCGCAAGCACATCCTTGACCGTTTCGGCCTTGCGCAAGGCCATGATCTGCCCTTGCAGCCGCCGCGCCACGGGCTTGACATCGTCGGTCTCCAGCGTCCGATTGATGTCGTAAAGCAGCTGCTTGCGGCTCTCCACCTGTGCAATTATCAGCGCGCGCGCAATATCCGCTGACCTGACGGGATCGAGGCAGGTCCGCGCCTGGGCCAAGTGCCGGTCGCCCCAGCGGTCCTGCACACCCACGAGGTGCGCCTCAGCCTGCCCTGCCCCGTTGACCAGCGCCACCGGGATCTCGCTCTCGGCTGCCAGCCGCAGAGCGTCGCCGGTGATTTCGCAGCGCGGCCCGACCTCGATCCGCCGGGTCAGCGTTGCGTGAACCCGCGCCGCCTCGGCACCATCGGCCTCCTGGACCACGAAGGACTGAAAAGCCCGGGCAATCCGCCGCCCTGGCGTGTAAAGGTAAAGCGCCTCGGCCCGTCCTGTCGGCTGGTCATCGGCGACCGGCTCCATCGCGACAGGCAGGTCCCGCAACACGGCCAGCGGTTCGCGGTCGGGCTTCAGCGCCGAGCGGACGATCGCCTTGCCGAGAAAGGTCATCACCTCTCCCGGGGGAACAATCCGCGTCTTTCCCGGGTGAAGGTTCAGTTTCTGCTCCTTAAGAAAGGCCGTCAGGTTTCGCAGCGCCGCCTGCGCATCCCGCGCGCCGCGCAGGAAGATCAGGAAATCATCCGCAAACCGCACCATCCGCAATCGCCCGCCGCCAAAGGCCTCGTCCAGATCGTCGAGATAGAGATTGGCAAGGATCGGCGAGATCGGTGCCCCTTGCGGCAGACCGATCAGGTTCGGCTCCTGCCCGACGCCGTCCGAGGCGCCCAGCCACAGGCTAACGATCCAGGCCAGGTCGGCATCGTCGGTGGCCATCAGCAGTTTCGTGATCATCTCGTGATGCGGCACGGTATCAAAGAACCGTGCGAGGTCGGCGTCGATCACGTGGTCAAACCCGTCTTCAAGCCACGCCTGGGCCAGCGCGACCGCCTGATCCACTGACCGTTTGGGCCGATAACCGAAACTCCACTCCTCGAACTCGGGCTCGAGCCCCTCGGACAAGAGCTCATGCGCAGCCGCCTGAACAACACGGTCACGCACGCAGGGGATGCGCAGCCACCGCGTGCCTCCGGCCTTCTTGGGGATCGGCACGGGGCGCAGCGGACCGGGGCGATAGGCGTCACGCGACAGGTCGCTGAGCAGGTTTTCGATCTCTGCGTCCGAGGCCCGGGCAAAGTCATCGACGCTGACCCGGTCGCCACCATGGCTGCCCCGGTTGCGCCGCACCCTCTCCCAGCCGTCTTCGAGCTTGTCCCTCGTGACAAGCCGCGCATGGTAGTCGCCCCGCCGCGACATGGACCAGCGCGGCCGCCCTTCGACCACATGGCGTGGCCGAGGATCTGGTAGCGCAACAGCCGTTTTTCTAGACAAATCGATTACCCTATGCAAAATTTCGGTAAAGGCGCCTTTTCAGACAAAGACTGCTCGAAAATTAGCCTGAAATCCAGACTTGACAAATACTTCTGAAGGAACTCTTCTAACGAGGTCGCGCATCGGCGCGCCTAGAAACCTCAAAAGAGCGAGCTCCTCCGAGCAAAACTTCTAACGAGGTCGCGCATCGGCGCGCCTAGAAACCTGCCGCGGCATACGTAGCATTTTTTAGCTTCTAACGAGGTCGCGCATCGGCGCGCCTAGAAACTGGATGAGAAACGGGGTCGTGAACATCTCACTTCTAACGAGGTCGCGCATCGGCGCGCCTAGAAACTCTCCCAGCCACTGACAGGGTCAGGATAATCTTTTAACGAGGTCGCGCATCGGCGCGCCTAGAAACTTACCGCCGCCTCTACAACACAAATCTTTGCTTCTAACGAGGTCGCGCATCGGCGCGCCTAGAAACCCAGGTACTTAAAACCATCCGGTCGTGTCCTTCTAACGAGGTCGCGCATCGGCGGGTCTGGAAACTGTTTGACAGCGGGTGAACACGCAATGTCGATCAGTCTGGACCCTGGGTTTGCGAAGTTCGGTCGGCTCAAGCCTCTCGACAGCGCGCATGTGAAGGACCTGCTGTCGATGATACCCTTCATCCAGAACCCGCGCGACCGGGTCGCGGGGTTCCGGGTGCTGCAACTCTTGCCGGGCGTCGGTCCAAAGGCCGCCGGGCGCGTGCTGGAGGCGCTGGCGCTCTCGCCCGACGCCGTATTTGCGCTGGAGACGATGGAGCCGCTGGCGCGCAGCGCCGCCGACTGGCCCTCGCTGGTGACCGCTCTGACCTCCCGCGCCGCATGGCCGGCCTCGCTGGGCATGGCCCGGGCCTGGTTCGACCCGCACCTTGATCGCCTCCACGAAGACGCAACGGCGACCGGCATGTCTACGCCATGCGGACCCGGTTCATCCACAAAACCATGCTGGCGCATTTCGACTGCTTCAGCTGGACCCCGACGCAACGGGACCGCCCGCCGCCCCCACCCCGGCCGGATCGACGTGGCCCCGGGGACTGCAGGCGCTTTGGGAGTTGGACTTGGGGCTGCTGAGGGTTGCAACGAATGAAAGGCGCTTCCCGGCGGAAGCAAGGTAAGAGCGACCAGACCAACGCCCGAAGTTTGACACCATTCCGGGAAGAATTGCGGTCTCGCGACCCCTCGACAAATAGGGGTCTCTTGACTGCACCGAGGCCATGGATTACGACGCTCAAATCTGGGCGGGCGTTGTGTAATGGTAAGACCTCAGCCTTCCAAGCTGATGATACGGGTTCGATTCCCGTCGCCCGCTCCAGAAAAACTTTTCCGACACATCACCTACAAAGTGCTTAGATCCGCTCTATAAAGCTATTGAATTAAAAGCAATAATCCGAACGTGAACGCCTGACTTCCAAGCAAGAGATGCGGGTTCGGTTCCCGCCGCCCGCTCCAGATTTTTCGCCTTCCCTGCCCTGCCGCGTCAAGACGGCGCTTGACCCCCGCGCCGGGCATGTCAAAACGCCTCCTGCGCGAAAGGGAGGGATGCAGATGGCCCGCGAACAGACGCCAGACACCGGAAAGCAGGAACGCGAAAAGTCGCGCCGCTTGAGTTCGCTCCGCGCGCTCTGGCCGTTCATGCGTCCCTACCGCCTGCTGATGGCGGCGGCGCTGGCCGCTTTGGTGGCCACGGCGACCATCTCGTTGATCCTGCCGCTGGCCGTGCGCCGCGTGGTCGACAATTTCAACACGCAGGACGGCGCCCTTCTGGACAAGTATTTCGCCGCCGCCCTTGGCATTGCCGCTGCGCTGGCCATCGGGACGGCCTTTCGCTACCTGCTGGTGACCCGATTTGGCGAACGCGTGGTGGCCGACATCCGCAAGGCCGTCTTCGACAAGGTCATCGGCCTGTCCCCGGCGTTTTATGAAAAGATCATGACCGGCGAGGTCCTCAGCCGGATCACCACCGACACCACCGTGATCCTGTCCGTGGTCGGGTCGTCCATCTCCATTGCGCTGCGCAACATCCTGCTGTTCTCCGGCGGGATCATCCTGATGCTGTTCACCTCAGCCAAGCTCACCGGCCTTGTCCTGCTGCTGGTGCCGGTCGTGGTCGTGCCAATCCTCACGCTGGGCCGCCGCGTGCGCAAACTCAGCCGCGAAAACCAGGATTGGATCGCCGCCTCCTCCGGCAACGCGTCAGAGGCGCTTCTGGCCGTGCAGACGGTGCAGGCCTATACGCACGAGGTGGAGTCGCGCAGCGCCTTCGCCGATGTGACGGAGAAAAGTTTCGATGCCGCGCGCAAGCGCATCAACACGCGCGCCGTGATGACAGTGATCGTGATCTTTCTTGTCTTCACCGGCATCGTCGGCGTGCTCTGGATCGGCGCCTGGGACGTGCGCGCCGGCGGCATGAGCGCGGGCACCCTGATCCAGTTTGTCATCTATTCGGTCATGGTCGCGGGCGCGGTCGCTGCATTGTCCGAGGTCTTTGGCGAACTCCAGCGCGCCGCCGGCGCCACCGAGCGCCTGATCGACCTGCTGCAGGCCGAGGATTCGGTGCAGGATCCCGCCAATCCGACACCCGTGCCGCAGCCCGTGCGCGGAGAGATCACCTTTGACAACGTCAGCTTTGCCTACCCCTCGCGGCCCGGTGTGTCGGCCCTGTCGACGGTCGATCTGACCATCGCACCCGGTGAAACCGTGGCGCTGGTCGGCCCCTCGGGCGCGGGCAAGACCACCATCATCCAGTTGATCCAGCGGTTTTATGACCCGGCAGAGGGCCGCATCCTGCTGGACGACATGCCCCTGACAGAGATGGCCCGGCACAATTTCCGCCACCACATCGCCCTTGTCCCGCAGGACCCGGTGATCTTTGCCGCCTCGGCGCGGGACAACATCCGCTTCGGCCGCCCCGGCGCCAGCGATGCGGAAATCGAGGCCGCCGCCCGCGCTGCCGCCGCGCATGAGTTCCTGACCGCCCTGCCCGATGGCTATGACACCTGGCTGGGAGAGCGCGGCGTGATGCTGTCGGGTGGCCAGAAACAGCGCGTCGCCATCGCCCGCGCCATCCTGCGTGACGCGCCGGTGCTGCTGCTGGACGAGGCGACAAGCGCGCTGGACGCCGAAAGCGAGCGCGCGGTGCAACAGGCCGTCGATACTCTGGCCGAGGGGCGCACCACGATCATCGTCGCCCACCGCCTTGCCACGGTGAAAAAAGCCGACCGCATCGTTGTCATGGAGCAGGGCCGCATCGTCGCCACCGGCACCCATGACGCGCTGGTGGCCGAGGGCGGTCTTTATGCGCGCCTCGCCCGTCTGCAGTTCACCGAAGGCGTCGCGGCGGAATAAAGCGTTGTCCGAAAAACCTGAATCACCGAACGCTGCCTGAAATCAAAGATTTCAACGCGTTATGTGATGCTCGATGTCTCAGGTATTTCGCGAAACGCAATAGAGTGTCCGGCGGGGTTCACCCCGCCAACTCTTCCGCCACCCATTCACGAAACAACCGGACCTTCGGCAAGTCCCATTTCTCCTGCAGGCCCAGCAGGCAGATCCCGCCCAGGGGTGAGCCGCTGACCATCTCCGGAAAGGGCGTCACCAGGGTCCCGGCCTCCAGTTCATCGCGGCACAGGACCATGTCCGCCATGACCACCCCTGCCCCCACCACCGCCGCCCGCGTGGCAAGGTCGAGGTTGGGAAAATCATGTCCCTTCGCCGGATCGACACCGGCCACCGGAAAACTGTTCAGCCAGTCCGTCCAGTCCCCGTGCCGAGGCGTCTCGTGCAACAAGTCCGCCCGCGCCAGATCCTCGGGACGTGTCAGCGGGTGCGCCGCGAGGTAGGATGGCGCACAGGCCGGGCTCATGCGCACATCGAACAATTCCTGCACCGCGACATTCGACGCCCGGGTCGGCCAGTTCTCGACCGAAAAGCCCAGATCGTATTCCAACCCGTCAAAGCCGATGTCGCAGTGGAAATCCGTGGTCAGCCGCACCCGGATCTCTGGATGGCGCGCGCGGAACCGGTCCAGACGCGGCAGCAGCCAGCGGATCGAGGTGGCGGGCGGGCAGATGATCTGCAGGTCCGAGGCGTCCGTTGCGATCCGCTCGGCCTCGGATGCGATGCGGGCAAAGCTCTCGGTCAGCACGGGCAGCAACCGCCGCCCCGCCTCGGACAGGCTGACACCGCGCGCATGCCGCCGGAACAGCGGCACGCCAAGGTGATCCTCCAACAGCTTGACGTGTCGGCTGACGGCGCCGCGGGTGACATGCAACTCGTCCGAGGCGCCAACGAACCCCTCATGACGGGCGGCGGCCTCGAAGGCACGCAGGGCGTTGAGCGGCGGCAGTTTCGGCATCGGCCTTGGTCCGGATCAGGAAATCTGATCCATGATAGGAGAAAGCCTGGTTTGCGTGCAAGCCACATGCGGTACTAGGGTCGCCCCGAACCGATGACAGACCCGCCGATGGAGGCCGCAATGACTGCAACGACCGGACCACACAGCGTTGCCCTGCCGGCCCCCGGACGGGCCTGGATCAGGAAAGCTGTTCAGGATCTGAGCCGATGGCACGCCACCCGGCGGATGCGGCGCGACCTGATCCGCATCGCGGAAACAGCGCCACACCTGTTGCCGGACGCCGGGTTCGAGCCGCAGGAAACACCGGACAAACAGACCCGCAACTGGCATAGAGAGGGCGTCTGCGTCACCCTCTGCCACAACGACCAACGCTCGCCCCGGATTACCGTCACACTGGCATCGCCCCGGTGACGAAAAAGGCCGCCCCCTAAGGGACGGCCCTGCAAGCACAGCGACAAGCGCCGGTTATTTCATGGTGATCCGGCCATCCGTGTAGGGCTGATAGGCACCGTCTTTGGCCAGATACTCGGCCGTCACATCCGCGAGGTCGGGGCCGAAGTCATAGGCGTTCTCGGCGTCCTTGAACATCGCGTAGCCATCGCCGCCATTGCGGACATAGTTGTTGGACACAGCGCCATAGACCTTGTCCATCTCGACCGGCGCACCGCCGACCATCACTTCGGACACCCGGCTGCCAGGCTCTGCCGAAGGATCGACAGCGAAAGTCATGCCCGCCACCTGCGGGAAGCGGCCCGCGCCTTCCTCGATCTGGCTGACACCGTTTTCCAGCGCCTCGACCAGCGTCGCGCCAGTGATCTGGAACGTCGACAGCGTGTTCTGGAACGGCAGCACCGTCAGCACCTCGCCCATTGTCACCTCACCGGCGTCGATGGAGGCGCGCAGCCCGCCGCTGTTGGCGATGGCCACGTCGATGCCCTGATCCTTGACCCGGTCCAGCATGGCGTCGGCCACAAGGTTGCCCATCGAGCATTCCATCGCGCGACAGACGTCGCGGTTGCCCTCGATGGTGTCGGCGGACTCGGCCACCACCCTGTTGCGGATCTCTTCCAGCGGCTCGGCGGCCTCTGCAATGCGCGCGGTCACGTCCTCGTTGGCGACGATGGTGGCGTCGACCAGCACCGGGTTGCCGGAGGCCTCGATCACCGTGCCGGCATCGTCAAAGGTGAGGTTCAACTCACCCAGGTACTTGCCATAGGCATAGGCCTGCACGATCTGCACGCCGTTCACGACCGTCGGATAAGGACCATCCGCATTGTCGTCGTTGTTGGCGAGGTAGGTGTTGGAATGGCCCCCCACGATCACGTCGACACCGGTGGTGTTCTCGGCCACGCGCTGATCCACACCGTAACCGGAGTGCGACAGGACAATGATCTTGTTCACGCCCATCTCGGTCAGCTTGTCGACCTCCCCCTGCACCGCATCCGACGGATCGGTAAAGATGATGTTGTCGCCCGGGCTGGCCAGTTCGTCGGTGTCCTGCGGCGTCAGACCGATCAGGCCCAGCTTTTCGCCGCCCCGCTCGATCACGGTGGATTTCATCAGCACATCCGCCAGCAGCGGCTCACCCGAGACATCGGCGTTCGACATCAGCACCGGGAATTCCACCGCATCCATGAAGCCGCGCAGCACCTCGGGGCCATCGTCGAATTCGTGGTTGCCCACGGTCATCGCGTCATAGCCCATCAGGTTCATCATCTCGGCGGAAAGCATACCCTTGTAGTAGGTATAGAACAGGGTGCCCTGGAACTGGTCACCGCCATCAACCAGGATGTGGTTGTTGGTCCGGGCCTTGGCCTCGTTCACCGCCGTGACCAGCCGGGCAGATCCGCCAAAGCATTCACCCGCAGCGTCATCCTCGGCCGAACAGCCCGAATCGTATTTCGAGATCGGCTCGAACCGGGCGTGGAAGTCATTGGTGTGCAGGATCGTCAGGGAATAATCCGCCTGCGCGGACCCCGCCATCAGGGCCAGCGCCGCAGCGCCGGTCAGCAGTTTGTACGTCATGGGAAACCTCACTGTGGGTTTTTTTGGTTATGGTCAAAGCCTGCCCCGGCAAGGCCGCCGAGTCAAAGCCTGTCGTAGGGGGAACCCGCCGCAGTCGGGCAAGTGATGACGCCTTGACAGGCGCGCGGTACATCCCGACCCCAACGTCACTGGCTTTGCCGCTGTCGCGGGGGCCTCTGCGCTCTGCCTTTGGGCGTTCGCTCTTTTTCCCGGCCCGCATCACGCGCCAATTTCTCGCGGTGAGGGACCGTCACGCATCGCGCCCGCCGCAATTGGCGCCGGACGGCCTGCGCGCCTTTGTCCGGGACGTCGCCAACGACGCCGATTTCGACTGCGAACTGCGCCGCCGCGCCGACTGGCCGCTTGACCCCTGACGGGCGGCGCGGCATCACAGCGGCCATGGAAATCTACAAGATCCTCCGCGCCGACGAATGGTCGGCCTTGCGCGCCCAAAAGGAAACCCAAGGCGCGCCGATCGACCTGGCCGATGGCTTCATCCACTTCTCCACCGCCGCACAGGCGCGTGAAACGGCGGCGAAACACTTTGCAGGGGCGGACAACCTGTTCCTTGCCGCGCTCGACAGCGAGGCGCTGGGAGAGGCGCTGAAATGGGAGGTCTCGCGTGGCGATGCACTGTTCCCGCATCTCTACGGCCCCCTGCGGCTGGCCGATATCCTGTGGTGTCAGCCCCTGCCACTGGCCCCGGACGGCACGCATCGCTTTCCCGACGGCTTTGCATGACAGGCCGCACCGCCCTCACCGGAGAAGTGACTGGATGACCCCGCTTGAACGCCTCGGCCTTGCCGCCCTGCACCGTCTGGACCCGGAATCCGCCCATGGTCTCGCGCTCAAGGCGCTGCAGGCCGGCGTCGCCCACAGTCCGGGCATCGTCACTTCCGACCGCCTGCGCACGACCGTGGCGGGCCTCGATCTGCCCAATCCCGTCGGTCTCGCCGCAGGTTTCGACAAGAACGCCACCGCGCTACAGGGCCTGTCGCGCGCCGGGTTCGGCTTTGTCGAGGTTGGCGCCGCAACGCCCCGCCCACAGCCGGGCAACCCGCGTCCACGCCTGTTCCGCCTGACCGAAGATCAGGCCGCGATCAACCGCTTCGGCTTCAACAATGACGGGATGGAGGCCATCGGCGCCCGCCTGCGCACCCGACCGCGCGACATGGTGCTTGGCCTGAACCTCGGCGCCAACAAGGAGTCCGAGGACCGCGCCGGCGATTTTGCCCGTGTGCTGACCTGTTGCGGCGCGGACGTCGATTTCGCCACCGTCAACGTCAGCTCTCCAAACACCGAAAAACTGCGTGACCTGCAGGGCAAGGCGGCGCTTTCCGCGCTGCTCGCCGGGGTCATGCAAGCCCGCGACGACCTCACCCGGCAGGTTCCCGTCTTCCTCAAGATCGCGCCGGATCTCGACGACGCGGAACTGTCAGACGTGGCCGAAGTTGCGGTGAAGTCCGGCGTGGCGGGCATCATCGCCACCAACACCACCCTCTCGCGCGCCGGTCTGAAGTCGGGCTTTGCCGCGGAAAAGGGCGGACTGTCCGGCCAGCCCCTGTTTGACCGCTCCACCCGCGTGCTGGCCCGACTGTCACAGCTGACCGATGGCGCGTTGCCCCTGATCGGGGTCGGTGGCGTGGGCTCTGCCGAACAGGCCTATGCAAAGATCCGCGCCGGGGCCTCGGCCGTGCAACTCTACACCGCACTGGTCTTCGGCGGCCTCAGCCTTGTCGAGGAGATCGCCCGCGGCCTTGACGGCTTCCTCATCCGCGACGGGTTTGCCTCGGTGTCCGAGGCCGTCGGCACCGGCCGCGCCAGCTGGCTCTGAGGCAACAAGCGCGCGGCGTGTCACAGCCGCGGCACGGCCTCCGCCGATTTCGCCGCCGCAACAAAGGCCGCGACCTTTGCCGGATCCTTGATCCCCGGCGCGCTTTCCACACCCGACGACAGATCCACCTGCGCCGCCCCGGTCATCGCAATGGCCGTGGCCACATTCTCGGGTGTCAACCCACCGGCAAGCATCCACGGACGCGACCAGCGCCGCCCCGCGATCAACCGCCAGTCAAAGGACAGACCGTTGCCGCCGGGCAGTTCACCATCCTTCGGCGGCCTGGCATCCACAAGGATCTGATCGGCAACCTGCTGATAAATATCCAACTTCGAGAGATCCGCAGCCTCGGCCACACCCACCGCCTTCATCACCGGCAGGCCATAGCGCGCCCGCACCTCCGCCACCCGCTCGGGCGATTCACTGCCGTGCAACTGGAGCATGTCCAGCGGCACACGCGCCAATATCCCGTCCAGCAGAGCGTCGCTCGGATTGACCACCAGCCCCACCTTGGCCAGTCCCACCGGCGCCTCCTGCGCCAGCGCCCGCGCCACTTCAATCGACACGTTTCTGGGGCTCTTGGCAAAGAACACCAGCCCGCCATAGGTGGCCCCGGCGGCGGCCACCATCTCAAGGTCGCCGGGCCGCGTCAAGCCACAGATCTTCACCCGGACGTTCACCACCCAAGCCCCTGTTTATTCTCTCTGAAAATGCTCCGGGGTGAATGCGCCGCAAGGCGCAGAGGGGCAGCGCCCCTCCCCCTTTCAACCGATCAACGGATCAGCCGGTCTGATCCAGAATCGCCAGGACCTCGTCCTTATCCTTGTCGCGCTCGGCCTGGGTCCTTTTCAGCTGGCGCTCCAGCTTCTTGACCTCGGCCTTCTTGGTCGAGGCTTCGGCCCGGAACTTGTGCTCGCGCAGCCATTCAAAGACTTCCCCCATGACCCAGCCGATCACGAGAAACCCCAGCGCCACGGCAAACAGCGGCAATTCGATCGAGAATGCCAGCCAGCCGATCTGCGGAATGCGCGCCAGCCCCTCGGGCAGCGTGTTCAGCGTGACCCATTGCAGGTTGGCGACACAGATGACCGTCAGAACAATCAGCAGGGTCGCATAGATTGCGTAGAGAATGTAGCGCATCGATTACTTTCCGTTCAGGCGGTCCCGAAGGAGCTTGCCGGTCTTGAAGAAGGGCACGTGCTTTTCCTCGACCTCGACCGACTCCCCGGTGCGGGGGTTCCGCCCGACACGCGCATCCCGCTTCTTGACTGAAAACGCCCCGAAGCCCCGCAGCTCGACCCGGTCGCCCCGGGCCATGGCATTGGTGATTTCCTCGAAGATCGTGTTCACGATCCTCTCCACGTCTCGCTGATACAGATGCGGGTTCTCATCCGCAATCTTCTGGATCAATTCCGATCTGATCATGGTCCCATGTTCCCTGACGGACGAGGCCTTTGGCCCTTCTATTGAGTTCGAACTATACGCGCGGCGCGGCCAAACGGGAACCGGGTAACTGTGGGGAAAACCCATGTTTTGCAGCAGTTTGCGCAGGTTTCCCGTGGATTCCGGCAACAAATCGCCGTCAAGCCGCGATGCGGCGACGCCGAAACGCACCCTGACAGACGGTCGATTCGCCGCGCAGGATCAGTGTCGGGAGGTGGTGCCGAGGCAGGGTTTCCAGACAATCCGAACCATCGCGCGGTGCGTCGCCAGGGCAGGTTCAAGGTTCCGGAGACGGGGTCCTGTGCAAGTTCAACGGCGCACCCCTGTTGGCCGAAAGGCCGCCGTCTACGCCACGAGTTGAGCACCGTAAAGAAATGGCCCTGCGAAAGGGCGCACGACCCCCGCGTTACGCGACCTTTATTGGCACACGGCCGCGAACTCCGTCCGTCCCTTGGAATCCGTGTTGCCGGGCTGGAAATACACCAATTGCATACCGCCCTCGATGCAGGTCATGGCCGCCCGTTGGCGCACCTCGTCGGCCTGCCATTTGTCGCCGAACCGACCGCGCAACTGGCTTTGCCCCTTTACCGTCACCGCCTTCATCGTCAGCTCTGTACCGCCGCCGCCACCGGCAGGGGCGGCCTGAAGGGCATCGCTGCCGTCGTCGGGGATGATGATCTGTCCCTGCGCCCACAGCGGCCCTGCCGCGATCACGAACAGCACCGAAATCAAAGCCCGCATCATGGAACCCTCCCACTGGTTTCGCCTCACGATAGGCAATCGCCAGAGCCTGCGCGAGGGGGAATCGCAGCAGAGCAACGCGCCGGCTCTACGCTGCCTGCACAGGCATGCCGCGCTGGAAAAGCGTCCGGAACAGATTCCAGAGCGACACCAGCGTAAAACGGATCTGCGCCAGGATTGCCACCAGCAGCCCGATATAGAACAGCAGAGGTTTGTCCGATCCGGCCGGCGCGCCGCTTTGGATGTCGAGAAACAGCGCAACACCGATCATGACAAGACAAAGCGCCCAGCCCGCCCCGGTGGTCCAGAACAGCCGGATCTGCCGCTCAGCAGGGTTGAAATGCCAATGGCATTAAGCCCTCAGACGATCATCGGTTTGGAAGCGCGGGTCATGAAATGCTCCTCATGCGGGTGATGATTTCTGCCGACTCCCACATCCTTCGCCCGAAAATGGGCCGCGATGGAGGCCACCCCCAGGAGAAAGATGGGGCGCATCAGGCGAAACGGAAACGCCCGGGACAAACGCCTGGGAGATGCGCCCACGCCGATTGCTGCGGCAGCAGAGTGTCCCAAGGCACGGCCCCGTCACAGGTCAAGGGAACAGTGTCCAGGGCCCCTCACCCACCAAGGCACAGCGCAGCATCAGCGCCTCCAGGCGCACGTTCAATAGATGTCTGTTCTGCTTGGCGTCCAAAGCGAGCCAGGGCAACATCTGAGGCACCACTTGTTCGCAATAGCCGAGGGCGAGGAGATAGGTCGCTGCATCTTTGCGGACTTCCAGCGCCCAGTAGGGATCGGACTTTGAGTGCGGAAGGACCGGCAGGGGCTTTTTGCGCAGGAAGGCCAGGACATATTCAGTCCCGATGTCTCCCGGCCAGGGCACCGACTCCCCGTGTTTGTTCCACTGGCGCCGCCTGAGAAGATCGGCCCGCGAGAGTGTCTCAATTGCCTTTTCGGGATGCTGGATCAGATCGAGGACGACCTTCTGTCGTGAAGGCGGTTGCGTCGACTCGGGCGAATCCGCTGCGACCAGGGCCGCAAAGCCTTCGACGTCGTTGATGGCGATGAAGGCAAAGGTCATGCGTCCAGTGTCATCCACGGCGTTGGCAAAATGCGCGGTTTCCGCCGCGCATCCATACGACCAGTGAAGAAGGGCCAGTTGACGAAGCGTGCGATAATGTGCCTGCGTTTCGTCGATCGCGGCAACGATGGCCCGTGGCGTCATGCCCTTGACCGCCGCTCGCGCCGCGGCACGGTCCTCGGCCTCGAAGACGAACATGTTTCGCAAATCGTGGAGCGCATCCGCGCGATACTTTTCAGTCTCATCCCACAAGGCCCAGATAAGCTGGATGTGCGCGCTCCAGACCGGGTCGGAGGTATCGGCCTGTGCGGCTTTCACGAAATCCTCGGTCAACGGTTGCCCGTCCCACAAGGGATTGTCGTAACAGGCGGCGCGCAGGCTTTGCGTCATACAGAAGATGCAGATCAGGCAGAGGGACAAGAGGCGATAGGGCATGGAAACTCCTTCCGGTCCATCTTCCCGCCCCCGGTCGATCAGATCAATCGCCAATCCCTGAAAACCGCAAGAAACGGGTCAGGCTAGCGCAAGATCCGGATCGCCGCAGGGCGTCTTGGCTGCCACCCTCAAAGCATATCGCAGCACAGGAGACCGGCTCATGTTTGGATGGTTCGGCAAGAGAACAAGCCGCGCAGAGCGACGGGTCCGGACGGACAACCCTTTGGACGCCCGACTTCGCCGCGACCTGAGGTTCCCGCCAGAGGCGCCCGGTCGAAGATGGCGGCCGCCGGACTATTGGATGCGGTGAGCGCCATGCACAAAAGACTGCCATGTTCGCTCCATGAAAAAAGGCCCCACCAGACGGCGGGGCCTTTCGTGTTCCTTGGGTTGCCCCAGGCTTATTCGTCGCGCTTGAGTGCCGCGCCAAGGATGTCGCCCAGCGACGCGCCGGAGTCCGACGAGCCGAACTGTTCCACGGCTTCCTTCTCTTCGGCGATCTCGCGTGCCTTGATCGACAGACCCAGACGGCGGGTCTTCATGTCGATGTTGGTCACGCGCACGTCGATCTTGTCACCGGTCGAGAAACGCTCGGGGCGCTGCTCGGAACGATCCCGCGACAGGTCCGAACGGCGGATGAAGGACTTCATGCCTTCGTATTCCACCTCGATGCCGCCGTCTTCGATCGCGGTGACCTCGACCGTCACGATCGACCCGCGGCGCACGCCGCCGGCGGCTTCGGCGAACTTGTCACCGCCCAGGGCCTTGATCGAGAGCGAGATACGCTCTTTCTCGACGTCCACTTCGGAGACGACGGCCTGAACCACGTCACCCTTGCGGTATTCCTGGATGGCTTCTTCGCCGCGCTGGTCCCACGACAGGTCGCTGAGATGGACCATGCCGTCGATCTCGCCTTCGAGGCCGATGAACAGACCGAATTCGGTGATGTTCTTGACCTCGCCCTCGACCTGCGTGCCCTCGGGGTGGGTTTCTGCAAACACTTCCCACGGGTTGCGCATGGTCTGCTTGAGACCCAGCGAAACGCGACGCTTGGCGCCGTCGATTTCCAGCACCATGACGTCCACTTCCTGCGAGGTGGAGACGATCTTGCCGGGGTGCACGTTCTTCTTGGTCCAGGACATCTCGGGGACGTGGACCAG
>JAXMNQ010000063.1:0-31654 GCA_034670345.1 Paracoccaceae bacterium | reverse complement strand
CTTGGCCCCGCCGCCGCCAGCGACGTGGGGCGCACGCCGGCGGGGCCAAGGCCTCCGCCGCGCTGATGACGGCTGAATTCGGGTGCGCTCTTGACAAAGCCGCAATCAGAGAACCTTCAGGACTCCGGTCGTTCGCCGCTGGTGCCTTCTTTTCATGCCAAGCCAGAAAAAGCAGACATCCATCCGAGCTTGGCACGGGATCTTTCGCTGCTCCGCCGCAGGTCGGTTTCGAGCACGAAGCGCCCCGAAGTAGCGCAAACCCCCGAAAACAAGTTGGTAAACGCACCGGCCTGCGACTTTCGCGGGCAGCGGATGCTGACGTGCGGCAACTTCGTCAACTTCTGCGACCAAGGTTCCGGGGTGGCCGCTGGAAAGGCGACTTCGGTCTCTTGAAAACTCCTTACGATTTACCGCCGCCACGCCATCCAGCCGCACAGTCCGACGGCTCCGACCAGCAGGATCAGGGCGACGGGGTGGTGCAGAAGGGCGGCCGGATCGCCGTTCAGGATCGTCAGGCTTTGGGACAGCGAGGTCTCGAACCGGCGGCCGAGGAAAAAGGTGATCAGCAGCACGATGACCGGGATACCGACCGCCGTGAATCCCAGCGACAGCGCCGCCGCGATCAGCATGATGGCCACGCCGAACAGCCCGCCCGACGACAGATAGACACCGGCAAAGCAGAAGATCAGCGCCGAGGGGAAGATGAATGAGGATGGCGCCCGGACCGCCGCGGACCAGATCCGCAGCGAGACCTGGCCCACCCCCAGATTGCAGACATTGGCCATCAGCATCGCGCCGAACAGGCCATAGACCAATTCGGTCTGGGTGCGGAACATCAGTGGCCCCGGCTGGATCCCGTGGATCGTGAAGGCTGAGATCAGCAGCGCCGCCGAGACCGATCCTGGAATGCCGATACCCAGCAGCGGGATCAGGTTGGCGCCCATGACTGCGGAATTGGCGCTTTCGGTGGCGGCGATGCCCTTGAGGTTGCCCTCGCCATATGGGGTGTCTCCGGGGTCGGTGCGCTTGACCGACGCATAGCTCATGAAGGCGGCGGCGGTGGAACCCAGACCGGGCAGCGCACCCAGCGCCGTGCCGATCAGCGCGCCCCGCGCCATCGCCCAGCGGCAAGACCAGTATTCCGCGAATGACACTCTGCGCGCGCCCGGTTCGTCCGATTGCAGGGCGGCGGCGGGCAGCGCGCTGTCGGCGGCTCCGGCGATGCGACGGACAATCTCGGCCACGGCCAGCATGCCCACTGCGACGGCCACCAAATCGACCCCGTCATACAGCTGAAACCAGCCGAAATCGAACCGGGGCGAGCCCTGTTCCGGGTCCAGCCGGACGGTCGCCAGCAACAGGCCCAGAAGCGCGGCGATCAGGCCCTTGATCAGGGAATCCCCCACCAGCCCGGCGATCACGGCGAAGGCGAAGATCATCAGGGCACAGACCTCGACCGGGCCGAGTTTCAGCGCGATCACAGCGATGGGGGCGGAGGCGAGGATCAACACCAGGTCAGAGAAGGTGTCGCCAGTGACCGACGAATACAGCGCCATCTTCGTGGCCTTCATCGGCTTGCCCCTTGCCGCCAGCGGATAGCCGTCAAAGGCAGTGGCCGCCGCGTCCGGCGTGCCGGGTGTATTGATCAGAATGGCAGGGATGGCGCCCCCGAACAGGCCGCCCTTCATGATGCCCACCAGGAACGAGACCGCGACAAGCGTGTCCATCGTGAAAGTGAAAGGAATCGCGATGGCCATTGCCATGACCGGACCGATGCCGGGGATCGCGCCGACCAGTTGGCCGACGGCAACGCCGAGGATCACGAAGGCGAGGTTGACCAGAGTGAAGGCGTCGCCAAACCCGGCGAGGACGGCGTCTATCGGGGGCATCGGCGGCTCACGGCAGGTTGCGGCCCAAAAGCTGTTCAACCGCCAGCCAGATGCCAAGGGGAACGGTAATCACTGTGGCCGCGATCCAGACCGGACGGCGTTCACGCAGGGCCACAACCAGAGCGGCGGCAAGCACCGGCGCGGTCCAGACAAAGCCCCACCGCCCCATCGCCCAGAGGGCTGCGGCAGCCAGCACCAGCAGGCCTGCCGCCTTCAGGTGCTTCCGGGGCGCGATGTCGGTGGCGCCGCCGGGAAACATCACCAGCAGCAGTCCGGCAGCCCCCAGCCCCGCGACGCAGATCGAGGGTAGCGTTCGCGGGCGCATCCAGCCGTAGCTGGCCGAATCCACCTGCCACGGGATGATCCAGACCCACATTGCCGCCGCGAAGCCCGCGACGGCAAGGCCGGTGATCCGTGTGACCGTTCTGTCCGAGGGGATGGACCTAGCCGCCAAAGAGGGTGCCTACATTCTTCAGGCCGTCCAACATCATCGCTTTGGTCGCCTCTGGCCCCATGTCCGCCGGTTCGGTGTGCATGGTCAGTTCGATCGCCTTCAGTACCGGCTCGGATTTCAGCGCGGCGGCCAGCGCCTCGGCCAGCGCGGTATGAGCGTCCTCGGGCAGGTCCTTGGGTGCTGCTATGTAGAACCAGGGGTCGACGTAGATGTCGAACCCGGCCTCCTGAACCGTCATCGTGTCTGGCGCGTAGCTGTGGCGCGAGGCATTGGCCGAGGCGATCATCTTCAACTCGCCTGACTCCAGATAGGGGATATGCGCGCCCGCGTTGAAGGCGGCGTTGACATGGCCTCCCAGCAGGTTCTGCAAGGCCTCTGCCGAGCTTTCAGTCGCGACCAGCCGGAAGCCCGCGTCGGCCTGGGCGTTGACGACATTGATCAGCAGTTCCTGCGGCTTCGCGTCAAAGGCGATCAGCGCGCCGTCATTGGCCTTGGAATAATCGATGAGGCCCGCGAGGTCGTCATAGGGCGCATCGGCAGGGGCAACGATGGCCAGTTGCGCCAGCGCCACGGTGCCGAGATAGTCAAAGCTGTCGAGGTCGAAGGGCACTTCGTCGGGCCGCACGGTCAGGTTGACCAGCACCGGCATCGTCACGCCCATGCCGATGGTCTGGCCGTCGGCGGGATAGGCGGCCAGTTGGGTAAACATCGCCATGCCGCCGCCGCCGGGTTTGTTTTCCACCACGAAATCCCAGCCAGTGGAGGCGGACATTTCCTGTGCGACCAGACGGCCCAGCGTGTCGGTCTCGCCGCCCGCGCCAAAGCCGATCCACAGGTTGATCGGGCCAGACGGGGCCCATTGCGCCATCGCGGCCCCGGTGCTGAGGGCCAGAGCGGCGAGCCCTGCAAATACCATTTTCATGCGTTTTCTCCCTTTTTTGTTTTTTGATGTGTTTGAACGCGCGTCGGTGACATCACGTCGTCCGTCACGCCCGGAATGGTGTAGCGGTCAGCGCCGGTGCGCCCGAGGATACGACTGGCGGCATACCTGGCCAGCGCGGGCGCGGTCTGCACACCATACCCGCCCTGGCCGGCCAGCCAGAAGAATTCCGGAACTCCGGTGTCAAATCCTGCCGCCGGTGCGCGGTCGGCGACAAAGCTGCGCAGACCGGCCCAGGAGGACCGGATCCGCCGCACATCAACCCGGAACGTGGTCTGAACGCGGTCAATCGCAAGAGCGAGGTCCAGTTCCTCTGGCCGGGCGTCGCAGGGTGCCGAAAGCGTTTCGTCGGCCGGAGAGGCGAGAAGGCGCCCGGCCTCTGGCTTGAGATAGAAGGCTTCATCCGCATCGACCATCATCGGCAGAGACGCTAGGTCAAGGTCGGCCGGTGCGTCGAAGGTCAGTGCCGACCGGCGCAGCGGCATCAGACCGATCCGCGCCGCCCGGGCGAGATCGGCAATGTGATCTGCCCATGCGCCAGCGGCGTTCACCACAAGGCGCGCGCTTAGCTGGGCGACGGTGGTTTCGACAGTCCAGCGACCCCGTCTGCGGGTCAGGGCGACAACCTGGTTGCCGGTCATCATCCTGCCGCCCGCGGCCCGCAGCTGCCGCTGCCAGCCTTGCATCAGTTCGTTCACGTCGATGTCGGCGGCGTCCGGGTTCTCGAACCCCGCAGCAACATGGCCGGCGCGCAATAGCGGGACGCGGGCCTCCAGCGCCTCGCCGGTTATCCAGGCCAGCGGGGTGTCCCGCGACATGTCATCGTAGGCGGTGCGCAACCGGTCCACCTGGTCTGGCCGGGCGAACCGGATCAGCCCGCGCGGGCGCAGAAGTGGCGACCGGGCGAAGCCGTCGGGCGGATCGGTGAAGAACAAAAGCGAGTCCGCGGTCAGGGTCCGGATCAGCCGGCTGCCATAGTTCTGTGCCAGGATCGCCGCCGAGCGGCCGGTCGCATGATAGCCGGGCTGCGCCTCCGCCTCGACCACCGCCACGCGAGCGCCCCTGGCCAACGCAGCGGCAACGGACACCCCGGCCACGCCAGCGCCGATGACGATAATGTCGAAATCTTCGTCCATGCCCGAATCCTAACGCAATTTTTTCCGATAGGAAAAGATCTTTCGCCCGGACGCGTATGCGGAATACAGTTCCGGTATGACAGATAGAGCTTCGTCCTCGCGCGACAGTCGCGCCACGCTGGCCAGGCGTGCGCAGGGTATCCGGCACCGAAAGGGCCTGACCCTGCAGCAGGTTGCGGATCGGTCGGCGCTGGCCGTGTCAACCGTTTCCAAGATCGAGCGCGGGCTGATGGCGCCAACCTATGACAGGTTCTTCGATCTCGCCAAGGGGTTGGGCGTGGATCTGTCCGAATTGTTCTCGGACGGCGGCAGCACCTTTGCGGAGGGGGAATTTGCCGTCTCTCGCAAGGGGGATGCAGGGTATCTGGAGACCGATAACTATACCTACGAGATGCTCTTTCCGCAGGTTCTGGGCCGGACGATGGTGCCAATGTTGGGCACGTTGAAGCCGCTGGAGCGGATGCGCTTTGATCGCATGGTCAGCCATCCCGGCGAAGAGTTCTTCCATGTACTGGAAGGGCGGGTCGTGATCCAGGCCGAAGACCGCCCGGACGTGGTGCTGGAGGCTGGCGAGAGCCTGTATTTCGACTCGCGGCGCGGGCATCTTTATGCGTCGGCCGATGACCGCCCGGCGCGAATACTGGTTGTCTGTACCGGGTTGGAATTACCGGGTTCAGACGATTGACCGGGGCGACGCGCGAGGATCCTGCACCCACCTCTGGAGTGAAATTTCAGCGATCCGTTGTACCGGAAGGAGGAAACTCCGCTTTTTTCTTCGAGAGATGTGGTTTCCGGCGCTGGGATCGGCCCAACGTCACGGGTCGCCTACTAACCACCTAGTGCAAGCGGGCTCTGACAAGATACGCATCCACAAAGGTCTCCCCCAGGATGCGGAGGGCTTCCAGCCGGTGGAGCCCCTCCACCAGAACGAAACCGGTCCCGTCCGCGCGCACCTGTATCGGTTGCAGCTGACCGTCCTCGATGATGCTCTCAGCGATCACCTGTACCTTTGCCTCATCCAGCGTCTTCTTCCGCTTGATAGGCACACGGACATCTTCAATCGCGACGCTTTGCTTTACCAACATTCCACGAGCATGCTTCAATTGCGGCCAACAAGCCAGCGTGCAATTCAGGACAGACTGAGATTGCTGGCGGGACCCGCTCAACCGGTCTGGGGCAGCGACTGGGGCACTTCCGAGCGACCGTCGCCATCAATACGACGGGGAAAGACACCTACCTGATTACAGAGCACGGCAAATCTTTCGCTTCTTCCGGCTCGCTCGACAACCGCGTTCGGAAATGGGTCATCGCGGCTGGACTTTGCGTCGACGCGAAGGACGCAGACGGCAACCCGGTCTACGAGGGCAAGGGCAAGCGGAAGATCGTGAAGAAGTGCGCCACACGTTCCCAGCACGGGATATGGAAGGGCGTTGCATCACTGATGGCGGCGCGCGGCGCGACCGAATATGAGCTAATGGCAGCGTTCGGCTGGACCGAGTCGAAGACAGCCAGCGTCTACACAAAGAAGTTCCAGCGCCGCGGCGCGGCGACGGCGGCTTCAAAGCGCATGGCGGCTCCTGCGGCGGCCGCGGTTTCTGGCAAAGGTGAACCACGGCCCGAGACTCGTGGTCCACATTCGGACCAGGAGGCCAACAAAATAAGGCTTTCGGAGGGTAAGTGGCAGCCCGTAGGGGAATCGAACCCCTCTTTCCAGGTTGAAAACCTGGCGTCCTAACCGATAGACGAACGGGCCACTCTGATTGGCTGCGGCGCGGCCCGAAGGACCATCGCTGCGGCGTGAGGCGGGTTCTATGAAAAGCGCGCGATGCTTGCAAGCAGAAAATTCAGTTTTTTGACCGTCCCGGAGGCGCTCTATTACGCAAATCTAAACGGTCCCGACAGCGGCCGGCGCGGCATCATCCAGACGCAGTTGAACACTGCTCCGGCCCTGCCAGAAATTGACGTCCAGCTTGCCGGCAAGGTGGAACTGCGCGCCTTTGTGGTCTTCCAGAGCGGTGCCAAGCGGGCTGTCAAAGGCGGAAAACAGGATCGCGTCCAATGTCGCGCCCAGACCGTCCGAAACCGTCAGTTTCAGATGCGCCTGCCCGACACGTTTGGCGAAACGGATCTGCATGTCCGGCAGTACGAATCGCGGCCCTGGCACCGCCGCGCCAAAGGGCCCCGCCCGCTCCAGTTGTTCGCACAACTCCAGCGTCGCCGCCCCGGGCATCAACACCCCGTCCAGCCGCAGATCGGCCGGACCGCCTTGCCCTGCGCCCTGCCGCTCCAGCAGGACGGTCAGACGCGCCATCGCCGGTTCCAGCTTGTCCCGCGCCACGGTCAGACCGGCGGCCATCTTGTGCCCGCCGCCCTTGATAAGAAGGCCTTCGCTGGCCAGCCGCTGGATCGCCGCGCCAAGGTCGACCCCCGGCACTGACCGGCCCGAGCCCTTGCCCTCATCCCCGTCCAGCCCGATCACGATGCTGGGCCGATTGGTCTGTTCCTTCAGCCGCGAGGCGACGATGCCGACAACACCGGGGTGCCAGCCTTCGCCGGCCGCCCAGACCAACGGCGCCTCCATCCCCCGCGCCTCGGCCTGCTCGACCGCCGCAAAGCGCACGGCGGCCTCGATCTCGCGCCGCTCAGCGTTCAAAGCGTCCAACTGTTCCGCCATGGCGCGCGCTTCATGCTCGGACTCGCAGGCCAACAGGCGCGCGCCCAGATCCGCCTTGCCGATCCGGCCCCCGGCATTGACCCGCGGACCCAGCACATAGCCAAGGTGATAAGAGGTCGGCGCGCGTTCCAGCCGCGATACGTCCGACAGCGCCACCAGACCGGGCCGCGCCCGCCGCGCCATGACCTTCAGCCCCTGATGCACCAGCGCCCGGTTGACGCCTTTCAGCGGTGCCACATCGGCCACCGTCGCCAGCGCCACCAAGTCCAGCAACCCCATCAGGTCCGGGCCTTTCGCCCCGGCCTCGCGCATCTGCCGCCCGGCCTCGACCAGCATCAAGAAGACCACCGAAGCGGCGCAGAGATGCGCCAGCGCGCCGTCCTCGTCCTGGCGGTTGGGGTTCACCAAGGCCAGCGCCTCGGGCAGGGTCTCGCCGCCAAGGTGGTGATCCAGAACCAGCACATCCGCCAGCCCGCTGGCCGCCGCGATGGGCTCATGCGAGAGGGTTCCGCAATCGACGCAGATGATCAGATCATGCCTGGCCGCAAGCGCCTGCATCGCGGGCACGTTGGGACCATAGCCCTCGTCGATCCGGTCCGGCACATAGAGGGTCGCGGGCCGCCCCACTTGCCGCAGCCAGTCGATCAGCAAGGCCGCCGAAGCGCCGCCATCCACGTCGTAATCGGCAAAGACAGCGATCCGCTCTCGCCCGCGCACCGCCTGCAGAAACCGCTCCGCCGCGCGCTCCATATCCTTCAGGCTGCGCGGATCGGGCAGCAGCGCCCGCAAGGTCGGCGCAAGGTAGTCCTCGACCTCTCCGGCCTCGACCCCCAATCGCGCCAACACTGCGCAGAGCGCATGTGGCAAAGCCGTGCGCTGGACCAGCGCCTCGGCCTGTCGGGCCTGCTCGGGATCCGGTCCGACCCAGCGGCGACCGGTCAGGGATTGTTCAACGTCGAAATAGGCCTGCATGGCGCGAGCTTATCACCGCAACGCCGCACAATGGCAAGCGCGCTGCGCGCGGTGCGAGCCTTCGGCTACCGGTTCAACGGAGAAGTGAGATGGAGGGCGCCCTGCAGACCTCTCTCCCCCGGCCAAACCCGCAAGAGCCGCGTCAGGCCCCGCGCTGGATCGGGTTGCGATAGACCATGCGTCGCACCGACCCGGTCTTGGACCGCATCAGAAGCGTTTCGGTGGTGGTAAAGCCCACTTCACGCTTCAGTCCCGGCAGCAGAGAGCCGTTGGTGACACCGGTCGCGGCAAAGATCACGTTCTCGGTCACCATCTCGTCGCCGGTATAGATCTTGTCCAGATCGGTAATCCCGGCCTTGGCCGCGCGGCCGCGTTCGTCGTCGTTGCGGAACAGCAGACGGCCAAAGATCTGACCTCCCATGCATTTCAGCGCCGCCGCAGCCAGAACGCCCTCGGGCGCGCCGCCCGACCCCATGTACATGTCGATGCCGGTAATATGCGGCTCGGCGCAGTGCATGACGCCCGCCACATCGCCATCGGTGATCAGACGGATCGACGCCCCGGTCGACCGCACTTCGGCGATGATCTCCTCGTGGCGGGGCCGTTCCAGAATGCAGACCGTGATGTCGCGCGGCTGACAGCCCTTTGCCGCGGCCAGCGCCGCCACCCGCTCTGCCGGGCTCATGTCCAGCGTCACGACGTTTTCGGGAAAGCCCGGGCCGATAGCCAGCTTGTCCATGTAGACATCCGGCGCGTGCAGCATGCTGCCGCGCGGCCCCATGGCGATCACGGTCAGGGCGTTGGGCATGTCCTTCGCCGTCAGCGTCGTGCCTTCCAGCGGGTCCAGCGCGATGTCCACACCCGGACCGTTGCCGTTGCCCACCTCTTCGCCGATATACAGCATCGGTGCTTCGTCGCGTTCCCCCTCGCCGATCACGACGACGCCCTTGATGTCCAGCTTGTTCAGCTGTTCGCGCATGGCATTGACCGCGGCCTGATCGGCGGCCTTCTCATCACCGCGGCCGATCCAGTCGGCGCTTGCGATGGCGGCCTGTTCCGCCACGCGGGCAAGGCCAAGGGAAAGCATACGGTCATTGAAATCTTTGGGAGCGGGCATCGCCGGTATTCCTTCGTGAGAGCAGCGTCGTGCCGTGAGTACCCCGCACCGGGACAGCGCCGCAAGAGCCTTGCGACCCGAGGTGCCCTTGGTGTGCTTTATGCGGCAGGCAGCCCCCGCTCAGGCCGTCCTCGAAGATTTGCAATGGCGTGATGATGACGTTATCGCCGTCATCCAGCCCGACCTCGGTGATCGTCACAGCCTGCCATCCCGACCCGCCGCAAATCCAGTTAGCGACGGTTGGGGCATCCTGCCGCAACAAATCTCTCCACTGCGCGCCGAAAAAACGGACCAGACAAGGGCTTTCAGACCTCTTCGATTCGCAGCGCAACCGGTTCGTTCAACACAACGCCGGTGGCTTCCATTGCGACCAGCGCCTGTTCCAGCGCCACGCGCGTTGTCTTGTGTGTCACGATCAGTACCGGCGCGCTGTCATCGGTGTGATCGTACTGCCGCATCCGGTGGATCGAAACGCCCGCCTCGCCCAGCGCCGTGGCAACCTTGGCCAGAGCCCCCGGCTTGTCCGCCAGCGCCATGCGCAGGTAATAGGGCGCAGGTGTCGAGGCCATGGCCGGTGCCGCCTTGACCAGCGCCCCGGCGGGCCGTCCAAAGGTCGACACCCGCAATCCGCGCGCAATATCCATCACGTCGCCCATCACGGCGCTGGCCGTCGGCCCCTCGCCCGCGCCGGCACCCCGCATCACGATCTGACCGACCTGATCGCCTTCGATCACCACCATGTTGGTGCCGCCCTGCAACTGGCCCAGCGGCGACCCGGCCGGCACCAGACAGGGCGCCATGCTCTGTTCCAGCCCCCGGCCCGTCATGCGCGCAACTCCCAGCAGCTTGACCCGGAAGCCCATGTCGGCGGCGTGGTGAATGTCGTCGATGGTGACCTTGCCGATGCCTTCCAACTCGACCGCGTCGAAATTCACCTGCGTGCCGAAGGCGATCGAGGACAGGAGCGACAGCTTGTGCCCGGCGTCAATGCCACCTACGTCCAGCTGCGGATCGGCCTCCAGAAATCCCAGCCCGTCCGCCTCGGCGAAGGCCTCGTCATAGCTCAGGCCCGCATCCTCCATCCGGGTCAGGATGTAATTGCAGGTGCCGTTCATCACGCCCATGACGCGCTCGATATCATTGCCGGCCAACCCTTCGGTCAGCGCCTTGATCACCGGGATGCCCCCGGCGACCGCCGCCTCGAATCGCAGCACGGCGCCCGAGGCCTCGGCCATTTCCGCCAGCGCCTGCCCGTGATGGGCCAGCATCGCCTTGTTCGCCGTGACCACGTCCTTGCCCGCCTTCAACGCCGCCTCGACCGCCGCTTTGGCAGGGCCGTCGCTGCCGCCCATCAGTTCGACAAAGACATCCACATCGTCCCGCGTGGCCAGCGCAACCGGGTCGTCTTCCCATGCATAGCTGGACAGGTTCACACCACGGTCCTTGTCCCGCGTCCGTGCCGAAACCGCGCTGATCTCGATGCTTCGCCCGGACCGTTCCGCCAGCAGCGCCGCCTTCTGGCGCACGATCTTGACGACACCTGCGCCCACGGTCCCCAGACCGGCGATTCCAAGACGCAAAACCTGGGACATGGGAGAGGCTCCTCTGGGCTGATTTCCTTCGGACCTCGGGTTATCGCCAAGCCGCGACAGGGGCAAGGGGACCCGGGGCCGGATGTGTCCGGCCCGCTTCGATTCTGCAAATTTGCGAGTTCGCGCGCCCGTTCTCGGGGCGCTTTGCCCTACTGGCTGCGCAGGTCCGCCGCCCGTTGGCGCAGTTGCGTCAGCCGGTCGTCCACGCGCGTCTGCGCCACCTGCGCCCCACGCAACCGGTCCGCCCGGCTCTGCAAGGCACCGACGCGGCCTTCGACCCGGATGATGGTCTCGGCCGAAACCTCGGGCATCGGACCGCCCAGCAGATCGCTCAACGGCAGAAGCTTTGGATAAGGCGCTGTCGCCACCCCGGGCGTCTGCACCGCGTCCAATTCCGGAAACTGCGTGCAGGCGGGCAGTGCGCCCGCAAGGGCGAACAGGGTCAGTGCCGTGAGTGGTCGCGTCCGGAACGTCATGCACCAGTCTTGCCTCAGCCGATGCCCGCACGCAAGCATCCGGGTTGATATGAACGAACGTTCAGATAATCTGTGCGATATGGCACGCACACAGGGCAGTCACTCCGGGATCACCGGTCCGCGCATTCGAGAGGCGGCGCTTCGGCTCTTTGCCGAACACGGCTACGCGGCGGTCTCCATGCGTCAGATCGCGAGCGCCGTCGGTCTGCAGGCCGGGGCGCTGTACAACTACACGCCGGACAAACAGGCGCTGCTGTTCTCGCTGATGAAGGACCACCTCGACGATCTGCTGACATCGTGGCAAGCGCGGGAGCCGCAGGCAGACCCGGCCCGGCGGCTGGAGGCCTTCGTGCGGTTCCACATCACCTATCACCTGAACCGACCGGATCTCGTCTTCATCGCCTACATGGAGTTGCGCAACCTGGAACCGCAGAACTTCGCGGTGATCGAACGCCTGCGCCACGCCTATGAAACGGAGCTGGAATCGATCCTGCAGGCGGGCCGCGCCGCCGGTGTCTTCGACATCGCGGACACCAAGCTGACAACTTTGGCGGTGATCGCCATGCTGACCGGCGTGACCACGTGGTATCGCCCCGGCGGGCGCCTAGGCAGTGCCGAGGTGCAGGACCATTACTGGACCCTGGTCCGCAAATCGGTGGCGGCCTGACCAAACCCGCAGACACCGCGCCGCAAGGTGCGCCTGCGGGACGGTGGGCGGGGCGATGTTGCGGCCCGTTCAGGGACGCGACGAGCGCCGTCCCGCAGTCCCCATTTCCTGACAGGACGCTAAACGTCTCTGACGGCCACCGACACCGCTACTATCCTCATCGCGTGGCCTGGATCGTCTCAAGATATTCCGCCAGCGCCACCAGCTTGCGCGGGGTCGGCGTCAGCGTGCCGTCGCCGCTGTCGTAGGGCACCAGATCGCCCTCCAGCAGCGCGCCGAATTCCGGCATCGCCGGCCCCTTCAGGTCCGACCGCGCATAGCCGTCGATGATCGACATCACCTTTGCCCGCGGGAACCTGTCACCGTTCCGGACCGAGATCAGCGTCAGGTTGGCCGGGGCCTTCTTCATTGCCCGCGCCATCGACCCGTTGCCGCGCGCGTCCTCACCGTGACAGACCGCGCAATTCTGCATGAACAAGGCCCGCCCATCCGACGGGTCCGGCATCGCACCCGGTCCGGTTTCCACACAGCCCGCAAGTCCAAGCGCCGCGATGAGCGCGATTCCAATCTTCTGCATGTCTGCCCCCGATCTGCCTGCCGCCCCTCCTGCCAAAGCCCGCGGCTGCTGGCAAGCCCGCTGCGTCAGCTGTCCGTCTCCGCCTGCAGGCTCTCGACATAGCTGACCACGTCCAGCAGCCCTTTCGGCGTCATGATGATCTCACCCGAAGGCGCGCGCCACTCGACAACCGGTCCGGCCAGTTTCTGCCCGAACTCGGGCATCGAGCCCCGGTGAAATTTGCCCGGATAACCATGTATCGTCTCCAGCACCCGCACCGCCGGGAAACGGCCGCCATTGGCCGAGGTCAGCACGGTCAGGTCCTTGGGCGCCACTGGCAGCTTCTTGCCCAGCGCGCCGTCGCCCTGCCCGGTGTCGCCATGGCAATAGGCGCAGTTCCGGTTGTAGATCTCGGCCCCCGGATGCATCGCACCCTCGGCCACCGCGTCCGTCAGCGGCGTGAACCAGCCGCGGCTGGTGCCGTCCAGTTTGGTCGTGACCGTGTCACAGGCGACAACCGCCAATAATGCCATCACAGCCAGAAGATGTCTTTTCATTGTCCTGCTCCGTACTCTTGTTTATTCGGGGCAGCCTGTCGCCCCCGGGGAGATCTGCTGCGCCCCCCTGTTCAAGACGGGTGACAGCGGCCCCGCCTCCGGTCATTGTGACGCCGGAATACGGGAGGTCCCTCATGATTGATCCTGCCACCGCGCAGCGTTTGTTGGAAGAAAATTTCGCACCCTGGGTGTTGTCGTTGAAGCCGCAGGTGACCGAAATCGGCCCCGATGCGGCGGTTCTGGAGATCCCGATCACGCCCGACATCGCCCGTGTCGGCGGCATCGTCTGCGGCCAGGCGCTGGCCACGCTGGCCGATACCTCGATGGTGTTTGCCTGCGCCGGGCGGCTGGAGGCGTTCAGGCCCGTGGCCACGACGAACCTCGAAACCCGGTTTCTGAGCGCGGCGCGGGGCGAGGCGGTGCGCTGCACTGCGCGGGTGATCAAGGCGGGGCGGGCGATGATCTTTGCCGAGGCGACGCTGGTGCGCCTGCCCGACTCGGCCCCGGTGGCCGCCGCCAGCGCCACGTTTTTCCTGCCGTCATGAAGGGACCCGAGATGACGCATTATGCCCTGGTGATGCTGCTGGCCGGTATCGGCATCCCGACGCTGGCCGCCTTGAATGCGGCGCTGGGGGTGCGACTGGGCTCGCCCATAACGGCGGCGCTGGTGCTGTTTTGCGTGGCCTTGATCTCGGTTACGGTGATCTGGGGCGTGACCGGGGCCAAGGGGCTGGCGGGCGTCGCGGAGGCGCCGAAGCATCTATTTCTGGGCGGCTGCCTCGTGGCCTTCTACGTGCTGTCGGTGACGATCATCGCGCCGAAATTCGGCATTGGAAACGCGATCTTTTTCGTCCTGCTGGGGCAGATGATCAGCGCCGCCGCGATCGACCATTTCGGGTTGTTCGGGGCGAGGGTTTCACCGCTGACACTGACGCGGACCACGGGGCTGGCAGTGATGGCGCTGGGGGTCTGGATCACCCAGCGCGCCTGAGCCGCGCGCCGCTGAAAGGCCCCGGGTCAAGCCCCGGCCACGGCCCCTGTCATTCTGACTGGCCCGCCAGATCGCGCAGTTGCTGCCACAGCGCTTCCGGCACCTCCGCCGTGTCCGAGGGCACCTTGTCCTGCCCCGGCATCCGCGCGCCATCGTCTTGAGTCACAATCTGAGCCAGTTGCGCCAGCCGGTCGAAAAACGCGCCCTCCCCCGGATCAATCAGCAGGAAATACTGCCCAAGGTCGTGCGGCGCGCCGTCGGAGGCCTTCAGCGGCGCGACCTCGCGGCTGAGCACACCGCCCCCCAGGCAGGCAGCAAGGATCTCGGCCATCAGGCCAAAGCCCCAGCCCTTGTAACCGCCGGCCGAGGTCAGGGAACCGGCCAGGGCGGCCTCCGGATCCGTGGTCGGCTGGCCCTCTGCGTCCACGGCCCAGCCTTCGGGGATTTGCTCTCCGGCGGCCTTGGCCATGGTGATCCGGCCCAGCGCCACGGTGGTCGTGCTTTGATCAAACAGCATCGCCACCCCGCCCTGCCCGTCCGGCACCGCAAAGGAAACCGGATTGGTGCCGATCACGCGGGTCTTGCCGCCCGGCGCGGCCACGATGGGCGAGGCATTGGTCAGCCCCAGCCCCAACGCCCCGCCCAGCGCGATCTGTTCGCAGAAATAACCCAGCGCGGTGCAGGTATGGGCGTGATGCAGCGCAAGGCTGACCACGCCGTTTTCCCGCGCCGCCACCAGTGCCTGCGGCAAGGCGGCGGAAAAGGCGGGCTGGGCAAAGCCATGCGCCGCGTCCACACGAATTTCCGACGGGCGAGGCCGCTCGACAACGGGCACCGCCTGACCGTCTACCCGGCCGCTGCGCAACTGCTGGCAATAGCTTTCAAGGTAGTAGAGCCCGCAGATCCGGTTCCCACGCGCCTCGGCCCAGCCAATGGCGCGGGCCATTTCCGACGCGATGGCGGCACTGGACCCATGCGCGACAAGCGCCTGTTCGGACAGTAGGGAAATCTGGGGAACGGGGATCCGGGGCATGGCGGCTCCTGTCGGGAGAATGAGCCGCAAGGCTAGAACGCCCGAAGACATATGGAAAGGCATCCCTGCCCGCGAAAGACGGCGCAGGTCACGCCAGATGCCGGCCCAGATCAGGCGCGGTCGAAGCGGTCGTCCCGGCTGCGGCGCAAGACGTCCAGCCGGGTAATCAGATGATTGATCAGCGCCGCGATGATCAGAACCGGGCCTAGGCCCCAGTAGGACCAGAGAGCCACAAAGATCCAGAGCATGTTGACGAAGATCAGGACCATGTTGGCGGTCATGTAATTCTCGACCGGTTTGGGATGATTGCTCGGCATGTTCGACCTCCTGACACAAGCGCCTCCCTGTGACAGAATAGCGCAGCGTGCGCATTTGTCAGGTCTGGATGTCCTGAACCGTTGAAATTTCGGTGAACTTCTTCGTGATTGCGCCCGGGCAGGCTGTCAGTCGCCCGCGCGGGCGCGGCCCAATGCCAGCGGCAAAGCCTCTGCCAGCACTTGCATGTCCTCGGCCCGTCCGGCGCTGATGCGGATGCAGCGATCCTGCGGCGCGACGAAGGGCATCCGGACAAAGATGCCCTCGGCGATCAGTTCGGCCAGCACCCGTCGGGCGAAATCTCCGTCCCGCCCGCAGTCAACGGTAACGAAATTGGTGGCCGAAGGCAGCGGTGTCAGGCCGTTGGCCTGAACGATGCGCCCGATGTCATCGCGGGACTCCGCGACCAACCGCACCACCTCGTCCAGCCACTCGCGATCCCCCAATGCGGCCAGCGCCCCGGCAAGGCCAAGGCGCGTCATGCCAAAGTGATTGCGGATCTTGTCAAAGGCGCGGATCGTCGCCGCCGCGCCACAGACATAGCCCACACGCATCCCGGCCAGACCGTAGCCCTTGGAAAAGGTGCGGAAGCGCAGGACACGCGGGTCTTCCGGGTCGATCTTCGGCGCGGTGCCCTCAGGGGCAAATTCTATATAGGCCTCATCCAGCACCATGACGCAGCCATCCGGCAGGTTGTCCAGTGCCGCCTCGATTGCAGCAGCGCTGTGCCAAGTGCCCATGGGGTTGTCCGGATTGGCGAGGTAAAGCAGCTTGGCATCCACCTCGGCCGCCCTGGCAATGAGGCCGGACAGGTCCTCATGGTCGCCCGCATAGGGCACTTTGTGCAGCACGCCACCAAAGCCGGTGACGTGGTAGTTGAAGGTCGGATATGCGCCGTCCGAGGTCACGACCGCGTCGCCCTGTTCGACCATCAGCCGCACGGTATAGCCCAACAGGCCGTCGATGCCTTCGCCAAGCAGGATGTTGTCCGGGGTACAGGCCAACTGTTCGGCCAGCGCGCCCTTGAGGTCGATGTGGCTGGGGTCGGCGTATTTCCACGCCTCTGCCGTCTCCTCCTGCATGGCCGCGATGGCAAAGGGGGACGGGCCAAAGACGCTTTCGTTTGCGCCAAGGCGGGCGCGGAACGGCGCGCCGCGCTCACGCTCCTGCAATTCGGGCCCGACAAAGGGCACCGTTGCGGGCAATGAGGCGATGAGGGCGGGATAGCGAGGTCCGGTCATGCGCGGCAGTTAGGGTCAGTGCGCGCGCCGCGTCAACGAAGGATTTTGCCGCCTGCAATCAGCGCATGAACTTGCGCCGCGCGTCGCGGGCGATTTCATAGCGCATCTGAAGATCGGCGATGCGTGCCATCCGGCGCTTCTTCTCTGCCGGGTCGCTGGTGGCCTGCCAGTCGGCGCGCGCCTGATCCAGCCTTGCCTTGAGCGTGATCTCCTCGGGCAGCGCACCCGCCTCGGCCATGATGCGAAAGCCCGCCGCGTCACCGGCATCGATCAGCGCGTCGCCGGGGCGGTTGGGCAGCGGTTTACCCTCTCCGGAAAGGCCCGATAGCTTGCCTTCGCGCTCGGCCTTGCGGATCTGTGCCTCTGTCAGACGAGTCCAGCGGGACATGGGCGGCTTTCTGATGTGTCTTCTTGGTAAAAACACCCATATCACGCCCACTCCCCCACGCACAGTTCCGCCATCAGCGCCTGCCGCCGCTTGACCCCATCGCGCCAAGAGGCCAGTTTCCGCGCAAGAGCAGGACAGAAAGAGCCATGACGCGCCAACCGCCCCCCTTTGCCGCCTTCGAGTGGATGATTGCCTGGCGCTATTTGCGCGCGAAACGCGCCGAGGGCGGGGTTTCGGTGATGACATGGATCTCGCTGATCGGGATCACCCTGGCGGTCTTTGCGCTGATCGCCACGCTGGCGGTACGCTCCGGGTTCCGGGCCGAATTCGTGGATACCATCGTCGGCGCCAATGCCCATGTCACGGTCTACCACGTGCAACGGGTGGACGTGAACGGCGTGCCGACGCGGACCCTGCCGGATTACACGGCGATGGCCGAACGGGTGCGCGGGGCGGAGGGCGTGACCCGGGTCGCGCCGCTGGTCAAGGGGCAGGTCATGGCCACGGCACAGGGGCGCAACGCGGGCGTCGAGGTCTTCGGCATCGCGGCGGAGGACCTGGCCCAAATCCCGCGCATCGCGGACCCGGAGACCGGTCGCGGCGCGCTGTCGGATTTCGGGGCGGGCATTGCCATAGGCTCGGGCGTGGCGCAGATGCTGGGTGTCGGACTGGGTGACGAGGTCAAGCTGATCTCGCCCGATGGGGTCAAGACCGCCTTCGGCGTCTCACCGCGGGTCAAGTCCTATCCGGTCACCTACATCTTCACCGCCGGGCGCTATGACATCGACCGCACGCGGGTCTACATGCCGTTCGAAGAGGCGCAACTGTATTTCAACCGCGACGGCGTGGCGGATGAGCTGGAAATCACGGTCGAGAATCCTGAGCGCGTCGAAGGCTACACCAGCGGCATCGGCCAGGCGGCGGGCGCGGGCACGCTCATCTGGACCTGGCAGGACGCCAGCAGCGGCTTCCTGCGGGCGCTGGACGTCGAGGACAACGTGATGTTCGTGATCCTGTCGGTGTTGGTGCTGATCGCCACGATGAACATCGTGTCCGGGCTGATCATGCTGGTCAAGAACAAGGGCCGCGACATCGGCATCCTGCGCACCATGGGCCTGACCGAGGGGTCGGTGATGCGGGTGTTCTTCATTTGCGGATCGTTCACCGGCATCCTTGGCACCGTGGCGGGCGTGATCCTTGGCTGTCTGTTCGCAATCTACATCGACCCGATCTTTGCCATGGTGAACTACCTGTCGGGCGGCGGGGTCTGGGATCCCTCGATCCGGGGCATCTATGCCCTGCCCGCCGAGCTGCACATGAAGGACGTGCTGTCCGCCGTGGCGCTGTCGCTGGGGCTGAGTTTCGTCGTCACGATCTTTCCCGCCCGGCGCGCGGCGCGGATGAACCCGGTGGAGGCGCTGCGCTATGAATGATGCGAAAAAGCGCACTGGCGAGAAAAAGGGCCTTCGAAGGCCCTTTCAACGGCCTTTGAAGGCCGGTCCCGCGCAGCTCTGCAGTTCGACCGCTCCGCCTGAGGCCGACGCGCCTGGTGCGGACCGCGTGGGACAAGGGCTTTCGAAAGCCCTTGTAACGGTCTTCGAAGACCGTTTCCCCGCATGGATGGCGCCCGGGCCGCATCTTTGGAGTGGCACTATATGACCCAGACAGTGCTGCGCCTGACCGGGATCGAAAAGACCTACAAGAAAGGCCTGCCGGGAGAGGTTCAGGTGCTGCGCGGCATCGACCTGACAGTCGGGCGAGGTGAGGTCGTGGCGCTGGTCGCGCCCTCTGGCGCGGGCAAGTCGACGCTGTTGCACATCGCGGGGCTGTTGGACACGCCAGACGCGGGCACGGTGGAAATCGGCGGAGAGGCGATGCAAGGCCAGGGCGACCGCCGGCGCACGGCGGTTCGGCGCGCGGATGTCGGCTTTGTATACCAGTTCCACCACCTGCTGCCCGAGTTCACCGCGCTGGAAAACTGCGTCCTGCCACAACTGGCCAATGGCACCGCGCGCGGTGCCGCCGAGGCGCGGGCGCACGAGTTGCTGGACAGTGTGGGTATCGCCGAACGGGCGAAACACCGGCCTGCGGCCCTGTCGGGAGGGGAGCAGCAGCGCGTCGCCTTTTGCCGGGCGATGGCCAATACGCCGCGCCTGTTGCTGGCCGATGAGCCGACGGGAAACCTCGACCCCTCGACCTCGGACCGGGTGTTCGGGGCGCTGATGACCCTTGTGCGTGAAACCGGACTGTCGGCTCTGATCGCCACACACAACCTCGAACTGGCCGGGAAGATGGACCGGCAGGTAAGACTGGACGGCGGGTTACTGCTAGAGATGTGATGCCCGGGCATGGCGCCCGCGAAGGGCCTGTTCTCCGGAGCCGTCCTGTCGCTGAGGCCGAAAAGAGCCGGGGCCTCTGCCCATGCAAGGGGGCGCAGCCCCGAGCGCAGCTCGGCTTGTCCTTGCATGGGCAGAGGGCATGGTTCAGGCCTCAATCAGCGACCGGACGGCTCTGGGGATCAGGACCGGGCCATTGTTCTTTGGTGAGTTCGGAAAGCGGAAATCGCGCGCCCGCAGGGCGCGCGCGGATCGCCTCGCCCCGCGGGCGAGGGGAAACCCCAAACTCCTAATCCATCAGCGACCGCACCGCCGCATCCATCGCCCCGCCGCCATGCTGGATGCCAAGGGCGCAGAGCCCGGCCTCGACCACGCCGATCAGGCCCAGCATGCCGTGCGCATTCAGATGCCCCATGTGGCCAAAGCGGAAATAACCGGACCCGGTCGGATCTTTGGGATCACCCACGCGCAACCCGATGCCCAGCGAAACACCCGCTTCATCCCGGCACCATTCCCGCAACCTTTCGCCCAGAGGTGCACCCAGTTGCGCCGCCGTCACCGCGCGCGAACGATGCGCCGGATCGGGCACGTTCAACCGGAACGGCCCCTCCGCGGCCCAGCAGTCCGCCGCCGACCAGAGCGCCTGCGCCAGACGGGCATGGCGATCCCAGATCGCCTCAAGCCCCTCTTCGCGGATCATGTCCAGCGCCTCACGCAGGGCGTAAAGGTGATGGGTGGGCGCGGTGCCGCCGAAATACTGGTAGAACATCTCCGGCTCGGCCCGTGGCGCCCAATCCCAGTAGATCGAGACCCGCGGCATCTTGCGCCGCACCGCCATCGCCCGAGCGTTGAAGAACACGAAGCCCATGCCCGGCGGCACCATCAACCCTTTTTGCGAACCTGCCACCATGACGTCGACGCCCCAGGCGTCCATCTCGAACCGGTCGCAACCCAGCGAAGCGATGCAATCGGCCATCAGGAGCGCCGGGTGCCCGACCTCGTCCAGCACCCTGCGCAGCGCGGCGATGTCCGAGAGCACCGAAGACGAGGTGTCCACCTGTACCGCCAGCACCGCCTTGATCTGTTGCGCCTTGTCGGCCAGCAGGGCGGCCCGGACACGTTCCGGGTCAATCGGCGACTGGCGACCGTGTTCAAGGATCTCGACCTCGGCCCCAAGGGCGCGCGCCATGTCGGCCCAGCCGTGACCAAAGGCGCCGGTGGTGGGCACCAGTACCTTGTCCGCGGCAAAGACGGTATTGGACAGTGCCGCCTCCCAGACCCCGTGGCCGTTGGCGATATACATCGCCACATGACCCGCCTCGGTCAGCGCGACGCGGCGCAGGTCGGGGATCAGCGAGGAAACCATCTGGTGCAGATCTTCGGCATAGATGTCAGGCGCGGGCCGGTGCATGGCCTGAAGCACCCTGTCGGGCATCATGGACGGCCCCGGCAGGGCCATGTATGAACGACCAGACGCAAGTGGCATGACAAACTCCTACAGGCAATCGCGGCGACCTTTATCGCGCGGCGCTCTGCCGTCAATACCGGCGCTTGCTGGACAGCACCGGATTTGCCGCGTAAACCGCCCGCCGGAACGCAGGGGACCCTCGCGCATGTTGGCAAGACTCTGGAGCAAACTGGACGCGGCGGAACGGCGGTTGCGCCATTCCTTTGGCACGGACATTTCAACGCCTTCGGCGCGGCGCTGGTCAGCGTTGCACTACAACCTGTTCGACCACGCCTTTCTGCGCATTCTCTGGACCAACTTCTTTCAGATCGCACCCGGGGTCTACCGGTCCAACCAGCCGACGCACCGCCGGTTTGAACGCTATGCGAAACTGGGGATCAGGACGGTGGTCAACCTGCGCGGCCCGGACAAGCACGCGCATTACCTGTTCGAGAAGGAAAGCGTCGAAAAGCTGGGCATGGTTCTGGTCGATGCCAAGCTCTGGGCGCGCGAGGCCGCGCCGCGTGCCCGCATCCTCAACGTGATCGAGGCGCTGCGGGCGGCGGAAAAGCCGATGATGTTCCATTGCAAGTCCGGCGCCGACCGGGCCGGATTCGTGGCCGCGATGTATCTGCTGGTGTTCGAGAACACGCCGATCAAGGTGGCGAAGAAGCAGCTTGGCCTCCGTTACATGCACCTCGATTTCACCAAGACCGGCGTGCAGGATTACGTGTTGCGGCTGTACGAGGCGCGATTGAAAGTGGGCGAGATCGGGTTCGAGGACTGGATCCATCAGGAGTACAGTGCCAAGATCATCCAGACCGCATGGGAAGCGCGCAGGCCCGAACTGGACGTCGCGCGGGAGCTGATGCTTGGCGGAGCGTGACACCAGTGACACCAGCCTGAGGCACATGTTCCTGTGGCTCTGGCGGCGCTATCTGAAGCGTTACGCCGGGTTGATGGCGCTGGCCATGCTGTTCATGTCCATCGAGGGCAGCATGTTCGGCCTGCTCAGCTACATGATGAAGCCGATGTTCGACACGGTCTTTATCGGCGGCAATTCGGATGCGCTGATCTGGGTCGGGCTGGCTGTGATGGGGATCTTCACCTTTCGGGCGTTGGCGAGCGTCGTGCAGAAGGTGCTGCTGGCGCGGGTGTCGCAGATGTCGATGGCCGATATCCGGCAGGACATGCTGGAGCACCTGATGTCGCTCGACCCCTCTTTTCATCTTGAACACGGACCCGGCTATGTCATCCAGCGGATCGAGGGCGACGTCGGTGCCATCGCCAAGGTCTGGAACACGCTGATCACCGGCGCGGGGCGCGACGTGGTGGCGCTGATCTCGCTGTTCGGGGTGGCGCTGTTCATCGACTGGAAATGGACGCTGGTGGCGCTGATCGGCGCGCCGCTGCTGGTGGGACCTTCGGTCTTGCTGCAGCGGTTCGTGCGCGGCAATGCGCGGGTGGTGCGCGATCTGGCCGCGCAGACTTCTGTCCGGCTGAACGAGGCCTTTCTGGGCATAACCCCGGTCAAGCTGAACCTGCTGGAACGCTGGATGGCCAAAAAATACCGTAAGCTGACGCGGGAGCGTATCCGGGCCGAGACGCGGTCGGTCGCCGGTCAGGCCTCATTGCCCGGTCTGATCGACCTGATGTCGGGTATCGGTTTTGTCGGGGTGCTGTATTTCGGTGGCGGCGAGATCATCGCCGGCGAAAAGACCGTGGGCGATTTCATGGCCTTCTTCACCGCCATCGGCCTTGCGTTCGAGCCGCTGCGGCGGCTGGGCGCGGTGTCGGGCGTCTGGCAGGTGGCGGCGGCCAGCATCGAACGGATCATCGAGATCCTGAACATTCAGCCCCTGTTGACGGACCCGGCCGACCCGCTGTCGCCGCCGCAGGGCGTTCCGGGCATTCGGCTGGACGATGTGCGGCTGACCTATGGCGAGACGGACGTGCTGCGAGGCCTCAGCTTTGACGCAGCACCCGGGCAGACCACGGCACTGGTCGGCGCCTCCGGCGCGGGCAAGTCAACGGTCTTCAACCTGCTGACCCGACTGGTGGATGCGCAAGAGGGCAAGGTCGAGATTGGCGAGGTGCCGGTCACGCTGATGCGGTTGCGCGACCTGCGCGACATGATCTCCATCGTCAGTCAGGACGCGCTGCTGTTTGACGAAACGCTGCGCGACAATACCGTGCTGGACCGCGACGTCACCGAAGAGGCACTGCAGGCGGCGCTGACGGCGGCGCATGTCTCTGACTTTCTGCCCCGCCTGGAGGACGGGCTGGAGACACGGGTCGGACCTCGCGGATCCCGCCTGTCGGGCGGTCAGCGGCAGCGGGTGGCGATTGCGCGTGCGCTGTTGCGCGATACGCCGGTGCTGTTGCTGGACGAGGCCACAAGCGCGCTTGACGCGCAATCCGAGGCGGTGGTGCAGGCGGCGCTGGAAAAACTGTCCCGGGGGCGCACGACTCTTGTGATCGCACACCGTCTTTCGACAGTACGCAATGCAGACAAGATCGTTGTCATGGATGCGGGCCGCGTGGTCGAGGAAGGCACCCATGACGACTTGATCGCCAGGGGCGGCGCCTATGCCGACCTGTACCGGATGCAGTTCGAAAAGGCCGAAGAGACCTAGCGCCTGTAAGACCGCGCCAGCGCCGCCGGATCCGTCCCGGCGAAGTAACGCGCCAGCGTCAACAGGTTGCGCGCGCCACGGCGCAGCCAGCCTTGCCGCTGATACTTTTCGGCCGAGGTGACTGCAGTTGCCGCCAGCGCCCGCACCCGGCCCAGACGCCGCACCAGCGCCACGTCCTCCATCAGCGGTATGTCGGGATAGCCTCCGGCGGCGTCCAGCGTGGCGCGGTCCAGCAACAGGCCCTGATCGCCATAGGGCAGTCCAAAGGCCCGCGACCGCAGGTTCGCCCAGCCCGCCACAAAGGCCGCCATCGGGCCATCGGCATCAAAGGCCAGCCGGAAATGATAGGCCCCGTGCCGCACCAGCGCGGCCTCGACACTGCTGCTCCACCCCGGGGCAAGATGGCTGTCCGCGTGCAGGATCAACAGCCAGCCGCCCTCTGCCGCAGCACAGCCTCGCCGCAACTGCCCCCCGCGTGAAGGCGCCCCGGTCACGACGCGCGCCCCTGCCGCCTCTGCGATTTTCAGTGTCGCATCCTCTGACCCGCCGTCGCTGATGATCAGCTCCCGGATCAGCCCGGCGTTCAGCCCTTCTCCAAGGCTGTGCAGGCACGCGGGCAAGGCCTGCGCCGCGTTCAGCGTGGGGATGATGATAGAGATCGGTGCGCGCATCGCCCTGTTCGTTTTCCGCTTAGACGCCTATATGCGGCGGAAGGGAAAAAGGAAAACGATATGGCCGATGAAAAGCGCAAGGTCCTGCGGGTAAGCGGCGCCGACGCCGCCGAGTTCCTGCAAGGATTGGTCACCAATGACGTCAAGCGGCTGAAAGACGGGCTGGTCTATGCTGCCCTGCTGACACCGCAGGGCAAATACATGGCCGATTTCTTTCTGGTTGCGGATGGCACGGACGTGCTGATCGACGCGGACGCCGATCAGGCGGCGTCGCTGCTGCAGCGGCTGAGCATGTACAAGTTGCGCGCGCCCATTCAGATCACCGAGACGGATATTCAGGTGACGCGGGGCGTAGGGGACATGCCCGAGGGGGCCTTTCCCGACCCCCGGCATCCGTCTCTGGGCTGGCGCGGCTACGCCGGTCAGACCGAAGCGCCGGCGGATTGGGACGCGCTGCGCGTGGCGGCCTGCGTGCCCAGCGCGGGCGTGGAACTGACGCCCGACACCTTCATCCTCGAAGCCGGGTTCGACCGGCTGAACGGGGTGGATTTCCGCAAGGGCTGTTACGTTGGTCAGGAAGTCACCGCGCGGATGAAACACAAGACGGAACTGCGCAAGGGGCTGGCACAGGTGCAGGTCGATGGCGCGGCCCCGGTCGGGACCGAGATCATGGCAGGCGAAAAAGCCGCCGGGACGCTGTTCACCCAATCCGGCGGCCAAGGCATCGCCTACCTGCGGTTCGACCGCGCCAGGGGAGAGATGACCGCAGCAGAGGCGCGTGTCACCTTGCCGTCATGAGCTGGCAGGCGCGGGTTGCGCAGGCGCTGGGGTCCGATGTGACCTCGGCCGTGCCGGTTCAAGGCGGCGACCTCAGCCAGGTGTTTCGCGCCGATCTGGAAGACGGTCGGCGGGTTGCGGTCAAACAAGGCGCGCTGGTCGGAGTAGAGGCGCGGATGCTGCGCGCCATGGCCGGGGCCGGGGCCGCCGCACCGCATATGCTGTGGTGCCAGGATGACCTGATGTGCCTGCAATGGCTGGAGGAGTCGCGCGCCTCGTCCGAGGGCTGGCATTCACTGGGAGAGGCCCTGCGCAACCTGCATTCCGGGACGGGAGAGGCTTATGGCTGGGATGAGGACTATGCCTTTGGCGCGGTCACAATCGAAAATTCCCGGGGCGAGGACTGGCCCGCGTTCTGGGCTGAACGCCGGTTGCTGCCTTTTGTCGGGTCGGTGCCTGACGACATTGGGCGCAGGCTGACCGTCTTGTCGGCCCGCCTGCCCGACTTGCTGCCGCAGGCCCCTGCCCCGGCGCTGCTGCATGGCGACCTCTGGACCGGCAACGCGCTGTTTTCCGGCCCGCAGGCCTATTTGATCGACCCGGCCTGCTACCACGGTCACGCCGAGGTCGACCTTGCCATGCTGACGCTCTTTGGTCGCCTGGACGCGGGCTTCTGGACCGGCTACGGCGCGCCTGCCCCGGATTGGGAGACGCGCCGCCCGGTCTATCAGCTCTGGCCGGCATTGGTTCACCTGAGGCTGTTCGGCACGGGCTATCAGGCGATGGTCGACGGATTGCTGGATCAGGCCGGGGTCTGAAGCGGCTTTTCAAAGACCTGCACCGACAGCCGCGCGCCCGCCCGTTGCATCAATGTGGCACTGGCCCCGTTGAAGGCATGGACGCGGGTGATCCAGCGATCACATCCCGTTTCGGCAATGTCCTGTTCGAACCGGGTTATCAGGCGCTGGCCCAGCCCGCGCCTGCGCCAGATCGGCTGAACATAGATATGGTCCAGCAGAGCGGTGCACCCGGCCCGTTCCAGCGCCGTGGCGGGACGTTCGATCCGCCGCCACATCAGGTAACCGCGAGGAATGCCCTCGGTCTGGTACAGCAGCACGCGCGCGCCTTCCTCCATCGCCTGCGCAAAGAAGGCGGTCAGGTCCTGCGGTTGCCCTTCTGTGTGGAACCGGGCGGGCAGTTGCGCCGCGTGATGGGCATTCAGCGCGTAAAGCATGGATGCCAGCGCGGGCAGATCGTGGTCCGTGGCTGTGTCGATCATGAAAAAGGCCTCCTGGCGTTGCGCCGGAGGCCTGTTCAGTCATGGTTGTCTCACCCCCGGCAAATTCGGGGGGATTTGCGCGCGGGCCCCGAGGTCAGGCGCGCTCTGCATACTCCATGGTTTCGGTGTTCACGACGATCATCTCATCCTGCGCCACAAAGGGCGGGACGGTGACGCGTACGCCATTGTCGAGGACGGCGGGCTTGAAGCTGTTGGCGGCGGTCTGGCCTTTGACCACCGGCTCTGTCTCGACCACCTGGCAGGTGACTTTCTGCGGCAGCGTGGCGTTCAGCGCCTCGGTGTCGTGGAATTCCACGACGATGGTCATGCCGTCCTGCAGGAAGGGGCGGCGCTCGCCCAGAATGTCGGCGGGCAGTTCGACCTGATCAAAGGTCTCGGTGTCCATGAAGGTCAGCACGCCGTCGGATTCGAAAAGGAACTGCATGTCCTTCTGCTCCAGACGCACGCGCTCGACCTTGTCGGCGCTGCGAAAGCGTTCGTTCAACTTGGACCCGTTGCGCAGGTTCTTCATCTCGACCTGGGCAAAGGCACCACCCTTGCCGGGTTTGACATGATCCACCTTGACCGCGACCCAAAGGTGTCCGTCATGCTCCAGAACATTGCCGGGGCGGATTTCGTTTCCGTTGATCTTGGGCATAGGGCGATACCATGGCGAAAGGTTGATGAATGTTTGACAGGTCCTATATCTTGACCGTTAGCGCATGGCAAGACAACCTATCCTGTGCTGCACTTGCAGAAAGTTATGCGCAGATTGCATAGGAGCTATGCGGAGATGGGGTATCCGAATCGAAACGAATAGGCCATAACCCCCGTCACGCCCAAAAACACAAGAGCAATAATCAAAGGTCGACTCATGAAGGATTTCGTTGACAGCACCGCTTTCAATGCAGAGCAAGGCAACCGCGCACGCAAGCTGTTTGCGGCGGTGGTGCTGGCTGCCCTGGACGACGCAATTGCTGACGACAAGAAGTACGGAAACGGCCCTGAGCAGATCGCCCGCTGGGCGCGCTCCCGCGATGGTCGTGAAGTGCTGAGCTGTGCCGGAATCGACCCCAACGAGCGGGTTGTTTCGGGCCTGATGGATTTTGTCGGCAAGGGTGTGCGCACCTCGGTTGCGCTTTCGCGTGAAGAGAGCGAGCGTCGCCACGCTGCGCAACAGGCCGAAGCGGCCTGAACAAGACCACCAAACTACAGAAAAACCCGCTCAATCGAGCGGGTTTTTTTTGGTATTCCGGGGTAATCCGTTCGTCTGTCGCGAAACGCTTCAGTCGAATTCCTTGCTCATCAGAACACGGTGAATCTCTCGCCGCACCAGTTTGCGGACGTTGCGGGTGATCCGCTCACCCAAAGCGCCTTGCAGTTCTTGCCGGACAAGGTTTGCCACCAGGGCTTGCAGCGCCTCATCGTCCAGGTCCGCAGGCACAGCGGCGGGATCACGTTCGGCCAGTGGGTCAGCCTGAGCGCCGGGCATGTCCCCGGCGCCCGGTACGTGATCTTCCCAATCCAGTGGTTGCGCCGTGGCGTGCCTCAGGAAGGCTGCGCCAGCCACCTCAGGTTCTGCCTCGTCAGCCGCCTGCAGATCCTCTTCGACCGTCGATGTGTCCGGCGTCGATGTGTCCATTGCATCGGACAAGGTGGTCTCATCGACAACCGCGTCGACGTCTTCAGCCTCATCCACAGGAATTTTGTCCGCCGCTACCGCGGTGTTTTCCGGTTCCGGTGACTCGCCCGGAACACCGAAACCATCCGGGGAGTCACTCGCCTCCACCGTCGTGGTTTCGGTCCCTTCCGGAGCCCCCTCCCCCTCCTGGAGAGAGAGGGCCTCATCCACAAGCTCCGCAAAGGACACTTCGTCAGTCAAAGCCGGGTCGATGGCGCTGTCCGGCGCGTCCCGCTCAGCCTCGAAAGCCTCAAAGGTATCGCGGCTTTCCGGTTCCGGCACATCCGTGTGGGCATAGCCCACCCCGTGCGATTGCAGATGCAACAGGTTTTCCAGGGTCGCAATCTTGCGCTCCAACGTATCGTCGCCCGCCGCGATCTCCGCTTCGCTTTCCGGGATCGAAAGGTCTGCGTCTTCTGCCCCGGTGTGATCGTCGTCAGAGGTGGTGTCGGTCGGATTAACAACTTCTTGTGCAGGCGCGAGAATGTCGGTCAGTGAGGCGCGCAATGCCGCAAGCTGTTCCGCCTCGGCATAGTCTTCGGGGGCCGGATCCTCGGGCAGATCGGTGTCGTCTGCCGTCGCCTGCGACAGCAAGATGGCATCGTCCTCTTCGGCAAGCGTCGCCTCGGCCCCGAAATCAACATCCAGGTCGGCATCATCCTCATCGGGGTCGGCGCGGTTTTCCGGTTCCAGAACAAGCGAGCCTTGCTGCACCGCATCGGACAGTCCGCGATCCGGCTCGGTGACGTCCCCTGCGCTCTCGACCTCTGCCAGCGTAGCCTCGGGTTCAAACTCGGGTTCGGGTTCAGGCTCGGGTTCGGGTTCGACAAGCGAGGTCAGCACGATCGGCGGCTCAACCGCAGTCGGCCCTCCATCGTCAGGTTCCGTCACGACAGGATCGGCGGCACCCATGTCATGCTCATCCGCCACCCGCAGGGCCGGAGACAGAACCAGTCGTTCCGGCGCCTCAACCTCGGGCACACGACGGGGCCGCGCCTCCTCGGAAACAAGCCGACGGATCGAAGACAGCACGTCTTCTATTTCCACATTTGTCACGGGATCAGACATTGTTCTTGCCATTCTTGCCTCGGTCCCAGTCTACCCGCAAAGCAAGGCACGGCACAACAGACGTAGAAAAAACTACTCTTTTCCCAAAGCGCGCAGGACACGGTCCAGTTCGGCACCCTGTTTGGAGCGTTTCATCGGGGCCTTCTTGACCAGATTGTAGTAGGCGGAGGGGTCGAATTGCGGCACGTCGAGGTGCAGCGCCTCTGCCGTCAACAGTCCCAGCGACGACAGCACCTGGTAGGCTGCAATGGACTCATCCACCTGCGCGCCGACCAGGCTTGCCCTTGCGTCCAGCAGTTCCTGTTCCGCATCCAGCACATCCAGCGTCGTCCGCGCGCCCAGCTTGGCCTCTTCGCGTACACCCTGAAAGGCGACCGTGGCGGCGCGCACCTGCTCTTCGAACGAAGTGCGGTTGGCGCGCGCAACCCTCAGATTGCCATAGGCAATTCCGACGTTCTGTTCGACATCGGCAAAAATCTTGTGCAGGCCACCGCGCGCGGCATCCCGGCTGGCGATGGACTCGCGCACCAGCGAATCCAGCTTGCCACCGTTGTAGATCGGCCCGCCGGCCCCAAGCCGGATGGTGCCGCCGCGCGAAAAAGCCTCACTGTTCAAGTTCTCGGTGATGCCGTAGCTGCCGCTCAGGGAAACCGTCGGTTTCTTGGCCCCTTCGGCGATCAGGATCGAGATTTCGCGCAGGGTCACTGTATGCTGTTGCGAGATCAGATCCGGGTGCCGACGCAGCGCCTGTTTCTTGGCGTCGGCCACGCTTGGCGGGAATTTCGGCATCGAGCGGGGAGTGATGAGATTACGGGGCTTTTTACCGACCGCTGCCAGATATTCCTCACCGGCCAGGATCAGATCACCTTGCGCCGCGGCCAGCGCCGCCCGCGCCGCAGCCAGCCGGGCCTCGGCCAGCGCGACGTCGGTGCGTGTCACTTCACCCACCTCGAACCGGTCGCGCGCGGCGCGCACTTCCTGGCTGATGACCCGCACGTTGTTTTCGCGCAAGGACACCGTTTGCGCAAAACGGCGAATGTTCATGAAGGCAGCGACGGCGCGAAGCAGCACCTGCTGTTCGACCGAAACAAGACCGGCACGGGTCGCAAGGACCGATTCCTTGGCCAGATCAATGCCCAGCCTGTTGCGTCCGCCAGCATAGAGCACGATCGAGGCGGATAATTCGAGACTTGCGGTATTGGAGATCGATCCCGACTTGACGAATCGTGTCGCGCCAGTCGTGTTGGATGTTCGGAAATCGCCGCCGTAGCTGAACGTCCGCTGGGCGTTTGCGCTCCACTCGAGAACCGGGCGAAGTTCGGCCAGGGCCTGCGCCACACCCTCATCGGCCGCCCGCAGTGTCGCCCGGTTCTGTTCGATCAAACCACTGTTGAGATAGGCCGCTGTCAGCGCCTCGGCCAGCGTCTCTGCCGAAACCGGGGCCACTGTTGCAAGCGCCAAAACGGCACTTGCCGTGCCCCGCAAACAAAACTTCCGAATCTTGCCCAGCACCTGTATCCCACCTGCTCTCAAGCGCCGCGACCCAGCTTTGGTCAGAGCGCGAATTCTGCCGACTTCTCAAACCCTTCAACGATCGGCGCCGTGCCATTGAAGGCATAGCGCCAGCTCATCTTGCCGTCGAGTTTATGCCCGACACGCACGGTGCCAAGCGCATTTTCCATGAAAATGACCGCCATGCGGCCACCCTCTTTCAACTGCTCTGTCAGGCCCTCTGGCAGCACCTCGACCCCGCCTTCGACGATGATCGCGTCATAAGGACCGTGTTCGGGAGCCCCCGCGGACAAGGCCCCGGCATGCAGGATGACGTTGTCCGCATGGTGTTCGGCCATCAGGTTTTCCGCCTCTCCGAACCGAGTCTCATCGTCCTCGACCGCCACAACCGCTTCTGCGATGCGGGCGATGACCGCCGACGAGTATCCGTAGCCCGCGCCTATATCGAGCACGAGGTCGTTGTTCGACAGGTTCAGCGCATCGAGGATCTTGGCAAAGACGCGCGGATCCAGCAGCACCCTGCCCTCGCCCAGGTCCACATGCTCGCTGGCATAGGCCGCCTCGACCCGGTCGCGCGGCACAAATGCCTCACGTGGGACGGTCAGCATGGCGTCGATGATCGGAAATTCGGTGACGTCCGACGGGCGAACCTGAGTGTCGACCATCATCCGGCGGCGGGAGGCGAAGTCTGTCATGTACTAAACTCTTTCGTTCAGAACCTTGGAAGGAGTTGTGCCACAGTTGACTGCGGGCAGCAATGTCTGACGGCATCAAACTTGCCGTCTGTGACCGCGCGCCCCCCTGACCGCGCGTTTCGCTCCCAGGCGTCCTTCGACTGATGTTTGTACTTGCGTTCGAAATCGCAAATGATAATACATCGCAACCACTGCGACGGCGAGTTGGCGGAGTGGTGACGCAGCGGATTGCAAATCCGTGTACACCGGTTCGATTCCGGTACTCGCCTCCAATACTTTTCAATAGGTTACGCTCAATCACGGTCGCTGGGCGGCCGGACTAGTCTCTTTTTAGTCTCATGCTGCTTTGCGATTACTGGCGAAAAGCAGTGTTCAACGATGGCCGCAACTTCCAAGTTCTCGCCTTTCCCGGTGATCGGCGCTAGACTGAATTCGCCTAGGTATCGTCGTAACCTTGGGCGTCGCGATGCTCTTCGAACATGGAGAGATCGTGATGCGGATTTTGTCGAAGCGCCAGTTGAAGGAGTTGGTTTTGTACTCGCCTCAACACATTG
>JAXMNQ010000062.1:0-32674 GCA_034670345.1 Paracoccaceae bacterium | reverse complement strand
CGACGGACCAGATCGCCGGTCTGGACCTGACCGGCCTGGGTGATGGCACCCTGACGCTGACGGTCACCCTGACCGACCCGGCGGGCAACACCGGCGCGGATGCGACGGATACGGCGACCAAGGAAACCGTTGCGCCCACGGCCACGCTGACCGGCCCGATCACGCCGCAGTCCGGGGCGTTTACCGTGGATATCGTCTATTCTGAGCCGGTCTTTGGCCTCTTGCCGGCCGCACTGGAGATCGACAACGGGACCGCCTCGGCGGTGACCGGAAGCGGCACGACCTACAGTATTACCGTGACGCCGGACCATGACGGCCTGATCAGCATCGAACTGCTGGTCGCCTCTGCTGTCGATGCGTCGGGCAACCCGGCGGATGGTGATGGCCCGATCGAGGTCACCGCTCACCTGACAGGTGTGCCTAACCCGAATCCGCTGCCCGATGCCGACGGCGACCTGATCGCCGACCTGCTGGAAGGCAATGGCGACCGTGATGGGGATGGCATTCCCGACGATCAGGACTTTGACCCGCAGGGCTATTTCTACTGCGAAGCGGACGGTCGGATCATTCCGGGCGGATCGTTCAGCGTCTCGGGACCGCTGGGGACCAATGCCTCGCTGGGCATCTCGAACGGGATCAATATCACCCGTGACGGGTCATCCGGCGAATTGCAGTGGTTCGCGCTGGTGCCGGGCACCTTCACCATGTCAGTCACCTATCCGACCGCTGTGGGGATCCCCAGCACCACGCGCCTGCCCTCAGGTACGCTGGACATGACGACGCTGTTGCCGGCGAACCCTGCCTTCCTCGGCTCGACCGAGGCCGGGGCCACCGGCTTTCTGGCGGATGCCTCGCTGGCGGCGAACCCGGTGTTCTACACCGGCTTTACCATCGAACCGGGCGATCCCTTCGTGATGGCGAACAACTTCCCCATGACCCAATGCGCCGAGAACGCGGTGACCATGGGGGCGGTTGTCAACGGGGCAGAGGCCAATGGCGGCACCGTCACCGACGCCACCTTCACCGTCGATCAGGCGCGCCTGTCCACGGTGGATACGGTCATCTCCTACAGCGTGGCAGGTACGGCAACCTCTGGCGCAGATTTCACCGCGCTTTCGGGTTCGGTGACGATCCCGGCGGGCAGCACCACGGCCACCATCACGGTGCCTGTGCTGGAGGACGGCGCGATCGAAGGGCCGGAGACGGTCGAAATCACCCTCACCGGGACCGCCGGGGACCTGACCACGGTCCTTGACCCAGGCGGCGCGCTGACAGGGACGGCCACGATCACCGATGACGATTTCGCCGTGATCTCAGTCACCAATGTCGACCTTTTCACCAACGAAGGTGGCAATGACGACGCGACGATGACCTTTGTCCTGCTTGGGGCGCCGACCTCTCCGGTGACGCTGAGCTTTGCGGGCGACAGCCAGTGTAATGTCTCGCCGGCGACGATGACCTTTACAGCGGCAGATTTTGCCACGGCGCAGGCCCTGACGATCCGGGCCATCGACGATGACAAGGTCGAAGGCACACACGGCTGTCAGCCGACGGTGACGGTGGCCTCGGCGGATGCAGGGTTCAACGGACTGCCGCTGGCGCTGGCCACGGTGACGGTGACAGACGACCTTGTCGACCAGATCCGCGAACCGCTGACCACCATCCTCGAAGAGGATCTGGAAAAGACGATCGAGACCCAGCAGAAGAACTTCAACCGCATGGCCAAGGGCGCGCTGCAACGTCTGCAGGCCGGGCAGGATCTGCCCTGCGGTGTGCTGCAAGGTTTCGACATCGACGGCAGCCTTGAAATTCAGGACGCCACGGGATCGGCCAACGGCACCTTTGGCAAGGATGTCTACAACTGCGCCACCAACTCGCGTGAGATCATCGACGGCAGCTTTACCCTGAACAAGACCGAGGATACGGGCCTTCAGGCGCTGATCCAGATGGCCTTCCAGCGTGAGAAATTCGTGACCGAGAACGCCCTGTCGGGCTATTTCCTCGGCGCCTACTTCAGCCGGACAGACGTCAGCGGGCTGGGCAATGGCACCATCGACGGCTTCGGCCTCAATGGCGGTCTTTATGGGGCGCGCAAGTTCGGGGCTGGGCTGTTCCTCGATTACTACCTCGCGGCAGCGGCAGGGCGGCATCGCTTCGACATCGACTTTGACGCGGCGCCCGCATCCATCAACGCGCGCGGCGACTACAGCTACCTTGCCGGGTTCGGCGGGCTGGGTATCTCGGGGCAGCGTGACTACGAAAGCTTTGTGGTGAAACCGCGGCTTGCGATTGATCTGGCCTATGCCAAGGCAGGGGACGCGGATGTGACCGCGCGGCAACTTGGCCTGACCCATACCGGCGTGATCGACCTTGACGATTTCAGCGGCGCGCGGGTCACGGCGGAGGTCACCTTTGAAAGCCTGGCCGCCGCGGGCGGGTCCGAGGCGCTGGCCGCGATGATGCGTACGGCTGTCACACCGCGTTTCCTCTGCGAGTTCTCATCTTATGACAGCGATGCGGAATGCGGCGTGGGGCTTGGCTTTGCCTGGGAGCGGATCAACACCGCCAGCGGGCTGAGTTTTGGCATCGAGGTGGACGTGGAGGCGACGGATGACACCCAGAGCCTGACCTTCAACCTCAAGCGCGAAAGGCTGATCTTCAACGGTCTGGGATCGGTCGTCAGCCGACTGTCGATGCCCGCGATGCAGGAATGGAAACTGGAGCACGGGATCAAGCTGGACTGGTGATCTCGCGTCAGAGGCAACAGAACAGGGGCCGGGGCAAACGCTCTGGCCTTTGTCGTTTCGACCGGTTTACTGGAAACAGTCTGCGCGCCCGTCGGTGTCGATCAGCGCCGCCCCGTCCATGATTGAGGCTGCCCGCCGGTTCATGCTGCCGGTAGGCCGATTCGCCTCGCGGTCCTTCGGGTTGGGGAGGACAGAGGCCAGGAGCGCCGCTTGACGCGCGCTCAGCTTGTCAGGCGAGACCCCGAAATAATGCGGCGCGGCGGCCCCGACGCCAAAGACGCCCTCGTCGAATTCCGCGATGTTGAGATAGACCTCAAGGATGCGCCGCTTGGGCCAGACCGCCTCGACCATCGGGGTCATCAGCGCCTCCAGCGCCTTGCGGGTGTAGCTGCGGGCCTGCCAGAGATAGACATTCTTGACCACCTGCTGGCTGATGGTGCTGCCGCCGCGCTGCGCGCCATCTTCGATGGCGGCGCGGATCGCCCCCATGTCAAACCCCCAGTGGTGGCAGAAATTGGCATCCTCGGCCGCCACGACCGACCGTAACATCACCGGCGCGATGCGGTCGGCATCGACCCAGATGCGTTCCACCTGGCCCAGCCGCCGCTGTTCGGACCAGATGGTGTGGGTGGTGGGGGGATCCACCACCCGGAACAGCACCACCGCGAACAGAACCAGCATGACCGCCCCCAATGCCAACCGCAGTATCCAGCGTCGCAAAAAGGCACGTATCCGGGCTATGCGGCCGGTCTCGCCCGCCTTGCCTTTGGTCGTGCGCTTGCGCGCGGTCTTTCGAGCCTTGACTGCCATTTCACTTCTCTACCCCAGACAGAGCGACGCGCCAATGTCGCACAACGGGGGCTCTGCCCCGTCGCCATTGTCTCTCGGACCAATTGCGCGACATTGGCGACCCCCAAGTGTATTCAATAAACCAAGGAAGCCCAATGAGCGCGCTATCGCTTCTTTGGTTTGAAAAATACCCTCGGGGGAGTCGACCGCAGGGAGGCGGGGGCAGCGCCCCCCTGCTCCTCCTCCTCCAGAAAGGAAAAGGCCCGGTTGCGATGAACGGGCCCTTCCAGACAGTCTTTATTGCAGGCTCATTCTGCCGGGACGGCCAGATCGCCTTCGATGCCCAGCGGATGCGGGATCTTGTCCAGCATTTCCCTGGGGCAGATCTGCAGGAAGTTGCCCTTTTCCAGTTCCCAGTTCTGCAGGATATCCAGCGCCTTGAGGCTGCCGGTCTCGGCGGCGTGACGCTCGATCAATCCTTTGAGCTGGTCTTCCCAGGCGGTCACGGTGACCGGGCAGGTGACAAGGCTTTCCACGTTCATCATGTCGGGGGCCAGCCCTTCGGGGTCATAGATATAGGCCATGCCGCCGGTCATCCCGGCGCCAAAGTTCGCGCCGATGGTGCCAAGGATCACCGCCACACCGCCGGTCATGTATTCACACCCGTTCGAGCCGCAGCCTTCGACAACAACCGAGGCACCCGAGTTGCGCACCGCGAAACGCTCGCCAGCGCGGCCAGCGGCAAAGAGATGCCCATCGGTGGCGCCGTAGAGCACGGTATTGCCGATGATGGTGTTCTCGGCGGCCACCAGCGGCGAGATCAGCGGCGGGCGCACAACGATCAGACCGCCCGACAGGCCCTTGCCGACGTAGTCGTTGGCGTCACCCGAGACCTCCAGCTTCAGCCCCGGGGCGGCGAAGGCGCCCAGCGACTGCCCGGCAGAACCGGTCAGCTTGACGTGCAGGTGGTTGGGCTGCAGCGCGTTGCGCATACCGAACTTGCTGACGATATGGCTGCTGACCCGGGTGCCGACCGTGCGGTGGGTGTTCATCACCGCGTAGGACAGCTGCATCTTTTCGCCATCGCGCAGGAAGCGCGCCGCATCTCGGACGATCTCGGCGTCCAGCGTGTCGCGTACCGGGTTGCGCGGCTTGTCGCGGTCATAGGTGATGTCGTCCGAGCCGTCGACGCGGATCAGCAACGGGTTGAGGTCCAGATCGTCCAGATGCTCGGCCCCGCGGCTGACCTGATGCAACAGATCCGCTCGTCCGATCACGTCATCCAGCGAGCGCGCGCCGATACTGGCGAGGATCTCGCGCACTTCCTGCGCGTAGAAGGTGATCAGGTTCACCACCTTGTCGGCGTTGCCGGTGAACTTGGCGCGCAGGGATTCGTCCTGCGTGCAGACGCCCACCGGGCAGGTGTTCGTCTGGCACTGACGGACCATGATACAGCCCATGGCGATCAGCGCGGCGGTGCCGATGCCGTATTCCTCGGCTCCCAGCATCGCTGCCATGACAATGTCGCGCCCGGTGCGCAGACCACCATCGGTGCGCAGCGTGATCCGCTCGCGCAGGTTGTTCATCGCAAGCACCTGATGCGCCTCGGTCAGGCCCATTTCCCAAGGCAGGCCCGCGTATTTGATCGAGGTCGCGGGTGAGGCCCCGGTGCCACCGTTGTGCCCCGAGATCAGGATCACGTCGGCCTCGGCCTTGGCCACACCGGCGGCGATTGTGCCGACGCCGGAAGAGGCCACCAGCTTGACCGTCACCTTGCAGCGCGGGTTGATCTGCTTGAGGTCGTAGATCAGCTGCGCGAGGTCCTCGATCGAGTAGATGTCGTGGTGCGGCGGCGGCGAAATCAGCGTCACTCCCTTGGTCGAATGCCGCAGACGGGCGATCAGGTCGGTGACCTTCATACCCGGCAGCTGGCCACCCTCGCCGGGCTTGGCGCCCTGCGCGACCTTGATCTCCAGTTCTTCGCAGTGGTTGAGGTATTCAGCGGTGACACCGAAGCGGCCCGAGGCCACCTGCTTGATCTTCGCTGACGGGTTGTCGCCGTTGGGTTCCGGCACGAAGTGCGCCGGATCTTCGCCGCCCTCACCGGAGTCGGATTTCGCGCCGATGCGGTTCATGGCCACGTTCAGCGTCTTGTGCGCCTCGGGCGACAGCGCGCCCAGCGACATGCCCGGCGTCACGAAGCGCTTGCGGATCGAGGTGATGCTTTCGACTTCTTCGATCGGGATCGGCCCGCCCAGCGGCTTGATCGCCAGCAGGTCGCGCAGGTGGATCGGCGGGTTGGACTGCATCGCCTTGGAATACTGTTTCCACATCTCGTAGGAGGCGCGGTCACAGGCGGCCTGCAACAGGTGCATGCCCTGCGCGCCCCAGGCATGGGTCTCGCCCGACTTGCGCGACTTGTAGAAGCCGCCGATGGGCAGCACGTCGCGCCCGGCCTTGAAACCCAGCGCATGGATCTGCTCGGCCTTGTGCTGAATGCCGCTGACACCAATGCCCGAGATGCGTGAGATCATGCCGGGGAAATACTCGGCGCACATGGCGCGGCTAAGGCCCACGGCCTCGAAGTTGAGCCCGCCGCGATAGGACGAGATCACCGAAATGCCCATCTTGGACATGATCTTGAGCAGGCCCGCGTCAATGGCTTCGCGGTATCTGGCCACGGCCTGGGTCAGGTTGACGTCCAGCAGGCCGCGTTTGATACGGTCCGCAAGGCTGTCCTCGGCCAGGTAGGCGTTGACCACGGTTGCCCCCGCGCCGATCAGCACGGCGAAGTAATGCGGGTCGATGCATTCCGCCGCCCGCACGCTGAGCGAGCAGAAGGTGCGCAGGCCCTGCCGCGTCAGGTGGCTGTGCACCGCACTGGTGGCAAGGATCATCGGCATCGCCACGCGGTCAGCGCTGACATGCTCGTCGGTCAGGATCAGGTGACCGGCCCCCGAGCGAACCGCATCCTCCGCCTCGGCCCGGATACGGGCCAGACCTTCACGCAGGGCGTTGGGACCGGGCGCAAAGGTACAGTCGATTTCGGTGCAGGGCGCGTTGAACAGATCTTTCAGCGCGGCGAACTGGGCGTTGCCGACAAAGGGCGTGTCCAGCACGAGGATCTCGGTCTGGCTGCTGTCCTCATCCAGCACGTTCTTGAGGTTGCCGAAGCGCGTCTTCAAGCTCATCACGCGGAATTCGCGCAAGCTGTCGATCGGCGGGTTGGTCACCTGGCTGAAGTTCTGGCGGAAGAAATGGCTGAGGGGCCGATACTTCTTGGACAGAACGGCGGAGGGCGTGTCATCGCCCATCGAAGCGATCATTTCCTTGCCGTCCTCTGCCATCGGGGCCAGAACCTGTTCCAGTTCCTCGATGGTGTAGCCCGCCGCAATCTGGCGCTGGCGCAGGTCTGCGCCTTCGAACAGGGGCTTTTCGGTCACGGCCGCCAGCGGATCGTCCAGTTCGGTGATCTTGCCGACCCAGTCGCCAAAAGGCTGTGCTGCCGCCAGACGGTCCTTGATTTCGGTGTCGTGGTAGAGCTTGCCCTCTTTCATGTCGACGGCGATCATCTGACCCGGGCCAAGCGCGCCTTTTTCGCGCGCCGTTGCTTCATCCGTTGGCACCATGCCGATTTCCGACCCGGCGATCAGCAGGTTGTCGCCAGTCACCACGTAGCGCATGGGCCGCAGCCCGTTGCGGTCCAGGCCGCCACAGACCCAGCGGCCATCGGTCATGGCCAGCGCGGCGGGGCCGTCCCAGGGTTCCATCACCGAATTGCAGTAGGAATACATGTCGCGCCAGGACTGCGGCAGTTCCACCGCCTGCTTGGACCACGATTCGGGCACCAGCATCGTCTTGGCCATCGGCGCGTTGCGCCCGGCGCGCACCAGCACCTCGAACACCGAATCGAGCGCGGCCGAGTCGGACGACCCGTTCGGCACGATCGGCTTGATGTCTTCGGCCATGTCCCCAAAGGCGCTGTGCGCCATCCGGATCTCGTGGCTCTTCATCCAGTTGACGTTGCCCTTGAGCGTGTTGATCTCGCCGTTGTGCGCCAGCATACGGAACGGCTGCGCCAGCCACCACTGCGGGAAGGTGTTGGTGGAATAGCGCTGGTGATAGATCGCAAAGGCGGATTCGAACCGGTCGTCCTGCAGGTCGGGATAGAATTCCGCCACCTGTTCGGCCAGCATCATGCCCTTGTAGATGATCGACCGGCAGGACAGCGAGGCAAGGTACAGCTGCGTGATGCCTGCGGCGGCGGCGGCCTTTTCGATCCGGCGGCGGATCACGTAAAGCTCGCGCTCAAAGGTTTCCTCGTCCACGCCTTTGGCGTTCGAGATCAGGATCTGTTCGATTTCCGGACGCGTGGCATTGGCCTTTTCTCCCAGGCACTCGACCTTCACCGGGACATGGCGCCAGCCGTAGATGTAATGCCCCATGCGCAGCACTTCGGTCTCGACAATGGTCCGGCAGGCCTCCTGCGCGCCGAAATCGGTGCGCGGCAGGAACACCTGGCCCACGGCCATCAACTCGTCACGGCGGGGCGTGTGGCCGGTGCGCTCGACCTGATCATAGAAGAAGGGGGCCGGGATCTGGACGTGAATGCCCGCGCCATCGCCGGTCTTGCCGTCGGCGTCCACGGCACCGCGGTGCCAGACCGCCTTGAGCGCGGTGATGCTCGCCTCGACCACGTTGCGCGAGGGCTTGCCGTCGAGGCTGACAACAAGACCGACACCACAAGAGGCATGCTCTTCGCTTTCGTTGTACATGCCGTTTTGTGACATCCACTTGCGCTTGGCTTCCTCGCGCGCCACCCAGTCTGCGTCAAATTTGGTCATGGCTGTAACCTCCAGGAAGGGCCGTTTCCTACGGCCGGATTGTCTCTTATGCGCCTTCGGTCGAGGCGCCGAACTTGGCCAGCGTTTCCGCCCGCGTCAGTCGTTCATGTTCTCCGGTCAGCGACCAGCTGTCCGGTTTTTCGTCGAAAAAGATCTCTCGGGTCAGGTCAAAGCCGCTGCCATCGTCCAACAGGCCGATGGGGACTTCGTAGTCGCCGCTGGCGTCGACCCCCTTGTCGAACCGGTACCATAGCGCCGATCCGCAGGTGCCGCAAAAGCTGCGCGACGCCCAGCCGGACGAGCGGAGCGTGCGAATACCATCGCTGCCTTCGACCTGCATCGCCGCCTCCGGCACCGTCACGCCAAACATGGCCGAGCCGAGCCAGCGGCGGCATTGTTCGCAATGGCAGACGCCGAAATCGCCGACCTCCTGCGCGGTGAAGCGCACCGCGCCGCACATGCAACCACCGTTACGGGCGCTCATGCCTTGTCCTCCGGACGGGGAAGGGCGCTCATCAGGTCACAACCGTAGCGCGGGTAGGTCGCACCGAATCCCGGCTCACCGGGATAGATGAACTCCACCGGGCTGCGGTCGCGGCCATTGGCCTCCTTGCCATCCACCAGATCGGCGGCATAGCCCGCGAAAAACCGCTTGTGCACGCCCGACACGTATTCCTTGCCAACCACATGCTCGAACACCCGCCCGTTTTCGTCCCGCCGCGTCATCTCGAACTCGGTGCGGTACAGCGGTTCGCCGTCGATCACCACTTCACCAAGGATCTTGTCGAACCCGGTGACGCGGGTGCGCCCCTCTCTGTCGGAAAACTGATAGAAATCGAAACTGTCGACACCATTGGCGATCAACTCGGTCACGCTGCCGGGATCGGGCGCCGGGTCCTCCGTCCGCGTTTCCTGTGGGTCTTCCGCCGGACCACTGGTGATCCATTGCGCGTCACCGTCGATGTGGCTGCTGAAATAGGGGCCGGCCTCACCGAAATCGGTGCGGAACTTGTGATCCGGGTCGATCTGCGGGCAGACAAAATGGTTGGTCACGACGCAGGATTGTGACTGCACCGTCAGGTAGGTCTCACACCCCTCGGGCGGTGTGAACAGGCCGGGGGACTGCGCCGCGACAGGCGCGGCACAGGTCAGCGACAGCAGGGCCAACAGCCCGGCGCGCGCCGGAATATGAGCTTTACCATCCATCAACTTGTTGGTCCCCTTGTGGTCTCCTGTCCGATCTTGGCACGCTTCGCGGCGCGGCAGGATCAGAAAGTCACGCGCTTCCGCCGCTTCGGCAGGATTTTGTGCAGAATCGGAATTGTTGCACAAATCCGGCCCGTTACTCCGCCGCGACGGCTGCCTTGCCGTTCAGATCCTCCAGCAGCGCCTCGACACAGTCGCGCCCGTCCCGGATTGCCCACACCACAAGGCTCGCACCGCGCACGATGTCCCCGATGGCATAGACGCCGGGCATGGCGGTGCGGCCCGTGGTGAACTCCGCCTTGACGGTGCCCCAGCGGGTCACTTCCAGTTCCGGGCAGCCCCAGAGCGTCGGCAGAGCTTCCGGCTCGAAGCCAAGCGCCTTGATCACCAGTTCGGCGGGTTCGTCATAGTCGGACCCTTCGATAACCTCGGGGCGCTGGCGGCCGGTGGCGTCCGGCGCGCCAAGGCGCATCTTTTCGACGATCACGGCGCTGACCGGCTCGCCCTTGAACCCCTTGGGCGCGGTCAGCCATTCGAAGATCACGCCTTCTTCCTCGGCGTTCTGCGTCTCGCGCTGCGATCCGGGCATGTTGGCGCGGTCGCGGCGGTACAGGCATTTGACGCTGACGGCCCCCTGCCGCACGGCTGTGCGGACACAGTCCATCGCCGTATCGCCACCGCCGATCACGACGACCTTCTTATCCTTGGCGTTCAACTCGCCGCTTTCGAATTCCGGGACCTTGTCGCCAAAGTTCATCGCCCTGTTGGAGGCGGTCAGGTAATCAATGGCCCGCACGATGCCCGTGGCGCCGGATCCGGCACCGCCAAGATCACGCGACTTGTAGACGCCGGTGGCGATGATCACCGCGTCATGTTGCGCCCGGATCTCTTCGAACGACAGGTCTTCGCCGACGTTGCAGTTCATCACGAAGCGCACGCCGCCCTTTTCGAGCTGTTCGTTGCGGCGCATGACGATGTCTTTTTCCAGCTTGAAGCCGGGAATACCATAGGTCAGCAGTCCGCCCGAGCGGTCATAGCGGTCATAGACCGTCACCTGAATCCCGGCGCGGCGCAGCATGTCCGCCGCCGCCAGCCCGCCGGGTCCGGCGCCGATGATGCCGACGCTTTCCTTGCGCTCCTGCGCGGGGGTTATCGGCTGCACCCAGCCTTCTTCCCATGCGGTGTCGGTGATATATTTCTCGACCGAACCGATGGTCACGGTGCCGTGGCCGGAGAGTTCGATCACGCAGTTGCCTTCGCACAGGCGGTCCTGCGGGCAGATGCGGCCGCAGATCTCGGGGAAGGTATTGGTCGCCTGGCTGACCTCATAGGCCTCCTGCAACCGTCCGGTCGCGGTCAGGCGCAACCAGTCCGGGATGTTGTTGTGCAGCGGGCAATGCGACTGGCAATAGGGCACGCCGCACTGACTGCACCGCGCTGCCTGTTCTTCGGCCTTGGCGGCTGCATATTCAGCATAAATTTCGTCAAAGTCGGTCTTCCGCAGGTCCGCGCCACGTTTTTGTGGCATTTCGCGATCCACGGTGACAAACTTCAGCATCGGCTGTTTGGCCATTCCACAACCTTTCGCAGGTAAATCTCAGCTCGACGTCTGCTTACAGAAGCCGCGCGGGGATTAAAAGTCAGAAGAGCTTACCTAGTTTTCGTTTCTTCGAGGCGGCGCGCGCAATTTGCGGCACTGAAGCTGATTTTTATGGCGCAAGTCGGACCTAAATTCGCACTTTCCCACGAGAAACAAGGGGTTATACCGGCAGGTAAATTCCCGGACGGTTCCCACAGATGCCCCTCACCCAACTATTGATTCTTGCCTTAATCCAAGGCGTTACCGAGTTTCTTCCCGTTTCTTCCTCCGGACACCTGATTCTCTTGCCGAATCTTGCCGGGATGGAGGACCAGGGACAGGTTATCGACGTGGCCGTGCACGTTGGCACCCTGTTCGCCGTCATGCTCTACTTCTGGTCAGACGTGCGGGATGCCGCCATCGGCACCCTGCGGCTCGCCACGGGGAGAATGGATACGCCCGGGTCCAGGCTTGCCTTCCTGCTGCTGATGGCCACGATCCCGGTGATCCTGTTCGGATTGGCCCTCAAGCTGACGGGGCTGGATGATGCCTTGCGCTCTGTCGCGGTGATCGGATGGACCATGCTGATTTTTGGTCTGGTCCTGTATTGGGCGGACATGAAAGGCCCGCAGACCAAAACCGAAGGCGACTGGTCCCTGCGCGACGCAATGATCATGGGGCTGTGGCAGGCGGTGGCGCTGATCCCCGGCACCTCGCGCTCGGGCATCACCATCACCGCGGCGCGGCAGCTGGGATATACGCGCCACGACGGCGCGAAGCTTGCCATGCTGATGTCGATTCCGACGATCATCGCCTCCGGCACATTGCTGGGGCTTGAGGTCGCCACAACCGCCGATGCCGCCGCCGCCCGCGACGGGGCCATTGCGGCGGGGTTCGCCTTTGTCTCGGCCCTGGGCGCGCTATGGCTGATGATGCGGCTGCTGCGGTCGGTCAGTTTCACGCCCTACGTAATCTACCGCGTTTTTCTGGGCATCATCCTGCTCGGAATCGCCTACGGTTGATCGGGCCACGCTGTCCAGGTTTCTTCTGTCCTGAAATATCCCGGGGGAGTCGCCCGCAGGGCGGCGGGGGCAGCGCCCCCACTACACCCGATGATACGGCGCCCCGGCCAGTATCGAAGCGGCACGGTACAACTGTTCGGTCAGCATCACCCGGACCAGCATGTGCGGCCAGACCATAGGCCCGAAGGACAGGCTGGTCTGCGCCTCGCCGCGCAGGGTCGGGTCGATCCCGTCCGCGCCGCCGATTACAAAGGCCAGATCCTGCGTGCCGGTGTCGCGCCAGCCCGCCAGTTTTTCCGAAAATTCCGGGGAGCTCCAGACCTGCCCGCGCTCGTCCAGCGTGCAAAGCCGGGCGCCCGAAGGCAGGGCGCGGCGGAGCAATGCGGCCTCGGCGGCCATGCCGCCGCCCTTGCGGTCCTCAACCTCGATCACCCGCGCGGGACCAAGGCCCAGCGCCCGGCCTGTCCGGTCGAACCGCGTGAGGTAATCGTCAATCAGCGTTTTTTCCGGCCCCTTTCGGAGCCGGCCAACAACGCAAAGATATACGCGCACGGATCAGGCCTGTGCAGCCGCCACCGGAGCCCACATCTTTTCAAGCTGGTAGAATTCGCGCACTTCGGGGCGGAAGAGATGAACGACGATGTCGCCCACGTCGATCAGCACCCAATCGCCGGTCTCCTTGCCTTCCATGGTCGTGAGCACGCCATAGGTCTGCTTGAGACCATCCGCCAGCTTTTCCGACAGTGCCGCCACCTGCCGCGACGACCGGCCGGAAGCGATGACCATGTAGTCGCAAACAGCCGTCTTGCCGCGCAGATCAATCTGCACGACCTCTTCGGCCTTGTTGTCGGAGAGTATTTCGAGCACTGCCGCGAGAAGCGTCTCCGCGTTCAGTTTGCTCTGAGCCATGGCCGCCATGCCGCGGCCCTGATCTGCGGCTTGCGCCGCGATTGTCATTGAAGACAGGACACAGTCCTCCTTTTCAAGATGCGCCACAGCCAGCCCTGGCGCGCGGGCGTGTCTAAAAGATAGCATCTGAATTGTAAATTCTCAATGTCGGCGCGATACGGAAAGACATCGGGCCAAGGTGTTGGGTTTTTCGGCCAGTCACAGACAGGTCGCTCGGAAAATCGCGTGATCCCCGTCCCGGACCTGACCCGGGACCACCGCGCCGCTCCCAGGCCCAGGCACCGCTTTCCGGCGCCCCTCGTCAGGCGCCGTAAGGCACCCAGACGGTCTTGACCTCGGTGGCCTGTTCCAGAAACGCGCGGCCTTCGCCCTCGGGCCCCATCCAGTCCCTCGCAGCGCCGTCGTTGACCCAGGTCCGCTTGAGATTACCGGACGCGCCCCTTTCGATCTGAGCGGCCAGATCCGTCGATGAAAACGACCAGAGCGCCTCGACATCCAGATGCGCGGCCAGAGTCGGGGCCAGTTCCGCATGGCTGCCGGTCAGGATATTGACCACGCCGCCCGGCATATCAGAGGTTTCCAGCACCTGGTAGAACGCAAGAGCCGCCAGCGGAAAGGGTTCAGAGGCGATCAGAACCGCCCGGTTCCCCATCGCGATCACCGGTGCCATGACCGAGATCAGGCCCAGCAGCGGCGCCTCGTCCGGGCACAGCGCGCCGATCACGCCGCAGGGTTCGTTCATCGCCAGCGCAACGCCGCGCATGGGAACCGACCGCACGCCGCCGTCGAACTTGTCCGCCCAGGCGGCATAGGTGAACAGCCGGTTCACAGCCGCGTCGACCTCTGCCGTGCCCTGATCGGAGCCGGTCAGCCGGTCGATCAGCGTGGCAAATTCCGCAGCGCGGGCCGAGAGGTTCTCGCCGATGTAATACAGCACCTGCGCGCGGTTGTGGGCGGTCGCCCTGGCCCAGCCGCCTGCGGCCCGCGCGGCCTCGACAGCGTTGCGGATGTCCTTGCGGTTGGCGATCGGGGCCTGTCCGATCTGAAGGCCGCTGGCGTCATAGACATTGCGGACATAGCCACCGTCCGGACGTGCCTGTTTGCCGCCGATATACAGCTTGGCTGTGCGGTCCACGTCCTGCGGTTCGGCGCTTTCCCCGGCGAAGGGTTCAAGCGGCTGCAGGTCCGTCGACCCGCCTTTGGCGCGGGTATAGGCCCGCAGCCCTTCCCAGCCACCTTCACGGCCAAAACCGCTCTCGCGCACGCCGCCAAACCCGGCGGCGGCGTCGAACATGTTGGTGCCGTTGACCCAGACGACCCCGGACACCAGTTGCGGTGCGATATCCAGCGCGGTGTTGATGTTCTCCGACCAAAGGCTGGCGGCCAGCCCGTAGCGGGTGTTGTTGGCGATGGCAACCGCCTCGGATGGCGTGCGGAAGGTGGTGGAGACCAGCACCGGGCCGAATATCTCTTCCTGCATCAACGGGGAGGCAGGGGAGAGACCGGCGATCAGTGTCGGCGGGTAATAACAACCCGCGGGCAGCGGGCAGTTGGCGCGATAGACCGTGCCCTCGGCGGTGGAAACCAGCGCCTCGATCCGGCGCAATTGCTCGGGGTCCACGATGGCGCCCACGTCGATGCACTTGTCCAGCGGGTTGCCGATTCGCAGCTTGTCCATCCGCGCGGTCAACCGGTCGTGAAAGACCTCGGAGATGCCTTCCTGCACCAACAGGCGCGATCCGGCACAGCAGACCTGTCCCTGATTGAACCAGATCGCGTCCACCAGCCCCTCGATGGCGCTGTCGATATCCGCATCTTCGAATACGATGTAGGGGCTCTTGCCGCCCAGCTCCAGCGTCAGGGCGATGCCGCGTCCGGCCGTCGCGGCGCGGATCTTGCGGCCCACCTCGGTCGAGCCGGTAAAGGCGATCTTGTCCACGTCGGCGGCGGTGAGCATCTCGCCCACAGCACCGTCACCGGTGACAATGTTGACGACGCCCTTGGGCAAGCCCGCCTGTCGGCAGATGTCGGCGAACAGAAGGGCTGTCAGCGAGGTCCATTCCGCCGGTTTCAGCACCACGCAATTGCCCATGGCCAGCGCCGGCGCGATCTTCCACGACAGCATCAGCAGCGGGAAATTCCACGGGATGATCTGGCCGCAGACCCCCAGCGCCTGCCGGTTGGGCAGTTCGCTGTTCATCAGCTGCGCCATCCCGGCGTGATAGTAGAAATGCCGCTGCGCCAGCGGAATGTCGATGTCGCGGCTTTCGCGGATCGGCTTGCCATTGTCGAGCGTCTCCAACACCGCGAACAGGCGCGCATGTTTCTGCAACAGACGCGCAAGGGCATAGAGAAAGCGCGCCCGGCCCGGTCCCCCCAGTGCCTCCCATGCGGGCTGCGCGGCGCGGGCGGCATCGACGGCGGTGTCCACATCCGCCTGCGTCGCCTGCGTCAGTGTCGCCAGCACCTCACCCGTCGCCGGGTTGCGGCTGTCGAACCCTTCGCCCGGATCGGTAAAGGCCCCGTCGATGAAATGTCCAAAGCGCGAGCCCTGATCGACGATCCATGCCAGCGCATCCCCGGCGCTTTCGGGGGCGGGGCCATATTCCATCGTCTCGAAGATCTCTTTTACGGTCATCAGGTCGCTCCCAAAGCGAGGTAGGCCACATACGCCATCCAGAGGATGGCAAGGCCCCAGATCGTTTTCTCTATGCGCCCGGTCCGCCGGTGCAGTGCGGCGAAGGGTTCCAGCTCTTTCGGCGGGGCCTCGGGCGGCAGAAACTCCGGCGCGTCGCTCAACTCGCGCTGCATCATCGTCGGCAGGTCACGCACGGCGCGGCGGATCTTGCGGTGCCGCCAGTTGCGCGCCCCCATGATCAGGAAAGCGGCGACCATGACCAGAGAGAATTCAGGCCCCATGGCGACGACCCTTGTGTTTGTGCCCGATCATCGGCGGATCAGGACATCGCATGACGCCACGACGCCGAGTAGGCCCCGGTCACATGATGTTCCAGCTGCCGTTCGATATCACCCAGCAGCGAGGACGCGCCAAAGCGGAACAGGTCGGGCCGCAGCCAGCGGTCGCCCAGTTCCTCTTTCAGCAGCGCCAGATAGGTCACGGCGTCCTTGGCCTTGGAGATGCCGCCCGCCGGTTTGTAACCGACGCGATAGCCGGTGCGCTGGTGGTATTCACGAATGGCGCGCATCATCACAAGGCTGACGGGCAGGGTCGCGTTGACGCCTTCCTTGCCGGTCGAGGTCTTGATGAAATCGGCCCCGGCCATCATGCAGACAAGGCTGGCGCGGGCGACATTTTGCAGCGTGCCCAGCTCACCCGTTGCAAGGATCGCCTTCACATGGGCCTCGCCGCAGGCGGCGCGGAACGTGCGCATCTCGTCGTACAGCCCCTGCCACTCGCCGCGCAGCACCAGACGCCGGGAAATGACGATGTCGATCTCATGCGCCCCGGCGCGCACACTTTCCTCGATCTCGGCCACGCGCAGCGGGAAGGGCGAGAGCCCCGCAGGAAAGCCGGTAGAGACGGCGGCGACCGGGATGCCCGACCCGTGCAGGGCGGCGACGGCCGGACCGATCATGTCGTGATAGACGCAGACCGCGCCTACGGTCAGCCCCTCCAGCCCCAACGCCTGCAAAAGGTCGGGGCGCACCGGCTGCCGCGCCTTGGCGCCGAGTCGCGCCACGCGCCCCGGTGTGTCATCGCCCGCCAGCGTCGTCAGGTCGATGCAGGACACGGCGCGCGCCAGCCAAGCCGCCTGATAGTCCTTCTTGACGGACCGGCGTCCCGGCAGCGTCCCGGCGCGCCGCTCGATGGCCGAGCGATTGGCGCGGGCGGCACGGACCCAGTCCATGTCCAGTTCCATGCCGGGATTGCGCGTTTCCTGCACCTGCGGCAGTTGCGCGGTCCTGATCTGTGCGTCGGTGGTGTTCACCGGCTCCTCCCTGGCTTTGTCGGCATCAGCCTGCCCCCGCGCGCCCGGCAATTCAAGCGGAACGCTGAGGCAGCTGTGCGGCTTCAAGTGCCGCCTGCAATTCGCGGTCCGGAACAGTCCCGCCGCCTCGGACATGGGTGCGTTTCAGCGATTTCCAACCGTTGGTGATGTTCCGGCAATGATAGAACCACGCGTTTTCGGCGTAAAAAAGATTTGCCAGGGGCAGGCGTTCCAGCCCGTGCGCCCGCCATTGGTAGCCCTTCAGCGGGCCGGCGGGCACGACGCACCATTTCGGCGGGCAAGTCTTGACCGGCTCGTCCCGATGATTGTGCCGCGCGTGCCATGACCATCCTTCGACCTCGGGCGCGGGGTGCACCCAGCGACCCGGAAAGCTGACAAATCCGAAACGGCTGTCACGCGCCGCGTCAAAGACCGACCGGCCCGGCGTCATGACCAATTCGTCCACGTCGCAGTTCAGGACCGCGCGCGCGCCCTGCAGGAACCGGAATTGCAGGACGTTGAGCATCCCGGTCTGCAGGAAGAGTTCGGCATTGACGAAAGGCGGCAACCCGCGCGGGCCATAGGGCAGGGGCGTCCGCAGAACGACGATCGTTTCGAAACCGGCCCGTTCCAGCGCCGGGCGGATCTGGTCAAGGCCATAGGTGTCAGAGCCATTGTCGACAAACAGCACCGCATCCGCACCGTGATGGGCGATGTGAAACCGGCCCCAATCCTCGATCCAATCCGGGTGGTTGTCCTTGGACAGGGTCATCAGGACGTTGCACCCGTCCAGCGCGGGATCGGGACCATGCACCGCCGTCTCACCCTGCCAGTCGTTGATCTGAATGCAGACGCGGGCGGGTTGTGCGGGCGCGGGCAGGCGGATCAGGGTGTGACGGTAATAGCGTTTGACCTTCGGGCGCACCACGACATTGTCCAGGGTAAAGCGTGCCCGCGTGACTTCGCGATCAAGATTGTTGAGGCGCGGGCAGATCAGGATGACAGCGCCGTTGTGCCAGATGGCATCCAGCCAGAGCGTGTCGGCGTCGAACCTGTCCAGATACCCTTCGGCGCGTTTTGCGGGCCGCACGCGAGGGGCGCGGGTCAGGCCGCTGCCGGTCAGGCTGAGGGTTGCGAAATCGCTCATCGGGGATCCTGGGCTTTGGGCGACAGGGCTAACGCAGCGGTGCAGCGGGGTAAAGCGGCCTATGACGTGACGTTGACCGTGACAGGGTGAATCCGATCATGTGATGTGGTCAGCGATCTGGGAGGACTCCATGACTGAATATCCGCACATGCTGCGCCCGCTCGACCTTGGGTTTACCACGCTGAAGAACCGCGTTCTGATGGGGTCGATGCACACCAACCTCGAAGAGCGGGGGGACTGGAACCGGGTGGCCGAGTTCTACGCCGCGCGGGCGCGCGGCGATGTGGCACTTATGGTGACCGGCGGCATGGCCCCGAACCGCGAAGGCGGGGTCTTTCCGGGCGCGGCGGGCTTGTTCACGCCTGAGGACATCGCCAACCACCGGATGGTGGCGGATCGCGTCCATGACGCGGGCGGCAAGATCGCGATGCAGATCCTGCACGCCGGTCGCTATGCCTATGGCGCGGAATGTGTCGCGCCGTCGCCGGTGAAATCTCCGATTTCGCCCTTTCCACCCAAAGAGTTGGACGAGGAGGGGATCGAAAAGCAGATCGCCGACATCGTGACCTCCGCCGTGCGGGCGCGCGAAGCGGGCTATGACGGGGTCGAGGTGATGGGCTCCGAAGGGTATTTCCTCAACCAGTTTCTGGTCACCCATACCAACAAGCGCACGGATCGCTGGGGCGGCTCTTATGAGAACCGGATGCGCCTGCCGGTCGAGGTTGTGCGCCGGGTGCGGGCCGCCGTGGGCGACGATTTCATCGTGATCTACCGGCTGTCGATGATCGACCTGATTCCCAATGGCTCCACCTTTGAGGAGGTGGTGACGCTGGCACAGGCGATCGAGGCGGCGGGCGCGACCATCATCAATACCGGCATCGGCTGGCACGAGGCGCGCATTCCCACCATCGCCACCAGCGTGCCGCGCCGGGCCTTTGCCTGGGTGACGCAAAAGCTGATGGGCAAGGTTGGCATTCCGCTGATCACCTCGAACCGGATCAACACGCCAGAAGTGGCCGAGCAGGTGCTGGCCGAGGGCTGTGCCGACATGGTCAGCATGGCGCGCCCCTTCCTTGCCGACCCGGATTTCGTGGCCAAGGCGGCGGGTGGCAAATCGCACCTGATCGCGCCCTGCATCGCCTGCAATCAGGCCTGTCTGGATCATACCTTTGCCGGCAAGGTGTCCAGTTGCCTGGTGAACCCCAAAGCGGCGTTTGAGACCGAACTGCTGGTGGAAAAGACCGACGCGCCGCGCCGTGTCGCGGTGGTGGGTGCGGGGCCTGCCGGGCTGTCGGCGGCGATCACCGCGGCAGAGCGCGGGCATTCCGTGACGCTTTTTGACAAGTCGGACCGGATCGGCGGCCAGTTGAACATGGCCCGCAAGGTGCCGGGCAAGGAAGAGTTCCACGGGCTGGTGGACTGGTTCTCGGCGATGGTCGAGGAGGCAGGCGTGGAACTGCGGCTTGGGGCAGAGGCGACAGCCGAGATGCTGGAGGCGTTTGACGCGGTCATCGTGGCAACAGGCGTGCTGCCGCGCGATCCGCAGATCCCGGGACAAGATCACCCATCGGTGACGGGCTATGTGGATGTGCTGCGCGACGATGCCGAAGTTGGCAGACGCGTGGTTGTGATCGGCGCGGGGGGCATCGGCTTTGACGTGTCCGAATTCCTCGTGACCGACGACAGTCCGACCGAAAGCCTGCCGGACTGGATGCGCGAATGGGGCGTGACGGACCCGGGCGAGGAACGCTCCGGCCTCGCACCGGAAGGGCCGCAGCCGGATGCGCCTGTGCGAGATATCATCCTGTTGCAGCGCAAGGCAGAACGCCCGGGCAAGCGGCTGGGCAAGACCACCGGCTGGATCCATCGCGCGGCGCTGAAGATGAAGGGCGTCGAGATGCGCGGCGGTGTGAACTATGAGCGGATCGACGACGCGGGCCTGCACGTCAGCTATGGCGAGGCACGTGAACGCCCCGAGGTCATCGCCTGTGACACGGTTGTGCTCTGCTCCGGGCAGATCAGCGAACGCTCGCTGGCGGATGCGCTGATCGCGAAGGGCGTCGAAACCCATGTGATCGGCGGCGCGGACGTGGCGGCGGAACTGGACGCCAAGCGCGCCATAGATCAGGGCACGCGGCTCGCCGCCTCTCTTTGACCTGATCCGGGCGGTGCCTGCCGCCCGGTCATCCCGGAAACCTTGGAACGGGCCTCCACCCGGGACGTTGCCTTGCCAGACACAGCAATGAAAGGAGGCTTTCCATGCCCAATATCGGCAATTCGAAAATCCTCATCATCTCGACCCATGGCTTTGAGCAATCAGAGCTGGAATTCCCGCGCGATCAATTGCGCGCCAAAGGCGCGGAGGTTCATGTCGCCACGCTGGACGGCAAGGCCATCAAGGGCTGGGAAGGCAGCGACTGGGGCCGTGAGGCCGAGGCCGACCTGAAGATCGCGGATGCGGACCCGACGCAATATGATGCGCTGGTCATCCCCGGCGGACAGATCAATCCCGATCTGTTGCGGGTCGAGGAGCCAGTGATTGCGCTGGTGCGGGCCTTTGCCAAGCAGGGCAAGGTGATCGCGGCAGTCTGCCACGGCCCCTGGGTGCTGATCGAGGCGGATATCGTGGCCGGTCGCGAGATGACCGCCTATCCGTCGATCCGGACCGACCTCAAGAACGCGGGTGCGCGGGTGATGGACGAATCCGTGGTCGCGGACAGCGGCATCGTGACAAGCCGCAATCCCGACGACCTGAAGGATTTTGTCTCGAAGATCGTGGAAGAGATCGAAGAAGGCCGCCACAACCAGAAAGCGGCCTGAGCAACCTGAGCTCATGTTAACGATAGAAGGGGCGCGCCGTGCCAGCGGCGCGCCCCGTTCTGTCTTGACCGGTCGATCATTCTCTCTCTGTGATCGTGATCCGATCCAACCGGCGTCGCGTGCGGGACGTGATTCAAGTCCCCAAGTATCAGTTGCAGCGTGGTTTGCCGGTTTCGAAACCCAGAACAACCTCTGTCTGGCCGCCGCCGAAATGGCGGTGGTTGTCATCCGCCGGGATGCCGTATTCCGCAATGTCGGTATCCTCTTCGCCATCGCCAAAGGGCGGTCATGGGATCAGGGCACGCGACTCGCCGCACCGCTTTGAACGGCCCACCACAGCACAGCACAGGCCAATTTCTGGGCGAAAGGAATAATATGCAGTAAATTGGATGTTTCATGCTACCGTGCCCTCGGAAACGCGCAAAGAGACTTGAAAACTCCATGGGAGGAGAATCGATGCGTGTATTTTATTCTGTAAAATCCTGTGTCCTGTGTGTGGGGCTGGTCGCTGGTTTGTCCGGCCCGGTGGTCGCGGATGATGAAGACCATGATTACGAGCATGACGATACCGCGGCGATGTTCATTCATGGCGCGCCCAGCCACCCGTCCGAGGCTTGGGTGCTGGCCGCCGGAGGTCGTATCTATGACAACTGGATGGAGGCATTGGACCGCGATGCGCCGGACGGCACCCATCCTGCCTATCCGGCTGCTGGCAAACAATCGGGCGAGACCACTTGGCGCTGCAAGGAGTGCCATGGCTGGGACTACCTCGGAGTCGAGGGCATTTATCGGGAGGGCAGCCACTATACCGGTATCATGGGTATCTGGGGGGCGTCGGGTGGCGACGAGGCCCAGATCGCCGCGGCGCTGCGTGCCGATCCGCATGGCTTTACGCCGCAGATGATCACTGATGCCGAACTTGCCCGGGTTGCGGCCTTTGTCGCCCGGGGACAGGTCGATATGAGCGCATATATCGACCTTGAGACGCGCACCGTCATACCGGGCGATATCGACCGAGGACGCGCCATTTTTCAGACGACCTGCGCGGCCTGCCATGGCTTTGACGGTCGCAATCTGGACTGGGGCGATGCCGATAGTCCAGCCTATGTCGGAACAGAGGCCGTCGCGGCCCCGGATGAAGTCATGAACAAGATCCTCAACGCCCATCCAGGTGTCGAGATGATGAACCTGCGGGCCTTCGGGGCTGATTTCGCTGGCGACGTGCTGACCTATATCACGACGCTTCCGCAGGAATAGGCTGCATTGCACCGTACTGTCAGGCGCGGCGCCCCGGCAAATGGCTGGGGCGCCCGTCTATTTGAACGGTTCGATCTGCGCGCTATTCCGATACCGTGATGGTGATGTGGTCGGACACGACCGGCGTCGCGTGCGGGACGTGGTTCAGGTCCCCAAGTATCAATTGCAGCGTGTGTTCGCCCGGTTCGAAACCCAGAACAACCTCTGTCTGGCCGCCACCGAAATGGCGGTGGTTGTCATCCGCCGGGATGCCATACTCAGCGATGTCCGTATCCTCTTCGCCTTCGCCAAAAGGCGGACGGTCGATCAGGATGTGGTGGTGGCCGGTGTGTTCTTTGTCGACGCCGGCAGGTGCGACGCCCATACCCGACAGGCCGAACTGCACCGTGACAGGGCTGCTGACCGTGTCGCCGTCCGCAATATTGATGAAATAGACCGATGCGCCATCTGGTGCTGGCGTGTCGCCCGCCAGGGCGGCCAAGGGGGCAAGCGCGATGGCAGCGGTCAAGGCGATGGTTCTGAACATGGTCGGACCTCCCGGATGTGACATTGAAAGTTTGTTGTGGTTATGCCGACAGGCTACACCTTCGCGCGCACCAATCCAGCCTTTTTGCGTTTCCGGCCTGCCAACAGCCCCGGTGATTACCCCTCAATTGTCGCCTCTCCGCCCAAGTTGCGCCCCAGTTCAGAAGGATACAGAGCCCCAGGTTGAATTGTGTAATGGAGACCCGAATGGATCGTCTGACCGAAATGGAGGCCTTTGCCACCGTCGTGGACCAGGGCGGCTTCACCGATGCGGCGAAGAAGATGGGCATCTCCAAGTCGGCAGTGTCAAAGCACGTGTCGAGTCTGGAGGCCCGGCTGGGCGCGCGGCTGTTGAACCGGACCACGCGGCGGGTGTCGCCCACGGAAATCGGGCTGGCCTATTATGACCGTGCGCGGCGTGTGCTGAACGATGCGGGCGAGGCGGATGCGCTGGTCACCTCCATGCAGTCCGCCCCCTCCGGCCTGTTGCGGATTTCGGTGGCGACGGATTTCGGGGTCAATCACCTCAGCCCTGTTCTGGGGGAATTTCTGGCCGAGTTCCCGGACATCACCGTGAACATGGTGCTGAACAATCGCTACGTCGAGCTGATCTCCGAAGGCTTCGACATGGCCGTGCGGATTGGCGAATTGGAAGATTCGACCTTGCGGGCGCGCAAGCTGACCGAGACGACGAAGCGCATGATCGCGGCGCCGGCCTATTTCGAGAAATTCGGGCGGCCTGCGCGGATCGACGATCTGAACGAACACAAGCTGTTGCACTATTCCAACCAGTCGTCCGGCAATGTCTGGAAGCTGACCGCGCCCTCGGGTGAAAAGCGTCAGGTGCGCACGGCGGGCTGGTTGACGGTGAATGACGGCCAATCACTGCTGAACGCCTGCATTGCCGGACTGGGTATCGCCTATTTGCCGTCCTACCTGTACCACGAGGCGATGGAAGCCGGGCTGGTCGAGGATGCGATCCCGGATCTGCCGATGGAATCGCAGGGCATCTATGCGGTCTATCCGCCGGGTCGTTTTACCCAACCCAAGGTGCGGGCCTTCATTGACTTCCTGGTGCATTCATTTGCCGAGAAAGGGCCGTTGATCTGGTGACCCTTCACTGCGTCTGACTTGGCGTCTGACCGGGCACTCCCAACGTGATTACAGAGGCGGCGTTGCCGCCTCTTGTCGTTTGCGGGGACGGGGACGGCGCTCGTCCCGACCTGAAGGGCCGGAACATCGCCCCACCCACCGTCCCGCAATGCGCGCCATGCGGCGCGTTTTCTGCGTCGGGACATGCCCGGAACGGCGAACCTATTCGGTCGAGATCAGCACCGCCTCGACCCGGCGGTTGGCGTCCCGGCCTTCGGGCGTCAGGTTTGTTGCCACAGGCGAGAGGTAGCCCACACCCTGCGCGCCGATCTGTGACCCGGACGTGTTGTGACGATTGCGCAGATAGGCCACCGCCGCCTGTGCCCGGCGCAGGGAAATGCTGCGGTTGGCGTCGAGTGATCCCGTGGCATCCGTATGCCCGACAAAGAGGATCTGGCGCTCTGGATTGGCGGCCAGATAGGCCGCGATCCGATCAAGCGAGGCCACGCTGCCCGTGCCAAGCGCGATCGACCCCGTTCTGAAGACGAGGTCGCGCAGGATTACGTGGCCGTTGGCTTCGAGCGAAGCGACCAGGTCGCTGCCATCCACCGTCGGACGTGGGACGGTCGGGGCCGGAACCGCGGCACCCGTCGTGGCGCGGATCTGACCCGAGGCGGCTCCGCCTGCGCGGATGATCTGTACATAACCTTGCCGGGAATCGCGGCTGGTTAGGACCGATACGGCACCAGCGTCTTCAGAAAAGGCGGAAATGAAGTGAAAATCGGTCAGGTCGACAAACATCTCCGGCGCGGGCAGCACCAGCGTGGCAAAGCGGAAATCAAAGCCGCCACAGACCCGCGCCCGGCAGTCGAGCAGGATCTCAAATCCGTCATCGACAAGCGAATCGCGCAGCGGCTGTGCCAGTTGAAAGGGCGTCGCGGTGTTGTCAGGGATATGCCAGGCGGCAACCTCGACCCGGCCTTCGACACGGCCGACCGGCAGTTGACCCTGCGCCCAGACGCCCGTTGGCAGCGCATAGGCCCCCGGATCCTGCACCGTGGCAAAGCTCTGCCTTGCACCGGGCGGCAGAGTCAGTTCGGCCGCACTGGCGTTGAAGGCGCAAAAGGCCAGCAGGAGGCCGGGGAGGTTACCGCGCCTGCGCGTGGTATTCATCATTGGGTCGCATATTGGTTGCGCTGGCCACGCGGTTCGTCATGTTGAAGAACCCCGCGACATTGGCGATATCCCAGATATCCCGGTCCGAAAAACCCGCGTCGCGCAGCGCCTCGCGGTCATATTCGGCGATCTCGGAGGAGGCCTTGGTCATCTTCTCGGAGAAACCAAGCATGGCCCGATGTCGATGGCTGAGGTCGGCCACGCGCCAGTTCATCACCAGCATCTCGCCCAGTTTCGGATCTCCGGAAAGGTCCCGGACCGCCGCGCCATGGGCTGTCAGACAATAGAAACAACGGTTGATCGAGGAGACGACCACGGCGATCATCTCGCGCTCCAGCTTGCTCAGCCGGCTGTCGGCCAGCATCAGGTCGTTGTACACCGCCGTGAAGGCATTGAGCTTGTCGATGTCAAAGGCATAGGCGCGCAACACGTTGGGCACCATGCCCAGTTTGTCCTGACAGATGTCAAAGTATTTCTGCGTGGCCTCGGGCAGTGGATCCGCCATGGGCAGGTTGAGCGCTGTGGGAAGGGCGTCGGTCACATGTCCTCGCTATCGTCATCTGCGTTGAGCGTCCGGTAATGGTAGTGCCCGACGACCTGCATCTTCAAGGTGGCATAAAGGGCGTTTGCCGCGGCGTTTTCGGTAGTTGCGGCCAATGCGATTTCTGTCGCGCCCTGCTGTTCGGCCCAAAGCGCGGCGCAACGCATCATCCAGCCGCCCAGTCCCTTCTGCCGGTGTTCGGGCGCGATTTCCAGTGCGTGCACCATGGCGATGCCATCGTGAATGGCGCAGAACCCGGCTCCGGCGGGCCGGTCCGAGACCCGCCCGAAAAGGCCCGTCTTGGGGCCTTTGACCCGCTCCATCACACGCAGGCGGGCTGGTCCGATGCCCCCCGCTGCCCAGATCTCGCGCATGATCGCCAGCGGTTCCCAGATCGCAAAGGCGGTGACACGCGGCAGGCGCAGATCGGTCAGGCTGGCAATCGGGGCAGACCATATCTGCACCGGGTCGACCCTGGCATAGCCGCGCGGGATCAGCGCGCTGTCCAGCGCCTCATCCTCTTGCCGGATCATGAACAGCGGCGTCTGCCCCATCAGACGCATCGCCTTTTCCGCCGCCGACAGATCGTCTTCACGCCAGTCGCCCGCCGCGGTTGCGGCGGAGACGCGTTTTCCGCCGCCGCGCCCCTCACGCAACAGCCACGGCCCCGCCCGGACCCGCGAGGCGGCGGGCCAGGTTGCGTCCATGGCGTCGAAATAGCGGGTCTGGTCGGCGATCATTTCAGGGCCGGAATGCTGCATCTTGTCCCTGTTATGGCCGTTGCCCCGCGGCCTGTCCATGCGGCAGGCGCGCGTGGTGCGGTTCAGTGCGCCATCGCCTCGGGGAAAAGCGCGGCCAGTTCCGAAATGGCGGCATCTATCTGCCCGCCATGGGTTCCCCGGATCACCACATTTGCCCCGAAGATTCCGTTGCGCTGAAACGGGTAAGAGCCGATGGACAGATCGGGAAACCGTTCCGCCACCTCGCTCAGCGGCCCGGCAATTTCCCCTTCGCCGCGCTCGATCCGCAGGCTTTGCGACAAGAGCGGATGGCCACCCGTCATGTGCGGCAGCACACTGCTGACCATGGCCTGAAAGACCGAGGGCACACCCGCCATGACATGCACATTTTCCAGCGTGAAACCGGGGGCGATCGACACCGGGTTTTCAATCAGCACGGCGCCATCCGGAATGCGCGCCATGCGCAGGCGCGCCTCGTTCAATTCCCGGCCGGTGTGGTCATAATGCTCCTGCAATAGGGCGCGGGCGTCGTCGCGCACGGTGATCGACACGCCAAAGGCCTCGGCGACACAGGGAGCGGTGATGTCGTCATGGGTCGGTCCGATGCCGCCGGAGGTGACCACATGATCATGGGCCGCGCGCAGCGCATTGATCGCGGCGATGATCGCGTCGCTGTCGTCACTGACGATGCGCACCTCGCGCAGGTCGATGCCATGCTTGGTGAATTCCTGCGCAAGGTAATGCATGTTGGCATCGCGGGTCCGGCCAGAGAGGATCTCGTCCCCGATGACCAGCATTGCGGCGGTGGGATTGGACATGGCGCAGGCTCCTTGGCGTTGACGGCCCTGCACGGTATAGGCCCGCACCATGCGCTTTCAAACCCCCCTCGTCCCCGCCACCCTGATCCGCCGCTACAAGAGATTCCTCGCCGACTGCCGGCTGGAGGACGGACGTGAGGTGGTGGCCCATGTGGCCAACCCCGGGTCGATGCTGGGCCTGAAGGCGGAAGGTCAGCGGATCTGGCTGGAACCGAACGATGACCCGAAGAAGAAACTGAAATGGGCCTGGCGGCTGGTGGAACACCCGGGCGGTCATTTCACCGGCGTGGACACCGGCGCGGCGAACCGTGTTCTGAAACCGGCACTGATGGCCGGAGAGGTCGCAGGGCTGGTGGGCCATGACCACGTCCGGCCCGAAGTGAACTACGGCACCAACAGCCGGATCGACTTCCTGCTGACGGGCGCGGGCCGCGCGGATTGCTACGTCGAGGTGAAATCCGTGACCCTGTCGCGGCAGGCCGGACTGGCGGAGTTTCCCGACAGCGTGACCGCGCGCGGAACAAAACACCTGGCCGAACTGGCGGACATGGTGCGACAGGGGCATCGGGCCGTGATGCTCTACCTCGTGCAGCGCACCGATTGCAGCGCTGTCACCCTGGCCGCGGACATCGACCCGGGGTATGCGGCGGCCTTCGCACAGGCCCGCGCCGCCGGGGTCGAGGCGCTGGCGCTGGGATGTCGGATTTCGCCCGACGGGATCAGCCTGGGCGCGCCACTCCCGGTTTCTTCTGTCTGAAAATATTCCTGGGGGAGGCGCCGCAGGCGGCGGGGGCAAAGCCCCCACCTGACCAAAACAGAACGGGGGCCACTGGCCCCCGTGCAATTGGAGTCTCCAAAGCCCTGCCAAGGGCCGAACCCTCAGACCTTGAGGTTCGGGATGATCTGCTTCTTGCGGCTCATGATACCGGGCAGGACCACGGTGTCGCCCTCGACCGTTGCGCCAAAGCTCTTTTCGGCCACGCCCTTCACCAGGTCGTTCGGGACCAGCAGGGTGGCCTCTTCTTTCAGGATGTCCACAACGAACAGCAGGACCTCGTCCACGCCATCCTCGGCCCGCACGGTCTTGTAGGTTTCCATCAGGCTGTCCTTGCGGCCCAGCGGGATTTCCGGCGCGGTGGTCTCGAGGACGGAGACGCGGAACCTGGTGCCGTCGACCTCGTATTCCTTGCTGTCCATGCGGATCAGTTCCGCATCGGAAAAGGCCGAGACGTCGGACTTGGCGGCAAACATCCGGGCCGCGAAATCGCTGATGTCCAGCCCCAGATCGGCGGCCAGCTTCTGCGCCACGTCCTTGTCGTGCTGCGTCGTGGTGGGCGAGCGGAACTCCAGCGTGTCGCTGAGGATGCAGGTCAGTGCTGCGCCCTTGATGGCCTCGGGCATCCTGGCGGCATCGTCGCCCATCAGGTCGACCATGATGGTGGCGGTGCAGGCCAGCGGCCGCACGGTGATGTCGATCGGGCCCTTGGTTTCCAGCCCGCCGACCAGCTTGTGGTGGTCGATGATGGCGCGGATGTCGGCGGAATTGATCGAGGCGGGCAGTTCGGCGGGGTTGTTGGTGTCCACGATCACCACCGGCGCGCCTTCGGCGACATCCTGGATGATGCCCGGCTTGTCCAGCTTCCAGTGGTCCAGCATGAAGGCCGCTTCGGTGTTGGGCTCTCCCAGCAGGCAGGGCTGGGCGGCCTCGCCTTTGATTTCGTTGAGGTACCAGGCCCAGATGATCGGGCTGCCGGTGCTGTCCGTGTCGGGCGATTTGTGGCCGAAAACCTGCGTGGTCATGAGAATCCTTCCGGGATCGAGGGTTGCCGAATTTTGCGCCTCATAGCTCTGCGGGGCCGGTTTGTCACCCCGGCGGGCAGGGGTGCGACCTTGGGGACCTTCTGTGACCGCAGGAAGGTCGTGCACAGGTGGACATCTTCGGGGGAGTGCAGATTCAATGGGTTACAGGGACAGTTTTTCAATGTGTCATGAAAGTTGGCCTGACCTTTCACCGCCGACAAAGGTGGATGGCGGCATTGCGCGCAGGGGATCGCGGTGACCTTGGCCGCAAAATGAAAACGGCGGACCGAAAGGTCCGCCGCCGGTCGGCGGGGTAAATCCCGCCCTGCACCCGTTCAGACGCCGGGGTAGATCGGGAACCGTGCGCAGAGCGCCTCGACCTCGGCCTTGACCTTGGCTTCGACTTCACCGTTGCCGTCCTCACCATTCGCGGCCAGCCCGTCGACCACCTCGATGATCCAGTCGGCGATCTGGCGGAACTCGGCCTCCATGAAGCCGCGCGTGGTCCCGGCGGGGGAACCGAGGCGGATGCCGCTGGTCACGGTCGGCTTTTCGGGGTCAAACGGAACGCCGTTCTTGTTGCAGGTGATATGCGCCCGGCCCAGGGCCTTTTCGGTGGCGTTGCCCTTCACACCCTTGGGGCGCAGGTCGACCAGCACCACATGGGTGTCGGTGCCGTGGGTCACGGTGTCCAAGCCACCCTTGATCAGCTGATCCGACAGTGCCTGTGCGTTCTTGATGACGTTCTGCTGGTAGGTCTTGAACTCAGGCCGCAGCGCCTCGCCGAATGCCACGGCCTTGGCGGCGATGACATGCATCAGGGGGCCGCCCTGGATGCCGGGGAAGATCGCCGAGTTGACTTTCTTGGCGATCGCCTCGTCATTGGTCAGGATCATGCCGCCGCGCGGACCGCGCAGGGTCTTGTGCGTGGTGGTGGTGGCCACATGGGCGTGCGGGAAGGGCGAGGGATGTTCGCCCGCTGCCACCAGACCGGCAAAGTGGGCCATGTCCACGTGCAGATACGCCCCGACCATGTCGGCGATTTCGCGCATGCGGGCAAAGTCGATCTGGCGCGGGATGGCGCTGCCACCGGCGATGATCAGCTTGGGTTGATGCTCCTTGGCCAGCGCCTCGACCTGGTCATAGTCCAGGCGGTTGTCCTGCTGGCGCACGCCGTACTGGATGGCGTTGAACCATTTGCCCGACTGGTTCGGCTTGGCGCCGTGGGTCAGGTGGCCGCCAGCGTCCAGTGACATCCCGAGGATGGTGTCGCCCGGCTGGATCAGCGCGGTAAACACACCCTGGTTGGCTTGCGACCCCGAGTTCGGCTGCACGTTGGCGTATTCACACCCGAACAGGTCCTTGGCACGCGCGATGGCGAGGTTTTCCGCCACGTCCACCCAGTCGCAGCCACCATAGTAGCGGCGGCCCGGATAGCCCTCGGCATACTTGTTGGTCATGACAGAGCCTTGCGCCTCCATCACGGCGCGGGACACGATGTTTTCCGAAGCGATCAGTTCGATCTCGTCGCGTTGGCGACCAAGTTCACCGGTGATCGAGGCAAAGAGTTCAGGATCGCGGGAGGAGAGCGACTCGGTAAAGAAACCGTCGTCGCGATGAGGGGCGTTCATGGCGCTGCTCCTTAGGATTCGATTTGGCCTGTTTCGTATCGGAAACCGGCCGGGCCTCAAAGAACCTAAAGCGACGCAGTGGATTATTCCAGCGGCATAGGAACCGCAGCACTGGCCCTGAGCGGGAACATGTGCTTCCATCCGCCCCGGATGGAGACGACAGGAAACCCCCGATGTCCTTGAGGATCGCCTTTTGCGCGTCGCGTGCCCCGATCGCGCAGGCGGCCCGCGCCGGGCTGACGCGCCGCTATGGCGACCATGCCGAAGAGGGCGCCGATGCGATCGTTGCGCTGGGCGGGGACGGATTCATGCTGCACACCCTGCACCGGACGCAGGAACTGGCAGTGCCCGTTTATGGTATGAACCGCGGCACGGTCGGCTTTTTGATGAACGAATATTCCGAGCATGCGCTGGTGGAACGGTTGCAGGCCGCCGAAGAGGCGGTGATCAACCCGCTGGCGATGCGTGCGATCTGTGCCGAAGGGCGCGAGCATCGGGCACTGGCGATCAACGAGGTGTCCCTGCACCGCAGCGGTTCGCAGGCGGCGCGGTTGTCGATCAGCGTCGATGGCAAGGTGCGGATGACCGAATTGGTCTGCGACGGGGCGCTGGTGTCCACGCCTGCCGGGTCGACGGCCTATAACTATTCGGCGCACGGGCCGATCCTGCCGATTGGCGCGGATGTGCTGGCGCTGACCCCGGTGGCCGCATTCCGGCCCCGGCGCTGGCGCGGGGCGCTGCTGCCGAAGGCGGCAGAGGTGAGTTTCGAAGTGCTGGAACCCGAAAAGCGGCCTGTCATGGCAGAGGCGGACGGTGAAGCGGTGCGCGACGTGGTGGCGGTGCATATCCGGTCTGAACCGGGTGTGGCGCACCATGTGTTGTTCGATCCGGGCCATGGGTTGGAAGAGCGGCTGATCCGGGAACAGTTCGTTTGACGCAGTGGACGGGGGCGGACGCTGTTTGCCTCCGGCAAAGACGCCCCGCCCACCGTCCCTTGGCCGCGCGTGGTCGTTTGCGGCTGGGACAAGCCTATTGCCCGACTCGGGACGAATGCTCAGGCTGTCAGGACAGGTGGGCCGGCGGGGGCCGCCGCGACGGGAGGGTTTCATGATCGGTTTGAAAGAGACATTGCTGGCCGGGGGACTGGCTTTGCTGCCAGTGACGCAGGCCTTGGCAGAATGCGCCACGGATGCCGCGATCGAAGCCTTCGTGGCCGATCACCTGGCCAAGGTGCCGACCGCGGCCCTGGTGCCCGACGGCACAATGGATGACGCGCTCTGTACGCAGGAAAAGCTGGTCGAGGCGCTGTCCGCGCATCTAGGGCCGGTCGTGGGGTACAAGGCCGGGTTGACCAGCAAACCGGCGCAGGAACGATTTGGCGTCACCGAACCGGTGGGCGGCGTGCTGTACCGTGACATGCTGCTGCAGGACGGCGCGGAGGTGCCGGCAAAATTCGGTGCGATTCCGCTGTTCGAGGCGGACCTAATTCTGGTGGTGGGCGATGAAGCCATCAACGGCGCGACAACGGCAGAAGAGGCGATCACCCATATCTCCGCCGTGCGTCCGTTCATGGAACTGCCGGACCTGACCTTCAAGGCGGGCGAACCGATCAATGGCATCACGCTGACGGCCATCGGCGTCGCGCCGCGTCTGGGGGTGATGGGGGCAGAGATCCCCGTTGAGGATCCGGCGGCGATGCTGGCGGCTCTGGCCAACATGCAAGTCACGGTGCGCGCGGCGGATGGCACGGTGATGGCAGAGGCGCCGGGGTCCGCGGTTCTGGGCAACCCGGTGAATGCGGTGCTCTGGCTGGTGTCGGCAGGCTATTTGCTGCAGGCGGGTGACTTGATCTCTGTCGGATCCATCGGGCCGCTGCTGCCGCCCGCCAAGGCCGGAGGCGGGGCCTCGGTCAGCTATGTCGGGCTGCCGGGCGATCCAACAGTCTCTGTGGTCTTTACCGACTAAACCCGCGTTATTCGCCGGGACGGTCCCGTGGCGCTCTGGGAGCGGCTTGATGTCGTTCCTACGGTCGCTTGGGCACGAGTTTGCTGCGAGTGATGGGCGCGCTTCGCGCTTGGGCT